>CAYLLN010000087.1:0-27501 GCA_964384375.1 uncultured Pirellulaceae bacterium
CTGAAACCTGGAACTTGAAACCTGGAACTGCTAGCTACTGTGTCGAACCTAGATGCCCTAGTTCACCGCTTCCTCGACGATCAGTCCGAGCTGTCTGCGGACGAGCTCGATGAACTGATCGCCGGATTGAAGGCCGAACCGGCCCGGGCGGTCGCGCTGCGCCAACAGCTCATGGTCGATGATTTGCTCGCCCAGAAGCTGATCGTCGATCGGCGGGACTTTCGGGCACAGGTTAAGCAGCGCATTTCCGATCACGAGCGGAGCGAGCAGGAGATCGATAGCCACGTCGTCGGCTTGCAAGAGATGGCGGCTGCTGAGAACGAGCGGCCGGTCGGTCGCCCCAATCGTGTGTGGGTACAAGCGGTGCTCGCCGCGTCGATTCTCGCGATTGCCGTGTCTGCGTGGCTGGTGCCGCGATTCTTGCCGCGGCCGGACATCGCCGTTGCCAAGGTGCGCGACATGCAGGGAGCGGTCACCTCCACTCGCAACAGCCGTAATGAACCGCTAACTGCGCAGGGGACGCTCTTTGCCGGCCAAGTGATCGACACACCGGCCGATGGCATGTTGGAGCTCGAATATGCCGACAAGTCCCTCGTGCGAATCGCGGGCGATTCGCTGCTGACGGTCGAGAGCGATCCAACCTCGGGTGCCAAGCGGCTGCGGCTCGATCGGGGGCAGGTCTGGGCCGACGTGGCCCGACAAACGGCCGGCGCGATGCAGATCGTCACGCCGCATGCGGTGGCGACGGTCCTCGGCACACAGTTCCGCCTGAGCGTGAACGAGAACGATACGCTGCTGGAGGTAATGAAAGGAAGGGTGCAGCTCGCGAGCCTCGGTTCACAGCCTCCGATTGAGGTGGCAGCCGACGAGAGCGGTCTGGCGACACTCGATGGGTCGCTCGACTTCCGCCAGGTCAAATGGCCGGAAAATGCCGACGCTTTGGCGTTCGCCCTCGATCCGTTTACTCGCGTGGGCGGACGGTTCTGGAGCAGCGAATCGGAGAGCGTGTTTCAGGCGGAGTTCGCCAGCCAAGGGAGTGCCGTGCTCGATGACCTGAACGGCACGATCGACCTGGCTGGCGGCTGGCTGACCGAAGCTGACGGCGGTCGCGATGTGACGGCTCATCTGCGCGAGGCGGGCGAATTCACGCTGGAGATCGTGCTCCTGCCGGCCGAGAAGCAGCCGGCTGATCGAGCGACCATCGTTTCGCTGGCGGGCGAAGGGGAAGCGACGAACTTTGAATTGACGCAGAAGAAGAGCGAGTTCGTCTTCACGTTGCGAACCGACGGCGAGAGCGAAAAGCAGCCTTTGCGGATTCCCATGATCGCAGCCAATCGCCCCATGCATCTGACGATCACGTACGCCGACGGAGAACTGCTGGCCTATCGCGACGGGGTGAAAGTTGAGCCGAAGGAAGTCAGAGGCTCGCTAGCAGAATGGACTTCCGGTCCCCTGGCGATCGGGGCTGATGTCGCGGGCAAGTCCCCTTGGCACGGCATGATCGAGGCAATGGCGATCCACCACCGCCGCCTTGATGCGGGGGAAGTGGTCCAGAATGTGCAGAACTTTCGGACGCTGGCGAGGCGGCCGTAGGTTCACTCACCCGCCCCGTTGTCAACCCAAGGGGGCAAAAACCCCGCAGGCGGTAAAGTCAACGTGGCTTTACCGATTCGGCGGCAAGGTTCTATCATGGTGGTCGCCGCTGGTTGGCACTTTGGCCGGCCAACGGGCGTCCGTCAAAATGGGAGAAAGTGAAGGGCAATCCGTCATAACTCGGCGGGGAATGCCGATAGGGAAGGAAGCAGCTGCGCGATGTGTTCCGCCTGTTTCCGCCGCCCCAGCCCCGCCTCGCACGGCCCGCCCTTCCGCGACGCAACAGCCTTTCCCGCCCCTCCCATCGGGGTTTCAGCGAAGGAGTATCCTCGTGGCGCGTTCTGCCCGCTTTCGCCAGTTGGCGTTTGTTTTCGCTTTGACTGCGGCCGCCGCAGTCCCTGCCGCGGCTTGGGCCGTCCCTGCCAGCGAGTCTCTGTTGCCGGCCACGACCAAGCTCTTCGTCTCCACACAGAACGTGGACGAGGTCCGGGCGAAGTTCAAGGAAACACAGCTGGGCGAGCTCGTGAACGACCCGGTGATGAAGCCGTTCATCGACGACCTGAAAGAGCAGATCGGGGCGAAGCTCGAAAAGGCGGGGAAGAAGCTCGGTCTGAAGTGGGCCGACATGGACGGTGTCTATGCGGGCGAGGTCGCACTGGCGATGGTGCAGCCCGATGCGAAGGACAAGACATCGCATGCAACCGTGCTCTTGGTGGACATTACGGGCAATCGTGTCAAAGCCGACGCGCTGCTTGCCAAGGTCGATGCGAATCAAAAGACGAACAACGCCGTCCGCTCGGTACTGAAGGCCGGCGGCGTCGAAATGGTCGTCTATACGCAGCCCCTGGCGGCGGGTGCGAAGGTCGCCGACAAAGCGTACTACTACATCAAAGACGACGTGCTCGTGGCGACGGATCATGCCACGGTCGCGACGGAAATTGCCGGCCGCTTCGCCGGCAGTGCGAAGGACTCGCTTGCCACGGTCGCGGGCTTCAAGAACACGATGGATCTGACCAGCAAAGCGGCAGGGGGCGGCGCACACCAACTGCGGTGGTTCGTCGAGCCTTTCGGCTATGCCGAGGTGAGCCGGGCGATTCAGGGTGGCCGCCGTAAACGCGGCACCGACATGCTGAAGATTCTGAAGGAGCAGGGCTTCACGGGGATTCAAGGAGTTGGTGGGAACATTGCGTTTGCGACGGGGACAGAAGAAATCCTGCACCGCACCTACGTCTTTGCTCCGCCGGCTGCCGGGAAGAAGGGGGAACACGCGAAGGACAAATATTCGCTGGCGATGCGGATGCTTCAGTTCTCGAACTCGACGAATCCGAAGGATCTCGATCCGCAAGCTTGGGCGATCGCCGACGTGGCGAGCTATCTGACGTTCAACATGGACCTGAAGAACGCGTTTGAAATGTCCAAGACGCTGGTCGATGCGATCGCCGGCGATGAAGGAGTGTTCGACGACATTTGGCTCAGCCTCGAAACCGACCCGAACGGGCCGAAGATCAATATCCGCGGTGAACTCATCGATCATTTGGGCGAGCGCGTGACGGTGATGTCCGACGTGAAGCTCCCTGTCGATACGAAGAGCGAACGGCTGATCGTCCTCGTGGAAATCAAGAAGCCCGAAGCCGTTGCCAAGGCTCTCGAAAAGGCGTTTAAGGACGATCCTGCCGCCAAGAAGCTCAAGACGAAGGCTGGTCCGATAATTTGGGAACTCACGCAAGACGAAGCGATCGCCGAAGACGGCACGGATTTCCAAGTGGAAGGTGCGGGCTTCGTCAGCAAAGAAGAGAAAGAAGGGAAAGAAGGGAAAGCCGAACCGGTCGCTGACGAAGAAGCCGAGGACGCCGTGCTGCCGAACATGGCTCTGACCGTGTTCCAAGGACACCTGATCGTTTCGACGCACGTCGAGTTCATCGTCGAGTTCATCGATCGTTTCGGCAAGGGCGGACCCGATCTGGCCGGCACGCCGGACTTCATGCGTGTCGATGCGGCAATCAAGCGACTCGGCTCGGCCAACGACAGCTTCCGCTTCTTCACGCGGACCGACGAGGCCTATCGGGCAACTTACGAGCTGATCAAGCAGAACAAGCTGCCGCAGTCGGAGACGATGCTCGCCCGGCTGCTCAATGCGACGTTCAAGCCGGCCGAAGAAGGGGCTGTTCGCAAGCAAGCGATCGACGGCGCGAAGCTGCCGGCGTACGACGCCGTGAGCAAGTACTTCGGCCCCGGCGGCTTCTATGTGCAGACACAGGCCGACGGCTGGTTGGTCGTCGGGTGCTTGCTGAAGAAGTAAGTAGGTTACGCCGGCCCGGCGGAACCTCTCGGTCCCACGCTCTGCGTGGGACTACAAGTTTGGCCGCTATGCGGCCTTGGAAGCCGTGGAACGGCTGACGAGTGTGCCGACGCAGAGCGTCGGCACGAGAGGTCACTCGATCCCCAGGCTTTGCTTGAGAAACCACGCCTCGACCGCCCGCAGGTAGTCGGCGTTGTCCTTCTTCGCAAAGCCGTGCCCTTCGTTGTCGGCGAAGACGGTCCACACCGGGCGGCCGTGGCCGCGAACCTTCGCGGCGATCTGCTCGGCTTCGCTGAACGGGACGCGCGGGTCGTTCTTGCCGTGGGCGACGAGCAAGGCTGAGACGATTTTGTCGGCATGATTGGCCGGGCTGATCCGCTCGAAGACGGCTCGCATCTTCTCGTCGCGCTCGTCGCCGTATTCGGCCCGCCGCAGATCGACCCGGTAACCAGCCGTGTTTTTGAGGAACGTGTTGAAATTGCAGATGCCGACGTTGTCGATTCCCGCCTTGATCCGCTCCCCATGCATCACCAGCGACGCCAGCACCATGTAACCGCCATAGGAGCCGCCGCTCACCGCGACCCGTTTCGCGTCGAGTTCCGGCTGCTGGGCGATCCAGTCGAGCATCGCGCCGATGTCCTTGACGCTGTCCTCGCGCAGCTCGGCATTGTCGAGCTTGAGATACGTTTTGCCGTAGCCCGACGAGCCGCGAACATTCGGCACGAGGACCGCAACGCCCAATTCATTCAGAAAGAACTGCGTGGTGCCGCTGAAGAACGGCTGGGCCTGTCCCTCTGGTCCGCCGTGAATCTGAATCAGCACCGGCGCCGGCTTCTCGGCCGATGCCGTTCGCGGGCGATAGTACCACGCGGGAATCATCCGACCGTCGAACGACTTCGCCTCGATCGGCACCGCAGAGATGAACGACGCCGGATCGAGCCCGCCCACTTCGCTGTACGTCCAGCGGGTGAGCTTGCTATTGGCCAGATCGAGCGAGTAGGCATCGGCCGGTGCATCGGGCCGGGCAAGAGTGAAGCCAAGTCGCTTGCCGCCCTCCGAAAAATCGAGCGACGAAAGGATGCCGCGGGGGATGTCGAGCGCGCGTCGCTTGAAGCTGCCGCTCGCCAGCGGATCGAGAATAAAGAGGCGGCTCGCGCCCGAGGCATTGACGGTGAACGCGACGCGGCCGGTTTCTTCCTCGACTGCCAAGCCGCTCACATCCCACGGAATATCGTCGGTAAACCACTCGTACTTGTGAGTCGCGAGATCGAGCCTGGCAAGCTGTAGAAACTCTCCCCGTGCATCGGTCACAATCCACGCCGACTTGCCATTGGCTGCAAAGGCAAACGCCCCTATCGCCGCCTTCTCCTTCGTCGGCAGCGGCAGGTCGGTTCGCTGTTTTGTTTCGAGGTCGAGAATCGCGGGATACGCTTCGTTGGCCGAGACATATCGCTCCAGCAAGAGCCGCTTGCCGTCGGGGGACCAATCGGCTGCATTCCAAAATTCTCCGTTCACCTCCATCAGCATCCGCATCGAGCCCGGCTCGCGCGGGTTGGCCAGGTACAGGTCAGTGTCGCGGCCGTTCCGCTGGTTGCTGCCGACGATCATCTGCCCGCCATCGCGGCGAATCGCGTCGATCCGGTTGCGGCTCTTGCCGTCGGTGAGGAGCGTCGTTTTGAATCGTGCACGGTCGAGGAAATAGACCTGGCCGTTCTCGTTTCCGCCGCGGCTCATCGTTATCAGGATGGCGTCGTCGGTCGTCTTCGGAATGAACATCCCATCGGCCGGTTCGCTCTCGAACGTGATCTGTTCGCGTCGGCCGCCGGGTTCATAGACGCGATGCAGTTGCAGCGAGTTGCCAAATCGCGTGCGGACGAGCATCCCTTTCTCGGCCGGGTCCCAGCCCGCAAAGCCCGCGGCCCGAGTGTTTTGGTACTGCGACAGCCTCGCGGCAAATTCAGGCGGAATCACCGGTACTTCCTGCGTCTCGATCGCCGGCGGCTTGAGCGGATCGGATTCGGCCGCGAACGTTGGCGCAGCGGCGAGTAGCAAGGCAGCAATGAGAATCCGTAATGTCATCACACCATCTCCAGCAAAGGTGGTCGATCGCGAAATTGCAGCACCCGCTCGCAGAGGCCCGCCATCGCAAAAACCTGTGGCATCGTCAGGGCAATAAACTGCAGGCCAGTGGGCAAGCCGTTCGTGGCCCTTCCGCAAGGAATCGTCAGCGAGGGGAGCCCGAGGTAGCTCCACGGAGCATTGAATGCCGGATCGCCGGTCGTTTCCAGCCCCGGCGCGGGCGATGGCGTCGCTGGCATGACGAGACAGCCGAGCAGATCGTTGTTCGCCCCGAGGAGCGACGCCAATTCGCTCCGCAGTCGCTCGCGCTCGATCAGGGCTTGGGCATAGTCGATGCCGCGGACGGATTGCCCTTCGTCGAGCAGTTCGGCGATGCGCGGGCCGTATTGCTCGCGCTGTGCGGGGAATGTTTCACGATGGTAGGCCGCCGCTTCGGCTGCCATGATTCGCCGATGCCACACGAGCACGTGCTCGAATGCGGCCGGCAATTCGAGCGGTCGGACCCAAACCGAGCTTCGCAGCCGGTCGATCGCTCGGCTCGTGATGTCGCGAACCTCGGGCGTCATCCGCTCGAGCAGCGGCCCTTCCAGCACGAACAGCGTTTTGTTCGCCCCGTAGCAATCGAGCCAGAAGTCCAGATCGTGCCGGGCCCATTGCATCGTGAACAGGCTGTCGATGCTGCCGTGAGCGCCGATCGCCAGCGGCTGCCAGACGGCATACAGGTCGGCAACGGTGCGGGCGATTGGTCCGACGTGATCCAGATGCAGCGTGAGCGGGGCGATGCCGTCCATGCTAATGTCGCCGTGCCCCGGTTTCAGACCGGATACGCCGCAATAGGCCGCCGGGCGGATGATCGACCCGCCCGTCTGCGTGCCGAGTGCGGCGTGGCACATTTCCAGAGCGACCGCAGCGGCACTGCCGCTCGACGAGCCACCGGGTGTATGCATCAGGTTCCACGGATTGCGGGTGATCGGCGGATCGAAGCCGGCCCATTCGGTGGTCACCGTCTTGCCGAGGATGATCGCCCCGGCCTTCTTCAGTCGCGCCACGACCGGCGCATCGGTCGTGGCGACGTGACCCGATCGAAGCGGCGAGCCACATCGCGTCGGCCAGCCGGCGACGTCGATGATGTCCTTAATCCCGATCGGAATGCCGTGCAGCGGGCCGAGAAATTCGTCGTCATCGGCCAATTTGCTCAGCCGCTTCGCCTCGCGCCGCGCTCCCTCGGGGTCGAACAGCACCCAGGCATGCACGTCGGACTCGAACTGTTCGATCCGTGCAAGGCAATGCTCGACGAGGTCGATCGGCCGCAGGTCGCCCGAGCGCATGCGTTGTGCGGACTGGGCGATGGTAGGGAGGTCGGAATGCACAGTGAGTGGTGAGTAAGTGAGTGGTGGGTGGTAAAGTAGCATACCCTCGACCACTCACCACTCACCACTCACCGTCCATGGACGCCGCCAACACGCAACATCGCCCCGAGCAAATCGATCCTACCGCTTGGATCGCTCCGACCGCCGTCGTCCTTGGTGATGTGACCATCGGCCCCGAATCGACCGTCTGGTATCACGCAGTCATTCGGGGCGATACCGACGCGATTCGCATCGGCCGGCAGACGAACATTCAAGATGGCTGCGTGCTGCATGCCGATCCAGGAGTTCCCTGCTCACTCGGCGATCGTGTAACCGTCGGGCACGGGGCGATCGTGCATGGGGCGACGGTGGAGGACGATTGCCTCATTGGCATGCGGGCGGTCGTCATGAATGGCGCGAAAATCGGCCGGGGCAGCATTGTCGCCGTGGGAGCGGTTGTCACCGAAGGCACCGATATTCCGCCTGGCAGCATTGCGATGGGCCAGCCAGCGAAGGTCAAGCGGCAGGTGACCGAGCGCGACCTCGCACGCATTCGCCACGCGGCAGAACACTATGTGGAGGCGGGGCGCGTGTACCGCGACTCGCAAGGTTAGTGGTGCCGCTTGCTCACTCCACATGCGACCGCGCACGTGCTGCACGCACCGCTCTTGCAGCCATGTTCCGCGTCATCTGTGCCGCATCCGGGACCACAGCCGGCGGTGAGTGTGTCGGTAAACTTGCGGAACTGCACCTTAGCTTCATAGACCTCGGCGAGTTCCGCGGTCAGATCGTCCAGTTCGGGCGTTGTCTCGCCCAAAAAGTAGAACAGCAGCGACTGTCCATCGAAGAGGTGCTCGACATCAACCAGCACCGCCGGAATGCCTCGCTCGACAAGCCGCTCTTCGCAGGCGCGATAGGCCGCCTCTTTGTTCTTTTCCAAGCGGGCCAGCAAGAGATCGTCCTCGACGGTCACGCGCCTTAGAACCGCCCCCTCGGCCGGCTGATCTGCGACATCGCCCACCGGGGCCAGCACTTCGCCCACTTCCAGCCCGCGGCCCGTGCGGCAGACGACCCGCGTTCCGCGGGCATAGCGCTGAGCATCGACGGCGGCGAACCGCCCCACGCTGCCGAGCACTCCGACGCGGACGTAATGGTGGCCTAACATGAACCGCAGCCGCTAGTTAGAATCCGAAATCTGAAGCCGCTCGTTGCATCTTGACCGATTCGGCCCCCGCTGACTAGTTCACCATGATGATCGCCACCGCCACCGCGAACCTCACCGCCAACTGGACCGAGCTGGCCGACCGTGTCCTGGCTGGCTACGACCTCACTGAAGAAGACGCCCTCGCAATCCTTCTTGCGCCGGATGTGGAGCTGCTCGAAATCCTGGCCGCTGCGTATCGCGTGCGCCGCCGCTGGTTCGGCAACACCGTGCAGCTGTACTTCCTGATGAATGCCAAGAGCGGCCTTTGCCCGGAGGATTGCCATTACTGCTCACAGTCGAAGGTCTCCGAGGCGACGATTCCGAAGTACAACCTGCTGAGTCGCGACAAGCTGCTCGACGGGGCTCGCGTCGCCGCTGAGCGCGGCAGCAAGACCTACTGCATCGTCATCTCGGCTCGTGGACCGAGCGAAAGCGAGCTGCGGGCGGTCGAAACGATCGTCCCTGAAATCAAAAGCCGCTACGACCTCGAAGTATGCGCTTGCTTGGGCCTCCTGACGCCCGATCAAGCCCAGCGGCTGGCGGCGGCAGGAGTCAACAAGGTCAATCACAACCTGAATACCAGTCCGGAGTTCTACGAGCAGATCTGCACGACCCATACCTATTCTGATCGCGTCGAAACTCTCAAGGCCGTGCGCCAGGCGGGTCTCGCGCTTTGTTCCGGCGGCATCATCGGCATGGGAGAGCGCGATGCCGATGTGGTGCGGATGGCGTTCGAGTTGCGTGAGCTGGGCGTCGAGTCGATCCCGCTCAACTTCCTGATCGACATCGACGGCACACCGCTGGCGCACGTGACCAAGCTGACGCCGCGTTATTGTCTCAAGGCGCTGGCCATGTTCCGCCTCGTCAATCCACGAAGCGAGCTGCGAATAGCCGGCGGCCGCGAGTTGCACCTGGGCACGCTGCAGCCACTGGGCCTGTATGTCGCCAACTCAATCTTCGTCGGCGACTACCTGACGACGAAGGGGCAGGCCCCCGAAGCCGATTACCGGATGATCGAGGAGATGGGCTTCGTCGTCACGCGGCACGAGGAAGTGCCGGCGGGACACGCTTAGGCAGGCGGGACGCCCGCCCCACGACTACAGCCCCGGGGCAAACTTCAGCACGCTTCCTTCCTTCGGCGCGTTCTCGTCTTCCTTCTTCGGACCGACAACCGTCACATACAGCGTCCCATCGGGGGCGAACGCCAGGGCGGTCGGCTTGTCGAGCGAAGCGACCTTGACCGCCTTCACGCCAGCTGCCGGGTTATTCGGATCGGAATCGAGCCGGAAGAGCCCCCCTTCGCCGGCCGCCATCCAGGCGAAGTCGGTCGCATAGAGGCTGCCGGTCTTCGGTGAGTACGCCACGCCCGTGATGTCGTACAGGCCCGTCTCGACGTTCATCAGCTTCATGCCGGTCTTGGCGCTGTAGAACGTCAGCAGGCTGTCCTTCGGCTTGTTCACTTCGCCCATCTGGCCGACGACGATCTCGCCGCGCGGGCTGATCGTGATGCCAACGGGAGCATCGACTTCGACCGCTTCCTTCGTCGGAATGAACCGTTCGAGCTTGCCGAGTTTGGTGCCGGTGATGTCCGCCTTGGCGACCCATCCCTTCGTGTCGTCGCCGTTGCAGGTGACGTACACGGCGGCCTTCGTCGCGGCCAGGCCATAGAGGTTTCCTTCGCCGACGATCCCTTCCGCCGCTGCGAGCGGGCCGCTCTTGGTCGCATCCTTCTCGTAGTTGAGTGCTGCGCCGCCTGCTTCGGGAACCGAGAAGACCCGCAGGTATTCATCGCCGTCTTTGAGGCCGCCATCGCCGACGACGAGGGTCGATTTGTCGAGGAACACGAGCCCCAGCGGGCCGATGTCGAAGAACGGCCCCTTGCCGTACACGTCCTTCGGCGAGCCGGTAATCACGTCCTGGGCTTTCCCGTCCACGATCCGAATAACGCGGCCGGTCGCGCTATCGGAGACGAAGATGTGCCCCGTTTCTGGCTGCACGGCAATGCCACAGGGGTTCGAGAGGCCGCCGAGAACGGATTCAAACTTGGCGTCTTCGGCAACGACGACGAGGCCAATGCCAAACGCGGACAGCAAACAGATATAAGTGAGCGTGCGGTTCATCGAAGCAGGTCTCCGAGGGCAGAATATCGTGAGGGATGGATTGGTAGCGGTTGAGTTTAAGGCAGCTTCGGCGGAGCGATATCGGGATACGACTCGCTGGCGAGTCCTTCGGTCAGGAACGTCACAAGGTCGGCCTTTTCAGCAGGTGTGAGCTTGAGCGGAAAGATCCCTTCGTCGAGCTGCGGATTGTTGAAGGCCCCTTTGTCGTAATAATCGACCACTTCGGCCAGCGTGGCGAAGCGGCCGTCGTGCATGTAGGGAGCGGAGCGGGCGATCTCGCGGAGTGTTGGCGTCTTGAACGAGCCCTTATCGCCGAGCAACTTCGTCACTTCGTAGCGGCCCAGGTCGGGTTTGTCCTTCTCCATGCCGACGCCGATGTTATGAAACGAAAAATCGCTAAAACTGTGGCCGGTGTGGCACGAGGAGCACTGCCCTTTGCCGAAGAAAACCTTCATGCCGCGTTGGGCAGCGGCGGAAAGGGCCGACTTGTCGCCGTTCTTGAACCGGTCGTAGGGAGCGTCGCCAGAAAGGACCGTCCGCTCGAAGGCCGAGATCGCCTTGGCAATGCCGTCGGACGTGACGTCGGTGCCAAATACTTTCTGAAACTGCTTGCGATAGCCTTCGATCTTGTTGAGCTTGGTCACGCACTCTTCGAGCTTGTGATCCATCTCGATCGGGTTCTGAATCGGGCCGAGAGCCTGCCCTTCGAGCGCCAAGGCGCGGCCGTCCCAGAATTGCAGGTCCGAATACGCCGCATTGATGATCGTCGGGGCGCTGCGGCCCCCTTTCTGATTCCGCACGCCGGTCGCGACCCCTTCGCCGTTCGACCAACCCTTCTTCGGATCGTGGCAGCTCGCGCAGCTCACCGTCTCGTCGCACGACAGTCGTGGATCGAAATAGAGCTGCTTGCCCAGTTCGACCTTTTCCTTCGTGAGCGGGTTGTCGGTCGGCACCGGTACGGGCTTCAGGCCCAACGGCGGCTTGCCGAGTTCGGGTTCGGCCGCGAGCAGCACGGACAGGCTGATCGCACAGGCGGCGAGCGCTCCGGCAGCCGGGAGAAGGCGGCGCATGAGTTGGCTCCACAGGTGGGTTCGCGGGGCAGGTCAAGGAAGTCGGCAGGCAGTCAATCTGGGCATTCTTGCCGACGGTGGCGGGGCGGGCAAGTGGGACGACTTGTCGCCCTGAAAGCTCAGTTCGGCGCAGGTCTCCGACCTCGCCGATTGCGGGCGGGGTCAGGAGTCCCAAGCCACACTCTCACACGGGTTGCATGCCGCGAGTCCGCTCGTAGCAGGCGATTTCGTCGGCGTGCTGCAGGGTGAGGGCGATGTCGTCCAGCCCGTGCAGCAAGTTGTGCCGCCGGGCCGGCTCGACCTGGAACGGGATCGACAGGCCGTGCCCGTCGGTGATGACATTCTCGTGCAGATCGACGGTCAGCTTGTAGCCCGGCTTGGCCGCTCGCTGAAACAGATCCTCGACTTGCTCCTCGCTGAGGCGAATCGGCAAGACGCCGTTCTTGAAGCAGTTGTTGTAGAAGATGTCGGCGAAGCTCGGCGCGATGACGACGCGAAAGCCGTAGTTCTCTATCGCCCAGACGGCATGTTCGCGGCTCGACCCGCAGCCGAAATTGCGGCGGGTCACGAGGATGCTCGCGCCGGCCGCGTTTGGCTTGTTCAGCTCAAACTCGGGATTCGGCGTCTTCCCGTCGTCGTGATACCGCCAATCGTAAAACAGAAACGGCCCATAGCCCGTTCGCTCAATCCGCTTGAGAAACTGCTTGGGAATGATCTGGTCGGTATCGACGTTGGCCCGGTCCATTAAAGCGACGAGGCCGGTGTGGGTGGTGAAGGGTTGCATGGATTTCAGGTGGAGGATTTCAGATTACAGATTTTTTGGGGACGAGCGTCGGTCAATTCCTTTACGCCTTGTAACTCCACTCTCGAATATCCACAAAGTGCCCCGCCACCGCAGCGGCGGCGGCCATTGCCGGGGAGACGAGGTGAGTGCGACCACCCTTCCCCTGGCGGCCCTCGAAATTGCGGTTGCTCGTGCTGGCGCAGCGCTCGCCGGGCTCCAGTTTGTCGGGATTCATCGCCAGACACATGCTGCAGCCTGCTTCGCGCCACTCGAAGCCGGCTTCCTTGAACACGCGGTCGAGCCCCTCGGCCTCAGCGTCGCGCTTCACTTGGCCACTGCCAGGGACAACCATCGCGTGGACCGTTGGGGCGACTTTGTGCCCCTTCACCACGGCTGCGGCAGCTCGCAGGTCGCCGATCCGGGCATTGGTGCAGGAGCCGATGAAGACGCGGTCGATCTTCACTTCGGTCAGAGGAGTGCCGGCGGTGAGGCCCATGTATTCCAGGGCGCGAGCCGTCGTCTTTTGATCGGTCGGGTCGGCGAAGTCGGCAGGGTTGGGAATCTTCGCAACGACTGGCGCGACCTGGCCCGGATTGGTCCCCCAAGTGACTTGCGGTGAAATGTCCTTCGCCTGGAACACGAGCGACTTATCGTAAGTCGCCCCGGCATCGGTCGGCAGCTCTTTCCAGCGGGCGACGGCAGCGTCGAAATCGGCCCCCTTCGGAGCGAACTCACGGCCGCGAATGTATTCGTAGGTTTTGTCGTCCGGGGCAATCATGCCAGCCCGAGCACCAGCTTCGATCGACATGTTGCAGACGGTCATTCGCTCTTCAATCGACAGGCCGCGAATTGCCTCGCCCGTGTACTCAATGACGTAACCGGTGCCGCCGTCGGTGGTGATCTGGCCAATGAGGTACAGAATCAGGTCCTTCGCCGTCACGCCGCGGAGCAGAGGCCCCTCGACGCGCAATTCCAGCGTTTTGGGCAACGATTGCAGCAGCGTCTGCGTCGCCAGCACGTGTTCGACCTCGCTCGTGCCGATGCCGAAGGCGAGAGCGCCGAACGCACCGTGCGTGGCCGTGTGGCTGTCGCCGCAGACGATCGTCATCCCCGGCTGCGTGAGGCCAAGTTCCGGCCCAATGACATGCACGATCCCCTGCCGCACGTCGTGCATGTCATAGAGCTTGATGCCGAAGTCGCGGCAGTTCTGCCGCAGCGCCTCGACTTGCTTGAGCGAAATCGGATCGGCAATCGGCAGGCTCCGGTCGGTGGTGGGAATGTTGTGGTCGGGCGTGGCGACGGTCAGCTCCGGCCGGCGAACCTTCCGCCCCGCCAGCCGCAGCCCCTCAAACGCTTGCGGGCTGGTCACTTCATGCACCAGCTGCAGGTCGATGTACACAATCGCCTGGCGGCCAGGCTCGGCATGAACGACGTGGTTGTCCCAGATCTTCTGGAACATCGTGCGGGGACGCATCTGGGCAGGAGCATTCATGGGACACAAACCAAGACGGAGAAACGACTTCGGGCCGGTCGTCGGACGACGCGCCGCAGCCTGAAACACCTCATAGTATATCACTCGGGCCGGGCTGGCGATGGGCGTCTGATCGCGGTGTGAGGAGATGCCACAGGGTGGAAACCACACCAGGCTTATCCCGCCACTAGTTCCGCCTCGCTCTGCATCGCGCCGCGCTCGTTGCGCTGCCACCAGTCGCGGGCCTGGTCGCGGGTCCAGCGGCCAGCATCATCGCAGTCGTCCAGGGCGAGCATCAATTCGGCGGCTCGCTGATAGCGGTCGTCCGGGTTCTTTTGCAAGCAGCGCATCACGATGAGCTCCAGATCGTCGGGCACATCGGGATTGTGCTGCGACGGCGGAACGGGAGCGTCGTGAGCGTGGGCAATGAGGACGCGCATCGGCTTGTCGTCCTCAAAAGGAGGCTTGCCCGTGAGCAGGAAATAGAGGACGGACCCCATCGCGTACACATCGCTGCGGGCGTCGGGCTCGCGGTCGCCAATCGCTTGCTCAGGAGACATGAAGAGGGGCGAACCGGTGATCGTTCCTTCCTGAGTGATCTGATCGCCCTCAAAGTTGGAGAGCGGTTTGGCCAGGCCAAAATCGAGCAGCTTCGCGACGTCGAACAGGCCCCCGCGAACAGCCGCAAAGATATTCGCCGGCTTGATGTCGCGATGGACGAGGCCCACGTCGTGGGCCTCCTGGAGCGCATCGCATGCTTGCCGCAGCAGGTGAATCGCGCGGGCCGCGGGCATCGCACCATAGCGCCGCACCAGTTCCGAGAGATTCATGCCGGGGAGGTATTCCATCACGTAATAGAACGTGCCGTCGTCGGACCGGCCGTAATCGAAGATGTCGATGCTGTTCCAATGCGAGAGTTTCGCCGTGGCCTGCACCTCACGCTCGAAGCGGGCGAGCACCTTCGGATCACCAGCTTTTTCCGGGCGAATCACCTTGATCGCGCAAGGGCGCTTCATGAGCTGGTGTTCGCCGAGGTACACGTCCCCCATGCCGCCGCTGCCGATCAGCCGCTTCAGGCGGTATTGGCCGAGCTGCTTCGCCCGATATGCCTCGGTGCGGAGGGTGTTGATTGTGTAAACGCCCCAAATCGCACTGGCAGCGGCCAGCGACAGGACGAGCACCATTTCGATCGTCACCTGCGGATCGAAGCGGAGTGCGGCAGCGCTATCGGGATCAAGCCAAATTGTGATGAGCAGACCCGCCAGTGGAGCGCCCGCCATCGTGCCAATGACGCACGCCGCCCGTCGCCAGTTGTTGGGGATAAACAAGGCGTACAGAAAGATTTGCAGCAGCCAGGCTGCACTCAGGCCAGGCAACATGCCATAGGTGTCGGCCCAGATGACGAATTTGCTGTGTTGGATCAGCAGGAAAAATGCCACCGGTATGCCAAACGTCACCAGTTCCAACCAGCGGAGTTGCCGCGTGGTCATGCGGCACCGCGAACAGAGCGACAGGCCGATCAGTCCCAATATGGCCGTCGTGAAAATGTGAGCGACGAAGACGACTGCCGATTCGAGCGTCCCTAAATCGAGGCGGATGATGTGCCACACCAGGAACGCGGCGAATCCTGAGAAGCTGAGCAGGGCGGCGCTCCGCAAGCGAGAACGGAGCAGATTCTCGGTTTCGCCGGAAAGCTCGGTGCCGCTCCCTTCGACCAAGTGAACCTTGCAGGCGGAGCCGACGCAGGAGAGCGACGAGTCCGACGGCGCGGCGAGCGTGATCTCGGCCGGTCCCAGTTCGGTGTTTGTGTGGCGGTGGTCCAACGCTCAATTCCTTGTCACTCTGGCCGCGAATCGTCGCAGGACGAGACGCGGCGAAAGGAAGGATTCCCGTAATGATAGACGGTTCGCAGGGGATCGTCGAATCATCAACTAATCGAGAGATTACAAATGCGTGCGGCTTGGTGGTTCTACCGTTGGTCGTTATTCGGCGATCGAAATCGACACTTGAATTCGACCGTGGATACGAATGGGCCGCGCATGCGTTTGGAGTTCACTACAAGGTGGCTCGAAAGGGGTACTCGGCATAAGACGGCCCGGTTGTATGCCGTTTGCCGCAAATATGGCCGCTTGCGGAGGGTGGGCGAAGCAGCCATTTGCCTGAGCGAAATGCCGTAAATTCACGTGCAGATCGAGTATTTGTGCTTATTATGGGGGTTGTCAACTAACCCGTTGGTCGGATTGGCCGGGTGGTATTTTTTATGACATACTTGCTATTGGAAATCTACTGAAAGAATTCTTGCGCTGCTGTTCAAGGTCGCTCCGGGGCAGGGACGGCTTTGTTGCGGGTGTCCGCAGCGCGGCAAAACGGAACAGTTGCCGTGACCATGCAAGCAAGGATTGCCAGCCGACTTTACTGATGTTCCACCGGCGCGCTGCCCGCGCACTCGGCGCCATCTTATGGCCGTTCGTCTATTGCTGGTTGAGGACCAACCGGTTGTTCGCTCGGGGCTGGAGTCGCTGCTGGCCGATGCCGAGATCACGGCGATCGACGTGGCACAGACCGCTTCCGACGCCGTGGAAAAAGCCGCCACCACAAAGGCCGACGTGGTGTTGCTGGACATTCGACTTGCCGAAGGAGATGGCCTGGCGGCACTCGCTCGCATCAAAGCGGAACGGCCCAACTTGCCCGTGTTGATCTACACGGGCTACGACAATCCGTCTTTCGCGGCTCGCGCGGTCGCTCTCGGTGCCGCGGGCTACTTGCTGAAGGGTTCGTCGAAGGAAGAACTCGTCACCGCCATTCGCCGGGCAGCCGCCGGCGAAAGCCTGTGGACCCGCGAAGAGTTGCGCCGCGTGACGAGCGCTCTCGCCGCGCCGCGCACAACGTTCGACCTCGATGTGCCTCTCACCCGCCGCGAGATGGAAGTGCTCACGCACATCGTCGAAGGGCACACGAACAAGAAGATTGCGGACGATCTGGAGATCAGTTACGAAACGGTCAAAGAGCACGTGCAGCACTTGCTGAAAAAAATCGGCGTGACCGATCGCACGCAAGCCGCCGTCTGGGCGATTCGCACCGGGATTCTGGCGTAAGTTCGTGCTCCGCGCCATACTGTCGGCATGAGCAAGCCGACGGATATTCGCATTGTCGATGTGGCGCTGGACACGGAACGGATCGACTATCGTTCGCCCATCAAGTTCGGTGGCCGCGTCGTTACGGATGTGGTCATCGCGAATGTGGCTGTTGAAGTCGAAACTCGCGATGGCCGCCGCGGTCGGGGCATGGGCTCGATGCCGATCGGCAATGTTTGGGCGTGGCCGAGCGGTGCCGTCACGCCCGCACAGTCGTTGGCAGCGATGGAATCGTTCGCTCAGCGACTGGAGAAAGTGATCGCTGAATTCCGCGGCATCGGCCATCCGCTCGATCTGACACGTGAACTTGCCGAACAGCATCCGGCAATGGCCAATTCGGCCGTCAAGGATCTAGGTCTGGCTGAGGCGATGCCCAAACTCGCTGAGTTGGTCTCGGCCAGCCCGTTTGAGGCCGCGATTCACGATGCCTACGGCAAGACGCTCGGAGCCAATTCGTACAATTTGCTGGGCCGGGAATTTGTCGAGCACGATTTGGCGTACTATTTGACGCCGGAGTTTGCCGGAGAATACCTGGACCAATACACGCTACGCCAACCGAAGGCGAAGATGCCGCTGTATCACCTCGTCGGCGCGCTCGATCCGCTGACGGCTAGCGAGGTGACCACGTGGCTGGAGGACGGTTTGCCGAACACCCTGGGCGAATGGATCGTGGCGGACGGGCTCACGCATCTGAAGATCAAGCTCAACGGAGACGATCTCGCGTGGGATGTTGACCGGGTAGTTGGCGTCGAGCGAGTCGCGGTCGAGGCACAGGCGTCGCATGGTGTGACCACATGGCACTATTCGCTCGATTTCAACGAGAAGTGTGCCAGCGTAGATTACTTGCTCGATTTCCTGCGGCAGTTGGCCGAGCGATCGCCGGCAGCACTCGATCGCGTGCATTACATCGAGCAGCCGACGCATCGCGACCTGAAAAAACACCCCGAAAACAAGATGCACAAAGCGGCCGCGATCAAGCCGGTGGTAATCGACGAATCGCTCGTTGATTTGGAGAGCCTGCAACTGGCTCGTGAGCAGGGCTACAGCGGCGTCGCCCTCAAAGCCTGCAAGGGGCATACCGAGGCGTTGCTGATGGGAGCTGCGGCACAGAAGTACGGCATGTTCCTGTGCGTACAGGATTTGAGCTGCCCAGGCTACTCGTTCCTGCACTCGGCCAGCATCGCCGCCCGCATCCCGACGATCGTTGCTATCGAGGGAAACAGCCGGCAGTATTGCCCGGCAGGCAATCGCCGCTGGGCCGAGGTGTTTCCGAGCATGTTCCACATTCACGATGGAACGGTGGGGACGGGTGTGCTGACGGGAAGCGGGCTGGGATTCTAGGCGAGCGGGGAGCGTCAGCTCCCTGAGACGATCCGTGAACGACAATACTCGCCTCACTCCACCTCCCTGGCCGCAGCCGGATGACGACGTGCGTGCCGCGCTCGTTGCAGCCTTTGCCGACGGGAGTTGGGGACGCTATTCCGGTCCATCTTCCACGCGACTTTGTGAATTGTTGCAGGAGCTGTGCGGCACAAAGCACTCGCTCTTGTGCTCTTCGGGGACGATTGCCGTCGAACTCGCTTTGCGCGGACTCAAAGTCGGTTCCGGCGATGAAGTGATCCTGGCGGCTTATGACTTTCCCGGCAACTTTCGGGCGATCGAGGCTGTCGGCGCGCGGCCGGTGCTTGTCGATGTTGTCGCGGACGGATGGCACATCAATGCAGAGCAAGTTGTAGCGGCCGTCTCGCTGGAGACGAAAGCGGTGATTGCTTCGCACCTGCACGGCTCGCTGGCCGACATGCGGCAGATTCGCGAGATAGCCGATCGCCGCGGCCTGGCGGTCGTCGAAGATGCTTGTCAGGTTCCTGGGGCGCTCGTGCAGGGCCGCCCTGCCGGTTCGTGGGGAGACTGCGGCGTGCTCAGCTTCGGCGGCAGCAAACTGCTCACCGCGGGTCGCGGCGGCGCGATTGTGTCTGATCGGGAAGACGTGCTGCAGCGAATTCGGGTCCATAGCCAGCGTGGCAACGAAGCGTTCCCGCTCAGCGAACTACAAGCCGCCGTCCTTGTCCCACAGATTCCCAAGCTGGCCGCCGCGAACCAGCGGCGATTGACGGCTGTCAGGCAGTTGCTGGCGGAGGTTAGCAACGTGCCTGGCCTTACGCCATTGCGACTGCTATCGACTAGTGACAGCCAGCCCGCGTTCTACAAGCTCCCGTGGCTATTGACTGACGCCAACGACGCTTGTGACGCGCCGGAGTTTGAACAGCGGCGACGAGCTTTCATTGCCGCAGTTCAGTCCGAGGGGGTGATGCTTGACGAGGGCTTTCGCGGCTTTGCCCGGCGAACGAGCAACCGCTGCCGGGTCGTCGGCGACTTGCCTCACGCCCGCCGCGCCGCTGCCGGCACGTTGCTCTTGCATCATCCGGTGCTGCTCGAGAAGCCGGAGGTGATTTCTCAAGTGGCAAACGTCATTCGCACAGTGGGGCAGGCTTCCAGCCTGCCATGATTGAGGCGGCAGGCGGGACGCCTGCCCCACGGAATCATGCACATCCTAGTCACCAACGACGACGGCATTGACGCACCCGGCCTCGCGGCACTGGCCGAGGTCGCCCGCACGCTCGGCGACGTGACGATCGTCGCTCCCGATTCGCATCGCTCCGGCTGCAGCCACTGTGCGACAACGGATGTCCCGCTCAGACTCGTCGAGCATGAGCCGCGGGTTTATTCGCTGTCCGGGTCACCTGCCGATTGCGTTCGCGTTGCCCTGCTGCACCTGGCGCCGCGGATTGATCTGGTGCTGTCGGGCATCAACGACGGCGGCAACCTTGGGGTCGATGTGCTGATGTCCGGTACGGTGGCCGCCGCTCGCGAGGGGGTGCTCTTGGGTAGGAGGGCGATTGCCGTGTCGCAGTATCGCCGGCGGGGAAGGAGGCCCAATTGGCCGCGCAGCTCGCGAAACGCGACAGCCGCGATCGAATTCGCGCTACGACAGCCGGGCGACAATCTGACCGTTTGGAACGTCAATCTGCCGGACATCGACGGCGAGGAGACGCCCCAGATCGTACTCGCGACGCTCGATCCCGATCCACTTCCGATTCGTTACGAAGCGGTGGACGGGGGACTCAACTATGTATGTGACTATCACCAGCGACCGCGACGGACCGGGAGCGACGTTGAGGTCTGTTTTTCAGGCCGGACTGCGATCACTCTGCTGCCCGCATGGAACGGGAACGGACGTGCCCCACGCGCGGACTGACGTCGCTCATCCGTGCAACCGTGGATAGTCCGCGCGGCAGTGGACGTGCTTACTTCGCCAGGCCCGGCACCGACATCGCCGATCCATCTTCCGCCAGCTCGAACATGCCGCCCAGTCGGTTGACAGCCGGTTCGCGAGTGGGGGGAGCTTCGGGTGCCGACTTGAGCTCGGCTCGAATGACGCGGACGCTATCGGGAGCGTCGATGCCGATGGTCACCCGGTTGCCGGCAACGCGATTAACGACGATGGTAATATTGTCCCCGATGACGAGCTTCTCGCCAACTTTGCGACTGAGTACGAGCATGATAGCGTTCCTCCTTGAGCAGGGAGCGGCGAGGACTCATTCGCCGCGGTGAAATGGGCACTTGCCAAAGTGGCAGGTCTGGGTTGGACGCTTGTATGTAGCAATCCACGCGCCCGTTTCGCAAAACTTTAACGAAAGTATTCCGCGGGCAATTTTTGTGCGAAAATGCGAGTCGGCGGCGAATTGGGAAATTTTCGAGCGACATTTTGCCGCTAGCATCGACGGGTTTCACATGCGGCCGCTGTCCCGCGATGAGACACTTGTCTCACTTTGAGTTGCCATTCTGTCACACCATGAGAATGTCCGGAGTTGCGATGACTCGTTCCTTTGTGACCGCCATTCTGTTGCTGTCGCCGCTAGCAGCGTGCAGCAGCGCTCGAGACGCCGCTGCCGAGAAAGCTGCCGCCGAGAAAAAAGCCGCGGAGCGGGAAGAGCAACAGCTAATGATGGCGGCAACGTCGGCCGCGGTGAAAGGGGAGCACAACAAGGCGATCACGACGCTGGACGAAGCAATCGCCAAGAACCCGAAGCTTGCTGAGGCATTTTATCTCCGCGGCCGATCTCGCTTTTGCGCGGGCCTGGTCGCCGAGTCGGTTTCCGACTTCGACAAGTATGTCGCGCTCCGTCCCGACGACGAGAAGAGCCAATGGGAACGGGGCATCGCTTATTACTACGTGGAAGATTTTGCCAAGGGGGCCAAACAATTCGAGTTGTACCAGACCTACTACGATCAGGACGTGGAGAATAGTGTCTGGCGATACCTGTGCGTGGCGCGGTCCGAAGGAGTCGAAAAGGCGCAGGCCAAGATGCTCCCCATTACCAACGACCGCCGCGTGCCAATGATGCAGATCTACGATCTTTATCGGGGCAAACTGAAGCCAGAGGATGTGCTCGCCGCAGCCAACGCCGGCAACCCAGGCAAGGAAAGTCTCAACACGCGGCTCTTCTATGCCCACCTATACCTCGGACTCTGGCACGAAGCCGCTGGCCGAGCCGCCGAGGCGAAAGAACACTTGCTCAAAGCCGAGGAGCACAAGATCGGTCACTATATGTGGGACGTGGCCCATGTCCATGCCGAGCGGCTGCGGAAGGCAAAATGACCAAACCCACTCCCGAACCGATCGATCCGGCTCGCGTGCGTGAATTGGCCCTTGGCGTCATCGCCGCCGATCGCTTTCCAATGCTCGCGACGATCGACGGCGACCAGCCGAGGTTGCGGCCTGTGTCGCCGGTCAAGACCGACGGCTTCACGGTCTATGTGGCTAATTTGCGGATGTATCACAAGACGGCCGAGATCGCCGCCAATCCCCGGATCGAACTCTGCTACATGGACGACGGCCACAATCAGGTCCGGCTGACCGGACTGGCCGAAATCGTCACCGAGCGACCGCTCCTCGAAGAGATCTGGGCCGCGAACCCTCTCATGCGGCAATACTTGGGGTCGCTAGACAATCCGGCGCTACTTGTCTATAGGATCGTGCCAACCCAGGTGCGCTACATGCAGGAATGGGCGCTGACCTACTACGACGTGCCCATCGGACCCTAGTTCCGCTTCCGCAGCACGTTTCCTGGAATTCGTCCCGGCGAGGAGGCTTCGGCTGCTTTGTACGCCTCGTGGTCCCCCATGAAGAGCTGCAAGGTTTCCAGAGTGGGATTGAAGACGCCGAGCCACAGTAGCGGCCCCGCCGGCTCCGTCTTTTCCCCTTCAGCAGCGGGTGCGGCTTGCGGCACGTTGACCATGAGCTCGACGACATTGGCCGTTTTGTCGAACGTCCACTTCCCATCGTACGACGCGGTGGCGAGGTTCACCTTGAACGTCTTGTCCGCCTTCAGCGTCAGCTCGATCATCCCCTGGGCACGCGCGGCGGCCATGATCTGACTCGTTTGGGCATTCGGGTTTTCCGACTTAATCTTGACGCTCCGGATGGCGGCCCCGGCGCCCGACATATCCCCCTTCCACTTGCCGACGAGCGCCCGTTCTGGATTGCCACAGCCGGCGACGACGCCGGTAAGTAGTAGGAGAGAGAGCAGTCGCAGGCCGGTTGTTCCACGCATGGAAATCCCCTTGCAATGAATAGTGCTCGTTCCCACCGCGCGGATTGTATCGCCGCGGGACGCGCGTTCGCAATCATGACGCCATCGTCGAATAGATCCGCTCCATTTCCCTCGCCAGTGTCGCCGTGTCGCATGCGGGGGATTCCAGCAGCCGCTCTCGCATTTCCGACCGCAGCATTGCTAGTCGCGAGGGAGTCTGCGGGTCGCGGGCGATGGCGACGGCTGTTTCGATGTATTCCCGCGGACCGGCTGCGACGAAGTCGGCCAGGTGCGTGCGTCGCAGGAGTGTCTGGCTCGTCCGCGACGCCCAGCGATCGCCGTCGAAGGTCAGCACCGGTACTCCCTGCCAGATGGCCTCCATCGTCGTCGTGCCACCGTTATAGGGGAATGCATCGAGCGCGAGGTCGATCTGGTCGTAGTAGCTCAGGTACTCGTAATGCTCGGCCGGCGGCAGGAGCACAATTCGCTCGCTGGCGATGCCCCGATCGGCAAACTGTCGCCAGACATACTCGCGGTTGCAGGTTGATTGCAGCGCCCGGTTGGCCAGCACAAGCCGCGAGTTGTCCGTTTGTCGCAGAATGTCAGCCCACGCATCGAGCACGGGCGCGGTGATTTTGTATTGCGCCACGAGGCTGCCGAACGTGAACTGCCGGGCGGTGGTGCAAGGCGGCGATACGATCGGCGGAGCGCGATGCCCCACCTCGAACGTGAGATAGCTTCCCGGCAGGCACGCAACCCGCTCCGTATATTCGGTCTCCTCGCTTTCGCGAATCACTTCGCGGTCACCGATGATCCAGTCGATCCCCCGCAGGCCGGACGTGCCGTACATGTTGAACCAGGCAGCGACCACGGGCGCGACCGGCTCCAGCAAGAGCGCCAGCCGGTCGGAGGCACTATAGCCGTTGAGGTCGATCAGGATGTCGATCTGGCATTCGCGGATGAGCCGGGCCAGTCCCACATGATCGAGCTTCGCGACCTCATGCACGCGGTCGGCTGGACTGGCTTGATACCCTTGCCAGCCATTTCCCAGTGGCGAGTCGGAGAACAGATGAATCTCGAACCGGCTCCGATCGTGATGATTGACAAGCCCCCAGACCGGCTTCATGTAGTTGGCTCGCTCGAAGAACGCCGAGAGATAGCCGATACGCAGACGATCGCTGCAGGGCCGATGACTGGGCCGCGGATGACTCGACTTGCTCCCGATCTCGCGGCGCAGTCGCTCGGCGAAAGCGATTCGCACTTCGCGAATCTCGCGATGTGTCGCCGAAGGGACGCCTGGGATGATCTTCGCCAGCGAGAGCCACGCCTGTGCCGAATTCGATGCTTGCGCTGCCGATTCAAAGCTCCGCTTGGCCGTCTCCAGATCGCCGAGCTGAAACGACGAACGGGCGATTTCGTAGGTGGCCTCCGTGCTGGGCGCGAGCTTCTGGCTATTGGCCAGCGCCTCCAACGCCTGCGAGTATTCCCGCACGTCGGCCAGCGCTCGCCCCACTTCCAGCCACACGGCGGCATCTGCCCCGCCCAGCTCGATCACACGGTCGTAGGTTTCGAGCGCCGGCACAACCTTCCGCAAACGGACATAAGCCCGCGCCAGCTCGGTCAGTATGGCGGTGTCGTTTGGCGCTCGTTGCAGCGCTTGCTGTAGGCGCGTGGCGGCGTCCTCGGGCGACTCTGCTTTGCTCGTGGGCGTGTGCGGCACTCGCCGTTTTTTTCCAGGACGGGACAAGATACTAAACGACTCCCTTCACCTACCGATGGCGTGTTTAGCCCGGAGCAGCAATCGCTCGGGTGGGCTGAGGGAGCGGATTTCGTCAAGCCGGGCGCGGATGCCGGCGGGGTCGTCGGTAATGATGTTGCTCACGCCGCTGTCGAGCAGCGGGGCGACAAGGTCCAGGTCTTTCACCGTCCAGGCGTGAATGGCAATGTCGCGCGCGCCAGCGCGATCGACCAGTCGCCGCGTGGCTAGGCTGCTCTCGACCATCAAAAAATTGACATTCAGGCGCGTCAAATCGCCGATCGACGTGGCCACGATGAAGCCGACTTCCAAGTCCGGCTCCAACTCGCGGGCGAGTTGCAAGGCATCGTAAGACTGCGAACAAAGCCGGCACTGGGGGAGCATCCTGGTCTCGCGCAGCTCCGCAATCACGCGTCGCGTCAGCACCATAGCGTCGGCCCGGCTATGCGGCTTTAGTTCGATGTTCAGCTTGATGCGGTCCTGCGTTGCATCCAGAAACTCGCGGAGCGTCGGCATGCGCTCGCCGGCGAATGCAGGGCCGAAGATTGAGCCCACGTCGAGGGCCTGAATCTCGGCAAGCGTTGCCTGATCCACCCGCCGGCTGCCACCACCGAAGCGTAGCAGGTCGATGTCGTGCAGGACGATCAGGTGCTGGTCGGAGGTGAGTTGCGCGTCGATCTCGACCCAGTCGGCGCCGTCCGCGATTGCCCGTTCCAGGGCGGCTAGTGTGTTTTCCGGTGCGTTCATCGCGCCGGCCCGATGGGCGGTGATTTCCAGGTGGTCGTGTAGCGTCAGGCCATGAATCGTAACAAAGCTGATGCCGATCGCCACTGCAAGCGCTGCTGTGAGACCCAGCCCCAATCGCCAACCGATCGGCCCGGCTTTCGGCGGCGTTGGCAAGTGCTCTGGCAATGCGTCAGGTGGTGCGACGCGACGATAGAGTGCGAGGATGACGGCTGCAAAGCTGATGTCGGCGAGCATGCTGAGCAAGATGGCTGCCAGTCCCTCGATGACGAGCGCTGTCCCCATCATTAGCACGGCCAGATTCAGCGAAGAGCCTCCCTGCCGCAACATTGCTTGCAAGAAGAGTTGCAGCAGGCCGAGCACGATAGCCGTAAGGAGCGACTGAGCTGCGAACCAAAGGGCCAGCGCGAGGGCCGCGCGACGTAGCCTGCCATGCGAGCGCTCGGCACTCGTGCGGAGGGCGGAGCGAACAGTCTCGCCGGGCTCCAGCACGATCGTGGGGACTGCGTAAAGCTGTCGAAAAAAAAGCCAAAGGGCTGCGACGAGATAGAACCCCACAAGTACTCCGGCAATCCCAGCGCCCCACCAGAATTCTGGTGGCTGCACGTTGACGAGTGTGTACACGTCGCGGCCGCTCCAAAACCGCCAGTGAGCCAGGCCAATGCCGATCAGAAACGGAACCGCTAGCGCCAGGAACATCGCAAGCTGAACGAGGCCCAGTTTTACGAGCCGCGGGAACATCCGCGTGCTCCCTTTGAACGCCTGCCACCAGTGCAGCCGGTCGTCGGCCAAGAGGCGCATTAGGCCGGCGATTTCGAAATAAAGGGAAGCCAGCAGGACCGAGCCGACGAGCAGCAGAGCGGTGATGCCGGTTGGCGAGAAAAAGAACGTTGCCAACTCAAAGTTGCCGACGGAGGCCCGTCCCCAGATTGACAAGAAAAATCGCAAAATGGCTGCGGCGAGCGGCGCGAGGACGATCAGGTTCAGCGCCTTGAACGCCAGCGAGAATTTCAGCGCACAAAGTAGCCGCCGGCGGCAGCGGCTGGCGATCCAGCGGCACTCGTCCCAGAAGGTTTCGGGCATGTCGTGCCGGTGGAATTCTCGTTGGCGAAGTTGTAGCAAGGGCTCTTGCACGCATTTCGCGCCTGCGGAGCCGCCCTAGTTTACTTCACCAAGTGCCTTGCCGTCGGTGGGGATGAGCAGGCGGTCCCAGACTCCCTCTTCGGAGCCGATGATCGGATCGACGCCCCACTCGGGGCTGTCCGGGTCGCTCGCTTCGCGTCGCGAGAGCGACTTGCTCACGCACCGCACGCTGCCGTCGGCCAGCGACACGCTCAACTGTCCGAAATGCATCCCTTGCAGCCGCCAGTTGTTGCAGGACTTGGGATAGGCCCGCGACTGGAACATGAACGTGTTGGGGACGCCGTTCCAATCGACGCCGAAGTTGTGCGAGTGTCGAAACCGATAATCTCCCCACAGCGCCAGCCGGTAGGTGCCGTCGCAGAGTCGCATCCCCTCGCCGATGACGACAGTATTGGAGAGGCCGTCGGTAAACTCGGCCAGCCGGCGGGCCTTTGCTTTGTTGCCATTCCAGGCAAAGGCGTGGAAGTTGCCGAGGTAGTTCGTCAGACCCCACTGCGTGTTGTAGCGAAAGGTGACGCGGTGGTCCTTACTCACAAGACTCGGATCGCTGGGGCAAGCGGCCAACGCCAGCGTGATGTTGCTTACGGCGTCGAGGCCATGATTCTGATACGAGTACACCGGCGCGGTGCCGGTTGCGGGAACCCAAACAGGCGGCGGACCGACCCAGATGCGCGTCGGCGACGTGTTCGCGTCATACGTGTGCCCCTGATGGTCGGAGGCTCCCGAACCGCCGGTGCCTGGGACAGTCTCCCAGTGCCCATCGGGCGGATATTCCCAGTGGCCGGGAACGTAGTCAGGACTGGCAGGCGTCACCGTGGTGCGAGTCTGTCCGAGGCCGCCGCCGTTGGCGACGATTTCGTCGGTGATCGTCCCTTGCTCCAGGTACGGCAGGATGTGGACGAACCAACCACCCTCGACTTGCCGCTGGCCACGTTCCGGAAAGACGCCGAAGTAGGGCGGGAGGGATCCGTGCGTCTGCTCGAAGTTGTGCAGCGCGAGCATGTGTTGCTTCAGGTTGTTGTGGCAGTGGACGCGGCGAGCCGACTCACGAGCCGCTTGAATCGCCGGCAGGAGGAGTGCGACCAGGATACCGATGATCGCGATGACGACGAGCAACTCGACGAGCGTGAACGCACCATGTAGTCGGCGCATGGCAGATCC
>CAYLLN010000088.1:0-26888 GCA_964384375.1 uncultured Pirellulaceae bacterium
CAGCTTCAGCGTGCAGACGCGGGTGCTGTCCGTCTGGAAGGCGAGGACGAGAATGTCGCACATCAGCCGCATGTGCTCGCCGATGTCCTGCGGAATGCCGTCGGCCGGGCGGGCCATATTCGGCTTATCGAGCGTCGGCCGCCACCCTTGCAGTTCGCCGCGCTGGCCGGCTCGCTCGATCCGCTGCTCGACTTCGCGCACGGAGTCGAGATACTCGTCGAGCTTCCGCTGGTCGGCGGCGCTGATCTGCCGCTTCAGGTCGCCGGCGTCGGCGAGCACGGCATCGAGCACGCTCTTGTCCCCCTTTTCGACGCTGTCCTTGAACAGCCGGTCGAAGGCGAGGGCCGGATACAGCTCCAGCGGCGTCGGCGTCGTCGGCGAGCCCCACGAAATGTGCGAGCTGTAGAGCATCGAGTAGTTCTTGTGCACCGACGGGTTCGACTTTTCGCAGCCGAGGACCAGGCTGGGAATTTTCGTCTGTTGCCCGTAGCGCTGGGCGATGAGCTGATCGAAGCTGGTGCCGGAGCGAATCTCGCCACCGGCCGCGAGCGGTGCGCCGGAGAGCAGATTGCCCGTCTGCGAGCTGTGGATGTTTCCCTTCAGGGCCTCGGCATTGAACAGGCCGCGTACGAAGTTCAGCTTCTTCCGGTGCGGCTTGAGCGGGGCGAGTACCTGCCCCAGTTCCATCTTTTCCCCTTCGCCGCGAGCCCACCACTCTTTCGTGTGAAAGCCGTTGCCGGAAAAGAGCACGGCGGTGCGGACGGGGGCTTCGCTGCTCGGTCCTTTGGCTGAGAGTTCGCTGGCCGGCTCATCGCCCCAGACGGTGAGCGACTCCATCCACGGGAGCGCCATGGTGACGCCAATGCCGCGAAGGAATGTGCGACGGGTGAGGAATTGCATATTGTTTTCCTGGTAGGTACGGCCGGCTCGGCCGTACTGCTTTGTCGATCCATCCTAAGTCTCGCCGGACCGGCGGGACCTACTCCGCATTCTCATCATACTCTTGTCCGCGGATCATCCGAAACTGCGGACTGGTCACAATCATCTCGATCGCTGTGCCGATGCGATAGTTATCGGCCGCGAGGCGGATCTGCATTGCGTCTAGCAGCGGTTCGTCGGAAAGCTGCACCCCGCGGCCGAGGGCATACCCCAAGAGCTTCTTGCAGAATTGGCGGACGAAATCGTTGCGCCGCTTCGTGAGCAAGTAATCGCGGAGGCCGGGGAGGCCGTCGAGTTCGATACCGTCAGGGGTTTTCGTCTTCACGTCAAGCTTCGTCGCGTCGCCGCCAAGTCGCAGCCGGCCGATCGCGTCGTACCCTTCAAGCGCGAAGCCGAACGGGTCGATGCGGACGTGACACTTGGCGCAGGCGGCGTCGGAGCTGTGTTTTTCAATCAGTTGCCGCTCGGTCAGGCCAGCCGGCACCGTATCCGGCAGGACGGGGACGCCCTTCGGCGGCTTGGGGAGCTTCTCGCCCAGGAGCACCTCGCTCACCCAGTTGCCGCGGAGAATGGGACTGGTGCGCGACGCGCCGGATTGCTTGGCGAGCGTCGCGCCCAGGGCGAGGATGCCGCCGCGGCCATGCTCCTTGACCCCGGCAACGCGCCGCCACTCGGGGCCGCTCACGCCGGGAATGCCGTAGTGTTTGGCGAGCTGCTCGTTAAGAAAAGTCGTATCACTATCGAGCAATTCCAGGATCGAGCCGTTGCGCTGCACGAGGTCGGTGAAGGACCGGATGGACTCCTCGTACATCGGCTCTCGGACGTCGGCGAACGTGGGAAAGGCTTCGGTGCTCTTTTCATCGTGCGACGCGAAATCGTAGATATGCAGCCACTGGGTCGCGAACTCTTCGCCTAGCCGGCGGGTACGGGCGTCCTTCAGCATCCGCCGCGTTTGGGCGATGATTTCCGCGTCGGTCTGCAGCTTTCCGCCGGTGGCGGCCGCGGTGAGCTCCGCATCGGGAACCGACGACCAGAGGAAGAAGCTGAGCCGGCCGGCGAGTTCCGACGGCGAGACCGATGTCGGCTTTGTGCCCGGTTGCGAGTGCTCGGCCCGATAGAGGAATGCCGGTGCGACGAGCACGCGGGCCAGCGTCAGCCGGATCGCCTCGTCGTGCGGCAGTTCCTGCGTTCGGAGCGACTGATATAGCGAACGGAGCTGCTGGTTTTCTTCGCCAGTCAGTGGACGGCGATAAGCTTGCTGAGCAAACGCGAGCACCGCATCCAGATGCTGCGGCTCGGTATCGACGAGCCGCTGGCGGTAGGCAGCCGCCCGGTCGGCGATGGGCTTGCGGAGCGGCTCAAAAACTTTGGGGTCGGCGTCCTGCGTAGCGTACTCCATGAGCTGGGCATACGCATCGACGAGCGTCAGGGCGTCTTGGCTGACGTAATGCAGGTCGTCCCACAGCCGATCGAGGTGTGCGGCCTCCCCCACATCGAGCATCAGCCGCGATAGCTCATGATCCTCGCGATAATAGAGCGTCAGCGTGACGACCTCATCGACGGGGACAATCTTCGCGTAGCACAGTGCGGCAGGAAAATGCCGGCGGAACTCAGCCAGCGACGCTTCCATCCGCCGACGGGCTGCGGTTGCTTCGCCCACGACGATCGGCAGGCCGGGAAGGAGCGATCTCGCTTCCGCAGGAGGCGATGCCGTGGCAAACAGCTGAACACTTCCATCGCGGCCGCTCTCGTGCAACATGCCCGAAGCGACGAGCTCATACCCCGCCACAAGATCGGTTGGCAGACGAATGGCAATGGTGGAAGGCGCCTGCACGCACAAACTGGCGGCGGCGACTGTAACCTTCGGATCGCTCGGATGACGGCCGAAGAGAGCCGGATCGAGGCCCCAATCGTCGGTTTGGCTCTTGATATCAACCGGTTTTTCATCAGTCGGTTGCACCGCACTGAGGAGCGGACCCCCCAGCGAACCGACTTGGCGAACCAAGGCCGCATCGGGCGAATTCGCATCCGCAGGTGGCCCGGCCAGCAGCAGCTTTTGCACTTCCTCAGCCAGGCGGCTTTGATCGCCGGCGTCGGTAGCTGCCTGCCAGCGTGCCAGCGTCGAGCCGGCAGGAATCACCGGGCCGACGCTGCCGCCGACCGGTTCCGAGTAGAAGTGCCACACCTCTTTGTTGCCGAGGCGGTCGGCGTGCGGATTGCCGGCGAGCACGTCGCCCGAAACGTCTGCGGCCAGATTCCACGCCTGCTTCGCATCGGCGAGGTTCGTCAGCGACAGATCGACCCGCGTCAGGTCGCACGAATGGTTTGCATCGCGCGGGCCGATGACGAGCGATACGACATCGCCGGGCTTCACCGCAAGTTTTTCGATCGGCCCGACGGCGACTTCCGCGGCGCCATGGGAAATACCAGCTGCCAACCGCTGCCGCGTCGAACCGCGCCGCAGTTCGAGCGACCAGGTCACGCCGTTGCCACACTCAGGATGAGCGTGCTGAACTAGCCCCGAAATCTTTACGTCCCCCACGATCGGACTCTGCCAGCCGACCGTGGCGGTCATCGTCGGTGACGGATGCACGGCAATGCTGTGCGGCAGCATATTGCCGGGGATGCGGACGTGCTGATCCGACGAGTTCGCTACGAGGAGCGGCGTTTCGTCCCGCCCCCAGCCACTGACGAAATCGTAGCCCGACGCCTTGCCGATCTTGTCGGTGAAATGCCCCTGAATCCGTGCTGCTTGCCCGTCGCCGATGCCGAGATACGCCAGCCACGCGGCTGCCAGGGTCGGCTCAACGCCATGTTTCGCTGCGAGCGCCGCGACATCCACCTTGTCTGGCGAGCGGCTGACTTCGGCAGCGATGGCGAGCGACTTCGCGGCGCTCGCAAACAGCTTCTGCCGCGTCGCGATCCGTTCCTGGGTGATCCGCCTCACGTCGCGCAGGAGAATGTCGGGCTTGCCGGCGGCGACCAATCGCGGCTCGTTCCAGACAACCGTGTCGCGATCGGGACCATCCCCCGCATCGGTCGCGACGAGATAGACCGTCTGCTCGGGACTCCCCGCATCGGCGGCGAGCTTCAAGCGAATGTCCATCCGCGGTGCGATCGGCTGCACGTCCTCCATCCACGATTTGGGGCCGCCGACCTTGCCGATGTGGCCAACGCTATTGAACTTCCAGAGCGACTGCTGCCAGCGTGTGACCTCGTCGGCCAAGGCCGCGGCATCGGCCGGCTGGGCCTTGGCGAATCGCTTGCGAAGAGCATCCACGAGGAGCGATGGCTCTGCATCGCGCTTGGCCGTGAGCAGCGTCCACAAGCTGGCCAGATATTTCGGGCTCAGATTCTGCTCGCGAGCGATCGTTTCAATCGACTTGCTGCCGCTGGCGAGCGCCTGCCGTTCGGCTAGCAGCACGCCGAAATAGCGCGCAAGGGGCAATCGCCCGCCGCCGTTCGTGTCGAAGACGATTCCCTGCAAATTGACCTGCGTCCCGCCTGCACCGTCAGCGTATTTCGCATAGATGCCGCGAATCTCAGCCAGCTTCTCCTCAGTCCAATCGCGCCGCGACGTGCTGGGCGAAAAGGCGATACCACTGGGCAGCAGCACTGCGTGATCGGAAACGCTTTTGGCCGCGTCGAGATACTTTGCCAGCAGTGCCGGCGACATCACGAGGCCGCTGCCGGTGTTGGTAAACCCCTCGCCGGCGGCCCCATCGACGGGAAACTCACGGGCCGGATCGAGCGATGAAACACCGGTCAGATCGCGGAGCACATGGGTATATTGAGCGTTCGAGAGCCGCCGGAGAACGACCGGCCCCGGATCGCCGGCCCGCAGCTTTGCCTCCTCCTTGAGATACTGCTGTACCCACTCGCGAAGTTTCGCCCGCTCGGCATCACTCGGCTGCGGGTTCTCTTTCGGCGGCATCTGGCCGCTGGCGAGCATTTCGGCGACCTTCTGCCAGACCTGCGGGTTCTTCCGCACTTTGGCAAGCGAATCGATGCTCGTTAGGTCGATCTCCGCCTCGGCGAGGTCAGGCGAATGGCAATCGCCGCAGAACTTCGTCGCCAGCGGGCGAACGTCGCTTTCATACCGCCGCGCGAGGCCGCTCAGTACGTCCCCTTGGCCGTGCGCCGTTGAAGCCACCAATAGCAAGGCGCTCGTCAAGCCGACGCTTGCCCAGGCCGCGCTGCCGTTCAAACTGTGTATTCTCAAACGCATGGATGTCCTTTCGCTGACGCCATTGTGGCTGGTGTCAGCGATGCAATCCAGCGGCATCCTGATCTGACGAGACAAATCGATGCACCGCATTTTCTGTTTGACATTCCTCCTCATGGGCATTGGTCGGGCTGGCTTCGCGGAGGATGTTCGCGTTGCCACCCGCGACGAGCTAGCTCGCGCACTGCGAGCCGCAAAGCCGGGGACAAAGATCCTTGTCGCGCCGGGGAAGTATGCCGGCGGCTTGTCACAAGCAAAGCTTCGCGGCACGAAAGAGTCGCCGATCGTCATCGCCGGCGCGGATGCTGCTGATCCGCCGTTTATCGAAGGGGGTGGCAGCGGATTGCACCTGTCGTCGCCCGAGCATGTCGAACTGCGCGACCTTGTGATTACGGCCGCGATGGGAAATGGCCTCAATATCGACGACGGCGGCTCGTCCGAATCGCCGGCGAACCATGTGACGCTCAAGAACATCGTTGTGCGCGACGTCGGCCCCCGCGGTAATCGCGACGGCATCAAAATTTCGGGCCTCGCGGACTTTCGCATCGACGCGTGCCGGGTCGAGCGCTGGGGAAGCAGCGGCTCTGGTATCGACATGGTCGGCTGTCATCGGGGCGTCGTCACCGGCTGCACGTTCAAGGACGCTGGCGGCGACCAGGCCAACGGCGTGCAAACCAAGGGAGGAAGCAGCGAGATCGTCATCCAGCGGTGCCGCTTCGAGAACGCGGGCGGGCGGGCCGTGAACGTCGGGGGCAGCACGGGGCTCGCGTACTTCCGCCCCGCCGACGCCAAGCATGAGGCGAAGGAGATTACCGTCGAAGATTGCGAGTTTCTCGGCGGCATGTCGGCGATTTCGTTCGTCGGCGTCGATGGCGCGATCGTCCGCCACAACACGATCTATCGCCCGCGTCGCTGGCCAATCCGCATCCTGCAGGAAAACACCGACGAGCGATTCGTCCCCAGCCGCAAGGGCCGGTTCGAGAGCAACGTCGTCGTCTTTCGCAGTGACGAAGTGCGCGAGGTCGTCAACATCGGCGGCAAGACCTCGCCCGAGACATTCACGTTTGCCGGCAATCATTGGCACTGCCTGGATCGGCCAGCCGCAACCGAGCGACTTCTCCGCCTTCCTGTGAAGGAAACCGGCGGCATTTACGGCGTCGATCCGGAACTAAAGGGCGCGGAAGAAGGGGACGTGACCATTCCCGGTCGCCATCCCGGACAGGCCGGAGTGCGCAAGCCTGACGAAAAGTAAGCGAACCAACTTGCAGCACCGCGTGTCGAATTCGCCCATGAGCCAGCCGTTTCACGTCGTCGATGCGTTCACTTCCGAGCCATTTGCCGGGAATCCCGCAGCCGTCTATCTGCTCGACCGCTGGCCCACCGATCGGTGGCTGGAGCTCGTCGCGCGCGAGATGAACCTGGCGGAGACGGCCTTCGTCGTGCGCACGGGCGCGGGCTATGACCTGCGATGGTTCACACCGGCGGTCGAGGTCGATCTGTGCGGCCACGCCACGCTGGCCGCGGCGCACGTTCTGTGGGAGACAGGGGCGGCGAATCGCGAATCAGCGATTTCATTCGCGACTCGCAGTGGTGTGCTGACCGCGACTCGAAGCGGTAATGAGATCGCTCTCGACTTCCCGCTGCTGCACGAGCGGGAAGTTTCCGCCCCGCCGGGACTGAACGAGGCACTGGGCATCACTCCACTTTACGTCGGCCAAAGCCGTCACGATCTGCTCGTGCATGTGGCAACCGACGGAGCGGTGCGTGCTGCCCGACCGGACTTCACGAGGCTCAAGGCGATCGCGACCCGCGGCGTGATCCTCACTGCCAAGTCCACATCCCACGAGTTCGACTTCGTCTCGCGATTCTTCGCACCCGCCGCCGGCATCGACGAAGACCCGGTCACTGGCTCGGCTCACTGCTGCCTGGCGAGCTTTTGGGCCAGGCAGCTAGGCAAGCACGAATTTGTCGCCTACCAGGCGTCGGCCCGCGGCGGGATCGTGAAGGTGCGCGTTGAGGGCGAGCGGGCCATTCTGAGCGGACAAGCGGTCACGGTAACACGAGGGGAACTGCTCTATGGACCGAATTGACATTCAATATCGTTCGCTTTCAACGCCAAGTCGCCAAGCTCGCAAAGGCGCAGAGAATCTGCCGTCCTGCTTTGCGTTCTTTGCGCCCTCTGCGGCTTTGCGTTAAACGATTGCCATTTCACTCGCTGAGTTCGGCTTACCCGCAGTGTCGTCTATCGCACTCGTTAGGCCAGCAATTCCTTGACCACTTTGCCATGCACGTCGGTCAGCCGAAAGTCGCGGCCTTGGAAGCGGTACGTTAGCCGCGTGTGGTCGATCCCCAGGAGATGCAGGATCGTCGCGTGCAGGTCGTGAACGTGAACGGGGTTCGAGACAACGTTGTACGAAAAGTCGTCCGTCTGGCCGTGCGAGGTGCCGGCCTTAACCCCCGCGCCCGCCAGCCACGCAGTGAAGCAACGCGGATGATGGTCGCGTCCGTAGTCCTCGGCCGTTAGCGTCCCTTGGCAATAGACCGTGCGGCCGAACTCACCTCCCCACACCACCAGCGTGTCATCCAAGAGGCCCCGCTCTTTGAGATCAGCAATGAGAGCTGCCGTCGGCTGGTCGGTGTCGCGGCACTGGGCGGTGATCTGCTCGGGCAGCTTGACGTGCTGGTCCCACCCCCGATGAAAGAGCTGCACGAAGCGAACGCCCCGCTCGGCCAGCCGGCGAGCAAGCAAGCAGTTATAGGCATAGGTTCCTTTGCGCTGCACTTCGGGGCCATACGCGGCAAGGGTCCGCTCGTCTTCGCCCGAAAAATCGGCCAGCTCCGGCACGCTCGACTGCATGCGAAAAGCCATTTCGTATTGGCTGATCCGCGTGGCAATTTCGCCATCGCCGACGGCTTCGAGCTTCAGACGGTTGAGCTCGGCGAGGTCGTCAAGCTGCTGCCGGCGCGCGGCAGCGTCGATTCCCGGCGGATTCGCGAGGAACAGCACGGCGTCGCCGGCCGAGCGGAACTTCACTCCCTGATACTTCGTCGGCAGAAAGCCGCTCCCCCAGAGGCGGTCGTACAGCGGCTGATCGGCCTGGTTGCCAGAACCTTGCGAGACGAGCACGACAAACGCCGGCAGATCGGCGTTCTCGCTCCCCAGGCCGTAGGCGAGCCACGAGCCGATGCTCGGCCGGCCGGCGAGTTGCGCTCCAGTCTGAAAAAAAGTTACGGCCGGGTCGTGGTTGATCGCCTCCGTATGCAGCGACTTCACGAAGCAGAGCTCATCGATGATTTTAGCTGTGTGCGGCACCAAGTCGCTGGCCCACGCGCCACACTTGCCATGCTGGGCAAAGCGGAACTTGCTCGCCGCAATGGGAAAGCTCGCCTGCCGCGAGGTCATCCCTGTGAGGCGTTGTCCTTGGCGGATCGAATCGGGCAGTTCGCTGCCAGAGAGATCCGCAAGCTTCGGCTTGTAATCGAATAGATCGAGCTGCGAGGGTGCGCCCGATTGGAACAGGTAGATGACCCGCTTGGCCTTGGGAGCAAAGTTGGGAAACGAGGGTGCGTCGGCAGCCTTGGCGTCGCGAGCGAGCAGTGTCGAAAGAGCAGCCGCACCGATGCCGGTCGCCATGTGACCAAAGAGATCGCGGCGAGTCAGAACATTCATCCGTTACTCCTTCGTCACCGCTTCGTCGAGGTTCAGGATCGTGCTGCAGACGGCCGCGTAGGCAGCAAGCTCGGTGGGCTTGAACTCGGAACTCGGCCGCAACTGGCCGACGGCGATCAGCTGGCTCGCCTCCTCCGGAGCAGCCGCAAAGCGGGCCGAATGCCGAGTCAGTGCAGCCAAAAGCACTTCGCTTTCCTGCGACGACGGCTGGCGTCCTAGGACGAGCGAGAACGCCAGCGCCAGCCTCTCTGTGGCAGACGATTCGGCGAGCAAGACACGCTCGGCAAGCAGTCGCGCGGCTTCGACATAGGCCGGATCGTTGAGGAGCGTCAGGGCCTGCAGCGGTGTATTCGTGCGAGATTCTCGAACCGTGCAGAACTCGCGGGTGGCTGCATCGAACACCGTGAGCGATGGCGGAGGGATCGTCCGTTTCCAGAATGTATAGAGGCTGCGACGGTAGTGGTCGGCCCCCTGGCCCGGCACATAGTCGTCGCCGCCGGTCAGTTCGCTCCACAATCCGGCCGGTTGCGGCGGCTTCACCGACGGCCCGCCAATCTGCTCGACCAGGAGGCCGCTCGCCGCCAGCGCCTGATCGCGAACCATCTCGACCGGCATCCGCAGGCGCGGCCCGCGGGCGAGCAGGCGGTTTTCGGAATCGCGCCGGACAAGCTCGGCACTCGGAGCCGACGACTGGCGGTACGTGCCGCTGGTGACGACGCGGCGCATCAGCCGCTTCACGTCCCATTCTTCCCGAAAGTCGCTCGCCAGCCAGTCGAGCAGTTCCGGATAGAGCGGCCATTCCCCTTGCGCGCCGAAGTCTTCGGCCGTCTTCACCAGGCCCGTGCCGAAGATCTGCTGCCAATAGCGATTCACCGCGACGCGGGCAGTCAGCGGATGTGCCGGGGCAACGAGCCACTTCGCCAGGCCCAGGCGATTTGCCGGCGCGCCATCCGGCCGTGGCGCGAGTGTTTCGAGCAGTCCCCCTTCGACCCGCGCGCCCGGTTGGTCGTATTGGCCGCGTGTCAGCACGTGCGTCGGCCGCAACTCGGGCATTTCCTCCATCACCATCGTCGTGGGAAGCGATTCGCGATACGCACGCAGTTCGCGAGAAGCGGAGAGAAAGGCATTTCTGGCTGCAACGATTTCCGGCGATGCTCCCTTCGCGAGGAAGCAGGCTCGCAGCTTCGCTTGCTCAGCAGGGAGTCGCCGATCCCGCGGCCAGGCGAGAATGTCGCGAATCGAGCGGCGCGTGGCCAGAACGGCAATGTCGTTGGGTGCGAGATCGTAGCGGTAGATTCGCACGCCGTCGATCTGGCCGCGAAACAGTCCGCCAGGTCCACCGCCGCCACCGATCCGCAGCGGCTGCTTCACCGCGAACGTCTGATTCAGCTCGTCGAGCAGAACGTTCAGCTTTTGTGGCACGCCATCGACATAGAGCTTGATGCCGCTCGCTTCGCGCGAACCATCGTAGGTTGCGGCGACATGATGCCAGGGGCCGGGCGTGAGCGGCTCGGCAGTTTCGACGCGAGTAGAGTCGTCGAGCCAGCGTTTCACGAGGTTCAGTTGGAGTTTGCCTCTAGCCAGGGCCAATTGATAGCCGTCCCCTTCGGCCACATCGGTCATGCGCGAGATGATCGTGCCGCTCGCCTCGTCCGTCCGAATCCAGGCGGAGAGCGTGAATTTGTCGAAGAAGCCGAAATTGGCCGTGTCACCGATGGAAGCGGATTGTCGGCCGTCAAACAGCTCGTCGAAGGCGAGTTCGGCGACGAGATCATCGGCCGGCTGCCAGTCGTGGATGGACTCAGCCTCAGGCGAGCGTTCCCAAGCGGCTTGCTCGCGATCAACACGGTCTTCGAGGGCTTCCCATGCAACCAATCGTTCCGCGACCGCTCGCTCTCGCCGTTTGAGTTCCTCCTGCTGCAGGCGCGTCGGCGTCACAAGATACGGCGGCGAGTTGCCGATCTTCACAGCCCGCCCCTTCTCTGGCACGTTATTAAAGAGGGCGTAGAGGCGGTAAAGGTCGGCCTGACTGAACGGGTCAAACTTGTGGTCGTGGCAGCGAACGCACCCCATTGTCAGACCGAGCCAGACCGTGCTCGTCGTCTCGACTCGATCGACGACGTACTCGACCGCGTATTCTTCCGGAACGATCCCTCCTTCCGAGTTGCCGCGGTGATTCCGGTTGAAGCCCGTCGCCAATAGCTGATCGAGCGTGGCGCTCGGCAACAGGTCGCCGGCAAGCTGCTCGATCGTGAACTGGTCGAACGGCTTGTTCGCGTTGAACGCTTCGATCACCCAATCGCGCCACCGCCACATGATTCGCTCGCCGTCGCTTTGATAGCCGTGCGTATCGGCATAGCGGGCGGCGTTGAGCCAGGTCGCGGCCATCCGTTCGCCGTAGCGGGGCGAAGCGAGCAGCCGATCGACGACCCGCTCGTAGGCGTCGGGACGCTCGTCAGCAAGGAATGCAGCCAGTTCGTCCGGCGTCGGCGGCAAGCCGGTCAGATCGAGCGTCGCTCGCCGCAGCAGTGTTGCTTTTTCAGCCGGCGGCGAGGAAGCGAGTTTCTCCTTGGCGAGGCGGTCTCGAATGAAGGCGTCGATGGAGTTGCGAACTTCGTCGGCTGGCTTAACTTTTGGCGGAACCGGCCGCTGAACGGGCAGGAACGACCAATGCCGCTCCCACTTTGCCCCTTCGTCGATCCAGCGTCCGAGCGTGGCGATTTGCTCCGGCGAAAGGCTCTTGCCCGAATCAGCTGGCGGCATCCGCTCGTCGGCGTCGCTGCTCGTGATTCGCCGCCACAGCTCGCTCTCGTTTCGCTTGCCGGGAACGACGGCAACGCGGTCCTCACGGCGGGTCTTTGCGTCTTCTTCCGTATCGAGCCGCAGTTCCGCTTGCCGCGCGGCAGAATCCGGGCCATGGCAGCGAAAACACGCATCGGCCAGGATCGGCCGCACGTCCCGGTTGAACTGCACGGGCTCGGCAGCTGTTGCCACGCCGACCACGAGGTTGGCCGCGAAGATCAGCGGCACAAGGGCGATCCAGCGCGGGATACAGCGACGATGCAACACAGACGAATTCCTCCCACTTCCTGAACTCTGGCGAATTCAGCTACTGGGTCCGAATGTAGTCCTGTGAGATGCGCGATTCAACCAATGGCTATTCTTCCGGAAAATTCGGCCCACTTTGCAGCTTACCCGACCAGGATGGCCGTCCGCCTGGACTGCGCGTGTCCTCAAAGCTTTGTTCTTCCATTTTCCAACGGATTTCGCCGGTCTTCTCGTCGGGCGTTCCCGGCTTGAATCGGAAATTGCCGGTAAGGATGTAGCCCCCATTGTCGTTGTCCTCAGTAAAGTCGAGGTTTTCGAGGCGATGCAGGCCGTCGCGCGTGCGGTACGTGCCGTGCGTTCCCAGAATCTCCACTTCGGCCGCCACGCGCCGCTCGCCGGCGAAATACATCGTCTCCCACTTGCTCGGCACATACATCTCGAAGCCACCCATGCCGTAGAGGTCGAAGAGCCCTTCGATCATGTTGTCGAGCTCGTCGTAGCCATCGGGATCGTCTTGCTCCATCTGATCGAGCATGGCGCGCGTCGCTGCGGACTGCGTCTTCCGTGGGCGGTTCGGATTGGGAAGAGCGAGTAAGCCGTCGGCATACTTGAGGCGGGCCAAGTGCTGAACGTGGCGGCGTGCGGCCTCTCTCGCTTCGCGGCGGGCAGGGGGCGGGGCAATCTGTTGCTCGCGGCGGAAGAGCAGCTCGTATTGTGTTTTGAGCGCGAAGCACTCGGGGGCCGCTATGGGTGTGCGCAGACTGAATAGGCGAACGTGAATCGAATGATCCTGGGTTCCGGCCAGGTCGCACAGAGCAAGCGAGTGATAGCCGACTTTGTCGATCCCCACGTCGATCGACTTAGGAGCATTCTGCAGCGTGACGGTGTACTTGTTCTTCACCTCGCTATCACCTTGCAGCTTCTGGCGATAGCGCGGCCCACCGGGGGGCAAGCGGAGCGAGCGTGTCGCTTCCAGGGCGACCTTGTCGGCGGGTTTCGCCGTGTCGGAACCGTCATCGAGCCAGACGTAGATGGTGACTTTTTTCTCCTGCGCTCGCGCCTCATGCGCCAGGATCGACGCGGAGAGAAACCCCAAAGCACCAAACAGGAAGGAAACCGTTTTCATGCGATCGCTCCTTCACCAAAATGGGATGGCGGCAGAACCTCACTCCAAAAACGCCTCGAACTGAGCGGCTTCGAGGGCCGTGGACATCGGGTCGGCAACCCAGCAGGCGACGAGTATGACGCTGCCTGCGGGAACGCGGCCGGGCAATTTCAGCGTGGCAACGCCCCCGCTTACTTCGCTGGTACGCACCTGCTGATCGTTGGCGTTATTTCCGGGCTGCACAAACACGTAGGCTGCGACGGTCGGGCTCGGCGCATCCTTGGGAATCCCTTTGAGCCGGAGCGTGGGATTCGTCCAGTCGTGCATCAGGGGCTTTGCGCAAAAGAACTGCCCCGCCGAGTTCTCGCTTAGCTCGGCAAAATCTGGCAACACCGTTTGCATCGCCGGAATCTGTCGGACGTTCTGGCGCAGAAACGACGGTGCCTGCGTCAGGTCCGCCCACACCGGACCGGCAAGTGGCATCGGAGACGGATTGCCCCCGGTTTGCTGCTCGGGGGGCTTGAGCATCACGACGACATACGCCACGACGCACAGGGCAAAACAGACGACGAATACGATGGCCGCCGTCATACCAAACGTCATCGACTGGCGGTGCCGCTTGTCGAGTTCGTCTTTGATGAGGGCGAGCTTGTCGGCGGTTTTGAGCTTCTTGCCGTCGATGCCGTAGCGAGTGAGGAACTCGTCGGTGCGTGCCGCGCGCTCCTCGGGGGGCAACGACTCCAGTTTGCGTTCCTGAAACTTAAGTCTGCGAGCGTAAGCCAAGTACGCCAAGGCACACGCCAGCCCCAGAAGCGAGAGCGGGGTGCCGACTGAAACTGCAACCTGCAGAAAATCCGCCATCGTTGGGGCATGCCTATCGAATGCGGCAGCGGAGCGTGCGACAAGGCTGCTGCATGTCGCCGCTCCGCGAGGAGGATGCGGCGATTATAGGCCCCACGATCAGGCGGCGACAAGCGTCGCCGCGCGGGAGAGAAGTGGTGCAGGAGGGCGGGAGGGCGCTGACGCAACCCGTTCGCCCGGCAAAGTTACGCTGTCACCTTCAACAGCTTGCAAGCCTCTTCATAGCCCGGAGCCCGGCTGCCGTGCTTGTCTTGCCGGTCGTAGCCGTAGGCGCTGGCGGTGACGCGGGCCAGGCCGACGACCTGCCGCCAGCGGAAGGCGGGACGCGTCGTCTTGTATTCCTCCTGCACCGTGTGGAAGAACTTCTCGCCATGCAGCCGGCCGTCTTCGCTGATCGTGTACTGCAGCATTCGGTCATAGACGGCATCGGGGCCGAGGCCCAGTTCGCCATACGCGGCGATAGCGGCCGCAGCGGCTCCTTGGTCGTTGACCCGAATGGCGGTCTCGGCTTCGGCCAATAGCCCTTCCGGCGTCTTCGCCTTGACCGCTTCCCGATGCTGAGCGAGCGGAAAAGCCTCTCCCTTGAACGGCCGATGCACTGCGACGTGGTAGCCGGCAACAATGAGGCCCGAAACGGCCAGGTTCGGCAGAGCATGCCGGGCCATATTCCGGAAGGCGTTGGTCGCGTCCGACGAGTGAACGCCAGCCGAATCGCCATGCGTCCGCCACTGATCGCTCCCTTGCCGCAGCACGAGCATGTTCGAGGCGAGCGAGATCGCTTCGCCGATCGTCTCGGCGTTGACCCCTTCCGCAATCGCAGCGGCGACGGCTTCGGCCGACTTTTCGGCAGGGCCGTTGTAGATCGTCGTCGCGAGTTTTTCGACAGCCACGTCATCGAGATCGCGCGTGCCGAACTTCGCTCCCGCCAGCTTGTACTGGTCGAGCAGCTTCGGCATCAAGGCGCGGATTGGTGACTCGGGGCTGTTGTGCTTCTTGCGCCCCTCTTCGTGGCTGACGCAGAAGTGGACGCACTGCCGCAGGATTGTGTAGGCGTGGTCCGAGCCGAGCAAGTTCGCCAAGCCGTACGTGCGATGAGCGAAAACGAAGCGATGCACGTTGATGTCGTCCTGCATGGCCGGCTGCAGGACATTGAAGGCGTCTTCGAGCGAGGCGCGGGAGAGCGGGGCGAAGAGCTTCTCGGCCTGGGCGGTATCGCTGGCCCGGCAAGCATCGCGGATCGCGATGTCAACATTCTCAACGGTCGCTTCTTCGGCCGCGTGCATCTCGCGGAGCGTCTTCTTTTCGGCGCCACCGAACTGCTGAATCTGTTGGCTGTTGCGATAGAGCACTTTGAGAATCGGCAGCGCTCGGCGGTCGCTGGCAAGCTGCTCGCTCATCTGCAAAGCAGGGAGCATCGCCATCGCCGTGTGGAAGCCAACGTAGTCCTCGCCACCAAACGTCTCGGCATTGGCCAGAGCACCGGCGGAAATGAGGTCGGTCAGATTCGTTTCACCGCTTTGCAGCTTGGCGATGAGAATCGGCTGCAGCTTCTCGGCCGGCATACTCTGTAACAGATCCACGAGGCCATCCAGCTTGCCGAACCGGAGCGGTGCCGGCTCTTCTTCGGCCATGGCAACACGGAATCCCAGGTCATGACAAACGGTAGCTCCCAGACCGGCGACCAACATGCCGCGACCGACCGACTGCATGAACTGACGACGTGAGGAGGGTGTCATAACGAGGCTCCTGGCGAGAGAGGGCTGGGAGGGAGGCAGGACTACGCCCGTAAGTGTAACGGAATTGCCTGATGCAATACACCAGAATTCTCCCCAATTTCCTTTGAGAGCCGTTCGCCGCAAATCGGCTAAATCACGTTCTCCATTAATTCAAGCAAACTCCGCAGGTGCGGTTCGTTCGAATTCACCGGCTTACGGGCCAGCCAAATGGCACACCAGCCGGCGGCGCGAGCACCAAGGATGTCGTTCGTCCAGTCGTCGCCGACCAGTAGTAGCTTATCAGACGGCAAGTTGAGTTCGCTTTCGATCGCCTTAAAGAACCGCCGGTCGGGCTTCGGGAAGCTGATCTCGGACGAAATGAAGCACCGCTCCATGCGGGCCAAGGCCGGCATCTGCTGGCGAATGGCGTGCAGGCGGCGGTCGAAGTTCGACGCAATCGCCAGGCGCAAGCCAAGGCCAGCCAGTTTGTCGATGACCGCCTCGGCGTCTGGGTAAAGCTGCCAATGCTCCGCGGCAGCGAAGTGCTTCCAGAGCGAATCGAACAGTGGGCCGCCAGCATCGGGGATGTCGTCGAAGACGGCAGCGACAATTGCCTGCCAGCGTATCCGCTCGTGGGCTTCGCTCGTCGCTTCGCGGACGAGACTTTCACCGGCTTCCGAAGCCGCGAAGGCCAGTCGCAGTCGCTGGCCAACCGCCTCGCGCGAGTACTGCGAGCCATGCTGCCAACCGGCCAGATGATAGACCTCGGCCACGGGCGGATCGGCGTACAGGAGCGTGCCAACCGCGTCGAAGACGACGGCTTCAATGCCCTCGGGAAGGACCATCACTCGACCTCCCGGTAGGTCGCGGCCAGCGAGCGAACGATGATGGCAATCGCCTTACGGCACGAAGCTGGTCCGAGCACCTCCGCTTCGCTCCCCAGAGCGAGCACGCGCGGGATGATCTCCAGATCGTGATGCGCCTTCACCGCGAGCAGGATGCTGCCGTCCGGTTGCCGGTCGATGCGCTGATCGGGATGCCACGGATCTTCGACGACCCAGCGCGCTCCACGGGCCGAGATACGGATGCGATAGTCCTGCGCCTTGCCGCCGGAGAAGATCCCCATCCCCTGGCCCAGATGCTCTTGCAGGTCGAAGTTGGCCGGGTGCTGGAAATAGGCGTCGAGGGCAGTCGCCTTCGTGAAGCGATCGAGCTTCAGATGCCGAATGCGATCTTGCCCTTCGGGGATTTCATGGGCGGCAGCAATGATATAAAGACTCGACTGATAAAAGACGACCGCATACGGCTCGATCGTCCGCTGCTGCGTTTCCTTGCCCGGCGGCTGGTAGTCGATCCGCACGAGGCGGTGCTCCAGAATCGCCCGGTGCAGCGTCGCCAGGATGCCGTGCTGCTTCTCGTACGACTTCGCCGGCATCCCTCGCACGTAGAGCACCTGCCGGTACGCTTCGTAGTGCTTCCAGATCGGGGGCGGCAACTCGTCGCGCAGCTTGTTCCAGAACGATTCGATTCCTTGCCAAAACGGCGTCCCGGCGAGCGGATAGAGCAAGTCGCGGCTGAGCGAGAGCGAGATCAGTTCGGTGGACGATGCCTGAATCTTGGCCGAGTTGCGAGCTCGCGGACCCAGCCGCCAGACCGTGCCGCGCATGTTCTCTTGCTCAATCACCTCAAGGCCGGCTTGCTGCAGGGCTTCCAGGTCGCGCTGCACGGTGCGCGGATGTAGCGACGTGAGTCCGAGCTCTTGCACGAGGTCCGCCTGCAACTCCTGCACGGTGCGGCCAAAGCGATTGCGTTCCAGAATCGTCAGCAATTTGTGCTGCCGGATGAGCTGCTCGTTGCGTGCCATGCTGAAATGTACATCAGCCAAACGCGCCAGCGAAGCGGGCGAGCGTCAATGACCTATGACCAAGTCGCAATGACCAAAAGTACGGCGCAAGCATTGGACATTGGTGCTTGGGCATTGGTCATTCGATGCACCGTGTTACGCTGTAAGGATGTGACGATCGAGTCGTTCGAGACTATTCCATGCCCCCAAAGCCTCCCCGTGCCGTCGTCCTTCTCAGTGGCGGCCTCGATTCCGCCACGGTCCTGGCGATTGCCCGGCACGAGGGATTCGAACCGTGGGCGATCAGCTTTCGCTATGGCCAGCGACACGCGATCGAACTGGCGGCAGCGGCCAAGGTCGCTGCCAGCCAGAGTGTGGCAGGTCACGTAACGATCGACATCGATCTGCGCAAGTTCGGCGGCTCGGCGCTCACGAGCGAAACAGCGGTGCCGAAGCACACCTCGGCCGATGAGATTGGCAGCGGCATTCCAATTACCTATGTGCCGGCCCGAAACACAGTGTTCCTCTCGCTGGCACTGGCTTATGCCGAGACGCTCGACACGGGGCACATCTTCCTGGGTGTTAACGCACTCGACTACAGCGGCTATCCCGATTGCCGTCCGGAGTATCTCGCGGCTTATGAGGCGATGGCCAATCTGGCGACGAAAGCCGCGGTGGAAGGGCGTCATCCGGTGAAGCTGCACGCACCGCTCTTACAGTTGACGAAGGCTCAGATTATCCGCCGCGGTCTCGATTTGGGTGTCGATTACTCTCTCACGGCGAGTTGCTACGATCCCGGTTCGACCGGCTTGGCTTGTGGCCACTGCGATTCGTGCCTGCTCCGGCTGCGAGGCTTTGCCGAAAACGGAGTGGCCGATCCGATTCAGTATCAGTAGGCCCGGCGAGCGGGAGGCGTCAGCCTCCCGATGAGGTGGCTAATCTGACCGCGCCCGGATGCATCGGGGAGCTTACGCACCCCGCTCGCCGGATCATTAGGCGTAGGTATCGCGCGGCCGGCTTGGTAGAATCGGCTCATGCAATCCACTGTCCGACCGATGAACGTTCAGCAGGCCCGCGAAGCGCTGCGGGCGGCGAACCTCCGCAGTACGACGTCGCGAGTGGCCGTGCTGCAGCATGTGGCCGCCGCGACCAAGCCGCTCAGCCATGCCGACGTCGCCGACGCGCTCGTTCCAGAGGGGTATGACAAATCGACCCTCTACCGTTGCCTGGTCGAACTGGCCGATGCTGGCCTCTTAGCCCGCCTGGACGCCGGCGATCATGCCTGGCGATTTGAGCTGAAGGGGAGCGAAGACGAGCATGGCCCCGAGCATCCCCACTTCGTATGTGTCGATTGCGGGAAGGTCACCTGCCTTCCCGACGTGGATGTGAAGATTTCACCCCCCAAAAAGAGTTCGCCGATGGGGGACGTGACGGAGATCTTCTTGAAGGGACATTGCAAGGAATGTAAGTAGAGACGCCCGTAACATTCGCAGGCCGCGGATTGCACGAGCACTTGCTGGGAAGTACAACGCAAGGCAACAGGGTGCTGCCATGGGACTCTTGCAACGTGTCGCAAGTCTGTTTAGTCGAACTGGTCGCGACGACCAAATGCTCTTGGCAGGGCTCGCGCACGCCAAAGCGGACCGGCCCGACGAGGCGCTGAAAATTTACAACAAGCTGCTGGACAATACGGGCACCAGCCCAACAACGCGAGCACGGACGCTGTACAACCGCGCGATCACGCACAGTGCTCTGAAGGACGACGCGAAGGCGCTTGCCGATTTGGAAGAAGTGCTGAAAATGCCCGATGTACCGGATAATGTGCAAACTGCCGCGCGCGATCGTTTGGCCCGCTTGCGTCGCCGCAACGCTTAACTTCCTCGATGACCCATGGCGATTGAGTTTGGATGTTCTTCGTGCGGGCAACTGGTGCGCGTGGCCGACAGTGCCGCAGGGAAGAAGGGGAAGTGCCCACACTGTGCCACGATTTTGCAGATTCCTGGCACGAGTGGGCCGGCGGTACCCGTAGCTTCGGCCAAGTCGGTAGCAACGCTGCCCGCTGCTCCTGCCACGGCGAAGCCTGCGACCGTTTCGTTTCCCTGTCCGGGTTGCGGACAGACAATGAAAGCGCCGGCGACGATGACGGGCAAAAAGGGGAAATGCCCGCACTGTCAGACGGCGTTTATCGTGGGAGGAGGACCGCTCCCCGCCCCAACGCAACCTGCCTTTGGCGATTTGCAGCCACTGGGTGACGGCGATCTGCAACCGCTTGGTTCCGGTGATTTGCAGCCGCTGCCTGGTTCCATGGCGGCCCACGCGGGTGGACTTGCGCCACTGGGAGGCGGGAGCGACCTCTTTGCGAGCCTCCCCTCCGCGCCGCAATTGGCTCCAGCGCCGTTGCCTACTGCCCCGAGTCCGCTCGGCTACACACCCTCGCCGTCCCCCTTTGCCGGCGGCTACGCCGCTCCCTCGGCAAATTCGTATGCAGCACCCAATCCGTATGCCGCAAGTGGCTATGCAGGAGCGCCCGTGCAGTATGGTCGGCCGACCGTGGCGCCGGCCAAGCTGATGGTGCCGGCGATCCTCCTGTTGTTGTTTGCTGTGATCTCAATCGGCTGGATGGGAATTTCCGCGCTGGGCGCGGTCTTCACTCCCATGCCTCCCCCCCCTCCGGAATTTGACGAAGCCACGCGGGCTGGTTACCAGGCAGTCTACTGGGCGTCGGTAATAGTGATACCACTCGTGGCGATATTCCTGAATTTCTTCGTCATTGCCGGTGCGATTCAGATGATCCGGCTCAAGGGGCTGGGCATGGCCAAAGGTGGCGCGATGGCCGCGATCGTCCCTTGCTGCAGCGTACTCTGCTTGAATATGCCGTTTGGCATTTGGGCGCTCGTGGTGCTGAATCAGCCGGACGTGAAGCGGATGTTTTCGTAAAGAGACCGCCATGCCTGACAAAACCATTCGCACGCCGATTGTTACCTGCCTCCGCTATCGGAACGCACCGGCGGCCATCGACTGGCTCTGCCAGGTGTTCGGCTTCGAACGGCACCTGGTTGTGCCCGGGCCGGAGAACACGATTGCCCACGCGCAGTTAAGTCTGGGGAGCGGCATGATTATGCTCGGCTCGGCGCAGAACGGCGGCGAGTGGGGGAAGCTCGTCAAGCAGCCGGACGAAGTCGGCGGCTACGAGACGCAAGCCCCGTATTTGGTGGTGGCCGACGCCGATGCCGTCTATGCCCGCGTCAGGTCAGCCGGCGGGCAGATTGTCCTCGACATCAAGAATGAGGATTACGGCGGCCGGGGATTCACCTGCCGGGATCTCGAAGGGCGACTATGGAATGTGGGGACGTACGATCCGTGGGCAGAAATGAAACCATGATGAACGACATCAATCCCTACGATGCGCCGCGGACGATCAGTTCTGTCACCGATGGCTCGGTGCGAACGCCACTTGGGATTGGACGCGGTTTCGCGATCGCCTTAGGCTCCGGCGTTGCCGGCTCGTTGCTAGGTCTGCTCGCCGGAATTCTCATCGGCACCCTGGCACCAGATTACTACCATGCCGTGTTCAACAACGAGCGACTCAACACCGTGCAAGTCGGTGCGGGACTGGGATTGACGCAGGGATTTGGAGTGGGCTTGGCCGTTGGATGCGTCGTTGTTTTGGCTGCGGCTATCTCGCGACGACGCACAATCGCAGTGACGTAACGGGGTTACTTCCCCGTTTGTTTTGCGATCCAATCCCCCACCACCGCCAGCGCCGCGTCGTTGATCGTCTCCTCGATCTGGCCGTACTCGCCCAGTCCGCCTGTCTGGCACTTCTGAAACAGGTGGTTCAGGCCGGACAATTCCTTGATCGTGAAGTCCTTGTTCCCGCCTGCTTTCAGTGCCGCTTCGATGGGGGGCAGGTTCTGCTTCGGATCGACCTGCAGGTCCTTTTCGCCATTGATCGCCAGCACGGGGCACTTCACCTTCTGGAGCACCGGCGCGGGATCGTAGGTGAGGAAGTGGCGGAACCACGGCGTAGTAATCATTTTCAGTTGGGCCTTGCCCGCTTCTTCCAACCCTTCGGTCGCCTTGCGTTCCTCTTCGCTGAGCTTGGCTCGTTCTTCCTTGACGACCGCGTCGAGTTTGGCCGTGGCGGCAGCATTGTCGGGCTCGGCCTTGATGACCTCGAAGAGCTTCTTTTGCAACTCGTTGTTCTTCTTGGCCGCATCGGCCGATGCGCCAGCGGCTAGCGCGATCAGTTCGCCCTGCCGGTAGAGAATCTCCTCGCCATTCACCCCCGTGCCGGCCAGGAGCACGATGAAAGCCACGTTGTCCGAGCGAATGGCCGTGGCCGGCGCGACGAGTCCCCCTTCGCTATGGCCGATGAGGCCGATCTTCGTGCCGTCGATTTCCGGCCGCGTCCGGAGATAGCCGACGGCGGAGTACGCATCCCCCGCGTGGTCCTCGATTGTCGATTCCATCGGCTTGCCGCCGGAACCACCGACGCCCCGGTCATCGACTCGCAGCACGGCTATCCCGCGGCGGGTGAGGTAATCGGCCAGGACCAGGAACGGCTTGTGCCCCATGAGTTCTTCGTTGCGATCCTGCGGCCCGCTGCCGGAAATGAGGAGGACCGCAGGGAACGGTCCCCCTTCCTTGGGCATCGTCAGCGTGCCGGCGAACTGCAGACCCGCGGCCTTGTTAACGAACTTGACGTCTTCGCTGATGTACGGAAACGGTGGTTTGGGTTCCTGGGGCCGCTTCGGTGGAGCGGCCTTCTCGCCCGGCGCGAGGTCCAGTGCCAGCGACAGGCCTCCTTGCTTCCACGTCCCTTTGATCTCCTTGCCGTCGGCGGACAACTCGCCCGTGTAGGAACCGCCGATCTGCTTCATCGTGAATTTGACGGCCTGCTTGTCGAGCGTGACTTCGTCGATCTTCATGCCAAAGGCGCCCTGATCCGGGCTGTCCATCTTTCCCGTGTATCCGCCGCCGTCCTTCTTCGCGAACTCGACGACCAGCCGGAGCTTGGCCACGCCGACATCGAGCGTTCCCGCCCAGGTGCCGGCGATGTCCGCCGTTGCGGGTTCATCTCCCCACACAGCAGACAAGCCACCAAGCATCACAAGCGAGGCAGACAGACACGACATCAAGAACATTCGGCGAAGGCTCATGGGCGGATTCCAAAATAGGCGAGTGGTCTCCGGGAGGTAATTCGACTCCGGCTCACGCGGATCGGAAAGTGGTTGTCAGAAATCGACTGGTTTGGCAGCGGTGTCTGTCGGCATCCCGGCTCCGATTTGTGTAACAAATCCCTTGCCCGTTCGGGGGGCGTTCGTTTACGCTGTTGGCTGCCCCTTGCATAAGGAAACTTCGATGATCGCCCACCGATGGCTTGCAACCGGTCTCGCCGCTCTGCTTCTATCCCTGCCGCTGGCGGCCCGGTCCGCTGAACTGCTGACGATTGAGCAGGCGATTGCCAAGTCGAAGGCGACCGGCCGGCCGATCCTCGCGATGGCGGGCTCGAAGACGTGCGCGCCGTGCCAGGCCTTGCTCGAACGGCTGAGCACCGACCGCTCGATCGCCCCGCTCGTGACCCAGTTCGTGCCCCTCAAGGTCGAAACCGATGGGGACAATTGGGGTGAGTGGGCCAGCAAGTATCCGCACGAAGGAACCGCCATTCCGATCCTGTTTGTCGTGCGGGCCGATGGCGAATTGCTCTATGGCAAGAGTGGTGCGAAGAACGGCGCCGAGCTGCCGATCTTCCTCTCCGAGCAACTTAAAGGGGCCGGTCGCATCTTCAACGATGAGCAACTGGCGACGATCAAGGCGGCTGTGACGGAATCGAATAAGGCGCTGGCCGAAGGGGACACCTGGACGGCCGTGAAGCGGATGCAGGGACTCTCGAAGCTGGGCACACCGGGCAAATTTGCCAGCTACGCCTCCGTCGCGCAGGAAGCCGACGCTTTGCAGCTGCAACTCGTTGAACAGGGGAAGGCCGCATTGGCGGCAGCGAAGGAGAAACTCGCTGGCGACGAGAAGTTTGCCGGCGTCCTTGAAGTGCTCGCGGCAAACCGAGTTTTTGGCACGATCACCGAACTGAAGAAGGACTTGATTTCCGCCGAACGCGAAATCAGCAAGGACCAGTCGCTGAAGGAAACGCTCCGTCAGGCCGAGGCGCTCGATCGCGCCGTAGCCCAGGCCTCGAACAAGGCCACCAGAAAGTCTGCTCCAGCGTCGTTTGAGCTGGTGATGACGCGTTTCCCCAACACGCCGGCTGCGGAGTTGGCGAAGACGAAGCTGGCCGAGCTTGCCGCCGGCGGCCCAGCGAAAACCCCTGATGAAGGCAAGACTACAGCGAGCACACCGGAAAGCGATGCACCCGCTGCAACGTCAACAGGCAGCTTTCGTAAGTGGAAGGATGCGAGCGGGGCATTTGAGATCGAGGCCGAGCTCGTTAAGATCGCCGCCGGCAAGGTCGAGCTGAAAAAGAAGGATGGCCAGACGCTGACCGTGCCAATCGACCGGCTTAGCCAGGAAGATCAAGCGTTCTTGGCCGAGAAGAAATAGGCCGAGTATCGAGAGCTTTCCCTATCGTGCGGCCTGTTCCACGCGCAAGAGCGCCAGGCCGCAGCACCGCAGCAGAAGCAGCGGCAAGGCAATGGCGAGCGCGACGGAGGCATGGTAGGCCAGAGCCGCCCACTGCATTCCCGCGAAGCCTTGCGGCGTGTCAAAGAGATCGAGATCGCGCCACGTCAGAGCGGCTAGCGATTGCACCCACGCCACCGCAATCACCCAAATCGCCGCCAGGGCCAGTGCAAGCATCGTGCGATGGGCAAGTGCCGCGTAGGCCACCGGCGCCGCCGTGATGAGCACGAGCACGCTGAAGATCGATAGGAACAGCAGCAGCCCAAGCGTATCGTCGCTACTCTCCGTGGACTCGACGAGCAAGCGGCAGAGTGCCAGGGGGAGCGACACCGCACAGAAGAGCGCGGCAAAGTCCATCATGCCGACCTGACCGCGAACGCGGGCGCTAGGCGTGTGATAGGCCGGGTCGAAGTCGATTCGCCACGCAGCCAGCCTCCGCAGCGGAAGCAGCAGTGCGGCAAAGAGGGTCATCACAATGCCGCCGACCAGGATGAACTCGGGAGCGACTTCGAGGAAACTCCGCCAGTCTCCTTCAAATAGAGCTTGGGCGACGAGTGTCGCGCCGACCAGATAAACGGCTCCCACCAGCAGCCACCGCGGCACGGTCGCCAAACCACCGAGCGCCGCCCAAAGGCCGAGCAGAAAACACTCGGCGATGATGAAGCCGATCATTCCGGCGGTAAGGATATCGCCCGTAGGTGACGGCCAATTTCCCTGCTCGGTCATCCGAACCAGCAGCCAGCAAACGCCCGTCGCCAATGCAACCACGACCGGCAGCGAGTACGAATGGGCTCGCCGCCACCAAGCACCAGACCTCGGAATACGATCGGCAGCGGCCAGAACATGCGGCAGCGAGGCGGTAGCCATCGCGTTCCTCCGTGAACGGGAATGGGAGAGTTCGCCATTGTGTCCTGCCGGACCCTTGGTGGGCAAGACGAATTGTCTTGCAACTGAATGCCGATGAACGATCAGCCCCACGTTTTCGGCGTCGCAGGCGGATTCGCCACAACCGTCAGGCGGTAACGGTTTTCCTTGGCACGCGTGAATCGTCGGCCAAGGTCACGGACGAATCGCTTCGTAAGTCGTTCTGTCACCTAAGTGTTTCGTTGACAGGCTGCTCGCCGCGACTTCAGAATATGGTCCGCGTCGACGAGACAAATCATGTAGTTAGGCTTCTCGGGACAAGCTATGGCCAAGAAACTCAAGTTCTGGCTGCCCGACGACTGGGCCACGGTCGAGAATCCCGACGGGCCGCTGACCGCGTGCTGGCAGGTTCCTGAAGCAGTCGGGGCATTCCAAGTATCTACCGCCGAATACACGAAGGGACCAGAACCGCATCTCAGCGAGGCGGACTTGATGGAACTTGCAAATGGATTTGGTCAACGAAACAACTGGGGAGAATTGGCCAATTCGTCCAGCGGCAAGTGCATCATGGGATCGTTTGGCACCGCCTCGTTCAGGCGGACGAAGTCGATGCCGCCAGATACACCGGAGTATTGTCAGGTGTGGTTTCTTTCCAACGGATTGGACTTCGTTTTTGCAACCTTTATCGCCATGCAGCCGCCGGATGGTCGAGAGGTTGCCGCTGCCCAGAGAATTGCGGAAGGGATCGACTTCCGCTGAGTCTGAGGTCGAACAAAGCGTTGCGCTTCTGAGTTCATAACCGGTGGAGATAAGATTCCATGGGGAAGGAAACGACGACGGTGCCGGCTGATGTCCTGGCGTCGTATGAAAAGCTGGTGGCCACCCATCCGAGCGTGGAGCGGAAGGGGGCCACAATGCCCTACACGTCTCTGAACGGCCACATGTTCAGCTTCCTGACCAAGGAGGGGACCTTGGCTCTGCGGCTGCCGGCCAACGAACGGGAGGCGTTCCTGAAGAAATACAAGACCGTGCTATGCGAGCAGCATGGCCGGGTGCTCGAGGAGTACGCCCTGGTGCCGCCGTCTCTCCTCAAAAACACGCGGGCGCTGGAAAAGTACTTCGACCTCAGTTGCACCTATGTGGCCTCCCTCAAGCCGAAACCGACCAAGAAGAAACCGAAAACGAAGTAGGAAGCGAAGCAAGCGGAGCCGGCGACAAGCTGTACCGGATCATCGCCCCTGCCCAGCTGCATTCGATCGGCAGGCGGTGTCACACCTCCATGTATTCTTCCTATGAGATCACTCCATGTTCCGTGAACTTGACGTTGGCAGTTCGGCGCTGCTCACCGACATCGCCATGTGCATCAACTACTACCGGCTGTTTTCGCCCGGTTTGTATTGCTGCGTGCATGCGACGGTGGAGTTGGAGGAGGGGATGCGGTTTTGTCCGGGGATCGTCGTGCAGGTCAATCACGGGCGGCTGAAGCAATGCGAACCCGGCCCGGACTATGACGTTTTCCGCGGGCCACCCAACTTTGTGCTCGACGTTTTTCCGGGCGACGATTTGCTCGACTACGAACAGCGGCGCGAGTGCTTCGAGCGGCATGGGGTGATCGAATACGTCGCGGTGCGGCACAAAGAGCCGGTCGAGTGGATCTGGAACCGGCGGATCGACGGCAAGTTTACGGAGGTCAAGACTGCCAAGGATGAACTCATCATGAGCGCGGCGCTGCCGGGGCTATGGATTCCTGCGCAGGCGCTGGCGGATCGCGACTGGTGGGCCGTCATGGGAGCAATCGCGCGGGGCGTCAGCCGGGTCGGCCATCACGATTTCATGGAAACGATCTGGAAAGCTGGCAAGAACGGGAGTTAGCGAGGGTTGATTACGAGTGGCACGATTGGCATTTCGCGTCCACAACCCCTACCATACGTCGGCAACGTCGGGCCGTTGTTTGGCACTTTGCCGGGAACCTCTCCATGTCC
>CAYLLN010000089.1:0-26759 GCA_964384375.1 uncultured Pirellulaceae bacterium
CCGCGAGCGATCGCCTCGTCCCGGCGGCGGTGGTGGCGGCGGCCGCGGTGGTTACGGCGGCGGCCGGGGCGGATACGGCGGTGGTGGCGGAGGTGGCGGTTATGGAGGGGGTGGCGGCGGCTACGGTGGCGGCCGCGATCGCGACGGCGGCGGCCGGGATGGCGGACGACGCTACTAGCTGTCCAAACGATTGGACGGGCCGGTAGGATACACCGGTGTCTCGTTCGCTCGCCTGCCGAGTTGCTGCGGCGGGCGGGCCATTGTATCTCGCGTAACGAAACGTGACGGCTCGGTTTTCGCCTAGCCGCCGTGGAGAGTCTGTGCCGGTGGCTAGTAAGTCAGCCCTTCGCCGCAAGAAACCGCGCCGTTCGCAGGATGCAGTTGTTGCAGCGAGGGACCGCCGGCCACCGCCAGCTGCGGCACATTTCCCGCCGTCGCCGTGGACCCACAAGGCCATCATGCTAACCGCGGTGGCTCTTCCCTTCGTCGGGTGCGTCATCGGCATCGTGCTGTCGTGGCAGCACGGCTTCATGGGGTGGCTGTATCTAGCAATGCTCGTCGTCGGTTGGATCATCACCGGCACGGGCATCACGGTCGGTTTTCATCGCCTGCTCACGCATCGGTCATTTGATACTTACCGCTGGGTCAAGCTCGTCTGGATGACCTTCGGCGCCCTCTCCGTCGAGGGCTCTCCGCTCGTCTGGTGTGCGGTCCATCGCCGACATCACGAACACAGCGACAAGCCGGGCGATCCGCATTCTCCGCATCTGCACGGCACAGGCTGGTGGAACTCGCTCCGCGGTTTGTGGTACGCCCACACCGGCTGGCTCTTCACAGGTTACTGGAGTTCGCCCGACATGCAGCGGTATGTCCCCGACCTCTTGGACGATCCGGCCCTCGTCGCGGTCGATCGGCTGTATTACCTGTGGGTGCTGCTAAGTCTGGCGATTCCCGCGGCGATCGGCGGTTTGGCGACTTGGTCATGGCAAGGAGCGCTGCTCGGCCTCTTGTGGGGCGGACTCGTCCGAATCTTCGTCACGCACCACATCACCTGGTCGATCAATTCGATCTGCCACGTCTTCGGTACGAAGGAATACGACGCCCACGACGACTCAAGGAACAACTGGCTGTGCGGCCTCCTCGGCTTCGGCGAAGGATGGCACAATAGCCACCACGCTTTTCCGACCTCGGCTCGGCACGGCCTGGCGTGGTGGCAACTCGATACGAGCTGGCTCATCATCCGCGGCATGGAACTTGTCGGCCTGGCCTGGAACGTCCGCGTCCCCAACGTGCGGGCAATGGCGGCCAAGCGCCTGTCGTAGTAGATCCCGCCGGCCCGGCGGGACTGCCTGCCTCACGACGATCTCGACAGGCAAGATGCCTGCCCCACGCAGAAGTCACGCCAAGCCGGCGCGACCAATTATTTCTTCTCGACCTTGAGCAGTTCAAAGTCCTCGACCTGCCGACCCAGGTAAAGGTGGTCGAACAGGGCGGCGTTGCCATCGACGGGAGAGAAGGCAAGCCCGCTGAGCGTGAACTCGCCGAAGTCGGCGAAGAGGTCGCGCGTGACCACCTCGAACTTCGCCGGCAACTGGTCGCTGATCACGAGCGACGCACCATAGCACTCGCCGCCAGGGCCGGCATGGTAGCGGAACTTGGCTCCCTCACGGGCCCCTTCGCCGCCGGGGCCCCAGGCGCCGTCGTGGTTGAGCTGTAAGCAGATCGAATTCCCCCCCGCTTTCTTCCAGGCAAAGCGAATGTAGCGATACTCGCCTGGGCCGGGATTCTCGCGAATCTTCACGCCGAGCATCGGCAGCGACGCATTGAACCGCTGATCGGGGGTGACGCGCAGGCTGTACGTGCCGCTGTACTTGTCGCGCTGTTCGGGAACCGCCCGGCCGGAACCTTCCGTCAGCAGGGCCACGAACTTTTCATCGTCCTCGAAAATCTCCTTGGGCTGTTCGGCAGCAGGTTTTTCGCCGGGGACGATGTTGATCGCCACGTCGATCGCGTTGCTCTTCACCGACGTGGTTGAAACGGGCGAAACGATCGCGACGAGCTTCGCACCTTTCAGTTCGCCCGCCTTCGTGCCAAAGGCAAACGTCGCTGGGAGCGTGAACTCGCTCTGGTCAGCTGCCACGAGAACGCTCGGCGACGAGTAGCCCTTCGGCAGACCGTCGAGCGTCACGACCACCGGTTGTGCGAAGCCGGCCGAACGAACGACCTTGCCGGTGAATTTGCCCGTCTCGCCAGCGCCAGCTTTCCCCTCGATGGCGGTCGGACCGGCCAGTTCCAGCGTGAACGGAACGGAGGTCGTCAGCCGGCGAACGGGCGCGGCGATCGACGTGACCGTGCTTTTCCCATCGGCGGATAGCAGATCGGCGACTAGCACGAGATCCCACGCCTGATTCGGCAGATCAGCCGGCACGAGGACATTCACCGTCGCATCGGCTTGTTCCGGCGTGAAGACCGGGTCCCCTTCCAGCCGCAGTGCGCGGTCCACGTCGTCCACTTCCTTATCCTGGTTGTTCTCCTTGATCTTCTTCCGGGGCATCGGCTGCGTGGTCAGCAGGCGAATGCGGACGCTTCCTGGAGTGCCGGCGATGCGCGTCAGCTTGAGCTGCGCCGGCAACTTGCCGCCCAGAAGCAGCTTGTCGTCGCTGCCGGGAACCCAGGCGAGGTTGATTGGCGAAGGCGTTGATGTCGAAATGCCCAGCTGCTCGCGGAGCATGGGCTGGTAGCGAGCACCGGGGACATCCGGGAACGTCGCGGCGCGAGCAACCGGAACGGGCGATTCGAGCGCCTTGCCCACAACGCGGCCAAGCGTCGCTTGCGGCGGCGCGCCGTCGGCGGTCAGCGTGAGCAGACCAATCGTCGCGCCGGCAGGAATCACGTTGCCGCCGAGCGTGAGCCCGCTGGGCGGATTCTCCAGCGACAACTCGATCGGACCGCCGTAGTTTGTGCGGACGACCTGCACCGGCACCACTTGCGTGCCGGTGGCGGGCACGACGATCCGGTCGGCCGGCAGCGTCAAGGCGAACTCCGGACGCGAGCGATCAGCGACGATGATTCGATATGCAAACTCCCGTCCCCCCGCGCCGTTCAGGTCTTTCAGCACGATCTGCAGCTTATTCGCATCGGCCGGCACGTCGAAATCGACAAGCGGATCGCTGCTGTTCGGGCGATCGTCGCCGGCAGCGACCTGCCCGCCACTGGCGTTCCGGATCGACAGCACACCGTCGAGCGGCGAGCCAAGCTGCTGGGCCTGTACGTCAAAGCGGAGCTTCTGCCCCGGCGTGACATTGATCGCGTATTTGTCCTCTTCGCCGGCCGCGGAGAGCACGCCACTGATGGCCACCGGAGCGGCAGGAATCTCTTGCAGTTGACCAGCCGCAGCTTCGACGAATTCCGGATGATCGCTGATTGCTAGACGCGGAGCCGCACCGGTGATTCGCTCGGCGGAGGGGAACGTGGCGCTCGACTGTCCAGGCACGCTCCAGGCAGTCGCGTCGTGCTCGGCCACCGCGCTACCAAGGCTCGACGACGTAAAAGCCAGCGGCTGCTTGCTTCCCGCTGCGGCGGCGAGCGGAAGTGAGAAATCGGCATAGTTCAGATCGCCCACCTTGAGGCGGAAGAACGACAGCCCAGCCGCGCGATAAAGCTGATCGTGCAACTCAATCGTGTACTCGGCATCGGCGGGGAGAACCACTTCACAGCGGGCATCGCCGCCGAGCGAGCCGCGGGGGGGGCTCCACGCAATCTGTTTGCCGCGCGGATCGTACAGGCGGATAACGGGCTTCAGGCTCGAACCGAGCCGCTGGGCCTCGACATCGAGCACGAGCCGCTGATCTTTCTTGCCGGCCAGCTTGGCCCGGAGCACTTGCGCCCCGCCGACCGCGCCGTGCAGGGCGAGCGGGAACGTCGAGGGAGACTCGGTGAAGGCGACTTGCGGCAGGCCATCCACGCCGAGAACGATCGGACTGGAGACACCTGAGTTGCCGGCAACGCGCACGGGATAAAGACCGGGCTGCACCGACGGGTCGAGTTTCACTTCGATTTCGACGCGGTCGGGCTTCGCTTCCCCTTTGATCGTTTGGGCGGCGACCTTGGCGGGCAGGAGCAGCCGCGTATCGGGGCCGAGTTCAGCGCCGGTGATCGTGATCGTCGTCGGCTGGCCGATCGTGAGTCCGCGAGGCGAGACATTGGAGATCGTCGGCGCGGCGAGCACCGAAGTAACAAGCACCGGAGCCGCCAGGGCCACGAGCATCGCGATCGGCCACGGGAATAAGTTGCGGCGCGTCATGGCATGCATCTCCGAACAAGCGGAAGCGAAGTCGCGAGGGGAAGGGGGAGGGAGTTCGCGACGGGCGGGAGGGAAAGCAAAAGCGCCGCCGCCAAGTGGCGACGGCGCTTCAAAGGTCAATAGGTCGCAGTCGCCGCACTAGGGCTTGGCCGGCTCGGCGAACGGATCGTCGCTGGCCGGAGGCGCCGGGGCGGGAGCGGGCGGAGCCGCGGGGGCTGCCGGAGCCGGAGTTGGCGCTGCCGGAGCTGGAGCGGGCGCTGGCGGCGCGTCATCAGCAAACGGATCTTCCGTGGCAGGTGGTGCCGGAGCGGGCGCAGGAGCCGGTGCGGCAGGAGCAGCGGGTGCCGGAGCGGGCTCGGCGAACGGATCGTCGGTCGGTGCTGCTGGGGCAGGAGCCGGCGCCGGTGTTGCCGGAGCAGGTGTCGCGGGAGCGGCAGGCGCTGGTTCGGCAAACGGATCGGCTGGAGCAGGTGCTGGCGCTGGCGCGGGAGTGGCAGGGGCGGCCGGTGCCGGGGCCGGAGTTACAGGCGCGGCAGCAGGTGCCGGCTCAGCAAACGGATCGGCCGGAGCTGGTGCCGGTGGGGCAGGAGCGGGTGTTGCGGGAGCAGCCGGCGCGGCAGGAGCAGCGGGCGCTGGTTCCGCAAACGGATCGGCCGGAGCGGGCGCTGGTGCCGGAGTTGCAGGGGCGGCCGGGGCCGGAGTTGCTGGTACAGCCGGAGCTGGCTCGGCGAACGGGTCAGCCGGAGCAGGTGCCGGTGTTGCGGGAGCAGGCGTCGCAGGAGCAGCGGGTGCCGGTGCTGCCGGAGCCGGTTCCGCAAATGGATCAGCCGGTGCCGGCGCTGGCGTCGCCGGTGCAGCTGGGGCCGGAGTGGCCGGTGCTGCTGGCGCCGGAGCAGGCTCGCTGAACGGATCAGCCGGAGCTGGCGCAGGGGGCGCGGGAGCAGGAGCAGGTGCCGGCTCGGGCGCTGGCACAGGAGCCGGCGCTGGTTCCGGAGTCGGGAGCGGCGCGGGTGCTGGAGCAGCACCGCCACCAGCACCAAACGGATCGGACGGATCAGCAGCGGCCGGTGGAGGAGCGGCAGCGGGTGCTACGCGAGTCGGATCGCGAAGGGCGTCCGCTTCTGCGTTGCGAGTCGCTTCGATGCGGACGTTGTCGCGAGCGCCTGCTGCGTTATGCACAGCGAGCCGCGCCAACCGGCGATGCGTCTCGAGCTTCAGACGCTCGGCACCTTGAATCCGTTCGAGCGAGCGGCCGATCGGAAACGGCTCACCTGCCGTGGCTTCCAGAGCAGCACCGGCATCGAAGTCAGCCGTGGCTTCGTCGGGCCGGCCAAGTCGCGAGAACGACAGGCCGCGGAAGTAATAGGCCCGTGGGTCGTTGCTGCCGGCCTTGATGGCGGCGGACAGCAGCTCGTTGGCTTCTTTGTAGTTGTGCGAGAAGTACGCATGGACGCCCCGTCCATACATCTCCTCCAGGAGCGAATCCTGCCCGAAGCTCGCTGAGCCGGCCGCAGCCAGCACTACCAGCGAAAGGCAGGAAAGAGCGAATCTCCGTACCATGGATCGGTCCCCATGCTGGGTCAGAGGGAAAATAACGAGGGAGCGGCGCACTTCGAGCGCGATCGCCCAAACCCGTCAAAAACTGACCGTCATCGTAATTCACCCCATTGGCAATCGCAAGCAAATCGGAAGCCGAACTAAAATACCGGTCATGTTGATCCTGGCCCAGGCAGCCGAGCGAGCATTTTACGACTTCATGATTCAGATCCCGGGGACGAGATCGAGTGTGCATGTCGTTTTGCTTGTGTGTGGGATTCTCTGCTCGCTGACACTGTTCGCTCTGGCGTTTGTCGTTTTGTTAGCGGCTCGGGAGCACGTCCATCGGTCCAGACGGTAGCGGGATCCACCCGGATTACGCTCGGCCCTTGCATTTGACACGTCGGTGAGCCTCTCGGTATTATAGAGACGTTGAATCGAGTTGGTTCTGGCGACGCCCAGCCGGGCTGTCTCCCGCTTTCGCCGCTCGGGTGTTGGTCCCGTTTCCTTTACTTGCGCGAGAGCAAAACCATGTTTGGCATCGGACACTGGGAAATCCTGCTGATTGTGCTGGTGATCTTCATCCTGTTCGGCCATCGGCTGCCGAGCGTCATGCGGTCGCTGGGCCGCGGCGTGGTGGAGTTCAAGGAAGGGATGGCCGGCGTCACGAAGGACGATGACGCGGGGGAGAAGAAGGACGCGTAGCGGACGGTTTTCTGGCTGCGCGCACAAGCGGGATTCATCCCGCCCCCCTTTCTTCTGTGAACTCGGCAGGACAAGTCCTGCCTTACCATTCCCGCCAGGTGCCTCATGTTTGGATTGAGCTTTCAAGAGCTGCTGATCGTTGGCGTCGTAGCCGTCTTGCTGTTCGGCAAGAACTTGCCCGACGTGGCCAAAAAGGTCGGCGGCATGTATCGCGACTTCCGCAAAAGCCTCGACGATCTCCGCTCGCAGGTCGATTTCACCGAGACATATAACTCGACGCCGTCGAAGAAGCCGGCTCGTAAGGTGACCCGCGACTACGACGACTACGAGGAAGTCTCGGCTCCCAAGTTCGAGCCGCCGCCGGCAGCGCCGGAAGAGGCGTCGTAACAAAGCCCTGACCATCAAAGCCCTGACCATTGGTCAGGGTATTCTGTCTGTCGATAAAACGCAGCTCGTTGCTTCGCATCACCCCGACCACTGGTCGGGGCTTTGTGACGGCTGATCGCTACTCCCCTTTCGCCTTCGCTTTCTTCGCTTTCCCCTTCCCCATCGGCGGCGGCTGGGCCGGATCGGACGGGAACTCGACCACTTTGCCGTCGTCTTGGTACTGCTCCTTGAGCCGGGCGAGTTCCTTTTTCATTTCGGCGACAACGCTCGCATACGCCGGGTCGTCATAGACGCTCTTCATCTCCTTGGGGTCTTTCTCCAGGTCGAACAGCTCCCACGCATCGATCGTGTAGAAGTGGATCAGCTTGTGCCGCTCAGTTCGCACCCCCGTGTGCGGATGGACGTAGTGCGGTTGCGGGAATTCGTAGTAGTGGTAATAGATGCTCGTTCGCCAATCGGCCGGAGGACTGCCCGCGAGGATCGGCACGATACTCCGCCCCTGCATGTCGTCCGGCACGCTCAGGCCGGCGATGTCGAGAAACGTCTCGGCCAAGTCAAGATTCATCACCATCTTGTCGCTCACGCTGTTGGGTTTCGTCTTACCGGGCCAGCGAATGAGCAGCGGCGTGCGGAACGACTCCTCGTACATCCACCGCTTGTCGTACCAGCCGTGCTCGCCGAGATACCACCCCTGATCCGACGTGTAGATGACGACGGTGTTCTCCGCGAGCCCTGATTCGTCGAGATAGTCGAGGACGCGGCCAACGTTCTCATCCACCGCATCGATGCATCGCAGGTAGTCCTTCACAAACCGCTGATAGTTCCATTTCGTCCGCTGCTGGCCGGTGAGCGCCGATTTCTCGAGATCTTTGTTCTCCTCACCATACGCCTTGTCGAAAGCCGCCTGCTGCTCCGGCGTGAGCCCCGGCTGCGGCGCGGTCTTCAAGTCATGCGGAGTCAGATGCTTGGCGATGCTCATCTGGTTTTCAGCGGCGGGCTTCGTACGGCCGGAATAATCGTCGAAGAGCGTGTCCGGCTCCGGGAGCGTCACGTCCTTGTACTTATCCAGATGCCGCTCGGCCGGCTGCCAGTTGCGATGCGGCGCCTTGTGCTGGTACATGAGCAGAAACGGCTTGGTCTTGTCCCGCTGGTTTTTCAGCCAATCGAGGGCCACGTCGGTGATGATGTCGGTCGTGTAACCATCGTGGGCAACAACGCCCGTCGGCGTTTTCATCCGCGGGTTGTAATACGGTCCTTGCCCCTGGAGGATGTGCCAGTAATCGAAGCCGGTCGGGTCGCTGTTGAGGTGCCACTTGCCGACAATCGCCGTGCTGTAGCCGGCGGCTTGCAGCAGCTTCGGCGCCGTCTGCTGCTTTCCATTGAACCACGCTCGCGGGCCGTTGTCGTGAAAACCGTTCAAGTGGCTGTACTTGCCAGTCAGGATCACTGCCCGGCTGGGCCCGCAGATTGAGTTGGTCACAAACGCCCGATCGAACCGCATCCCCTCCTTCGCCAGCCGGTCAATATTCGGCGTCTGGTTCCGATTGCTGCCATAGGCGCTGATCGCCTGGTAGGCATGGTCGTCGGACATGATGAACAGGATGTTCGGCCGCTCGGCAGCGGGTGCGACGCTCGCAAGGAGCAGCGCACAGGCCAATGTTGCTACACGGCTGAGAAACGACGATGAAAGGTCAACTTGCATTCCAGCAAAACTCCGTGGGAGAGGCTCGGTCCGCCGGATTGTCGTTCATCCGGCAGCGCAGGTCAAACGATCAGTGCATTGCGAAATCACTGCCGAATCTGTGTGTCCTTGGCTCTGTGCCCTGCCCAACATCTGGGGGTAGCGGCCATAATGGAACGCGTACTCTCCACCACCCCGTCCTTCGCCTCCGCCCCGCGCTCGCACGATCCCTCGCGTCATGAGTTTGATCACTGTCAGGGAGCTGCGGATTGGGTTTCGCGGGCCGCTGCTGCTGGATGGCGTTTCCTGCCAGATCGAGCCGGGACAGCGTATCGGCCTGTTGGGTCGCAACGGGGCCGGCAAGACGACGCTCCTTCGCATGCTCAGCGGCCAGGTGCAGCCCGACGGCGGCGAGATCACGCTTTCGCCCGGAGCGACGGTCGCGCTCTTGCCGCAGGATGTCCCGCGCGATCTGACCGGCACGATTCGCGAAGTCGTTTCCCAGGGCGTTGCTCACCACACCGACGACCACGAAACGGCCTGGCAAGCCGAGCAGCGCGTCGATCGCATCCTGGCTGACATGCAATTGGCTGGCGAGACTCGCTTCGAATCGCTCTCGTCCGGCATGAAGCGGCGAGTGCTCCTCGCGCGGGCGATTGTCTCGAATCCCGATCTGCTTTTGCTCGACGAGCCGACGAATCACCTCGACCTGGCGGCCATCGAGTGGCTCGAAGAGTTTCTCCTCCGCTGGAAAGCGACGCTGGTCTTTGTCACACACGATCGGATGTTCCTTCGCAAGTTAGCGACGCGCATCCTGGAGATCGATCGCGGCCGGCTCTTCGATTGGTCGTGCGATTACGAGACCTTCCTCGGCCGCAAGGAAGCCGCACTGGCTGCCGAAGAAGTCCAGAACGCCCTGTTCGATAAAAAGCTGGCCGAGGAAGAGGTCTGGATTCGGACTGGCATCAAGGCGCGGCGGACTCGCAACGAAGGGCGCGTCCGGGCACTCGAAAAGCTGCGCCGCATCCGCAGCGATCGTCGCGAGAGCGCCGGCAAAGTGCAACTGACGATTCAAGACGGCGAGCGGAGCGGCATGCTTGTCGCGGAAGCCGACGGCGTTTCGTTCGCTTATGGCGAACGGTCCATCGTCCGCGATTTCTCGACCAGCCTGATGCGCGGCGACAAGGTCGGCATCATCGGCCCCAACGGCGCGGGCAAGACGACGCTCTTGCGAATTCTGCTCGGACAGCTTGCTCCGCAGGCCGGTTCGGTGCGACTGGGTACCAACCTGCAAATCGCCTATTTCGACCAGCTTCGCCAGCAACTCGACGACGAGACCTCGGTGCAAGACAGCGTGGCCGACGGCTACGACACGGTGAAGATCGGTGGCAACTCGCGGCACGTGATCGGCTATCTGCGGGATTTCCTGTTCAGCCCCGAACGGGCCCGCATGCCGGTGAAGTTCCTTTCCGGCGGCGAACGGAATCGGCTTCTCTTGGCCCGGCTGTTTGCCAAGCCGGCCAACGTGATCGTCCTCGACGAGCCGACCAACGACCTGGATGCCGAAACGCTCGAACTGCTCGAAGAGCGGCTGGTGGAATTCGCCGGCACGGTTCTGCTCGTGAGCCACGACCGCGCGTTTCTGAACAACGTCGTCACCAGCACGATCGTGTTCGAGGACGGCGGCGTGCGCGAGTATGTCGGCGGGTATGACGATTGGCTCCAGCAGCGCAAACTCGTGGCGACAACGCCGCGAGTTAGCAAACCGGAAGTTGCTCGCACACCACCCCGACGCGTAAGCGAGGGTACCGAACCAGCCAAACGCCGCCTCTCCTATAGCGAGCGCCGCGAACTTGACGCTTTGCCGACAACCATCGAGCAGTGCGAGGCCCAAATTGCCGACCTGCATCGCGCGATGGCCGAGCCGCAGTTCTATCAGCAGCCGGGACCGCAGATCGCTGCCGAACAAGCCCGCCTTGTGCAACTCGAAGAGCAGCTTGCCGCCGCCTACCAGCGGTGGGAAGAACTGGAGCAGCTTGCTTAGGTATTCGCCATGCGACTATTCGCCGGAACCCCCTATGATCAGCCGCCGAAATGCGACCGTTGCGGAGCATTGGAATCCGAGTGCGCATGCCCGCCGCTTCCCGCAGTTCGAACCAAGACGCCGGGACAGGTGGCCCGTTTGTCGCTGGAGAAACGCAAACGAGGCAAAGTGGTGACCGTGGTCCGCGGACTTTCCGCCGCGGCCAACGACCTGGCCGACTTGCTGAGTCGGCTGAAGTCGCAGTGCGGCGCGGGAGGAACTACCCACGACGACGGTCTTGAAATTCAAGGCGAGCATATCGAGCGGATTGGCGATTTCTTGAGCGGAATGGGCTATCGGGTCAAGAAGTAACGTATTCAGTTTGGAACTTGCAGAGTTGAGGACGCTTGCGAATGGCCGTGTTATTGCAAATCAAAAACGCCCACAAGAGCTATGGCGATCAGATCCTGCTCGACGGCGCCGAAGCGACGATCACCGACGACGTGAAGGTCGGCTTTGTCGGTCGCAACGGCGCGGGCAAAAGCACGCTCCTCCGCGTCTTGCTCGGCGAAGAGGAACTCGACCGCGGCGAAGTCATCCGCCATCCCAAGCTCACGCTCGGCTACTTGCGCCAGCACGATCCGTTTCAGCCGGGCGAGTCGGCGCTCGACTTTCTGATGCGCGACAGCGGCCAGCCCGACTGGAAGTGCGGCGAAGTCGCCGGCCGGTTCGAGGTCAAAGGGGACTACCTCGAAGGGCCGCTCACAAAGCTCTCCGGCGGCTGGCAAACCCGTGTCAAGCTCGCGGCCCTCCTGCTGCACGAACCGAACCTGCTCCTCCTCGACGAGCCGACGAACTTCCTCGACCTCCGCACGCAAATCCTGCTCGAGCACTTCCTCCGCACCTATCAGGAAGCGTGTCTGATCGTCTCGCACGATCGGGCGTTCCTGCGGGCGACCTGCACGCAAACGCTCGACCTGTCCCGCGGCAAGCTGACGATGTTTCCCGGCAAGATTGACGACTTCCTCCTCAATCAGCAGGAGCGCCGCGAGCACGACGAACGAACCAATGCCGCCGTGCTCGCCAAGCGCCGCCACCTGGAAGAGTTCATCGCGAAAAACAAGGCCCGCGCCAGCACCGCCACCCGCGCCCGAAGCAAAAGCAAGCAGCTCGAACGATTGGAGACCGTCGATATCGCTGGCGACGAGCCCACCGCCAACATCCGCGCGCCGCTCGTCGAACCGCGCAAAGGACCAGCCCTCCGCTGCCGCAATCTGGCCATCGGCTACGACGACCGCGAAGTCGCCGCCAACATCGAACTCGAAATCGATCACGGCTGGCGGGCGGCGATTGTTGGCGACAACGGCCAGGGAAAAACGACGTTCCTCCGCACCGTCGTCGATTCCATCCCGCCGCTGGCCGGCGAAGTCCGCTGGGGGCACGGATGCCAGATCGGCATCTACGCCCAGCACGTCTATACCAGCCTCCCCGAAAAGCAAACCGTGCTCGAGTACCTCGAGTACAACGCGGCGACCGGCACCAAGACGCAGCAGATTCTCGACCTCGCCGGCTCGCTCCTCTTTCGCGGCGACGCCGTGAAGAAGCGGATCTCCGTCCTCTCTGGCGGCGAGCGAGCCCGCCTCTGCCTCGCCGGCCTGCTCCTGGGCAACTACAACATCCTCGTGCTCGACGAACCGGGCAACCACCTCGACGTCGATACGGTCGAGGCCCTCGCCGAAGCCCTGCTCGAGTACCAGGGGACCGTCATCTTCACCAGCCACGACCGGCACTTCATGAAGCGGGTCGCCACGTGCATCGTCGAGGTCCGCGCCGGCCATGTGACCAACTACCGCGGCGATTACGAGGCGTATCTCTATTCCGTCAACAAGGAAATCGAAGAAGGGGAGCGCGAACTGGCCACCGGCCTGAGCAAGGCCCCACCCAAATCGAACAACAAGCCGCCCGCCGCTGCCGTGCGAGCCGCGCGCCGGACCGAGCGCGAGATTCGTAAGGAGATGACCGGCCTGGAGCGCAAAATCGCCGTGCTCGACGAGCAAAAAAAGCAGACCAACAGCCAACTGATGACCGCCACCGATCCGGCCGAGGCCCTCCGCCTGCACAACGAAGTCTCTGCCTTGACCACCCAACTCGCCGAGGCCGAAGACCGCTGGTGCCAGCTTCAGGAAGAAGTGAACGAGCCGGAGTAGGTCCCGCCTGCCAGGCGGGACTTCGATTCATTGGCGAGCGTGGGGCGTCAGCCCCATGAGCCCGCCTTCCCATCACGACCGCGGTATGCTCACTCCGGCAGTCATACTTTTCGCCTCCTTTCGATCCGCCGCAAGCGGCAATAATCCGCCGCAACCTGTTCCCCGACAGCCTCTTACGGCCGTTCATAGTGCCCACTAAATCAAGGGGTGCAATTATGAATCGTATGACTCGCTAGTAGATCCCGCCGACCTGCCTGGATCTCTGCACGGCCCGGCGGGACTTGGTGACGCCATCCCGTATGCGCATGCATACTTTAAATCCCGTCCCAGGGCGGAATTCGTCGCAAGTCGATTCACTAAAATAACTTGCGTCGATCTCTTGTTTATGCACGTATGCAAAATATGCAAGATACCAACCTACGGCAAGCATCCGTCAAAAGTAGTGCCTCTCATGCAGCACCGAACCGAGCCATTGGTTCCCAACTAACCTGCCACCAAGTTATCAAAGATCGTGCGGATTCCAGCCCGCGCTGTTGCGTGGTCTTTGTTGGGCGTGGGTCTCCCGACCCCGCCCCGCGCGAGACTGCCGCTACTATCTAGATGCGCCAGTGGACAGAATTATTGCATCAATCTGGCAAGTTGTTACAAACCGGTCCGGCTCGGTCTAATCGCGGTTGGAAGCGTCCAGCCGATACGTCGGTCGTCCCATGAGCGACGCGTAGTACGCATCGTGGACCGAGTCCCACGCGACGTTCGTGTACCAGCCCGCCTTGGGCAGCTTCTCGTAACCCGCCGGCAGGCGGCTCACGAGCTTCCAGCTTTCCCCGCAGTCCTCCGTCTGAAAGATCCCCGCCGCGCCCGCTACAACCATTCGCTTCTCGTTCTTCGGATCGAAGAACGGCCCGATCGACGCCTCGACCGGCTTCCCCTGCACGCTCCACTTCGCCCCCTTGTCGGTGCTGACGAGCAGGCCCTCCCTCGCCAGCCAATACGCCTTCCCCTGCCGCAGATTGACCAAGCGGCCGATCGCCTCATGGTCTGAAACCTTGGTCCAAGTTTCCCCTGTGTCCGTCGAGCGCTGAATGCCCCGTCCCTTCTGCGTGAAGACGAGCGTCTGGGCATCGAAGACACCCAGGCCCCCCGACTTGTCGAATTCGGCGTCCTTGAACAGCTTGCTCCAGGTCTGCCCCCCGTCGCGGCTCAGCATCACCTGCCCGCCCGTTTCGTGCAGAGCGGCGAAGATCGTCTTCGGCTCGTCCACCGACCAATCGACGGCGGCATAGTCCCAGTTGCGCCCCACATCGGCCAGCGGCGTCCACGTCCGACCGGCATCCCCCGTCCACGCGCACTTGCCGTCGAGCATGAAACACGCCAGCCGCTTGCCGCCGCTCTCCATATTCAGCGAAAACGCCGTCTCGCACCGTCCGCCCACCTTGCCGCCGTCCACGCGCTCAAACGACTTTCCGGCATCGGCCGATTTCCAAACACCGAGGCCGGCCACGATCAGATAGACCTCGCCCGACGCCGGATCGACGGCCACCCCCGCCGTCTCGCCCGGCCACGCCGTCTTCTCGCCGCCGTCGGCCAGCTTCTTCACGAGCGCCGACGAAATATCGACCCACTCCCCTGCGGCCGGCTCATCGGCGTGAAGTCCCAATGTCGCCAAGAGCACGCTCAAGCACACGATGGCGAGCGAGACGGTTTTGGTCAGATTCATGATGAGTTCCCCCGTTTGAAAACGCGCCGCATTGGCAGCGGTGATTCTATAGCAGTTCCATCGCGCTGGGCGCGGGTCTTCCGACCCTGCTTTCCATCAGCCCCGTTTACGGGGCTTTGCCCTCCAGGCCCGGCATTCATGCCGGGTCAGCGACAACCATGTTTGTGCGCCAGATCAACATCGCGTAGATCAAGTGGAACAATGCGAGCATTACGAACAGACCAACTCGTGCGAAGCTGCGCCGACGTGATCGATCTGCAGCAATGGACCACCCATCCAATGCCAGAACGAGCGCCCACCCAACTAGCGCCACGATTAGCAGTTGCGAGTGCGACGGCAGCAGATCACCTACTTCGACCCAATACTCTTGCCAGTCGGTCGATCCTGGCCACAAGAACGCATACTGCGCGATATTCCAAGCCAGAAAGAGTTGCAGGAAAACTAAGGCTGTCAACCAACGGACCGCTTCAGGAGCTTCAAACCAGTCGCCTAGCGAGGATTTGAATCTTAAAGGTGCTCTCCGGTACATCGCTGACAAACGAAGGCTGCTGCGCGTTTTCGGCGGGACTAACAGGAGGACAGGCGCTGCTCCCTCGCCGATGTGGGTAGGCGGGACGCCATGCCTCATGGGGCTGACGCCCCACGCCCGCCAAGCCGGCGGGATCTACTTCCCGTTCAGCCGCCCGATCACCACCGACGCGTTATGCCCGCCGAAGCCGAAGCTGTTGCTCATGGCGTAGTTGAACCGCCGCTCTCGGGCCGTGTTGGGCGTGTAGTCGAGATCGCAATCGGGATCGGGATTGGTCAGGTTGATCGTCGGCGGAACAACCCCTTCGACCAGGGCCTTCACGGTGACGACCATTTCGATGCCGCCGCTGGCCCCCAGTGTGTGGCCGAGTTGGCTCTTCGTCGAGCTGATCGAGATTCCCTTGGCATGTTCGCCAAAGACCCGCTTGATCGCCTGTGTTTCGGCCTTGTCGCCCAAGGGGGTGCTGGTGCCGTGCGCGTTGATGTAGCCGATGTCGGATGCGTTCAGCCCCGCCGACTTGAGAGCGTCGCTCATCGCCCGGCCAGCGCCGGTCCCTTGCTCGTCGGGCGCGGTGATGTGCCCAGCGTCGGCACTGGCGCCAAAGCCGAGCACCTCGCAATAGATCTTCGCTCCACGGGCCTTCGCATGTTCGTACTCTTCGAGCACAAAGAGCCCCGCCCCCTCGCTGAGCACGAAGCCGTCGCGCTCGGAGTCGAACGGCCGGCTGGCTCGCGGAGGATCTTCATTGCGAGTCGAAAGGGCCTTCATGTTTTGAAAGCCGGCCAGGCCCATCGGCGTGATCGCCGATTCAGTGCCGCCGGTGACCACCACCTCGGCGTCGCCATATTGAATGGCTTTCATCGCGTCGCCGATGGCGTTGTTGGCGCTCGCACAGGCGGTGGCGACCGTGTAGTTGATACCGCGGAGGCCGTAGCGAATCGAGATGTTGCCGCCGGCCGCATTGAGCATCATCTTGGGAACGACGAACGGGCTGACCCGGTCGGGCCCCTTCTGCAAGATCTTGGCGCACCCTTCTTCGATCTCGTTCAGTCCGCCAATGCCGCTCCCCAGGATGACGCCACAGCGAAAGGCATCTTCTTTGGTGATGTCGAGCCCCGATTCCTGCATCGCCTGCCAGGCCGCGACCATCGCGAACTGCGAGAAGCGATCGAGCCGCTTGATCTCTTTCTTCTCAGTAAAGCCGTCGGGCTGCGCGAGGAAGGCTTCGGGCCAGTTCTCGGCTTGCCAATCATAGACATCGCCGCCGAACTTCACCTTGAAGGGGGCGGTGTCGAGGATGCGCAAGGAGTGAATGCCGCTCTCACCGCGCAGCAGGCGCTGCCACAGATCTGCGACCTGACAGCTAAGGGACGTGACAATCCCCAGCCCCGTGACGACAACGCGTCGCTTCATGAGCATGGCCGCCCGCGCCTGGGCCGGGCTAAGAAAATTGTCGGGCTAAGAATTCTGGGCTTCTTCGATGAACTTGATCGCCTGGCCGACGGTCTGAATCTTCTCGGCGGCGTCGTCGGGGATGTTGATGTCGAACTCTTCCTCGAGCTCCATGACGAGCTCAACGGTGTCGAGCGAGTCGGCCCCGAGGTCGTTCACGAACGAAGTTTCCGGCGTGATTTTTTCTTTATCGACGCCCAATTGCTCGGCGACGATGTCGATAACGCGTTCTGCGACGGATGCCACTGTGCCCGTCCTCCACGATTAGGTTGTAGGCCGCTTGCGGACCGGATGGCCGCGTCCGCGTGCTCCGACGAATGTTCACTCAGATCGGCTGCGGGCGAAAATTGAATTTAGCAAGATAGAGGATTAACGCAAACGGGGTCAAGATAGCCCAAGGCCGATTCCCCTAACCGGTCATCCCCCCATCGACCGTCAAGACCTGCCCCGTCACGTAGCAAGCGGCAGGGCTAGCTAGAAAGAGCACGCAGGTTGCCACGTCCTCGGGTGTGCCCAGACGCTTGGCGGGAATCCGCTTCTTGGCCTCTTCGATCACCATTTCCCCCAGCACCTTGGTCATTTCGCTTTCGATAAAGCCGGGACAGACGGCATTGATGGTGACTTTGCGGCCTGCGAGCTCGCGGCTGAGGCTGCGGGTGAAGCCGATGATGCCGGCCTTGCTGGCGGAGTAGTTGGTCTGGCCGGGGTTCCCCATCAGGCCACTGACGGAGCTGATGTTGATGATCCGGCCATAGCGGGCCCGCATCATGTGCCGCGAGCAGGCGCGGGCAAACAGGAACGACCCGCGAAGGTTGGTGTCAATGACCGTGTCCCAGTCGTCGTCGCTCATTCGCGGCAGGAGCGTGTCGCGGGTGACGCCGGCATTGTTGACGAGGATATCGACCTTGCCCCACTTCTCGACCAGGCCGTCGATGAGTGCATCGACCGGGGCGCTCTCCTTCACGTCGCAAGGGAAAGCCTCGGCCTGTCCGCCTGTTGCGGTGATGGCACCAACCGTTTCGGCCAGTTTGTCGGCACTGCGAGCGATGCAGGCGACCTTCGCGCCAGCGGCGGCGAGGGCCATGGCAATTGCCTTGCCGAGCCCTTGCGACGCGCCGGTGACGACGGCGGTATGGCCGGTGAGATCGACTTTGAGCGAAGAATAAGGACTATCGGCCATGATTACCTCCCACGAAAACAAATGACCAATGACCAAGCACCAATGACCAACAGCAAGCGTTTTTCATTAGTCATTAGGAGTTGGTCATTGGTCATTGAATCTAGCACTCCACTCCGTCGCTTGCTGCTTTCCGATCAATCCGCTTGAGCAGCCCCCGCAGCACGCGGCCGGGACCGACTTCCCAAAACGGGCTGCATCCGTCGGTCAGGAGCTTCCGTTGCGAATCTTCCCACAGGACCGGCGAAACAACCTGCCGCGTGAGCAGCTCGCGAATCTCTTCGGGGTCGCTGTGAGCGATCGCATCGACGTTGCAAATGACCGGGATTCGCGGCGGCTGCATGGCGACGCCCGCCAGCGCTTTCGCCAGACGATCGACCGCTGGCTGCATGATCGACGTGTGAAACGCACCCGCCACGGCGAGCGGGATCGTTTTCATCGCACCGGCTTTCGTCGCCATGTCCGCGACTCGCTCGCAGGCGGCCTTGTGGCCGGAGACGACGATGTTGCCGGGGCAGAGGTAGTTCGCGATCTGCAGCACTTCCCCTTCGGACCGTGCATCGGCACAGACCTTTTCGATCGCCTCGCGTTCCATCCCCAGGAGGCTCACCATCCCGCTGGCGACGGCATCGGCGGCATCTTGCATCGCCCGACCGCGCTCTTGGACGACGCACAGACCGTCCTCGAAGCTCATCACGCCGGCAAAGACGAGAGCCGTGTATTCTCCCAGGCTCAGGCCGGCACAAGCACCGCAGCTTTCGACGACTTCCGGCTTGTTCGCCTTCAGCCACTCCAGGGCGGCAAGGCTCGTCACGAACAGCGCCGGCTGACTATAAACGGTCGAATCGAGCTTCTCAGCCGGACCTTCCAGGCAGACTTGCAAGAGGTCGTAGCCCAGCACACCCTTGGCCCGCTCGAACACATTGCGGGCGGCCGGCGTGCTTTCAGCCAGCAGCCGACCCATGCCCACGGTCTGGGCACCTTGGCCGGGGAAGAGAAAGGCTGTGGTCACGACGCAACCTGGAGGGTGTATGAGCGCAGCGATATACACCGCGAACTAGCGAGACAGGTGCATTTCGTGTTACTCATGCACCCTACAAACCTATGCCTCTTCGCTCTCGACCATGACCCGCCCCATGTAGTACCCGCAGTTCGGGCAGGCGACATGTTGCGGCACGGCAGTGCTGCACTTGGGGCAGAACGAGAGTTGCTTGGGCTTCTTGGCGTGGTGCGACCGCCGCTTGCGCGACCGCGTGTTGGACGAACGCCGTTTGGGAACAGCCATGACAGAACTCGCTTACAGGAAAGGACTTACGCCCGAACGGCGCAGCTTTTTCGCAAAGGCAAACGAGTCATCCTAAAGCGGGTGTTCCGGGCTGTCAATTGGATGACGACCGCCGCTTGCTGGACATGCCCGCGGCAGGCGTTTAGGTTTGGACGGCAGCAAATCCTCTCCATGTTCCTGGTACTTCGTCCGATGCGATTCCTTCTGCTCGCTTTCGCCCTTTCAGCTGCGGCCCAAGTTGCGATCGCCGCCGACCCGCCGAACATCATTGTCATCCTCGCCGACGATCTCGGCTACGGCGATCTGGGCTGCTATGGGCAGAAGCGGATCGAGACGCCGAAGATTGATCGGCTGGCCAAGGAAGGGATGCGGTTCACCGATTTCTATGCCGGTTGCACCGTGTGTGCTCCGTCGCGGTGCGTCCTGATGACCGGCAAGCACATGGGGCATTGCTGGGTCCGCGGCAATGCCGGCCAGCAGAATCGGCTGATTCAGTGTTTGCGTGAGGAGGATGTGACCGTGGCCGAGGTCCTGCGGCAGGCGGGCTATGCCACAGCGCTCTGCGGCAAGTGGGGACTTGGCGAGGAAGGGACGGCCGGCGTTCCGACGAAGCAGGGTTTCGATCACTTCTTTGGCTATCTGAACCAGCATCACGCCCACAATTACTACCCGGCCTATCTCTTCCGAGGTGAGCAGCGCGTTCCGCTGAAGAACATCGTCCCCGGCGAGGGTGACTTCGGCAGTGGCGTAGCGAGCAAGAAGGTCGAGTATAGCAGCGACCTGATCACGTCCGAGGCCCTGCAGTGGATCGACGCGCGGGCAAAGGCCCATCCCGATCAACCGTTCTTTCTGTACTTCGCCGCTACCTTGCCGCACGCCAACAATGAAGGGGGAAAGGAAGGGATGGAGGTGCCCGACCTGGGCCAATACGCAAACACAGACTGGCCACCGGCGCAAAAGGCGCATGCGGCGATGATCTCGCGGCTCGATCGCGACGTCGGCCGGCTGATGGAAAAGCTGACAACGCTGGGCATCGACGACAACACGCTCGTCCTGTTCTCATCCGACAACGGTCCGCATCGCGAAGGTGGAAACGACCCGGACTTTAACGACAGCAACGGTCCCTTGCGGGGCATCAAGCGAGACTTGACCGAAGGAGGGATTCGCGTCCCCTTCATCGCTCGCTGGCCGGGACACATCCAGGCCGGCAGCACGAGCGATTTCGTCGGCAACTTCGCCGACATGTTGCCGACTCTGGCGGATCTCGCCGCTGTGCCGCAAAGCGACCTTCCGGCCAAGCTCGACGGCTTGTCGATCGCGCCAACTTTGGCGGGACGAACCAACGAACAAAAGCAGCACGACTATCTCTACTGGGCGTTCTACGAGCGGGGCGGAGCACAAGCCGCTCGAAAGGGCAAATGGAAGGCAGTCGAGCAGCCATTGCGTTCGCCCGTGCGTCTGTACGATCTTGCGACCGACATCGGTGAGGAGCACGACTTGGCGGCGGAACATCCCGAGATCGTCGCATCGCTCAACGCAGCGATGAAAGCAGCTTACGAACCCAACGAGAATTGGAAGTTTCCCGATTCGCCTCCGGCCAGAAGCAATGCCGCCAAGAAGAAGGCGAAAGCCAAGCAGAAGGCGAACGCCGAGTAGCAAGAGCACCAGTAGCGGAAAGTCCTCGTCGCGAAGAAACCAGCCACCATGCAGCGCTACACACACTCCGGCATTATCCCCGTGAACGGTGCGATCACGACTGTCGTCACCGGGCTCAGTGCTGCCGTGGTGGCCGGTGTCGTGTATGCGTTTTTGGCCTACTGGATCACCTGGGGACCGTTTCGTCTCATCATGATGTGCATCTACGGTTTGACGGTTGGCATCGCAATCGCCGTCTCCGCCAACTATGGCAAGATTCGCAGCCCCCTTTTCAACACGGTGGTCGCGATCGCCTGCTCGGCGATTGGCCTGTGGATTTACTGGGGTGCATACGACGTGGCGAAGAATGGCGTGGCCGTCATCCCTGCCGCCTGGGGACCAGCCCGCCTGCATGAACATGGCGAGCAGTTGTTCAAGGACGGCACGTTCTTTATGAAGGGGAATCGTAAGGAGAATGGTTGGCTGCTCGTCGGCGCGTGGGTGGCCGAAGGGATCTGTGTGCTGCTGATCGTCGTCACACTAGCCAGAACCGATGCCGCCCGGCCATTCTGCGAGACGTGCCTGGAGTGGACCGGCTCGACGAGCGGCCTGATGCGCGTCGCTGCCGACGGGAACGAACCGCCGTGGCAAGAGGTGCTGGGAGGGGATCTGACGGCAATCGCATCGTTCCAGCCTGCCAATGCCAGCACGACCCCGCATGTGCGGCTCGACCTGGCCCGCTGCCCCAAGTGCCAGCACAGCAACTTCGTTTCGCTGACGTCGATCACGATCACCACCGACAGCAAGGGAAAGACGAAAACCAAGGAGCGGCAACTGCTGCTCAACGGGATGATCACTGACCCCGAAGCGGAATTTCTGCACGAATTCAGTAAGCAGTTGCACGAGAATGATGGTGGTGATGAAACAGATGATGATCAAGATGACGAGGAATGACCATTTGAGATCTAGATCGTGCTCAACTTGATCGATGTGGAAGTCCAGGAGTCGTCCCATGAGGCTGCATAGCGGATTCAACGCAAAGTCAGCAAAGCTTGCTAAGACCGCAAAGGTGTGGCTGGCAAGGAAGTCTTTGCGGCCTTTGCGTTCTTCGCGCCTTTGCGTTTCGACAATTGCATTCGCTCTTTTGGTCGTGGCCCCTTGGCTAACAGGGCAGCGTACCGAATCGAACGCTGCCGAGCGGCCCAACTTTCTGGTTATCCTCTGCGACGACCTCGGCTACGGCGATCTCGCCTGCTACGGCCATCCGTCGATCAAAACGCCGCATCTCGACAAGCTCGCTGCGGACGGGATGCGGCTCACGTCGTGCTATTCGGCCGCCCCGGTCTGTAGTTCCTCGCGCGCCGGCTTAATGACGGGCCTCACTCCCAGCCGGATCGGCATTTATGACTGGATTTCCGCCGGCCACGTGATGCATCTGCGGAAGGAGGAAACGACCGTCGCCAAGCTGCTCCGCGACGCTGGCTACGCGACCTGCCACGTCGGCAAGTGGCACTTGAACGGCAAGTTCAACAATCCCGCGCAGCCGCAGCCCGGAGATCACGGCTTTGAGCACTGGATGAGCACGCAGAACAATGCCGCGCCGAGTCACGAGAACCCGACCAACTTCGTCCGCAACGGCACGGCGATCGGCAAGCAAGAAGGGTATTCGTGCGAGGTGGTGGCCAAGGAAGCGATTTACTGGCTCACGGATATCCGCGACAAGTCCAAGCCGTTCTTCCAGTTCGTCTGCTTCCACGAGCCACACGAACAGATCGCCTCGCCACCGGACCTGGTGTCGCAGTATCCGGAGGCGAAGAAGGTAGGCGAAGCCCTTTACTACGCCAATGTCACGAACATGGACCGTGCGGTGGGCAAGCTGCTCGCCGCTCTTGATGAATTGAAACTTTCCGACGATACGCTTGTCTTCTTCTCGTCCGACAACGGGCCAGAAACGCTCAGCCGTTATCCGAACGGCTGGCGGTCGCATGGATCGCCGGGCCCGCTGCGGGGAATGAAGCTGCATCTGTATGAAGGGGGCATTCGCGTGCCGGGTATCGTCCGTTGGCCGGGGCATGTGAAGACGGGACAGACCGTGGCCGAGCCGGTATGCAGCCTCGATTTACTGCCAACGTTTTGTGAATTTGCCGGCGTGAAGCTGCCGGAAGGGCGAGAACTCGACGGCACGAGCGTCGTGGCGCTCTTCGATGGTCAACCGGTCGAACGACAGACGCCGCTCTACTGGCACTACTTCCGCTCGATCGGCGCTCCCAAGGCGGCGATGCGCGTCGGTGACTACATGATTCTCGGCCATTGGGATGGGCCGGCGTTCGGTCCCGGTGGGAGTGTCCATCGCGGTGATTGCGAAGCGATCAAAGCCGCCAAGCTTGTGAAGTTCGAGCTTTACAATCTGAAGGAAGACCTGGCCGAAACGACCGACCTTGCCGAGCGCGAGCCAGCCAGGTTGAAGGAGCTTTCGTCGCTGCTGGTGAAGAAGTACGAAGAAGTGAAAGCCGCCGGACCGCTTTGGGATGTTCCGCCCGATGCGGCCAAAGGGAAAAAGAAATGAGTGTTGTCAGTTATCTGGTCCTGGCCGCATCGTTGGCAATTGCCGCCCAACCGCCGCCGTTTGAGTGCCGCTGGGCGACCGAGCCGATCGAGATCGACGGCAAGGCGAGCGAGTCCGCCTGGAAAACGGCACAGATAATCGACCGCTTCTATCTGCCGTGGCTGAAGGAAAACGCTCGGCCCGCGAAAGCAGCCACGCGCGCGAGACTGCTATGGGATCGCGAGTATCTCTATTTCTTCGCCGATTTGGACGATGGCGACCTCTTTGCCACGATCACCGACCACGACGGAAAGCTCTGGGAGAACGACGTCCTCGAGTTATTCTTCAAGCCCGACGAAAACGCGACCGGATACTACGAGTTTCAAGTGAATGCCGCCGGGGCGAAGCTCGATATTTTTATCCCCGAGCGTGGCAAGAAGTCGTTCGATGAAATGAAGTCCGACGGACCGTTTCACTGGAAGACGGCGGTCGTTCGCCGCGGCACGCTCGACGATCGCGCAGATGCCGACAACGGCTGGTCCGTCGAGGGTCGCATCCCTTGGACCGACCTGCTCCGCACTGGCGGCCGTCCGGTTGAGAACGAACTCTGGCGGTTCGCCCTCTGCCGCTACGACTACGATCTCGGTTGGGACGAGCCAGAGCTTTCGACCTGTGCGCCGCTGGTAAGCAAAATGAGCTTTCACCAGCACGAGGAATATGCCCGTCTCAAGTTCATGCCGATGACAGCCGATCCGGTTCGCCCCTTCGGCATCAACAAGCTCCCGCCGCTTACAGCCTCGACCGTCGTCGGCTCCCCCGATCCCCCGCTGCCGTATCGGACGATGCGAGCGTATCCCAACTTGAAGCTCAATTTTCCAATCGCCATCGACCGCGTGCCGGGGACGGAAACGCTGCTGCTTATCATTCAGGAGCGTTCTTACGGCACCGCTGCGATCGTGAAGGTCAACGACTCGCCCGCATCCGACAAGTACCAAAAACTGCTCGATCTCCCCAAAGACGGCGTCGCCTACGGCATTTGTTTTCATCCCAAATTCGCCGAGAACGGCTACCTCTATGTTGGCTGGAACGGCAAGCTCGATGACAAACCGAAGCAGACGATCGTCACGCGCTATACCTGGGACCATGCGAAGCAAACATTCGACTCGGCGACCGCGCTGCACGTGATCGCGTGGGAGTCGGACGGCCACAACGGCGGCGACATGGAATTCGGCCACGATGGCATGCTCTACGTCACTTCCGGCGACGGAACGAGCGACAGCGACACGAATATGCGCGGGCAGGATCTGACGCAGCTCACCGCGAAAATCCTGCGGATTGACGTCGATCGGCCCGATCCGGAACTCGTCAAAGCTGGCAAGCACTACCGCGTGCCGAATGATAACCCGTTCGTCGGTCAGGCCGGCATCGTCCCCGAAACGTGGGCCTATGGCCTCCGCAATCCGTGGCGGATCACCGTTGATCCGAAAACGGGCCACGTCTGGTGTACGCAGAACGGACAAGACCTCTGGGAGCAAGTCTATTTCGTTCGCAAAGGGGACAACTACGGCTGGAGCACCTACGAGGGGAGCCACATCTTCTATGCCGAGCGAAAGCTGGGGCCGCACCCGCACGTTCTGCCTGCGACCGAGCATCACCACAGCGAGGCCCGTTCACTGACTGGCGGCGTCGTCTATCACGGCAGCAAGCTCCCCGACCTCGCCGGGGCATACATCTACGGCGATTACTCGACCGGCCGCATCTGGGGCGTGAAGCACGACGGAACCAAGGTCACCTGGCACAAGCTGCTGACCGACACGCCGTTTGCAATCAGCGGCTTTGGAATCGACAGCCGGGGGGAGTTGCTCGTGGCCGATCATCGCGGCAGTGACGAAGGCGCGCTGTACTACCTGCAACCGACACCGGCTGACATCGCCCCGAGCAAGTTCCCGCGAAAGCTGAGCGAGAGCGGGCTGTTTGCGGACGTTGCCAAACACGCCATGGCCCCCGGCATCATTCCCTATTCCGTCAACTCGCCCCTCTGGTCGGACGGCGCGCACAAAGAACGGTTCCTTGCCCTTCCGCACAAACCCGGCACGGACATGCGGATTGGCTACACGCGGAAAAATGGCTGGAACTTCCCGGATGAAACCGTGCTGGTGAAGTCGTTCGCTCTGGAGATGACGCCCGGCGATCCCACCAGCCGTCGCTGGATCGAAACACGGTTCCTGACACGCCAGCAAGGAGAATGGGCCGGCTACTCTTATTTGTGGAACGACGACCAAACCGATGCGGAGCTCGTGCCGACCGAGGGGCTCGATCGCGAGTACGTTCTCAGCGTGCCGCAGACGCGCGACGAACCGAGCGGCAAGCGGAAGCAAGTCTGGCACTATCCCAGCCGCACCGAGTGCATGGTCTGCCACAGCCGGGCGGCCAACTTCGTGCTCGGCCTGTCCGAATTGCAGATGAACCGGGACCACGACTACGTCGGCACCACCGACAACCAGCTTCGCGTCTTCGAGCACCTGGGTCTCTTCAAGCTCGGCTACGACGGCGATGCCAAAGCCTTCCTCAAAGAGCAGCTATCCAAGGAAGGGCTTTCCGACGAAGCCGCCGACAAGCAGCTCAAGCAGCTCAGCCACAAGTCGGGCCAGCGCGAGGCGAAAGAGACATGGCTACTCGCCGCCCCTCCCAGCCGTTATGGCGCCATGCCCGATCCGACCGATGCGAAAGCCCCACTCGAAACCCGCGTCCGCTCGTACCTGCACGCCAACTGTGCGATCTGCCACGTCGAAGCAGGCGGCGGGAACGCGCAGATGCAGCTGGAGTTTTCCACGCCGCTCGATAAAACGGGGCTCGTCGATGTCACGCCGCTGCACCACAAGTTCGGCCTGACCGAGCCCAAGATCGTCGCCCCCGGCGCACCCGAACGGAGCACGCTCCTCCACCGCCTCTCCCACCGGGGCCCGAACTCCGGCCAAATGCCGCAACTCGCCACGAACCAGATCGACCTCGCCGCCGTGCGACTGTTTGAGGAGTGGATCAAGTCGCTCTCGCCGTAAACGTGCCGTATGAGTCGCAGCGGCTCATTGCGCTGGTTTCTCTTCGCGGCCGTTGCTATCGCGATTGCGGGTGCTGTGGCTTACACCATTTATTTGCGTTCGTGGAAACGCGCCGAGTCCCGCAACGAGTCGATCGTCGTTGATGAGCTGACTCGCGAGTATCGCCTTGTTGTTCCGCGGTCGATTGTTGCTGGGCCCGTTCCGCTCGTTGTTGCATTGCACGGTACCGGTGACACGCCACAGTCCATGGCGACCTACTCAGGATTGGATCGTCTCGCGAGCGAAAAAGGGTTTCTGCTCGTCTATCCAAGCGCGATACGTGGCCGGTGGAAAGTCGAGGATGCCGAGTCTGCCGATGCCAATCGTGATATTCGCTTCATGGACGCGCTCCTTAAGCGATTGTCGTCGCAGTTCAACCTCGACTCGCGAAGAATCTATGCCCTGGGAATGTCCAATGGCGCTACTTTCGCTCAGCTTTGGGGCGCACATCGTTCAGAGCAGATCACGGCTGTCGTTGC
>CAYLLN010000090.1:0-26705 GCA_964384375.1 uncultured Pirellulaceae bacterium
GGACATTCTCGGTACGAACATGATCACCGAGAACGATCAGGGGCGGCGCGTGTTTCAGTTCCAGAAAGGGCCGATCTTCACGCAGATTTGCCTGGCGGACGAAATCAACCGGGCCACCCCCAAGACCCAGTCGGCCCTGCTCGAAACGATGCAGGAAGGAACCGTCACGGTCGCCGGCACGAGGTATGAGCTCGACAAGCCGTTCTTCGTCATGGCGACTCAGAATCCGATCGAGCAAGAGGGGACCTATCCACTCCCGGAAGCCCAGCTCGACCGCTTCCTGTTCAAGCTGGTCGTCGGCTATAGCGGCCGAGAAGAACTGGCCACGATCGTCGATCGGACGACGAAGGGGATCACGATCAAGCCCGAGAAGGTGATGGATGGGACCGAAATCAAGCAGTGGCAGAAGCTGATTCGGGACGTGATTCTCGCCTCGCACGTGCAGGACTACATCGTGCGGCTCATCCTGGCGACACACCCGCAAGGGCCGTTTGCCCTGCCGATCACCAACCAATATCTACGCTGGGGGAGCAGCCCTCGCGGTGCGCAGACGCTGGCTTTGGCGGCGAAGGTGCGGGCGCTCTTAGAAGGTCGCTACAACGTCAGCTTCGAGGATGTTCGCCGCGTCTATCTCCCCGCCCTGCGGCATCGCGTGATTCTGAACTTCGAGGCTCAGGCTGAAGGGCTCGATACCGATCACGTCCTCTTGGAAATCCTCGAAAAGCTGCCCGAGAAGGGCGAGGATGCACCGGTGAAGGCGGCGCTGGCGAAATAGGGGACAGAGCTTAGAAAACAGAAAACAGAAAACAGAGGACAGAAGAGAACTACTCGAACTAATCCGATTAGCCGGCTAAAGCCGGCTGATGGGACGAGGGCAACAGCAAGCAATCTCGATAACACAAGTACGCATGGCAGGCGCAACGACTACCGAAACCCAACTCCTCTCCCCACAACTCCTCGCTCAATTGGAGCGGCTGGAACTCGTCAGCCGCAAAGTCTTTCGTGGCCGGATGAAGGGGGAGCGGAAGAGCAAGCGGAAGGGGCAGAGCGTCGAGTTCGCCGACTTTCGCCAGTACGTTCCCGGCGACGACCTCCGGTTTATCGACTGGAATCTGTTCGCCCGCATGGAGCGGCTCTATCTCAAGCTGTTCCTGGAAGAGGAAGACCTGCACTTCTATGCTCTGATCGACACCAGTGAGAGCATGAATTTCGGGGAGCCGACGAAGCTGCAATATGCCAAGCAACTGGCGGCATCGCTCGGGTTCATCGGCCTCTGCCGGGCCGACCGGGTGAAGATCGAGACGCTCGGCACCAGCAGCCGCCAGCCGGGGCCTGTGCTGCGCGGGCGGGCGAGCTTGTGGCGGATGATGGACTACCTGGAAGGGATCGAGCCCGGCCGGAACGTCGGCCTGGCCGAGGGGGTGAAGAATTTCTGCCTGCGGAACACCGGGAAGGGAATTCTCGTATTGATTACGGACCTGATGGACAAGGAGGGATATGAGAAGGCCTTGCGGTTCCTCGTAACGCAGCAAATGGACGTGTATGTGCTGCACGTACTGTGCCCCGAGGAGCTGAACCCCGAGGTCAAGGGCGACCTCAAACTCATCGACTGCGAGGACGAAGATGTGGCCGAAGTGACCATCAGCCGGCCACTATTGGACAAGTACAAACGGACGGTGGCGGCATTCATCGACGGGGCTCGTAACTTCTGTAGCCGCCGCGACATGACGTACCTGATGACCGGGACCGACACGTCAGTTGAAACGCTCGTGGCGAATTACCTCCGGCGGCGCGGGCTGGTGCGGTGATGATAGGATAGTGATTCATGCCGACGATCATCCTCGCCGACTTCCTCAACATGCTCACCCTCTGGCAATGGGGCCTTCTGGCACTCATTCCGCCGGCGATCATTGCGCTCTATTTTCTGAAGCTCCGCCGCCAGCCACTCTCCGTCCCCAGCACGTACCTCTGGAGCCGGGCGATCGAGGATTTGCACGTCAATTCGCTCTGGCAACGGTTGCGGCAGAGTTTGCTCCTGTTTTTGCAGCTTTTGCTCATCGCCTTGCTCGCGTTCACGCTCTTGCGGCCTGGGTGGAAGGGGACGGAATTAGTCGGCGAACGGTTCATTTTTTTGATCGACACGTCAGCCAGCATGGGGTCCGACGATGTCAGCCCGACGCGTCTGGACGAGGCCAAAAGGCAGACGATCGCGATGATCGAACAGATGAAGCCGGAAAACGCCGCGATGATCGTCAGCTTCTCGAATGTCGCAAAGGTCGAGCAGCCGTTCACGAATAACCGCCGCCTCTTGCGGACCAAGGTGGAACTGATCGAGCAGACCAACAGGCCGAGCGACCTGAGCGAAGCCCTGCGAGCGGCGGCAGGGCTTGCGAATCCTGGTCAGTCGGGCGATCCGAACAATCCCGAAGACATCAAGACGGCCGAGGCGATGCCAGCGACGCTGTACATTCTTAGTGACGGCGGTTTTGCGTCGGTCCCCACATTCAAGCTCGGCAATCTCGATCCGCAGTATGTGAAGATCGGCGAGATCGGAACCAATGGCACGGTCTTACAGAAGAACGTCGCCATCGCGAACTTCAGCACCGATGTGAATCCCGAAAAGCCGGGGAAGATCGAGGCATTTGCTCGACTTGAGAACTTTGGAGCCGAGGAAGCGACCGTTGAGGCGTCCCTGTTCCTGAATAATACCCTGCTCGACGCGCAGAAGATCACGATCCCGCCGCGCGGCGAGAAGGGTCTGCCGGGAGCGGCCGGCGCGAAGTTCGAGATGCAGGAGATCGAAAGCGGCGTGCTCAAGCTGCAAATCGAATCGAAGGACAACCTGAAGGTCGATAACACGGCATTTGCAGTGGTGAACCTGCCGCGTCCGGCCAAGGTGCTGGTCGTTACGCCGGGCAATGATGCGTTGGAACTGGCCCTCGCGACCGACGAAGCCAAGAAAGTCGCTGATATTTCGATCGCCGAGCCGAAGCTGTTGGAATCCAAAGCGTATGCGGACCAGGCTGCCGAAGGAGCCTACGATCTGATCATCTACGATCAATGTGCTCCGAAGACGATGCCGGCTTGTAACACGCTCTTTATTGGCCGACTGCCGCCGGTTGGCTGGACCGCCAAGGGGCCGAAGCAAGGCCCCCCCGTGGTGATCGACACCGACCAGGTGCATCCGCTCACACAGCTCGTGCAGATGGGGAACGTCAAGATCGTCGAGGCGACGCCCATCGCCGGGCCGCCGGGAACGGTCTCGCTCATCGAGTCGGATATCGGACCGGTTTATGCCGTCGGTCCACGAACCGGATACGAAGACGCAGTGGTGGCGTTCGACCTCGTGACGTTCACCCCCGACGGCAAGCGCGAGGTGAACACCGACTGGCCGATTCGCCGCAGTTTTCCTGTGTTTGTGATGAACGCAGTCAAGTATCTCGGCGGGGTGCGGTCGAGCCTCGCTGCTCCTAGCGTCAAGCCTGGCCAGCCGTCGATCCTGCGAACAACGATTCCCGTCGAGCGCGTGCAAGTGCAGACGCCGCGTGGCGATCAATTCCAAGTGCCACGCGAAGCGTCCAATACGTTCATCTTCAGCCGGACGGATGAATTGGGCGTATATGACGTGCGCGAAGGCTCGGGCCAGAAGGTGGGCCAGCAGTTCGCGGTGAATCTCTATGACACCCGCGAAAGCGACCTATTTCCGCGTGAGAAACTGGAGATTGGCCACGAAGAGGTCAAAGCCCAGCAAGGCAAACAAGCAGCCCGCCACGAGATGTGGAAATGGATTCTGCTACTCGCGATTGGCGTGCTGATTTTCGAATGGTACGTCTATAACCGCCGCGTGTACTTGTAGTCGTCGCGGCTATCGACCGACCACTTGGGCGGCACATTTTTGCATGTACTCAATACTTTCGCGAGCCAGCGCTTCGACGCCCGGCGTATAGTCGAAGACTTCGACGCTGACCCAGCCGCGATAGTCGATGTCGGCTAGCGTCTGAAAGATAGGCACGAAGTCGAGCTCTCCCATGCCCGGGCCGCGGAGGTTCGGGTCGTTGGCGTGAAAATGGACGAGCAGCTGCTTGTTTTCACGCAGGAGCTGCGGAATAGGCTTGGCCTCGCTCGACATGGCCTTGCAATCGAGGTGCAGGCGACAGTTGGGGGAGCCGACCATTTCACATAGCTGCACGCCCTTCTCTGCGGTGAGCAAAAAGTCGCCGTCCTTGGGGCTGAGCGGCTCGACGAGCAGCTTCACGCCGCACTCTTCGACTGTCGGCATGGCCCGTCGGAGGCAATCGGCAGCCAGTTCCATCGCCTGCTCGTGGCTCACGCCCGGCAGCAAATTCCGCTGCAGCGGCGAACCGAGAACCATCAAGTCGCCGCCCAGATCGCCGCAAAGGCGGGCCAACTCTGCCAGATAGTCTGCTGTCTTGTTCCGCACGGCATCGTCGGGCGTTGTCAGGTAGTAGCCCGTCGTTTTCGCAAGGAGCCAGTGCAGGCCGATGATCGGCAGCCCGGCATCGTCGGCAAGCTGACGAACTTCAGCGCGGCGAGCGGGTGAAATCTCATAGGCGCTCGTGTGGATCGTAAACGGCGCGATTTCCAGGCCCGTATAGCCCAGTTCGGCGGCGTAGCGAAAGGCCTTCTCAATCGGCCAATCTTGAAACGTCTCGTTGCAGATGGCGAACTTCATGGCGACCTCGCTTGCGCGGAATGCACGCCCTCGTGCGCGCATCTCAGTGCTAAAGTCCGCCAAGCTAGCCGGCCGTCAGCGCGAAGGAAAGCCCTACCACGACCGTTCGGCAGTGTACACCACGCGAATCGCGTTGATCACTTCGACGCAGTCGATCGCATTGCGCACGACCTCTTGCGCCAGCTGCTTGTGATAGAACGAGCTGACCCGGCCGCGAAGCACGATCGCCTCGCCGTCTTGATCGACCATCAAACGACGCAGATCGTAAATCCTGCTGCGAGAAAGAGCGTGCCGTGCTTCCGAAGCAGAATCTGCAGCGGCAGTGTTGCGTGTGGTCGAACCGTGCGTGAGAAGTAATTCTGCCATCGAAAGCGGCCCCCTCCTTGGCCGGCGTGATGCTATGGAATGAGGCTAATAGCACCAGCGCCGGCGAATCCTGAGTAACGCAAACCGCCGCAGTGGGCGTGCGACCGGCGAGCTATCCAATGTAGGGATGAAGACCGGCCTGTCAACGCGAGCCTGCCGATCCTGACAGAGATTTCAAGAAATCTTCCCGCAATTCACGAGGTGTGACAGGACTTGACCTGCTAGCACGTCGGGGGCGTGACGGAAAGATTCAAGCCGCAAATTCGGTTGCTCCGGGGACTCGTAGGGCGCATCAATTCCCGTAAAGTTCTTCAGCTCTCCTGCGCGGGCCTTCTTGTAGAGCCCCTTAGGATCTCGCGCTTCGCACACCTCGATCGGGGCATCCACAAAAATCTCGATAAAGTCGCCCGGTTCTCCTGACTGCTCGACAGTTTTTCGTGCCGCAGCCCGATCGGCCCGGTAAGGACTGACAAAAGCTGTCAGCGTGACGATGCCGGCCGAGGCAAACAGAGCGGCAACCGACGCGATACGGCGGATGTTCTCTTGGCGGTCGAGCGTCGTGAAGCCCAAGCCGAAACGACTGGCAAACTCCTCGCCGTAAGGCGCAAGCATTGCTGGCGATGCATTGAGCCCGTGACGCACGTTGTCGCCATCGAGCAAAAAGCTATGCACTCGGCGGGCCAGGAGCATCTGATCGACGAGGTTCGCGATCGTGCTCTTGCCGCAGCCGGACAGCCCTGTGAACCAGAGGACGGTGCCGCGATGACCGTTCAGCGCCTCGCGGTCACGGCGAGGGACGGCATGTTCGTGCCAAACGACGTGGGTCGATTCCATTCGGGTATTTTACACGCGAAATGTTCCGCACCAACCCGCACTCAGCAGCGTCCGTAGCTAATCGGCCTCCCCCTCGCGCATGATGATCCAGCGATCACCGATCCGCTCGAGTTGATAGGTCCACGACGGCTGATGTCCGCGGCCACTCGCGCCGCGAATCGTAATCGAGGCGTTCTTGTCGCGAGTGAAGCCGGTCCACTGCTCGATCTTCACCGGCCGAGTGTTGTGCCACAGTTCCCAATCGACATCGGCAAAGCCGTAGGTGCTTCTCGGATCGAACATAGCTTTCAAGGCCACGTGGTCGTGAGTCCGGATCGCATCGAGATAGGCCTGCACGACCTTCAGAGGCTCGCCGCCATCTTCCGGCAGCGGCTCGCCGGTCTGGCTGGTGACTACGTCGTCCTTGGCGCCAGCTTTGCGCAGAATGTCTGCAGTGTTGTGCTGGTGATAATCGACGGCGGTCATCAGTGCCGTTCGGCGATATTCCGTGGTTTGCACATCGAGATTGGCTCCTTTCTCGATGTAGAGCTTGACCAGTTCTTCATTGCCACTTTTGACGGCCTGAAACAGGGGCGTTTCACCGCTGGAGTTGGCGGCATTCACGTCAGCCCCTCGCTCGATGAGCCAGCGAGCCGTGTTGGCGTCGGTCACTTCCATGAGCAGCGTGTTGTTCGACGTGTTACGGGCGTTGATGTCGTACCCGCGCTGGATCGCCTCCTCAAGTTTGGGCAGGTCCTTGTTCGCAACCGCTGTCGCAGCCTGATCCCGCCAATGCCGCTGCATCTCGGGCGAGCGAATGTACGCCTGCATGATGCCGAAAGTGCCCGCATGAACGATGACGAGCGCAATCAGGCCGCCGATGAGATGGCTACTCACCGAAGAACGTGAGCGGGCAATGATCTTGTCCGCCGTGCCCCGAATCAGCCGATTGGGCGTCGTGCTCCCGCGCGCCGGGACGAGGCCGCCGCGAAGGGCATCGTACCGACCAATCGCGCAAACTTCCTGGCCAATATGCACCCGCTTCTCTGTCATCTTTGGGACGGTGGGAGGAAGCGTAGCCAGTTCGTCGTCTTCCCAATCCTCCTCGTCGTCGATGTCATCTTCGTCGAAATCTTCATCATCGAGATCGTCCTCGTCGTCGAGTTCGTCGTCGCTCGCTGAATCCGCGGTCGCTTCCGAAGGATTGGTGGCTGCACGCGCCGCGGCCTTTTCCGCATCGGCCTGCAACTGGGCGTCGATCGCCGCTTCCAACTCGGGTGGGAACAAATCGGGGAGCGAAATCTTTCCGATGCGAATGTTCTTCTCGACAAAGCCGTCTTCGTCGGCCCAGAGGTCGTCGAAGACGCCGAGGACGGTGACGATCTTGATCCCCGTCCGTTCGTCGAACTCGCGTGTCGTGAGAAAGTCGATCGCCCGGCGGGCTGCATCGAACGAGTTACTCCCCAGGTCGGCAAAGCCCTCGATCACCGGAAAGCCGAGCAGTTTCACGTCGCCCGACTTCGACCGGATCACGCTCGGCACCATCAAAAAGCCGGCAAAGTCGGAACCGGGATTCTGATTGCCGCCGCTGCTCAGCCGTTGCTGCCGCGAGAGATCGTATTCGCAGATCACGCACTGGGCACCGCTGAATGGAGCGATAAGGGACTCGCCTACCGGATAGATTTCACCGCAAACCGCCATCAGCTTGCCATCGCGTGGGGGCAGGCCACGCTCGCTGGCGGCGATCAGCGACCAGTCGCGCCAGGCGTTTTTCGCGTTGACGATCGCCCCGATCGAGCAGAGCACGATGAAGCCGACCAGGGTCGACAGCCAGTAGCTCGTCGGCGGCAGGAAGACCGTGCTCAGCCAGAAGTAATAGCCGACGGCAAGGCCCGCAAAAAGGAGCAGCGAAAGCAAGCAGCCACGAAGCATAGGATTCAGGGTTCAGGGTTCAGGGTTCAGGGTTCGGGAGGGCAAGGCTCCCGCCGAGCCAGTCTTGGGTTAATCTTTCACCGGAACCAGGCGAATTTGCCGCACATCCATCACGGCGCCAGCGGCCTTGGTGAGCGGACGCAGCTCGAGCGTGTATTGGCCCGGTTTGGCCAGCGTGATCTCGCCGACGTTGCGGTTCTTGAAATTCTGGAAATGGCCGGTGTCTTCGACGGTGAATTTCAGTTCCCGCTCGCCGATGTGCAGAGCCACTTCACTTCCGCCATGTCCTTTGCCGCAGCCTTGCAAGAGCCAGACTTCGTAGCGGCCTGGCCGCTCGGTTTGCAGTCGCCACTCGCACCAGTCGTCCTTGTTCGACCAATAGCCGACCGTGTTCTTGTGCGGCTGCGGTTCGTAGCGTAGATTCTCGCCGTGTGTTACTGCTTCGTGGGCCGGCAGTGTAACAACTCCGTCCTTCGCAGCTTCGAGAACGCGAGCCTCTCCCGCCACGCGCGGTGGGCCGACGATTTCTAGCACGACCGTCTGCTTGCCGGCGCGAGCCCCTTCGGGAAGCGTGATTTGCCACTCGCGGACTTGCGGCGTGAACCGTAGCGGCGTCTTCGCCGCGTCCCCTCGCAGATAGACGTTGCCAATCGGGTTGTTCAGCCGGGGAATCGAAACGACTCCGTCCGACAGCTTGCCTGCATCGGCAATTTCAAGCTCCCATCCACTCGCGACTTCGCGAATCTCGCCCCAGGAAATTTGGGGCACGTCGTCGGCGGCCAGCGACGGCAAAAGCGTTGTGACGAGAATCAGAGATCCCAGGAGCTTCATGAGCGGTTTTGACCTTAAGAAAACCGGACCAACGCCTGCTTCAGCCAGTGCTGCGTTATACCGCGTCCGGTCCCAAGCGTCAGCGGCGCGAGGATAAGATAATATGGCGCGCGAAAGCGCTTGCGAACTGTACCGTTTCGCGGTCGAATGGCCACTTGCTGACGCATGCTTATGCAGCATTCGAGTCGTTCCAGTCGCCCCCCGCCATGTCCGTTCCGCACAGCGACGCCTGGCTCACGCACATCGCACCGCGGCTGCAAATGGCGGGCTTCGAGCCGCTCGCGCCAAAGGCCTATCAGCCGGCGGGCTTCAAGTTCGCCGTCCGCCGGACGCGATTCGAGTTCACGAAATGCGGCATGGCAGAAGCCTTCTTTGTCTTTGCCGACCTCCCTGCCTTGACGCTGCCTGTGCTTTCGAACTTTTCGGCCGCGGCCTTTCAATTCGCAATCAACTCCAAAACCGTTCCGCTCCCTTGCGGCTTCTTCGAGGCGGTCTTCTGTTTTCCCGTGGCGATCACCAGCGGCCTCGATCCACAACTGGCCGAGTGGATGCGCCAAACCGAGCCCCCGAAGCACTTTGCCGCCTGCGAAATGCCGGTTGCCTTCGACACGACGGCCAACTCGCTCGCCTACTTTGAGCGTACGGCGATCTGGGGCGCTGCCTACTTCGCCGGCTTCCGGCACGAGATTCGGACGCTGCTGGGGTGAGTGAGTTCAGGTCATTCCGAAAGGACAGGCAAATGTTTCGATCCGTGCGAAGTTGGGGGGTTGCAATCGCTTGGGTGGCCACCATCTGCACGGGTTCGGCAGTGGCAGACCCACCTGCGAATCAGCCGAGTGAACTGACGAAAACCATCGACCGCGGCGTCGCCTTCCTGGCGAAGGATGCCGTTCGCTGGAAGGAAGAGCATAAGTGCGCGTCGTGCCATCATGCGGCACTGGTCGTGTGGTCGCTGAACGAGGCGAAGCAGCAGTCGCACGGGGTCGATGAGGCGGTGCTGGCCGACATGACCAAATGGCTGACGGAGGCTGGCGAAGGGAAGACGGGCGTAGCGCGGCCGGAGGGGCGGCCCAAGGCCCTGAACACGAAGGCGGTCTATTTCGCGCTCGGACTGTTGTCCGATCCAAAGCCCAACGACGAGGTGAAGAACGCGCTGGCCCGGTTTCGCAAGACAATGCACGAGGACCAGATCGAGGACGGATCGTGGGTGGCGTGGCCAGAAACGCGGCCCCCGATGTTCGGTCCATCGGATGCAGCCATGACGGCGCTGGCGGCGATTGCCATCAATCCGGCGCACGCGGAATCGCGGCCGGCCATCGAGCGAGCAGCGAAGTGGCTTGCCGATCGCAAAGAGCCGACCGAACAGCAAGATGCCGCCTTACGGCTCATCCTGGTCACGCAACTAGGAGGACGCGATGCAGAGGCGGCGATGCTGGCCGATTGGCTCATCGAGCGGCAGGGGAAGGACGGCGGTTGGCAGCAGCAGTCGCCGGAGATGGCGAGCGATGCCTATGCCACCGGCCAGACGCTGTATTCCTTGGCCTTGGCGGACGCGAACAAGCACCGGGAGGCGATTCGCCGCGGTCAGGAATTCCTGATCAAGTCGCAGCAAGATGACGGTTCGTGGCTGATGACATCGCGGCCCGCCAAGCCGGGTGACGCTGGGGCCAAGAACCTCGTGCCGATCAAGGGCGCGGCGGCGGCATGGGCAGTACTGGGTCTGGCGCGAAGCGAGTCGCACGCCGATCAGCCGGCCAAGTGATCGCCGCTACGCAATTCGGCTCGTCAGTCCTCCGTCGATGACGACCGTTTCGCCCGTGATGTAGTCGTTGGTAACCAGGAGTGCGACGACCTCGGCAACTTGCTCGGAGGTCCCTTCGCGGTGCAGCGGGATGCGGTGTTTGAGGTTCAGCTCTTTGCGTTCGGCGGTCATGTCGTCGTGGAAGCGAGTGCGAATGACCCCCGGAGCGACACAGTTCACGCGGATGTTGTAATCGGCAAAATCACGGGCGAGGCTGCGGGTGAACTGTGGGATTGCCCCCTTCGCGGTCGCATAGGCGATCGCTCCGGGCACACCCCGAATGCCAGCGGTCGAAGAGACGGTGATGATGCATCCCTCGCCGTGCTGCTTCAGATGCGGCAGGGCGGCGCGGGCCAGATAATAGTTGGCGTTGACGTGCAGGTCCATCGTGTGCCGCCATTGCTCCGGCGTGACATCCTCAATCTTGCCGGGGGACGGGCCGCCGGCATTGTGGACCAGCACATCGAGACGGCCAAAATGGGCGGCAGTTTTTTCGACGACAGCGGAGCAGTCTTCCGGTTTGGTCATGTCCCCCGCGAGGAGCAGCGCGCGACGGCCGAGCGACTCGATTTGCTTTTTCAGGGCTTCGGCAGGATCGCCCAGATTACGGGCAGCGATGGCAATGTTTGCGCCGCGTTTCGCAAGGCCCTGCGCGATCGCCGCGCCGATGCCGAGCGTGCCGCCGGTGATGAGGGCAACTTTGTTGGTGAGGAGCATGAGAGTGATGGGGCAGTAGAGAGAGAAAACTGGATGTCAATCTGGAATCAAACGCCATCGGCTCAGGGGGCTTGCGCCCCACGCTCGCCCGAGCGGCCGTCATTCGCCTTCGGCCTGGATCATTCGCCGGGCGATCACGTCCTTATCCAGGCGAATGATCTCCCCTTCCACATGTTCGCCGGGAGAAAGGTCTTCGCCGCCGGTTTCCTCGGGCAGATTCCACTTCACGACGAACGCACCGATCTGGATTCCCTGCCCTTCATACACCGGGGGCCAGAATTCTTCGCCGCGGCGCGAGAGGAGGCGGGCCAGCATTCGCGTCGCCCGGCCCGAGAAGCCTCCCAGGGCCATTTCCATGTGCCCCTGCGATTCGCGATGAATGTAGAACACAAACGCCGCATCACTGGTCGGCGACCAGGGAGCACAGCCCCAATCGCCATTGGCCTGCTCGTACCAGATGCCGGGTTCCTTGGTCGCCTGGCCGCGCGTGGCAAGGCGAACACCGCCGCAGCACGACGGGGGCTGCGGGTCGTTGTCGCGGTAGCGGAGAAAGAGCGGACAGCTCCGTTTCGCGGCGGCCGGCAGGCTGTCTTGCGATTCCCACGGATTGCAGCCGAAGGCACCGGCGAGCAGCAACTCGACGACGGGGTTGCTCTTGATGCTGCCGAGGCAAACGAGGGCCTTGTCGCCGGCGGTGTTTGCGAACTGCTCGTACGACGCGCGGGCCATCGCCCACGTTTCGTCCTGCTTCGCCTGGCCGGGGCTCCAGACGAGCGTTTGATGCAGATGCTCCGGGTGCGGGTCGATCGGGGCGGACGGGGTGCGGGCGATGACCGGCGCGATTTCTTCGCCTTCTGCGGCGGGAATCAGCGGCTTGGTGTCAACGACGCGGCGGTGCTTGGCCGAGCCGCCGAGCGTGGTGACGCCAGAGAGCAGTTCGCCGAGAAGGACCGAGTCGGAAGCGACGACCCACGCCCCGTCGAGCGACGTTTCATCGGCCCGCCGCACGCCGAGGCAAAGCACCAGCCGCTTCCGCCGCGCGAGCAGTTCCCAAAAGTGTTCCGGTTCGACGCCGAACAGGCGGCCGGGGAGTTCCTCGGGCGTCGCGTAGCCCCGGTCGATCAGAAACTCGCACAGCTTCGAGAGGGCGTCGAGCGGGACGTACTTGATTTCGTTTTTGAGGAGCGAGGCGACCTGGTGCCGGTCGAGGCCGGTGAACTCGCAGATGTTTTTGATCGTCCCCGGCCGCCGACGCGGATCGGGGACATGGCCGACAACCTCGGCCAATCGAAACGAGTAACGCATGGTTCCGCCTTCCGGCGAGCAATCGCCCGCACTTGCTTGCCCCCAAGCACACGGAGACTTTGCGGACGACTAACCCGCCTTAGCAGATACGTCCGCAATTGCCGCGTGGCGAATTGAGTTCCCGCTAATTGCCGCAAAACGGCGTTTAGCGGGACTTAAGCCGCTGCAAGGGTTATAGCGGCTAAGGCGGAGACAAGCAACCTAGCGGACAACTCGGCGTCCCCGCACTAGCACGTTCCGCTTGTTGAGATAGTCGATGAGCACCTCGGTCATCGAGCGGCTCGTATCGACGAGCACCCGTTCGCAGCCGTTCCGCTGGGCGATCTCGCCCAAGCGGTCGTTGTGCCGTTTGACGGCGGCCAGATAGCCGCGACGAAGATCGTCGGTCTGAGCCAGAAGTTCGTCGGTCGATTCGAGACCGACGAACTTCACCATGCCGTCGAGCTCAAACGACAGTTCGTCGTCGTGCATCACCTGCACGAGGACCACTTCATGCTTGCTGTACCGCAGCCGCTGCAGCACGGGTTCGAGCTCGTCCAGGTTCGTAAAGAAGTCGGAGAAGAGCATCACGATCTCGCGGCGGCCGAGACGGCCGGCAATGTCGTTCAGGCAGGCGGCCATCGCCGTCTTCTCGACCGGCGCGAGCTGATCGAGGTGCTCGGTCATCCGCACGATCTGGCTCATCGAATTCGACGGCGTGACGAAGCCGCGGACGCGGTCGTCGAACGTGAGCAGAGACACCTTGTCGCTCTGGCGAATGACCGAGTAGCCGAGCATCGTCGCCATCTGAGCCGCATAGAGTAGCTTCTGCTGGCGGTCGTCGCCGTAGCGCATCGACGCGCTCACGTCGAGGAGCAAGTGGCAAACGAAGTTTGTCTCGAGCTCGTACTGCTTGACGAAGTATTTCTCGCGCGTGAAATAGACCCGCCAGTCGACGTGCTTGGGATCGTCGCCGGGAACGTACTCGCGATGGCCGGCGAATTCGACGGCAAAGCCCGACAGCGGCGACTTGTGCGCCCCCGCCAGATTGCCGACGACGAGCCCCGCCGGATCCAAATGCCGGTCGGCGACGTGACTGAGCACGTCGGGGTCGATGTAACGGGAGAGGACGGAGTGGGGCATAGCAAGTCGCGGTCAAGAATTGGGAGTCACGAACTCCGATTCGTGGTCAGTGATGTAACGAAAGAGTTTTCTTCTAAACTCCGTTTTGTCCGCAAAGTACAGTTCAAAGAAACGCTTCTCCAGGTCATCAAACAAATCATCTTCGTTTCCTGTCGCAGGCATCCACTCGATCCAAGGAGATCGTGGGTCGTCATCATCGACTTCACTTTCAAGCTCGATGAAACGGCATCTATCAATTGCCTCTTGCATAATCCTGGCGTATTCAGTCAGGCCAAGCCGTTGCAAGGAGTCCGGACAATACTTGGCTAGTTGGCCCGACTCGTTTCCCAAGTACTGTCCGATTCCTCCATTGCATACTTCCTCAAAAGTCGTCTCGACACAATAAACGGTCAGCTCGCCTACGGTGAGCGCATCGTTCCCAAAAGTGATCCACTTCACATATGCTTGATCGAATACCGTTTGCGTTACTGTTTCCGTATCGGTCGCATTTGTGATTTCTTGGAATTCATAGGGCGACATCGTGGTTACTCAAGCCGCAGGCTTTTCATACTTCCGATCCGCCGGCACCGCCTGGAACAGCATGTCGATCAGCTTCTCGCTGTTCAGGCCGTTGGCCTGAGCGGCGTAGTTGCCAGCGATGCGGTGGCGGAGAGCCGGCTTGGCGACCGCTTGCACATCGGCGACCGTGGCGTGGTAGCGTCCGTAAAGGATGGCCCGGGCCTTGGCGCAGGTGACGAGTGTTAGCACGCCGCGCGGGCCGGCTCCCCAGTTGACCCATTTGTTGACGAAGTCGGGGGCTTCTTTCTGACCCGGCCGCGTCGCCCGCACCAAAGCCCAGGCATAGCCGAGCACCTGGTCGCTCACCGGCACGCGGGTCACCAGCTTTTGCATTTCCAGGATCTCGTCGCCCGACAGGACGGCCTGAATTTCGCCCTGCATGCCAGTCGTGACGCGGCGGGCGACTTCCCACTCCTCGGCAGCCGACGGGTAATCGACCTTGATATAGAGGAGGAAGCGGTCGAGCTGGGCTTCCGGCAGCGGGTAGGTTCCTTCCTGCTCGAGCGGGTTCTGCGTGGCGAGCACGAAGAACGGCGCGGGGAGCATGTGCATCTTGCCGCCGGCACTGACCTGCCGCTCTTGCATCGCTTCGAGCATGGCGGCCTGCGTTTTGGGGGGCGTGCGGTTGATTTCGTCCGCCAGCAGCATGTTCGCGAAGACTGGCCCTTGCAGGAATTTGTAGCCCCGCTGGTGCGTTTCCGTGTCTTCCTGAATGACCTCGGTGCCGGTCACGTCGCTGGGCATCAGGTCGGGAGTGAACTGAATCCGCTTGAACGTGAGGTGCAGGCTTTTGGCCAGTGAGCTGATGAGGAGCGTCTTGGCCAGACCGGGGACGCCTTCGAGCAGGGCGTGTCCGCGGGCGAACATCGCCACGAGGACCTGCTCGATCACGTCGTTCTGGCCGACGATCACTTTGGAAAGCTCGTCGCGGAGGCGGTTATAGGCCTGCTCGCACTTCTGCACGGCAGCCACGTCGTCGGGATGGGTTTTGTCGGTCATGCTCTGCTCCAAATCTCGGTGTTCCTATGTTCTTGTTCCCACGCTCTGCGTGAGAACATCATTCCGCGACGCTCCGCGTCGCGTGCAAATCGGCAGGCGAGACGCCCGCCCCACGTTAGTCCACGCTCTCGAAATACCTCCGCAGGCGTTCTTCGTAGCCGCGCGGCGCTTTGCCGCGGGCCTTGGATTGAATGGCCGAACGGAGGCTCGGCGGCAGCTTCGCGAACCAGGGCTCCGCCTCGAACTTCTGCCGGGCGGCATCCGATTCCTGATTGACCGCCTGACCGCGGCTGTCGGCCTCGGGGACCGGAGCCGTCTGCAAGTCGCCGGGGGGCGCTTTCTGGTTGTTCGCGGTGTCGCCGCTCTGCGCGGCGCCACCAGTGCTGGCCGTGCTGCTCGGCTGACCGGGCATCGGCTGCTGCGATTGGCCTTGCCCCTGTCCGGGCTGCTGACCTTGCGCTTGTGCCGCGGCCTGTGCGGCAGCATTGGCTTGTGCGCCGGCGATCTGCTGCGCCGTCGTTTGCGGCGAAGAAGGGACGATGCCCGTGCCAAGTTCGCCGGAGCCTTCGCCCATCGGTTGACCTTGGCCCTGACCCATCGGCTGGCCTTGGCCTTGGCCCATGGGTTGTCCCTGACCTTCGCCCATCGGCTGTCCTTCACCCATCGGTTGCCCCTGCCCCATCGGCTGACCTTCGCCGGCAGGCTGCCCCTCACCCATGGGTTGCCCTTCGCCCATCGGCAGCGGCATGTCCCCAAGCGGCGTCAAGCGAGAAGCTGCTTCGAGTCCTTCGCGGATCGGCTGGTTGGCAACTTCTTCCTGGCCGGAGATCTCCGCGGCCCCTTCGCCGGTCGCTTGCTGCGCGGCGGCAAACTCCTGCTGTGCTCCTTGCAACTGGCGAGCAGCCGCCATCTGGGCCGGGCTGGGCTTACCGGATTCTCCGGGCATGGGTTGGCCTTCTCCCATCGGCTGTCCCTCACCTGCCGGTTGACCCTCTCCAGCAGGCATCGGCTGGCCGGCAAGCTGCTCAAGAGCCTCGGCCGCCTTGGCGATTTCATCGCGTGCGGCTTGCTGATCTTTGGCAAGCTCCGCGAGCGCTTCGGCCAGATCACGATCGCGACGAAGCTGCTGCTCGCGAGCGGCGAGGTTCGCCGCGGCCCGCTCCATGTTGCGGGCAACTTCCTCTTGCGCGGCGGCTGCCTTGCCGGGCTGCGACATCGGCTGGGCGGCGGCTTGCGCGCCCTCCTCGGCTGCTTCCTGCGCCTGGTCGAGAGCGGCAGCCGCGCCGGCATCCGCGGCGGCGGCTTGCTCGGCTAGTTCACCGGCTTGGCCGGCTTCTTTCGCGAGAGCTTCGCCGGCCTCTTTGGCAAGCTGCTGCATCGCCTCGTCGAGTTTCTCGCCAGCCTTGGCAAGCGCCTCGCCCGCCTTCTTCTGAGCGGCCATCGCTTCGGCAGTCTGCTTGGCATCGAGCCCTTCCTTTGCCGCCATCGCTTGCTCCTTTGCTTCGGCGAGCGCCTCGCCGGCTTCCTTCGCGGCCTGCCCGGCAGCTTCACCCGCCTCTTGAGCGAGCTGCTGAGCTTCGCCGGCTGCTTCGGCCGCTTCCGCTTGCGCCGCGGCGTCGGGCTCGCCGGCTGGTGCTTCGGCTGCCGCCTTGGCCGCCGCTTCGGCCGCCTTCATTGCGTCTGCCAGAGCCTCGCGCGTTTGCTGGCGAGCCGCTTCGGCCTTGGCCGGATTGCCACCGAGAGTTTCCTTCGCTGCTTCGGCCGCGGCTTTGGCGGCTTCCTTCAACTCCTTGCCAACTTCGGCGGGAGCATTCTTCGCGATCTCCCCAGCCATATCGGCCACTTCCTGCTGCTCGGAGGCTGCTTCGAGCGGGCTGTTCGCTTTTCCCTTGGCCACGTCGGCCGCCGCTTGATCCGCTTCGCCTTGCTCCCCTTGTGCAGCGGCGATCTGCTCGGCAAGTTGCTTCGCGGCAGCTTCCTCCCCCTTACCTGCCGCCTTGGCCTGATCGGTCATCGCTTCGGCGACTTTGCCCTTGGCCTTCTCGAGCTTGGCGATCGCTTCGGCGGCAGACGCAGGAGCTTCGTCCGTCGCTTTCTCGACCGCTGCACGAGCCGCTTCGACGGGCTTCAGTTGCTCGGTCGCAAGCTGAGCCAGTTCCGCGGCCGCTTCGCCCGCCTGCTTGCGGAGTTCAGCCGCCGCGGCGGTGATCTGCTCGGCGGCTTTCTCGGCGGCCGCATCGGCCTGCTTAGCGGCAGGCTTACTAGCTTCGCCGGGCTGGTTCTTGGCCGCCTCGAGTTGCTTGCCCGCCTCTTCAACGCTGGGCTTCGCCTGGGCGAGCATTTGCGCCGCTTCGGGAGCCGTGTTCTTCACGCCTTCGGCAATCTTCTCGGCCACTTTGCCGACCTCGGCCTGCTCAGCAGCAAGTTCCTCCGCCTTCTTGGCGTCCAGGCCTTCCGCATCGGCTGCCTCTCCGGCCTCGTCGGCAACGGCACGCTCGGCTGCTGCCGCACGCTCCAATGCTTCGGCCGCACGAGCCAGCTCGCCCACTTCGACCGCCTTCTGCCGCCGCTTCGTATCGGCCAGTGCCGCTTCAACCTCGGCTTGTGCCTGGCGAATTGCCGCCTGGGCGTCTTCCGTCGCTTCCTGGCGAGCCTCCGCCGCTTCAGCAGCCATGTCGGCCAGTTCAGCTTGCGCTTGGGCAACTTCTTCCTTCGCGTCGTTCAGTTTGGCATCGACGGCGGCTGGAAACTCGCCGATCGCATCGGCCTTAGCCAGTTCTTCAGCTGTCTTCGCCTCCTCAGCAGCGGCTTGCTGCGGGTTCTTCTCCGCGTCAGCGGTCGCCTTCGCCTGTTCCTTGGCGACGTTTTCGAGTTGCGCCTTCAGCTGCTCCAACTGCTTCACATCGGCCGCCAGTTCGTCCGCACTCTTGCTCGCCTGGTCGAGATCGAGCCCCTGCTCCAGCATTTTCTCGATCTGCGCCAGATTGCCGACGACCTCTTGCTGCTCGCTCAGCGCCTCTTCCTTTTTCTCCTCGAACAGCTTGGCTGTCGCCTCGAACGACGCCGCCTTGGCCTGTTCCAATAGTGGCTCCGTCGTCGGGAACTTGGCGAGCGTTTCGGCCAGCTTGCCCAATTCCTTTTGAAACTGCGTCTGTTGCTCGATCAGCGCCTCGGTCGTTTGTTCGGTCAGCTCCGTGTCGCGCGTCACCTGGCGAATCTGTTCCTGCTTCTTCATCAGGTCGCGGACGAGGCGAATCGCCGCTTCGCGGTCGCTGTCGATGAGTCCCTGGGTTTCTTCGAGCTTTTCGAGCAGCGCCGTCAGTCCCTTGATGACGGCGTATTGGCTCTTCGATGCATCGAGGTACTCGGCACGCCCCAGCGTTTCGCCAGCCTTCTTCAGTTCAGGATCGACTTGCGCCGCCTTCAAAATCCGCAGCCCGTCAGATGCACCGGCGCCGATCTGCCCGCCCCAAGTGCTCACGTCTTCGAGTGCTGCGACGAGCTGATAGAAGAGTTTCTGCACGTCGGTCTGATCCTCGATCGTCGCCAGAGCCAGCCGCTCGCGATCTTCGAGCTTCCGTTCGGGGAGCCCCTTGGTGGTGTTGTAGGCTTTCGTTTCCAGAGCGATGAGCTGCCGCACTTCGGCCGCGAGCTTGGCGATTTGCATGCGGCGATAGAGCTTCTGCCGCTCGGCCATGAGCTGCACGACGACCTCGCGGATTTTGCCGCGGGCCTCGTTGAAGCGGGCCAGCCGCTCGGCTTGCGGGCCTTCCTGTGCCTTCACGAGGAGCTGGACGATCGACTCCATGTCGTCCTTCATCAGCTCGCCGATGTTCGTCTTCATCGAGGCGATGTCTTTGTAGATCGGCCGCCCCTTCAGGCCGTTCTCTTCCAGTTGACGAAGCTGAATGTCGAGCACGGCCCCGACCAATTCGCCCGCCAGGCTGCGGGCTTTTTCCTGAGCCTGCTGCTTGCGGCGGAAGGAATCGGTCTCTGCCGCCGAGGCCGCGGCAGCGAGGCCGACCGTCAACAGCACGACAAAGCTCCACTGGCCGAAACGGGCCACACCCGCGACTCGCTGGACTGTCATGTTTCGCTCCTTCGTGCTGGAAAACAGTTGTGGTTTGATGCTATATGGTGCTCGGTGGATCAGGGCGTTTCCCCAATCCCCAGTTGCCGTTTGATAATGTCGGTCAGTCGCTGCTCGCTCCGCTCATCGGCAGCAGAGATCGCTGCGAGGACACCGCTTTCGTCCGAAATCTCCAGAATCAGAGCGTCGCTGGCGTGCTTCTGGCCGACGACCTCGCCCGCTGCATTCTCGCCGCGGTAGTCGGTCACTTCCAGCGTCAACTTCACACGGTCCCCCTTGGCCAGCTTCATCGGCGAGAGGGAAATCGCGTGGCGGGCGGATAGCGGCAGTTTGTCGGCCAGCAGCACCTTCCCTTGCATCAGCTGGATTACGTGGATCTCGGCCGGCACTTCCTCGGCAGCGGCGACAACGCCTTGGCCTAGATCGACGGCTTCCGTGGCTTTCGCCGAGGCATCGAACCGCTCGATCTCGGCCACGAGAGCAATCTTCGACAGTCCGTAGTCGTCGGTCGCTTTGTATTCAATCACCGGCTCGGCCGTCGGCAGAACGACCTTGTGAACCACTTCGGCCGAACCGGTCGGCGGCCGGTCGGGGCGGATGCGGATCGTCCCCCGAATCGGAGCGTCGAGCGACAGGCCGTCGACATCGGTAACGGAAATTTCGTAGCGGACTTCCTGGCGGATGTTTGCCAGCGGCGACTTGTCGGTGGGCAGCTTCCAAACGAGTGCCGTGTCGTCCGACTTGGCGAGTTCGTGCGTCGTTTCGCTGCCGCCGGCCTTCACGAGCATCTTGACCGACGCCAGCGGCTTGTTGTTCAGACATTGCACCGTGAGGCCGATCGTCACCCCCTCCAGCACCGACACTTGCCGGCTCGTGGGGTCGAAGTTCTCCTTGCTGCGAGTGGCGTATCGCGGCGGCTTCTGTGCCAGGCGGACCTCCACGGCCGGGAGCGGAACCATCTCAATCGTCGCCGGGTCGGTCCAGGCGTCACCGAGGAAGACCTTGTACGAGACGTCGTCGAGCAACCGCGGCACTTCGCCAAAATAGACGCTGCCAGCGGGACGCTCGGCGGCATTGGGCCAGCGCTGGGCGATGTCGGCGTCGGCCAGCGGAGCAATGTCGAGCGATGTTTTCCCTTGTCCTGCACCCAGCGACGACAGTCGCACGCTTCCATTTTCGGGCAATGTGCCGCTCGTGACAACGTAGAAACCGAGTGGCCGCCCCTGCGGCGCCTTGAGGCTGATCGGTCGGCTGCCGTGCTCGGACGCGACAAGCACGGCACGATCGTTGACGACGATCCGCTCGATCACTGTCCGCGTTGGATAGTGCATCGAACCGAGCAGCAGCCGATTGAAGAACGCAACAGCATGGCCAGGGAAGAGGGCCGCAAGCGCCAGCAGAATGACCGCCGTGATGGCCAGCGTGAGCCCTCGGCGCATCATCTGGTCGCGCGAGAAGCCCTCAAAGACGTTGATCCCGCGGCCAACGGCGGCAACGTAGTCGATCACTGCCGATTCCAGTTGCGGCGAGCCCCAGCGGGCTGCGTCGGCTGATTCGAATTGCAGAGCCGCGACCAGGTCACTATCGATCTGCTGCTGGCGCTCGACGAGCAGCGCCATGTCAATTTCCGATTCCGCTTGCCCTAGCAGGGGCCGCGTGTAGCGAACGAATGCCCACGCCACGCCGCCGGCAGCAAGCAGCATCACCACCAGCCGCGGCAGAATCGCCAGCTCGAACACCAAGTCAAGCACGAGCACGCCGGCCAATGCCCAGAGCAGGGCCGTGACGAAGCTCGACCAGGCGGTTGCCGCTCGGACCGCGGACCGCGCCTGCCGCAGGCCGGCGAGTTGGGATCGTAATGTTGCGAGTTTCGTCATTGCTTGTGCTTGGGAGGGCGAGGCTCCCGCCGAGCCGTGGTCATCGAACCCGCTCAGCAGGAGCTTCGCCCTCCCGTCAGCTCAGTTTGATCATCTTCCTGCTTAGCCACTCTCCCAACATCAGCATCACCGCCACGGCAAACCAGAGCGGCGTGCTCCACAGAGCCGTATTCCGCGTCAGCCGTTCGACCACCGATTCGAGCTTCAGATCGTCCGGCAGGTTGCTCACAGTCGTCAGGTCGTAGGCCCGGCCGCCGGTCTGGCGAGCGAGGTCGTTTTGCAGTTTTTCATCGCGCACGCCACGGCGGCGTTCGGCAGAGAGCGGCGTCACCTCGAATCGCTGTTCGTCGAACTTCCCCGTCACGGGGTCTTTCACTCGCAGGCTGTACTCACCGACGGCGAGCACTGGAATACGGGCCTCGAACACGCCGCGGCGGAGCATCGGCACGGTCACGTTCGTCGCCGTCCCCGCCGAGCCGCTCTTGCCGGGAATCGTTAGCTCCGCGACGAGCCCCCGCTCGGGCAGGTCGTCGTCGGCCAGCGGCTCGTAGTTTTCGTCGTAGGCTTCGACGGTCAGCGTCACCTTGTCTTCGGCCCGGTACTGTTGCTGGTCGAGGCGAGCGACGAATCGCTTATCGGAGCCCAGAGCGTGGCTCATGCCCAGGCGATAGATGAGCTGCGACCAGAACTGGCGATAGTATTTCTCGCCGTAGCGTCGCCGCAGCCGCCACATCTCGTTCGAGCCGACATAGACCACCTCCCCTTTGCCGTACTTGCGAATCGCAATGATCGGCTGCGGCGTCTTGCCGTCGGAGCACCTGTCGGTCGGATGTTCGGCGAGCACCTCTGCGTCCGGATGCTTCGCCGCCACCGGCTGATACCAGGGAAGCTTGCCCAGATTGTCCCACGCCTTCGTGTTTTCGATTTCGCTGGCCCCTAGCTGCATGAACTGCTTCTGAGCGGCATAGGGCGTAATGTGGAGGCGGAATTCGGGATGTTCCGGCGACGAGTGCAGCTCGGCATTCGGATCGACTAGCACCGGCAGCATATCGGCCAGCGGCGTCTGGGCCAGCTCGCGCGGACCGAACCGCGGACCAGCAATCACCACGAGGCCGCCACCGAGGTTGCCGACGTATTCCTTCGCCATCTCGCAAAAGCGGTCGCTCAGCATCGAACGCGGCATGTCGTCGAGAAACAGCACGTCGTTGGCAAAGAACTCGCTGCGCTTGGGCGTGAGCGTCGAGAGGAACAGCACGTTCGACTCGCGGACGCGCGGGTCGGACGAGCCGAGGAACGTGCGGAAGCCCTGCATGCCGACGAGCTTGTCGCGGTGAAAGACTTCCTTGATGAATCGCCATTCCCACGTCGGCTCGTGGGCGACATACATCAGCCGCAGGTAGTCGTCGATGATGTTTACCTGCCGCAAGGCCCGATTGTTCTGATCGACCACTTCGCCGTCGAGCTTCTCGGCAGTCGCAAGGAACTCGAAGCGGCCCGCCTCTTCGGGCGTGAAGGGAAGCTCGACCGTTTCGACCGGGTTTTCGAGCGTAACCGTCTTTTGGCCGACGTTGATCTCCGGGCTCGCCCCGTCCCCCTCGCCCGACAGGCGGCGGGCCGTGACGCTCACCGTAACCGACTTGCCAACCAGGCCGCTCTGCCGCAGCTTCACCAGGACGCTGCTTCGCTCGGCCTTTTTCATCTTCGGATCGGTCTGCACATCGACCGCCAGATCGACTGCCTCGCTTGCGCCGATGCCGACGGCATAAACCGGCACGCCCAGCCGGCCGGCGGGCGACTGATCGCTCGTCCCTAGCGGCGAGACACCTGAGTTGTGGGCAAAGTCGCTGAATACCACGACGCCGGCCAGCCGACCGGAGCCGAACTGTTGCCCCAGATCGTGGACGACGGAACCCAGAGCGGTCACTTGCCCGGTCGTCGAAAGCTGGTCGGCCAGGTGTTTTGGATCGACCTTATTTCCCCCGAGACTGACGAGGCCGAGCTTCGAAAGTTCGAGCTTGCGAAGCTGGCTCGTCGTGTTGCCGTCAAAGACGAACGCCTCGACCTGCACCTGCTGGTCCTGCGTGAGCTGCTCGATGAGGTTCCCTTGCTCCTTGCGGAGCAGCGCCTGCAGGTAGTCCATGCGGGAGGGACCAGATTTGGCCGCTGACTCGCTCCCAACCGCAGACTCAGCCGTTGCCACCGCTGGAGCTGGCTTATAGTCAACGGCAGTTTCGACCGCCTTCCGCTGGGTGTCGGGCAGTTCGTCTTCGATCGCCATGCTGTCCGTCCCGTCGAAGACGAGATAGACGAACGGCAGCTGTTTGTTCACAACCGTCAGCCGCAGCACGGGATCGGCCAGCGTGACGAAGAGCAGCGCGAGCAAGAGCCCGCGGCAGATGCCGAGCGAGAGCCGAGGGCTAATGGGTCCCTTGGGCTGAAAGCGGATGTAAAAAACGAGCGACAGGGCGATGAGCGTCGCCGCGCCGAGAAACACCCAGAACGCGCCGTCGGTGGCCCACGGCGCAGCGAGCGACGCGTCGATCTCGTCGATCGCCGTGACGTTGTCGATGCCCAGGAGCCACCCAAACCAGCGAATCATGTTTCCAACTTCATTATCCGGGAGTTACTACTTCTTGCGGCCGAAAGGTCGGCCACGCCAGCACCGTCATTTCGACCAAGAGCAGCACCAGCACAACAAGTGCCAGCCACCACCACGTGTTCTGTCCGCGAATGGCTACGCCGGCGAGGCTGATGTCCTCGCTCGGACCGATCCAGCGGAGCGTTCCGCTGGCCGCGAGATCGTCGAATTCATTACGAGTGAGCGACGCGAGGTCCGATTCGGCAGCGTCCCCCGCGACCACGAGCGGCACTTCCCAGGCCGGCGCGTCCGAGGCGATTTCCGGATCGGCCGATGTGGCCGCCCGCGTCGCCACCACCCGATAAATGCCCCGAGTGAGCAAATTCGTTACGGTCACACCCCGCTGGGCGCCGCTTTCCGCTGCCGTACCGATGTAGCCGACATCCAGCGGCTCATCGGCGGATGCACGGCCGGGGCGGGCGAGCGACACGGCCAGTTGTGGCTCATCCGACGGCAGCGGCAGGGTCAACCGCTCGCGAGCGGCGAAGTTCCGCTCGGGAAGCGTCCCTTGCATCTGACTCCGGAGGATGCGATCGAAGGCAACAACGGCGTTGGTAGTCGGCAGCGTGCTCCACGACGAGGCGAGGCCGCTCGCGCAGAAGATCACTTCGCCGCGACCAATCGGGCGGGCCACGAGGTACGGCGGCTGGTTGTCCCCTTCCAATCGCGCAAGCACTCTTGGCTGGCGTGCCAGGGCAAGTGTTTGCAGCCGACGGGCGCGCTCCGCTGGATCATCCGGCAATGGCCCGTCGATCACACTCGCGAATTCGTGGCCGGTGCTGGCCCAGGTGAGCCATTGCGGTCGCTGCTCGCGCAGCTTGGCGTCCTCAGCCTCCAGCTGTTTTCGCTCGGCTGCCGTCAGTTCGCCGCGAGCTTGCTTCGCCGCGAGTTCGTCACGCAATTGGGACGCTTCACCAACGACCGCCAGTTCGTCAGCCAATCGCTTCTCGTCGGCCAATTTCAGGCGATCCAGCGTCTCAGCAGTCGCATCGACCTCCACGGCTTTGAAGAAGAACGGCTCCGAATAGAGGTCGCGCAATTCGGGTTCGCCGACGTTGGCCACTTGAAAATACTCTTCGCCAGCCAGGCTCTCAAACGACAGATGCTTCACCTGCACCGACTCGCCCGCGACTTCAGGAATCTCGCCGATCGGTTCGGCCGCCAAGGGCAGCGGCAGAATGCCCGCGCCGTCTTGCCAGGCCGCGGTGTTCCAAGCTGCGGGATCGAAGTTCGCTCCAGCGGCAATGATGAGCCGGCCACCTTGCTGCACGTACTGCCGGAGCAGCGGCACTGCATCGCCCGGATCTTGCAAACCGGCAATGACGACCAGCCGGGCATCGGCCAGCGTCTCCTGCGTCAGGTCCGCCGACGACACGTGCCGCACTTTCACAAGCTGCCGCGGGGCATCGCTGCGGCTCGTCTTCGGCGCGAGCAGCTTCCGCAGCGGCCGCGTCTCGCCGATGCGACCCTGAATCAAGTCTTCGCCGTCCGCTCCATATTGATCGACGAACACGACCGGCAAGGACGCCACGACCGGAACCGCCAGATGCCGCTCGTCGTCGGCCGCGAGCCGATCGGGCGAAATGGCCGCCTTCAGTGGCACGAACACCGGCCGATCCGGCTCCGGCAGCCGATCGAGCGTATTGAAGACGACCTCGAAATCGACTTCCTTGCCCCCCAGGCCCGGCTCGATCGTCACCGTTTTCTCGCCCAGAACCGTATCTCCCATCGTCAGCGTCACTTGCACATCGCGTCGCGGCGCGGGGCCGCGATGTGCGAGTTCCACGACAACTGTAGTCGGCGTCTCCACATCGGCCAGGCCATCCTGTACCCGCAGGTCGGTGATCCACGTGTTCTCCCACTCGGCCGGTGCGACATCGACCACCTGCATCGGCGGCAGATCCTTCAACACATTGGAGTTCCGTAAATCGCGCCAATTGAGCTGCTGCTGATCGCTGACGAAGACGATCCTTTTGGCAAGTTCCGGAGCCGCTTCGCTCGCTCGCTTCGCTTCGTTCACTGCACGCAAGAGGCTCGCCGAGCGATCGACGATCTCGATCTTGTCGAGTGCTTCGAGGGCGTTTTCCTTCGTCTCGAAGGGATCGACGGCAACGTCGCGACCGCCGCAGGCGGGGATGATCGAAATTTTGCTCCCCGCGGGCAGCTTGTCGATCAGTTGCCGGGCCCGGTCCTTCGCCTTGGCAAGCAAATCGCCGTCAAGAGCGGCATACGCCATGCTCAAGCTGTTATCGACGACGACGATCGCATGCAGAGGTTGCCGATCGCTGAACTCTTCCTCGCGCGACGCAAAAAACGGCTGTGCGAGAGCCAGTCCAAACAGCAACACCGCCGCGGTGCGCAGGACGAGCAGGATGATGTCGCGGATCTGCATGATCCGCCGATTCCGCTGCATCGCCTCGCGCAGAAAATCCATCGCCGCCCACTGCACGACGCGATACCGCCGCCGATTCAGCAGGTGGATAATCAGCGGCCCAGCGGCGCAGATCGCCCCGGCGAGTGCGAATTGCCAGGCGGTGAAGGAGAGAAAGCCCACGGTGGTCACTCCGCCCCCGCCTTGTTCCGAAAGCTCTCAATCTTCCCTTCCTGCAAAATCGGCAAGTACCGATTCGGAATCGCCAGGATGAAGCAGGCGACGCTCGTGCCGTACAGTTCTCCCTCGCGGCCGCCGACTCGCCCGCCACCCCGGGCTCCGTGATCGCGCCACGAACCGCCGGCACCGCTGTTGTTCTGGTCGCCGACCTGTGAATCGACCAGGTAATCACGGAGCTTCGGATAGTTGTCCTTCCAGTGGTCGCCGTTCACCTGATAAAGCGCCTGCCCGACGTAGTACAGCGTGTAGGCGTCGAACGGCATTGAGCCGTCCCGGTTGCGCGGGCGGGGGACGTCGCGAATTGCCGCTCCGATCACTTCCATGTTCTTCGGAATCCGCCAGTCGTCGTACT
>CAYLLN010000091.1:0-26567 GCA_964384375.1 uncultured Pirellulaceae bacterium
TGGAGGCGTTGATCGTGATCGGCGTGTCGATGTCGGGCCCGCCGCCGTCGCCGTCGGGAGCGATGTGGAACGTGTCGGAGTCGTCACCGGAGAAGATCGTGAAGCTCGTGCCGTCGATGTCGGCTGAAGCAGGGATCGTGACGATCGCGCCGGTAAGCACGTCAACCACGCCCAGATCGACGTTGGCCATGATCGTGCTCAAAGCCGCGAGCCGAGCATTCGCGCCGAGCGTGAGATTGTCGCCCACGTTGAGCGAGACGAGCGACCCGGTACTTTCGACGGTGATGCCGGCATTGATCGCCAGATCGTCGCCGGCAGCCGCGGAGTCGAGGGCCGTAAGCACAACCATGCCGCTGGCCTGCACGTTGCTGGCCACCGTCAGGGGGCTGGCGTTGGTGATCGAAACGTTGCCACCCAAGTTGCGGACGGCAAAGCCGGCAACGACCGGCGGCAGGTTGAGCAGCGTGAGCAATCCACCCACGCTGTTGTCAACATTGATGGTCCCGCTGGTGGAATTTTCGGCCGACAGACCGCTGACGGCCGTCTCAATCGCGTTCAAGCTGCCGATGCCGTTCATCGCGCGCATGGCGAGATTGGAGGCAACAACATTGTTGGCAGCGCCATTGGCGTCGGTGATCGCGCCGACGGTCGTGCGAAGATCGGCGTTCCCCGCGCCAGCATTGATCAGCCCGAGCGGGAAGTCCGTTGCAATGTCCCGAAGGAAAATGTTTCCGCCGGCAGAGGTCGCCGTCGTGCTGTTGTTCGCATTGATTTCGAGGGGACTCGCGGCACTAGTGCCGATGGTGTTGGCCGCTCCGGTGACTGCGACGATCACCACATCGGCCCGCACGTCCCCCACGCCGGTGCCGCCGCCGGTCAAGTTACCGTTCTGCACGAGGAGGTCGAAGATGCTCGCCCCGCCGCCGCCGGTGGTCGAGGCGTTGACTTGCAATCCGCCAGCTGTATTGATGACAAAGTAGTTGTTATTGCCGCCGGTATTGAAGATCTGAAGGATGCTGCCGTTAATCTCCAGGCGATTGGCGGCACTCGTGCCCAGCGTATTGCCCGCCGTACCGAGCCGCAGGTTGATGGTGCTGCCGACGACATCGGGAACGCCGGCATCTCCGGCGACGCTAAGAATGTCGCCCAAAGCACTACGCAGATCGACATTGCCTCCCGACGCATCAACCAAAGCCACCGGCAGGTTGGCGTCGGTATCGTCGAGGAAGATGCCGCCGCCGGCACTTGTCGCGGTAAGGCTGCTGACCGCATTGATTTCGAGTTGATTGGCCGAGCTGTTGCCGATCGTGCTGCCGGCTCCCGTGACGGCGAGGACGATGATGTCGGCGCCGACGTCGCGCGTGCCGTCGTTGACGGTCGTGAGGCTGCCGTTCTGTACGAGGATGTCGAACGTCGAGCCGGGCACGCCGCCGACGGTCGAGTTGTTCATGGCGAGGCCGCCCGCCGTATCAAGGATATAGGCGTTGTTTTGGGCCGCCGTATTGGTCGTGACCTGCAACTGCGTGACGTTGATTTCGAGCCGGTTGGCGGGACTCGTGCCGACGTTGTTGCCGGCCGTGCTCAGGGTGATTGTCAGTGTGCCAGCGATGATATCGGCAACACCCGGATCGGCCGGGCCGCTGGTCAAACCACCGCCGGAAATGGTGAGGGAGGTCGATTGCGTGCCCGAGTTGACGTTCTCCGCAACGACCGCTCCGCCGGCGGTGATGCTGATCGCGCCACTAGCCGTTGTGACGCTTTGCAGCGTAACGGCATTGGCCTCGGTGATGGCGAGAGCACCAGCCGCAGTGACGGCAGCCGAAAGTGTGGTCACGTTCGTTCCGAGCGTGATCCCGCTGCCGGCGGTGGCGCTGAGCGTGGCTGCCAGGACGCTGGGAGTGGCAGGCGTGCCATCCGAGATAGCGCCCGCGCCCGAGTTCAGCGTGACCTGTGTGCCTGCCGTAAGAACCGATGCGGCGACGATGAAGTTGATGCTTTGGCTGGACAGCGATGCGGAGCCGGCAAACGTCGCCGGCCCCGTGACCAGGATGGCATCACCTACTTCGCCACCCGTCGTGAGTTGCAAGTCCACGTTTCCGTGCGCATTGTTTGCGCTAGCGATCGTCACGGTATCGACACCTGCAACGGAATTCATCGAGATATTGACGAGGGTATTATTCCGTAGAGCGACGCTCTCGAACGGAACACCGCCCGAAGTGCCGCTGACGACGATGGCCGCAGCACCGCCACTGGTGAGGCCGTTGTCGAGGCTGATGATGTCGTTGCCATTGGGGAAGACGACGTTGGCCACGGCCATGCCGATCATGTCGAGCGGTTCGAGGCCGGTGAAATTGATCGGCTTGCCATCGACGGTGACCGTGCCGTCGTTGTCGAGGGCGGGATTCGCGGTGCCGTTGGGTGCATAGGTGGCGTTCTGCGTCCCGGTGCCAACGATGGCGAGAGTGTCGCCCGGAGCACCTGATTGCGTGCCGCCATTGAAGGTGATGCCGCCGGTCGGGATAGGATCGCCGCCGCTGTAATCGACCGTCAGGCGGTCGTTGCCGGCTTCGCCATCGATGACCAACGAGAGCGTGTCGGCAAGCGCCTGCGTAAGGACGGGAGTTCCGCCAACGGTGACGACGAGGTTATTGCCATCGCGACGGAGGACGATGTCGTCGTTACCACTGCCGGTGGCGAGCGAGGGATTGGGGTCGAAAGCGGGAGGAGCCGCTTGGGGGACGAAGGAGACGCCACGAAACAGGAAGTTGCCGGAGAGCGAATACGAAGTGGGAGCCAGTTGACCGGAAATTGTTCCCGTGTGTCCGGTGGTGTCTTGGTAAGTGACCAGCTCCGTCGTGCCAACGAGTTGATTGACGCCAAAGATCGTGACGTTCGAGCCATCGACTCGACCGGTGATGCCTACCAGCCCTTTTCCCAAGCGGGCGATGCTGCCGTTATGCTGCCACGAGCCGCCGACGAGGGAGAACTTGCTGAGACCAACCGTTGCGTCGGCGATATAGAGCGTATCGACGCCGGGTACAGCGGCAGAGAGGTCGGCGAAAAAGAACTGATAGGGATTGTTGCCAAACGAACCGTTAGGAATTCCCGGAAGACTTGTAACCGTTTGACCGGCGGTGGTCGGCGTGCCCGTTCCGACCTGGCCAATGCGAAGGGTTTCCGTGTTATTGGTCACATACAGTTGGCCGTCGGCAATGGTAAGCCCGCGGGTTGCGGTGAGGTTTGCGTTGATGCGCAGGCTCGCGCCCGTGCTGCCGAGAGTTGTATGGCGGATTCCGCCGGTCGTGTTTGAGGTTGTTCCGCCTGAAACCCAAAGGTCGTTGCCATTGGTACTGACTACACTTCGAACAGTGCCCGGGGAGAAGCCGTCCGTGATCCGTGTTGTGGTGTCAACATTTCCTTGCGAGTCAACGCGCGCCACGACACGGGCGATGGTTGAGGAGAGCGTGCTCGTCAGACCGAGTGTGCCTAGGGGGGCATCGTAGCCCACGATTAGCGCGTATTGTCCGTCGGCGGAGACCGAGAGAAGCCCCTCGGCTTGGCCGATGGGGCTGCCTGTCAGCGTCTGATTTGCGCCCGAATCACTCGTGGGTAATGCGATGGTTTGGACGAAATCGCCAGCTGGAGTGACTTCGTCGAGAAACATTACGGTTGCGATGTTTTCATTAACGGGTGTCGTCCCATTGCCGATTCGCGAGACGAGCAAATTGCCGGCCGTGAATGCTGCGAGAAGTTGACGAGATTCGAGTGTCTCGAAAAAGGCTCGGCGGTTGCGCGATTTGGCGACGGCGCGGCGGGGCATGCGGGAGGGCATGAAGACCTCGTAGAACAAGGCTGCAAAACAGGAAGAATGCGCAGAACGGGGAATTCGCAAATCCTGGGACATTTTAGATGCGACAGGGAGTGTCACAACCGTTTGCAAGGGTTTTGTAAAGAAGATTGAACGAAATAAATGCGCCGAGAGCGGCAAATGTTTGCATCCACAAGCGCTCGCTGATACGATGCGCCACCCTCCCAGGAAGCGAGATTGCAATGGCGCAGCTACCGGAACATGGTCCGCTGCATGAGCAGCATGCGTTTGCGAGTTACCACGGGCGGACGCGGGAAGGGATCGCGTTTGCCAGTCGCCGGGGAATGCTGAAGGCCAGCATGGCGGGCATCGCCGGCTTGAGTCTGCCTCAGCTTCTGCAATCTCAGGCGGCAGGCGGAACCGGCGTCCGGCGAAAGAGTTGCATCCTGTTGTGGATGGCGGGCGGGCCGAGCCACATTGACACCTGGGACAGCAAGCCCGATCGGCCGGAGATCAATCGCGGGCCGTTCGGAATCACACAGACCAAGCTGCCGGGCGTGGTCATCTGCGAGCATCTGCCCAAACAAGCGGCGATGCTCGACCGTTTCACGATTATTCGCTCGGTCGATGCCCGCCACAGTAATCACGAGCCGAACAAGGTCTTTCAGACTGGCAATCCGACGGCCGAAGCGCGCACGAATCCCGAGTCGGAGAAGTACCCAGCTCTGGCGTCGATCATCGCCAGGCATCGCGGTGCGGCCGATCCGGCAATGCCGCCGTATGTCGCGTTCATGAAGTCGCGGTCGCACCTGGCGTTTGCGGGCTATCTCGGCAAGCAATTCGACCCGTTCATCGCCAACCAGGCGGTTGCCCTGCCTGTCTATTCGAACGTGGGCCAAGACACGGGGACTGTGGCGGGGGGCGAGATGTTTCAATTCTCGGCCACGCTGGGGAGCGAGCGGCTGGGCCAGCGGCGGCAGCTATTATCGGACTTTGACCGTTTACGAGCCGGGCTCGATCAAGATGGTTCGATGGCGGCCCTCGACCGCTACCAGGAGCAAGCGGTGAACATGCTGCTGGGTCGCAAGGCGCAGGAGGCGTTCGACGTGACCCGCGAGGACGATCGGGTTCGGGAGCGGTATGGCAAGCACCTCTGGTGCCAGCAGGCGCTCGTCGCGCGGCGGCTTGTTGAGGCGGGCGTCGCGTTTGTCACGATCGACCTTAGCTATCACAGCGCGTCGGGCACATGGGATACCCACGGCGACAACATTCCGCCCTACGGCGGCATTCGCAACGGCCTCGGTCCGCTGCTGCCGCTGTTCGACCATCTGATTACGACGCTTGTCGGCGACCTTGAGGACCGCGGCCTTCTGGACGACGTGCTCGTGATCGCGATGGGAGAGTTCGGCCGCACACCGATGATGGGAACCCAGGACAGCACCGATGGCCGCAACCATTGGCCGCAGGTGATGTCGATGTGCATGGCCGGCGGCGGCCTGCGGCACGGGCAAGTGATCGGGGCGACCGAAACCGACGGGGGAAACATCCGCGAGCGGCCCGTCACGCCAGGCGATCTGGCGGCGACGCTCTTTCGCTATTTCGGTGTGCCGCTCGATGTTTCGTATCTCGACAACCAGGGTCGCCCGCGGATCGTCGTCGAGAACGGCAAGCCGATTGGCGAGCTTTTTTGACCCAATTGACGACGACTAACGGAACATCGACTTCGACTGGTTGTAGGCCGCCCCCACCGATTGCCGCGGCACTTTCACTGGCCACGGCTGGGGATCGAACGGAATGCCGTCGAGGAATTGGGCGGCCATGCCGGTTGCCCCGTTGGCCATTTTCGTTTCCTTGGGGCCATACTGCTGCATGATCCTGTGCATCGCCGGATTGATTTCGATCTTCCCGTCCTGACGCTCGCTGCCGTAATCGTCGAACGATCCGATCGTCACCATGCTTTCGGTCCGGTCGTGAAATTCGTAAGCCTCGATCCCCTTGGCACGCAGCGCTTCGCAGAGCTTCGTCGCCTTGATCGCGGCCAGATCGAGCTTCGACGTCTTCCGCTCGTCCGAGGTCAGCTTCGCGAACTCATCCGGCTTCATCGTATCGACTCCGCGAAACGAAGCGACACGAACGGTGTATTGACCCGGATTCTTCAGCAAGCTGTATTCCAGCGGTCCGTTGATTTCGACCAGGAACGGATCGAGCCCCTGGGCGTGAAAGTACTCCTCGGGCAGCAGCGGATTGCGGGTGATGAAGGCGGCTCCCATTGGCCCTTTTTGCTTCTGCTCGGAGTCGAGCGAAATCGTGCGAAAGATCGTCCGCATACCAGCGAAGCGCTGCGACGATTTCTCGCGATACTTTTCTCCCAGCGTCACCGGTTTGGCATGTTTGACGAGTTCGAGGGCCTTCTCCGCTTCCGGCGAGTCAATCGACTGATAGTTGCCGACGAGCACCGCAATCTCCTCGAATTTGGCCGGATTCAGATACTTCATCCGCTTCCGCTCGCCATACCGATTCCAGCCGATCCCTTCGGACGATTCAGTGAAGTCGAATGTTTGGCGAAATGTGAAGGCCTCGAGTTTGAGCTTCTGGCGGAGTTCCAACACCAAGTCGTGGGCCTGCTGTTCGGCCGTCGGACCGGCAAAGGACGTACACATGATGACCCACGGCCCGTTCGACTCGGCCAGCTCATACGACTTGTTGGGATCTGCTTCCACCCGCTTGAACGGAACGAGCGTGGCCCACGGCGGGGCGGCAGCGGCCGACGCGGCAGTGAGCAACAGGGCAAGAATTCCAGCGAATTGGCAACCAGTGCGCAGCATGTCCCGCTCCTTCGGTGTACAAGGCGGCCGGAGGATACGAAACGAGCGGCTTGCGGGCCAGAGAGATTGCCGCGAAAAATGAACCTATGTCGCTTCCTCTGAAGACGCTGCCGACCGTCGAACGCTGGGACTGCCATCAATGTGGCATCTGCTGTCGTGGCAGCATCGTGCCGCTATCGGACGAGGATCTGGAGCGGCTGGCCTCGCAAAAGTGGGGCGAGCGGGAAGACCTTCGCGGTACGCCGGTCGTTACGCGTGAGCATTGGCTGGGGCGCGACTACCGCCTGGCCCACCGGCCCGATGGAAGCTGTGTCTTCCTCATGCCAGACGGCCTGTGCCGCATTCACAAGGAACTCGGCTTCGACGCCAAGCCGCTGGTCTGCCGGATGTTCCCACTGCAGGTAGTGCCGCGCGACGGCGTCGCGATGCTCACACTCCGCCGTGCTTGTCCCTCAGCCGCGGCTGACAAAGGACGTCCACTCGCCGAGCAGCTCGATTTCGCCAAGAAGCTGGCTCGAGAGCGCGGCCTGACCGACCGGGAGGTCTCGCCGCCGCCACTTAAGCCCGGCGAGCAACGCGACTGGAAAGCGGCCCGTCGCCTGCTCGACTCCCTGCATCGGCAACTGACCGACGAGCGCTATCCGCCCGTGCGTCGTTTGGTGCATGCACTCATCACGTGCCGGCTGCTGGAGCAGGCGAAGACACAGCCAATGTCGGACAAGCAGCTCGGCGAGCTCATCGACGTGCTCGAATCGTCGGCGCCTGATGAAGTGGGCGAGCTATTCAGCGATCGCCAGCCCCCCCAGCGTGCCGCAGCCGTCATCTTCCGGCAGATTGCGGCCGAGTACGTGCGGCTCCATCCGCGGTATCACGTGCGGCCGTCGTGGGGACAGCGGATCAAGCTCGCCATCGCGGCGTGGAAGATGGTCCGCGGCCGTGGAAAGCTGCCACCACTGCATCCGCAGTTTCCCGCCGCGACGTTCGAGCAACTCGAACAGCCGCTCGGCCGGATGGACGCCAGCCTTTACCAGCCCTTTGCCCGGTTCATCGCCACAACAGCCGAATCGTGGAGCTACGCCCTCTCCAATCGGAGCGGCTGGTCGATCACGGAATGCCTCAAGCAACTGGCAATCGCCTATCCGATCGGCCTGTGGCTCTTGCGCTGGGCCAGTGCCGGCCGCGAGCCAACGCTGGCTGATGTGCTCGACATCATCACCGCCCTCGATCGCGGCCAGGGCTACGGCCCACTCGCCGGCAGCCAACAGCGGCGGCGGCTGCGTGTTTTGACGTTTCTCGATGAGCTTCCGCGACTGGTCGCATGGTATGGCAGGTAGGTCCCGCCGACAAAGTAGGTCCCGCCAACCCGGCGGGACTTTGAACCCGGTGCGACCTTTCGCGCACTCATGGCAAGGCTCGACCGGATTGTCACGGTCGTGCCGCAGGCGGTGGAAGGAGCTTGCCATGAAAAGCTTGGGGAAACAGTGGCGTTCTCACGTGCTTAGCTGCTTCGTGCTCGCATTTGCGATTGCGTCTTGGGCAAACGCGGCGACGGCACAAGTCGCTGCCGGCGGTGGTCCCGTGCCGCAACAAGCCGTCAGTCCGCAGGGGCAATCGCTGCAATGGGTGCAGATTCCGCAGATCGAGAAAGAGCTGGAAATCGTTCCGGAGCAAAAAGAGGCTCTTGAGAAGCTCCGGACCGAAACCTATGACAAAGTACGCACGCTTTGGCCCGCCACTGCGGAAGGGGATCCGCAAACGCGGCAGCAGCGATATTTCGCGGCGGCACAATCTCTGGCGGATGAAACCGAACGCAAGATTCGCGAGATTCTCTTGCCGCACCAGATTCGCCGACTGTCGCAGGTGATGCTGCAAATGAGGCTGGCCCAAACCGGCTACCGGAGCACGCAGACGCTGGCGACCGGGGACGTGGCCGAGGAACTCGGTATCACCGACGAGCAGCGGAGTCAGCTCAAGCATGCCGAGCAGGCAGCGCTGGAAGAAATGCGCGTCAAGCTGGTCGAGTTCCAGAAAAAGCTGCAGGAAGAGTCCCGCGAGAAGCTGTTGAGCGTGCTCACGGCGTCGCAGCGACGCCAACTCGACGCGATGCTCGGGGACAAATTCGAGTGGCAAACGACGACTGTAGTCGTCAATCGGCCGGCCATTCCGGCCAGTGGCGCGACGCCTGCCTCGCCAATGCCAGCGTCACCCATGCCGGCGGGAAACAGCAAGTCGCCGCTCCCGCGCCTGCCGCAAGGCGATTGACGCGAGCGTCAGCCGACCACCTACCGCTGCGTCACACCCGGCAGCTCATTCCGCGGAGCAGTCGCGGTGGTCGCCTGTGACGCCTCCCCTTGCCGCACGAGGTCCCAGCCGCGATTGGTGATGACGAATTCGTACTTGCTGCCGGCCAATGAGCGGCGGGCGGTGCCGAAGCTGCCGCCGCGGTCGAACTCGACAAGCTTGGCCCCGCTGCCGTAGAACGTGTGCGACTGCCCGTCATGCAGCGTTACTTCCTGCCCATCGACAAGAAACGCCACCGGCACCTTTTCCCCTCCAGAATTCCAAATCTGCAGCGGCGTCTGTGTCGCGGCCCGGCTGGTGAACGTGTCGTTTGCCGGCGTGGTTACTTCTCGTGGCGCGACCTCGCGTGTTTCGATCACCCGTTCGACTGGCTGCACGTAGCGAATCTCGCGCCGCACGACCGGTGGCGGCGCGACATAGATGTAGTCGTAGTGCGGGCCCCAGTACCACGGATCGTCCCAACAATGATGATGGTGGTGATGTCCGTGGCCATAGTGCCCGAACGAGAACGAGATTTTCTGGGCCTGGGCAGCCAGCGGCATCGCACCGAGGCACAGCCCGAGGGCAATCGCGAAGGAAAGGCGTGCGTTCATACCTTTCGTATCGGCAATTGGCGCGACTCAGCCGCACACTGCTAGCACTTCCCGCTTGCCGTCGGGTGGTAGCAGCAACTATCCTGCCCGCAACGGGAGGACTTGCCATGAATCGTTTGCTGCCAAGCGTACTGATCGCGATCGTTGTTCTGCTGGTCGCTCAACTCAATGCGGCTGCCGCCAATCCGCCGAATCTGCTGTTCCTTCTGTCCGACGACCACAGTTATCCGTATCTCGGCTGTTACGGCGGGCAGGTCCGGACGCCCAATCTCGACCGTTTTGCCGGCGAGGGGATGCGGATGGACCGGATGTTCGTGTCCTGTCCGCAATGCGTGCCGTCGCGAGCGGCACTGATGACCGGCCAGTCGCCGGTGGCCGTGCGGATGGTCCGGTTCACCTCGCCGCTGCCGCCGCATGTGCCGGCGTTGCCCGATCTGCTCCGCGACAAAGCGGGCTATTTCACCGGCGTTGGCGGGCGAAACTATCACCTTGATGGCCCGCCGGCCACCGGCCAGCGAGCTGCTCTGGTGACTGCACAAGTGCTGGCCAAGAACAACCTGCGGACGTTCAAGGACCGCGTCGATTACGTCGCTCCCGGCGGCGGCAACCACGCGAAGATCCTCGGCGACTTTCTCGACAAGGCCCCCGCGGGCAAGCCGTGGTTCTTCTGGCTCGGCTTCAGCGATCCGCATCACGTCTGGGACGAAGACGCTTCGCCGCTGGGCAAGCCCGATCCGGCGAGTCTGAAACTGCCGCCGCATTTGCCCGACCTGCCGGGTGTGCGCGACGATTTCGCCCGCTATTTGGGCGAGATCGAGCGGCTCGATCGACAAGTACAGAGCGTGCTCGACCTTCTAGCGGAGCGGAAGCTCGCCGAATCGACCGTCGTCGTCTTCATGGGGGACAACGGCATGGCCTTGCCGCATGGCAAGGGATACTTGTACGACCCCGGCATCAACGTGCCGCTCCTCGTGCGCTGGCCGGGGACGATCAAACCGGGGAGCACGTCGAAGGCACTCGTTTCGGGCGAGGACTTCGCGCCGACGCTGCTCGAAATCGCGGGCGTCACTCCGCCCAAGGAAATAAGCGGCAAGAGTTACGCAGCGCTGCTCCGCGGTCAGCCGTTTGAGGCCCGCAAGTACGTTTTTGCCGAACGCGGTCCGCACGGCGGCGATGGCGGGATGAGGCCTGAGATTCCCGCGGCCAATTTCGACCTGGCTCGCTGCGCGCGGTCGGACCGCTTCAAGCTGATTTACAACGCCACCCCTCATCAGCCGGTGCAGCCGGTCGATTCGGCCCGCGACGCCGGTTGGCAAGAGATGGTGGCCGCCAATGCCGCCGGCAAGCTCTCTGCACCTCTCGTAAAGACCTACTTCACGAGCCCGCGACCGACGTTTGAGCTATATGATCTCGACGCCGACCCCAGTGAATTGAACAACCTCGCGGGCAACCCGGAATTCGCAGAAGCCGAATTGGAACTGAAAAAGGCCCTGACCGAGAAGATGATCCTCGACTGGGACTTCCTCCCACTGCCGGTGCGGTAACGCTAACCGTTGGACCGCATCAGCCCGGCATGCTTCTCCCGCACCTTGCACGCCTTGGGGGTCGAAACTGATTGAATGTAAGGCTGGTCGGGGTTTAGCCGGGCGTAGTCTTGGTGATATTCCTCGGCCGAGAAGAAAGTGACGAGCGGTTCGAGCTTAGTGACGATTGGCCGTGCAAACTTGCCGGAAAGATTGAGCTTCGCGATTTTCTCCGCGGCGGCACTCTTCTGGCCTTCGTCGGCATAGAAGATCGCCGAACGATACTGTGTGCCGATGTCGTTCCCCTGCCGATTGAGCTGCGTCGGATCGTGGGCGTCGAAAAACACTTCCAGCAACTGCCCGAAGCTGATCGTGGCCGGATCATAGGTGATGCGAATCACCTCGGCATGTCCCGTGTCGCCGCCGCAGACGGCTTTGTAGTTGGCCGTCTCTGCAGCCCCGCCCGCGTAGCCGCTGGTGACGTCGAGCACGCCGTCAAGCTGCTCGAAGGCGGCTTCGGTGCACCAAAAGCAGCCGCCGGCGAAGACGGCCGTGGCGTTGGTTGATGAACTCATGTCAGTGTTCCTTCCTGGTTGTCCCCTTGTCGCTCGTCGCTGCTGACATTCTATAGATGACTTCTGCCCCCCGGCGATTACACGACCGTATCCGGGGAGGGCGAAGCTCCTGCTGAGCCGAATGGAGTGCATGACTCGGCGGGAGTCTCGCCCTCCCAACGCGCCTCTGCTGAAACCATGCACCAACCACCCGCCCCGCTGCAACTCGCTCAGATGGCCTCGGCCTACTGGGTTTCCCAGGCTCTCTTCGTCGCTGCCAAGCTGGGCCTCGCCGACCTGCTCGCCTCAGGCCCCAAGGCGGCAGCCGAACTAGCGCACGGCGTGGATGAGCGGGCCCTCTATCGCCTGCTCCGGGCGTTGGCCAGCGTCGGCGTTTTTGCCGAGGACGATGCCGGCCGCTTTCATCTGACGCCGCTGGCCGAGCCGCTTCGCTCCGATCATCCCGAAAGCAAGCGGGCGATGATCCTCATGGCCGGCGATGACCAGTACCGGGCTTGGAGCCAACTGTATTACAGCGTGCAGACCGGCCGACCGGGCTTTGAGCGCGAATTCGGCCTGCCGCTGTTCGACTACCTTGCCCAGCATCGCGACAAGGCGAAAACCTTTGACGACGCGATGGTCTCGATCCACGGCCGTGAAACACCGGCCATGCTCGACGCCTACGACTTCAGCGAGATCGACACCTTGGCCGACCTCGGCGGCGGCAACGGCAGCGTGCTGCGGGCCGTGCTCGCCAAGTACCCGTCGATGCGAGGAATCCTGTTCGACCTGCCGAATGTCGCCGACCGCGCCCGCGACGCAATCGCTGCCGCGGGGCTGGCTGACCGTTGCCAGGCGATCGGCGGCAGCTTCTTCTCCACGGCCCCGGCAGGCGCCGATGCGTACTTCCTGCGGCATATCCTGCACGACTGGAACGACGAGCAGTGCCTGACGATCCTGGGCCACATCCACGCCGCCGCGCCGCCACACGCCCGGCTTCTCGTCGTCGAATCGATCATCGAGCCGGGCAACGGGCCGAGCTTCGCCAAGCTCCTCGATCTGACCATGATGGTCATCCCCGGCGGCCAGGAGCGCACGGAACCCGAGTGGCGTGACTTGCTCGTCCGCGGCGGCTTTGAACTCCAGCGAATCGTACCAACCACGGCGGAAGTGTGCGTTCTCGAAGCGGTGAAGATTCCGAAGGCGTGATAGAATCACGGTATTCAATGCAAAGTCGCAAAGTCCGCTAAGGGCAGTACAGTCAACTCAACCTTTGCGGTCTCTGCGATCTGCGTGCCTTTGCGTTCGATCGCCAGACGTTTTCACAATTCATGCGGTGGGTGTCAGAATGCGATGGTTATTTCTGCTGGTTGTTTTCCAAGTAACGTGCACGACGGCCTTTTGCCAGGTACCCGCACCGACCGCGAAACCCAAGCACACGAACCTTCTGGCCAAGGAAACCAGCCCGTACCTCCTACAGCATGCCCAAAATCCGGTCGATTGGCATCCCTGGAGTGAGGAGACGCTCGCCAAGGCGAAGAAGGAGGGGAAGCCGATTTTCCTGTCGATCGGCTATTCGAGCTGCCATTGGTGCCACGTGATGGAGCGCGAGAGCTTCTGCGACGAGGAGATCGCCGCGTTTCTCAACAAGCATTTCATCTGCATCAAGGTCGATCGTGAGGAGCGGCCCGACATCGACACAATTTATATGACGGCCCTCTCGGTCTATCACCAGCTTGCCGGCGAGCGGCGCGGCGGCGGCTGGCCGCTGTCGATGTTTCTCACGCCCGAGGCGGAGCCATTCATCGGCGGCACGTACTTCCCTGCCCGCGACGGCGACCGTGAAGGGATGCCCGGCTTTCTGACGGTCGTGACCAAGATTCAGGAGATTTGGGACAAGATGCCCGACCGCGTCCGCGAGGATGCCAAGACGGTCGCCAAGTTCACAAAGGCCGAAATGGAAGGACGCAAGAGCACGCCGCTCGTTGCGCTCGACGAGGCCCTCGTTGAGCCGGTGCTGGCCGCGCTGGAAGAACAGTACGACCCCAAGTACGGCGGCTTTGGCTATGGCCCCAATCCAAAGCAGCCGAAGTTTCCCGAGCCGAGCAACCTTGTTTACCTGCTCGATCGGGCCAAGCGACTGAAGGACGAGAAGGCCCGCGAGATGCTCGTCGGTTCGCTGGCCGGCATGCAGCAGGGAGGCATCTGGGATCACGTCGGCGGCGGCTTTCATCGCTACAGCGTCGATCGCTACTGGCAAATTCCGCACTTCGAGAAAATGCTCTACGACAACGGGCAGCTCGCGAGCATTTTTGCCGAGGCGTACGAACTGACCGGCCGCGAGGACTTCGCCCGTACCAGCCGCGAGATTTGCGAGTTTCTGCTTCGCGAGCTGCGCGACGAAACGGGCGGCTTCTATACGGCGATCGATGCCGATTCCGAGCACGAGGAGGGGAAGTTCTATCGTTGGGAAAAGGCAGAAGTCGAGAAAACGCTGTCGGCGGACGAATACAAGGTGTTTACGGAGGTCTATGGGTTCGATCGCGATCCGAACTTCGAAGAGAAGTTCTATGTGCCGCAACTGGCCAAACCGCTGGCGGAAATTGCCGCGGAAATGAAGCTGACCGAAGCCGATCTGGAAAAGAATCTCGTGCCGATCCGCAAGAAGCTCTTCGACACCCGGGCGAAACGCGAGCGGCCGATCACCGATACGAAGCTGCTCGCTGCGGACAACGGCCTGGCGATCGGCGGCCTGGCCGATGCCGGCCGCATCCTCAAGGAGCCGAGGTTTGTCGAAGCTGCGAGCAAGGCTGCGGACTTTGTGCTGACGAAACTGCGCGGCGAAGATGGCCGACTCAAGCGGACGTACTCGGTTGGCGAAGCGCGCCTGAATGCCTACGTCAACGATTACGCCTTTCTGGTCGATGGCCTCTTGCGGCTGCACGCAGCGACGGGGGACAAACGCTGGCTCGACGCGGCGGGCGAGCTGACCGACAAGCAGCTCGAGCTGTTTGCCGATGAGAAGGGGGGCGGGTTCTACTTCACTTCGAGCGACCACGAGGCGCTCCTCGCGCGGGCGAAGGAGATCGTCGAAACGGCCGTCCCTTCGGGCAACTCGGTTTCTGCCGACAACCTGATCCGCTTGGCCGTAGCCCAGAACAAACCCGATTACCTCCCGAAAGCCGCCAAGACGATCCTCGCCTCCGCCGCGGTCATGCAGAGCAATCCGTCGGCCACACCGCGAATGGCAGTCGCCGTGCCGGCGCTAATCGAAGCAAGAAAGAAACTGTCGCCAAAAGAATGAATGTGTAGCTACGGATCGAACACAGATCAAACACGGATGCAAAGCATTCTGCTGTCCGTGAAAATCCGTGTTTCATCCGTGGCTTTTACTCCTCTGAAGCCGCGATGCCCCCTCGCAACTTTCATCTCACCGCCGAGCACGACGGCCTTGCGCTCGGCCAGGCGCTCAAGCGGCTGTTGCCGGAGCAGAGTTGGTCGCAGGTTCGCAAGCTGATTGGCTGCCGGCAGGTGCAGGTGAACGGCAATCTTTGTCTCGACGAGGCGCGACCGGTGAAATCCGGTGACGTGCTCAAGCTGTGGGATCATCCGCTCGCCAAACCGGCCGATGCGACCGACGTGAAGATCGTCTATCTCGACGAGCATCTCGTCGTCGTGAACAAGCCGGCGGGTGTAACGACGCTGCGGCACCGGGAGGAAACCGACCTCCCGCTGCGTCGCAAACAGCTCCAGCCGACGCTCGACGAGCTGCTCGTGCAGGTGCTCGCCGAGCGGCTGGGGATCCGGGACTCGGGGATTGGGGGTCGGAGTTCGGGAGGTCGGAACCGCTTGGGAGGGCGAGGTTCGCGCCGAGGCGAGCGGACCGCAACCACCGGTCGCCGCATCGATCGCCGGCTGGCGATCTTTCCCGTCCACCGGCTCGATCGCGATACGAGCGGCCTGATGGTCTTTGCTCGCACGCGTGAGGCGGAGCAGCGGTTGATTCGGATGTTCGCGAAACATGACGTGACGCGGGCCTACGTCGCCGTCGCGTACGGCCGCGTCGAGGCTCAGACCATCGATACCTGGCTCGTCCGCGACCGAGGGGACGGTTTGCGGGGAAGCGTAGGTCCTGCCGGCCCGGCGGGACTTGCCACTGCACCCGAAGACGCCCAGCGGGCCATCACGCACCTCCGGCCGATCGAGCAACTGCCCCAGTACACGATCATCGATTGCCGGCTCGAAACGGGGCGTACACACCAGATTCGGATTCACCTGTCCGAGATCGGCCACATGCTCTGTGGCGAAAAGACCTATACCCACGCTGTCGGCGAGCGGCCGCATGACGACACGAGTCGCGCTCCTCGCCACGCCCTGCACGCTGCGGAACTCGCGTTCGCGCATCCGATCACCAATCAACCGCTGCAATTCCGCCAGCCGCTGCCGAAGGATCTGAAAGAGTGGCTGGTCAAGCTCCGGGGCGGCTAAGATGGAAGAGTGAGCGATTCAACGCCATCATCGCCATCCATCAAACCGCCAGGAGAGTCGCTCTGGCCCCGGTTCTCGCTCCGCGGGCTGCTCATCGGCATGGGGGCGATCGCGGCTCTCATTCCGCTCGCCGGGTTCCTGCTCCGCAACGCCTCGAACTGGATCGGTTCGTTCGCGTTTCTAGTCGGCAGCCTGCTATTGGCGGCGAGCGTTTGCATGGCCTTCAACCGGACCGGCCCCAAGCGGGTGTTCTGGACGGGCTGTGCGGTCTTTGGCATCACGTACTTCGTGATTGCCGGCGATCCGTGGAGCCAGCCCTACACCTACGAGCTCATCACCTCCACGATCAGCGAGATGGCCTACGAGCGATACTACGTAGAGGAAGACCCGCAGCCGGCGACCACGACAGAACCCACGGCAGCCGATTCCGCCCTGCCGGCTTCAGAAACGAGCGCCGAAACCAAGGCGACTGCCGACGAGCGTCCTTCGCTCCGTGACTTTGTGATGATCTCGCAGCTCTTTTGGACGATGCTCGTCGCGATCCTCGGCGGCTGGATCTCGGTCTTTATGTATTGGGCGGGCCTGCCGAAGGGGGCAAAGCAGGTTTCTACTCCGTAGCAGTCACGGCGTATTCCATCTTCCGTGGAAGGCTACAATGAGACCCCAGGGCAGGCCGGCCAGCGAGAGAGGCGGTGCATTGTGGCAGTCGAGGCGAATGCGAATTCTCCGCAGGGATGGCCCACGTTTTGGTTCAGTCTTCAGCAACTCGTGGGGTGGATGGCTTTCGTGGCCCTGGGGTGCGTTGCCCTGCGAAACGCATCGGACATTTGGGCATCCGCGATGCTGGGACTTGTCGTCATCGTCTTTTCAACAGCGATCTTGCTTGCCGTCTTTCGCGTTGACGCGCGGCGGGCATTCTGGATTGGTTTTTCCACGTTCGGCTGGCTGTATTTGCTGATGCTGGCCTATGGCTGGAACTTAAATCCAATCTTCGGAGGCGACGTTCCGCTGCTGGCGAACAACCTCGCTACGTCGCGGATCAGCAGCGCCTGCCACGAGTGGCTCTACGAGGAGGCGTTCCAGCGCTACCACAACTCCCAGCAACAACCGATGGGCAGCAGGCCTGGCGGAATGATAGGCAGTGGCATGGGCGGGCCGGGGCTAATGTTGGGCGATGGCGGGAGTGGGATGAAAGCGGGAGGGGCCGGATCTGCCGTCGCAGGACTAGGGGGCGGGTTCATGTCTCCTTCCGCTCCTCCTCCCGGCCCCGCCCAGCAAGACTTTGCAAACGTCGCACATTCATTATGGGCGATTGTGCTCGCCATGCTCGGTGGCTGGTTGGCGGTCGTCATTTCCAGGACGAGTAGGCCAAAACAGGCGAATCCGCATGGTGGCCGTGCTGATTGAAACACTTGCCCAATTCGGGATCGTTTTAACGGCTCATGTCCCGAATGCTGCTTAGGACTACAATCAGGGAGGGCAGGCCGGCCAGCGAGAGAGGCGGTGCGAGATGTCAGTCGAACCGAATTCGTCGCGCGGTTGGTCCGCGGTCTGGACCTTCAGTCTGAAACAACTCTTCTTGTGGACGGCGGTTGCTGCGTTGGGTTGCGTGGCCTTGCGGAACGCGTCCGATGCCTGGTCGGCGGCAATGCTCGGTTTCGTTGTGCTGATGCTCGCGTCGGCGATTCTGCTCGCCGTCTTTCGCGGCGATTCGCGGCGGGCCTTCTGGATTGGCTTCGCCACGTTCGGCTGGCTGTATGTCTTGCTCCTGGCGTTTGGCTGGAGCCTCGATCCGAGCAACGGACCCGACAATCCGCTTCGGCCATACAACCTGGTCACGACGCGGATCAGCAACGCCTGCTATCACTGGCTCTACGATGCAGCCTTCGCGAAGCACTTCTCCGCCCAGCAGTCGGCGATGGGCGGCATGTCGGGTGGCATGATGGGAAGCGGCATGGGCGGGCTAGGGCCGATGACGGGGTATGGTGGGGGCGGCATGATGTCCGGCGGGGGAGGTCTTGGCGGTGTCCCAATGGCTCCTCCCGGTCCTGCTCAGCACGAGTTCGCTAACGTCGCCCACTCGTTCTGGACGATCCTCCTTGCCATGCTTGGCGGTTGTCTAGCCAGCTGGCTGTATGCTACGAAGAAGGACTCGCCATCTCCCTCCAGCACTAGCCACCAGCACTAGCCACTTTCGATGCCCCTTCGCAATCTCGTCGTCGTCTGCACGGCTCTGCTGCTTGCCCTAGCCTGCTACCAGCGGGCATCGCGCAACCGCTTTACCGACACGTTCAGCCGGGCGATGAACATCGTCCAGACCGATTACGTCGATGAAGTCGAGCCGCGGGTGCTGTTCGAGGGGGCGATGAACGGCATGATGGACCAGCTCGATATGTACTCGGGTTACACGCCGCCACGCGAGTACCTCCAATTCCGCGAGCAGATCGAGGGAGAATTCCCCGGCATCGGCATCATGGTCGAAGTCGATGAGAAATCGAAGAAGCTGATGGTGCTCGCCCCGCTTCCCGGCTCGCCGGCGGCCAAGGCGGGAATCAAGTCGCGCGATGTGATCGAAGCAATCGACGGCAAGGCGACCGACGAGCAGCCGCTGGAGAAAGCGATCGGCATGATCAAGGGACCGGCCGGCACGAAGGTGACGCTGACACTCCACCGCCCTGGAGAAGCCGAGCCGATCGTCGTCACCGTGGCTCGCGCCCCAATCGCGATTGAGTCGATCATGGGGGATGCCCGCCGAGATGACGGCTCGTGGGTCTATCACCTGCTCGATCACCCGAACATTGGCTATATCCGGCTCGATTCGTTCGGCGAGCGGACGGCCGACGACTTCCGCAAGGCGCTTGACTCGCTGCGCGAGCCGGGGCAAAAGATCGACGGCCTCATTCTCGACCTTCGCGGGAATGAAGGGGGACTGCTCAAGGCCGCGGTCGAAACGTGCGACATGCTCATTGACGGTGGCGTCATCGTCAGCACACGCGGCCGGGGCGGCGAGGAGCGAGATTCGTTCTCAGCCAACGCGGGGACCGACCTCGATCCCGGCCTGCCGCTCGTCGTCCTCGTCGATCGTTATTCGGCCAGCGCCAGCGAGATCATGGCGGGTTGCTTGCAGGATCATCACCGGGCCGTGATCGCCGGCGAGCGGACCTGGGGGAAAGGTACGGTACAAAACATCGAGGAACTGGAGGGCGGAAAGAGCGCGATCCGCCTAACGATCGCGACGTACTGGCGTCCGAGCGGCAAGGACATTCACAAGCGCCGCAACGCCACCGATGCCGACGACTGGGGGGTGCGGCCCGAGGCTGACTTGGAAGTAAAGTTAACGCAGGACCAGTACAAACAGCGCGCTCTGGCTCGCCGCAATCGAGATGTCACACCGCTGGCCGAACTGATGCAACCGAAGCCAATCCCACAACCGCCGGCCGAAACGCCACCTCCGCCAGCCGTTAATCCCGACGCGCCGCCGGTCCCCGTTCCCGATCCGAGCGAAGACGAAGCGGCTGCAACCTACGTCGATCCTCAACTGGAGCGGGCGATTGAGTATTTGCAGAGGCAAGCCGCGAGTCCGAAGCAGCCCAAAGCAGCTTGATCACGCTGCCGATTCAAGCTGGCGATTCCGCGCCGCGTCAAGCTGATGCTTTCGGCCGCGCACACGATGTTCGGCGGCTCGTCGCCACAAATCAACAACTTGCGCCCAGATCGAGTGCCCCACCGTCTGTCGGTAGGGGGAATCGGCCGGCAGCTCGGCCATCAGCCGCTTGTGGGCGGCCCGCATGTTGTGGTACGGGAGCGACGGGAAGAGGTGGTGCGTCGCGTGATAGCGCAGGCCGACGGGATTGATCAGGATGGCTGGGAGCGAGTCGTTGTCCATCGTGATTGAGTCGAGCATCTGGTCGGTGAAGGAGCCTTCCTCGCCGCCGCTGTGCCAGCGATGTGCGGCCAGCGTGCGCAGAGCATTGAGGAACACCAGCACGACGCCGGTCGAATAAGCCTGAATGAGGAACGGAATCGGCCAGCGGTTCAGGAAGACCGGCGGAATGATCGCGCACGCCAGGATGAACAGGAAGCAGCCGAGCTCCTGGAGGAAGATCATCCGCTGCATGTCTTTCGTCGGGAGCGGGCGGATGTACGTCGGGTCCATCACCAGCGACGAGGCCCGCTGATGCACGAGCCGCCGCAGGGCGGGGCTGATCCACATGAGCGGCGTGAGGATGCCGAAGCGAATCACGGCCAGCGGCGGCACCCAGATCGCTTGCGACAGATAGAGCAGGATGCACCAGGGGGACATGCTCGCCAGGGGCAGATACTCACCGTCGTGGGTGGTGCCAAACATTTTGCGGCGGTGGTGGTCGAGATGCGTGTAGTACGTGAACGACGGCACCAGGAACGGAATGCCGCAGAGCAGGTTCCAGACGAAGCGGAACGCCCGGAACCTTTTCTCGGGGAGATGCACGATCTCGTGAACGAACATCACAGCCCGGTAGTAGCAGATGCAGGTGATGGTGAACGTGACGAGCTGAATCGCCAGCCGCAGCCAGAGTGGCTGCAGGTGAATGTCGTACAAGAACCGCGTGACGCCATACATCGTGTGGCCGATGAGGATCGTCGTCAGAAAATCGACCCAATAAATCCATTCGCGGGGAGCGAACAGATCGCGAACGATGCCGCGGGCCTGGGCGAGTGAAAACGACGGTGCGGAACTCTCGGCGCGCATCATGTTTGTCGTCCCTCCGCCTGGATGGAGGGCCGGATGTCACGCGCAGCAGGGCGACAAAGTGTGGTCGCGGGCGGATGGTAGTCCGCACGGCAGCCGGCGTGTGGGTCGTGCCCGCGGCCGGTGGGGTGACGCACGTGGTGCGTCATTCGGCGCGGGGCGGGGTGCTACTCAATACGAGCCGCTAGTAACATCGTCCCGATGCCGGCACTCCCTGCAAAAAAGCCGCACAGCCGTGCGAGCTTACCACGCCTTCCCTAACGAACTGGCCCGAAACGAGGCAACCAGCGTGCCGCAGTGGATAATCCCGCTGTGGTCGATCAAGGTGTGAAGCAATCCGTTGGACAACGAGCCATCCTGAGGGGTTCAGAGTAGCCGCTAGCGATGCTAGCTGCAACAGTGGAGCGGAAGCGCTGGCCGAAAAGTTGCGGAGTTGTCATCTCTCACTCGTAGGGTGCATGAGCAACGCGAAATGCACCTCCGTTCCGACCTCTATCCTCCATGCACAGCCGCCATTGGCCTGCCGGTCGCAATCGCATATGGCCGATCGAGCGGATCGACATAGTGCCCGCTGGGGTCGATTCCCAGCGCGTGAAAGATCGTGGCGGCAACGTCCCACGGACCGTAGCGCTCAGTGATTGGCTCGCCGCCAAGGCGGTCGGATGCGCCGACCACCGCGCCGCGCGAAACCCCCGCGCCGGCCAACACGATCGAATAGACGCTCGCCCAATGTTTGCGCCCCGGAGTTGCGCCGGCGAACCGCGGCTCCAAGGCCACTCGCGGGGCACGCCCGAATTCCCCCATGCAGACGACGAGCGTTTGGTCCAAGAGGCCCCGCTGGTCGAGATCCTCAATCAGGGCCGAGAAGCTCTGGTCGAATCGAGGGAGCAGACGATGCTGCAGCGCGTCGAAAATGTCGTTGTGCGTATCCCAGCCGTAGAGGTCCGTGTCGTCGGGGAAATCGTCCTGGCCCCGATTCGAGTGGTTCCAAATGACGTTGATATACGGCACATCCGCTTCGGCCAGGCGGCGGGCGAGCAGCAGGGCCTGGCCCGACCGATGCCGGCCGTAGCGGTCGCGCGTGGCTGGAGTTTCACGGTCCAGATCGAACGCCTCGCGTGCGGTTCGCGACGCAAGCATCGCCAGCGCCTGCGAATAGAGCCGCGTCATGTCCCCTGCCTTGGCAGCCGTTTCGAGGCGGCCGGCATACCGATCGAGCGACTGCTTGAGCGATAGCCGCTCGCCCAAGCGGACCGTGGGCAGATCGGCGTGCGGAGAAAGGCCCGGAATCGCACCAGCGACCTTCGTGGCATCGCCGACCACCAGCGGTTCAAAGGCCCGGCCCAAGAATCCGCCGTCCTGGCCAGGGCCGATGTCGCGCGGCACGAGTGCCGGGCCGTTCAAGTGAATCGCATTGTGGACCAGCGGCCCGCCTGGCCTGACGCGCCGTAGCACAGCGCCAAGCGTGGGCAAGTCGGTGGGACTGGGAGGGGGATTCGACGAGCGGCGGGCGTGATAGACGCCCGTCAGGCAGAGATACGCCGCCGAGCCGTGATCGAGATCCTCGTGCGACATGCTGCGAACGAGCGTGCAACGGTCGATCACGCGGGCGACTTGCGGCAGGTGCTCGCAAAACTGCATGCCGGGCAACGCCGTGGCGATTGGCCGAAACGCTCCGCGCACATCGAGCGGTGCATTCGGCTTCGGGTCCCACATGTCGATCTGGCTCTGCCCGCCGTTGCAGAACACAACGATCACCGACTTCGCCCGCCCAAAGCCGGCAGCACCTTTCTCCTCTGGTGCACCACTCGCCTGTGATCCTCCCAGCGCCATCCCGCCGAGCATCCCCAGCCGCAACCACTCGCGCCGCGTGAGTCGGCCGGAGGGGAGTCGGAGGTTGTCCACAAGGCGGAGCATGAGCCGATTCTAAGCTGCGGCCGCCGCGAATCGCTATCGAATGAGGACATGTGACTGGGCGAATGGGGGCCAGAGGGCTGCACAAAAATCTTTTGTCCCTCTGTCGATTGGCTCGCTGGTCGTTCGACTACTTGGTGACGTTCGGTTTCCAAGTGACCCCATTTCGAACTGAGGAGATGAAGATGATGCGACAGTTTTTCGCTTGCGGGCTGCTGATTTCCGCACTCTCGGTGCAGGATTACGGCGACGACAAGCACGACCACCATCCGCCGGCTGCCCCCACGAATGCGGGGCTGGAGAAGATGAAAGCCCTCGTTGGAACCTGGGTGACGGCCGACAAAGACGGCAATCCCACCGAGGAGGTGGCGTCCGTCGTCAAATTGACGGCGGGAGGATCGGCGATTCACGAAACCCTGTTCCCTGGCCAGCCGCATGAGATGGTCTCGATCTACACAGCCGACGGTCCTGACCTAGTGATGACGCACTACTGCATGCTCGGGAATCAGCCGCGCATGAAGGCGGAAGCGAAATCGGCGGCGAACCAGATCGTCTTCAAGTTCGCCGGGGGCTCGAATCTCGATCCCAAGAAGGACAAGCACATGCACGGTGCAACGCTCACCATCGTCGATGCCGACCACATCGAGCTTGTAGGGGAGGGTTGGGAGAATGGCGCGCCCGCGAAGGAGATGTGCGGCCAGATGAAGCTCGTTCGGAAGAAGTAACTCGCGTTTCTATTGCAACTCGCAGATCGCAAGTCACCTGCTCGTCGTTTCCGGCAGCTTTCTATCCCTCGTTCCCACGCTCCGCGTGGGAACACACGGATCGCCGCTCTGCGGCTCAAGCCCGTGGCAGTGAAGCCCGGCGACCTTCCAAGCCGCGGAACGGCCGCTCGCGCGTGCCGACGCAGAGCGTCGGCACGAGAGAAGGTGCCGTGCGGCAGAACGGCAGGCAAGACGCCTAACCTACGACATCGCCAGGGCCGGTTCCGGCGGGTGGTCGGCTGTGTTGTAGCGGCGCTGGATGGCGAGGAATTCGTCTTCACCCGCCAGGAACGCGGCGACGACGCGAGGATCGAAGTGCGAGCCGCTGTCGTTCTCGATGATCGAGCGGGCGACGAGGTGCGAGTAGGCTTCCTTGTAGCAGCGTTTCGTCGTGAGGGCGTCGTACACGTCGGCCAGGGCGACGATCCGGGCGGCGAGCGGAATCTCCTCGCCCGCGAGGCCGAGCGGATAGCCGCTGCCATTCCAGCGTTCGTGGTGGGAGGCGGCAATGTCGCGGGCGACCTGCAGGAAGCGGGCCTCGGGATAGCGGGCCAGGGCCGCATCGAGCGTTTCGGCGCCGAGCAGCGCGTGCGACTTCATGATCTCGAACTCGGCCGCGTTCAGGCGACCCGGCTTGCGGAGGACGCAGTCGGGGATGCCCACCTTGCCGATATCGTGCAGCGGGCTGGTCAGATAGATGAGGCGGATGAATTCGGGATCGACCTCGTGGGCCAGATCAGGCAGGCGGGCAAGCTGCTGAGCGAGAACGCGGGCATACGACTGCACGCGTTCGAGGTGGTGGCCTGTTTCGGGGTCGCGCGATTCGGCGAGTTTCGCGAGGGCAAAGATCGCCATCTCGCGCGTTTCGAGCGACAGCACCCGCAGGCCGGCCCGAATGCGGACGAGCAATTCGTTCGTGTGAAACGGCTTGGCGATGAAGTCGTCGGCCCCGGCCGACATGCCGGCGACGATCTCGTCGGGCTCGGCATGGCTGGTCAGGAGGATGATGTAGGTGTAGCCGTCGAGATCTCCGGCGCGGACCGCTTCGCACAGTTCGATGCCGGTCATCTCCGGCATTTCCCAGTCGGAGATGATGAGCCGCGTGTGCCCCTGCCGCCAAATGGCGAGGGCTTCGCGACCGCTGGCGGCCGTTTCGACCTCGTAACCGGCCCGCACGAGCGTGTGGCGGAGCATTTCGAGAGCCAGATCGTCGTCGTCGGCAATCAGGATGCGCATGCGTGCTCCGTGTCGGCGGGAGGCGGGGTCGCAGCGGCGGATTGTTCGGCCAAGAGTGCAGACAGGTCATCGAGGCAGCGGGTGATTTGTTCGTCCAGGGCACGGAGCGACGGAACCGGGTCGGCAGCGGTGTCGGCGAGTGTTTGCTCCAGGCGGGCGGCAGCGGAGCTAAGCGAGCCGGCGGCCATGTTGGCGGCCGTTCCCTTCAGGGCATGTGCCAGCTGCCGGGCCTGCTTCCGATCGGTGGCAATGGCGGCAGCGATCTGCCGCCCTTGATCGGGCAAGCGGTCGCGGAACTTGACGAGCAAACGGGCGGCCAGCGTCGCATCGCCGGAGCAGCGGGCGAGCAAGTCGCCGGCGACGATCGAACTGGTGGACGTGGTTTCGGCGATCGACGGCGGCGCGGCTTGCGCGGGAGTTTCCCCTTGCACGTACTTGGCAACCATCTCAAGCAGCCGCAAGCGATCGACCGGCTTGGTGGCGTAGTCGTTCATGCCGGCGGCGAGGCACCGCTCGCGGTCCCCCTGCACGGCATTGGCAGTGAGGGCAATGATCGGAATTGGCCCACCGGTGGCATGTTTCAGCTCGCCGCGTGCTTCGAGCTTCCGAATCCACTCGGTTGCCTCAAAGCCGTCGAGTTCCGGCATCTGGCAATCCATCAGCACGAGGGCGTAGCTGCTGCGGCGGACGGCCTTCACCGCTTCGCTCCCGCTGGCAACGACCTCGCAGGCATAGCCGGCGGTGCGGAGGATTTCGCACGTGACAAGCTGGTTGATCTCATTATCCTCGGCGACGAGGATGCGACCGCTCACTGCCGGCGGCTGCACCACGAGTGGCGTGTTGTCTTGGACCAGCGACACGTCGCGACCGGTGGCGAGTGTATCTCCCTCGTGCAGCGCCGAAACGATCGCATCGAGCAGACGCGACTGGCGGATCGGCTTGGCAATCGCGGCGGCGAGTCCCGCAGCGGCAAGCGAGCCGGGGTCAAGCGTGGCGTCGATGCTCGACACGGCCAGGAGCGGCAAGTTCGCCAGCCGTGGATCGGCCTTGATCTGCCGGGCCAGCACGAGCGAGTCGGTCCGTGGCGGCTGGTGGGCGAGGATCGCGAGGGCAAACGGCTGGCTCGAATCGGCGGCCTGGCGAAGGCGGACGAGGGCTTCGTCGATGCGCGACGAACTTTGCAGAGAGATTCCCCATCCCGCGAGCAATTCGCGCAGCACGCGGACGCTCGCCGGCTGGTCGTCGATAAGCAGCACCTTCAGCCCGCGGAGCTCGTGCGGCCCGCACGATTGGCCCGCGATCGCCGCGGCCAGTTCCAGCGGCAGCTCGCACCAGAACGTCGAGCCTTGGCCCGGCTGGCTTTCGGCGCCGATTTGGCCCCCCATCAGATCGACAATCTGGCGGCAGATGGCCAGACCCAAGCCGCTGCCGCCGTATTTGCGCGTCGTGGAGCCATCGACCTGGCTGAACGGGGCGAAGAGGCGGTGCTGCCGATCAGCCGGAATGCCGATCCCCGTATCGCGCACTTCCAAGCGGATTGTCGCAAGTCCGCCGCCGCATTCCACCAGCTCAGCCGCCAGGGCTACCTCCCCCCGTTCGGTGAACTTGATCGCGTTGCCCAAGAGGTTCGTGAGCACCTGCCGCAGACGTTTGGAATCACCGCGGACGGCATCGGGCACATCGAGGCCGACGCGGCACGACAGCTCGAGCGACTTGGCTGCGGCCCGGTGGCTGAATTGCTCGGTCACGTCTTCGAGCAGTTCGTGCAGGTTGAACGGGATCGTTTCAAGTTCGAGCTTCCCCGCTTCGATCTTCGAGAAGTCGAGCACGTC
>CAYLLN010000092.1:0-26424 GCA_964384375.1 uncultured Pirellulaceae bacterium
TTGCCGCCGCGGAGGCCGTTGGCGACGTAGATGTGGTTGTCGAGCGCCAGCCGCGGATGATTGGCCCGGAGCTGCGAATTCTCCTGAGCGAACCCCTCGAACCAGGTTTCGTCCAGATCCATCTTGCCGTCGCCGTCGGTATCTTTCATGTAGGCGACTCGGCCGGCCAGCGTAACAAACACGCCCCCTTTCCAGGGCTGGAGGCCGTTCAGAAACGGCAGCTTCTCGGCAAAGGTTGCTGCCGCCTCGAACCGCCCGTCGCCGTCTTGGTCTTCGAGGATGCGGATTTGGGAGAGCGGCTCACCACGGCTGCTATCGGACTTGGGCGGCCCGAGCGGATAGTCCCGCATCTCGGCGACCCACATCCGCCCGTCTTCATCGAACCGGATCGCCACCGGATCGACCACCTCCGGCTCGGCCGCGGCCAGTTCGATCCGCAGCGAATCGTCGGCCAGCACAAATTGCTTCTGTGCGTCAGCGGGTGAGAGGGGACTTTGGATTTCGTCAGCTGAGTGAACCAGCCGGCTTACGACGAGCAGGCCGAGGCAGGCGGCAAAGAAGACTCGAACGTGCATGGGCGGGCTCCAAAGGCGGGAGCGTGCATTCTAAACCATGACCCAGTCGCGTTCTTGGGATTGGTTGAGGATAAACCGCGGATGACGCGGATCGCGCCGATAGGACCGCAGACAGAGAGAAACCACGAATCGCACGAATCCCACGAATCCCACGAATCAAGCAGGTGCAAATCGCCTTCATTCGTTCGATTCGTTGGATTCGTGGTTCCCCCCGGGGCTTCATCCGCGTCCTCCGCGCAATCCGCGGTTTTCTTCTAGAACAGCGTTTCGCCGGGATACGTGACGACGCCATTCTGCCTGCGTGCGAATTCCGGCAGGGCGTGTTCCTTCGCCTTGCCGTTGGGCATGATGTCGAGAACTTGCCACCCTTCGGCCAGCAGCGCATCGGCGATGATCCGCCGATGGCACTGCCACGGCAATCCTTCGGCACACATGATCGCAACGGACTGAGATTCGGCAAGTTGCTTCAGTCCGTTCATCGAAGCGACCGCCTCGGCCGATTGTAAGTGATCGGCATAGGCATTGAACGCCTCGACACGCCAGGCTGTGTTCGGCGAATCGGGCAATCGCTCGCTGCGCCGGCCGCCAAGGTCAGGCAGGTGTCGATAACCGATTCCTGCGGCTTCTAAAGATGCCGCCAGTGCATCTCCGTTGAAATGCGAGTGCTTGCGCGAAGCAGGAAACCGTCGCACGTCGGCGATGAGCTGAATAGAATTCGTGGCCAGCAGTTCGAGAAATCGATCGAGCGGATGGTTCGAGTGGCCAATTGTCCAAAGGGTCTTGGACATAACACTATGCCGCCGCTCCGCGGACAAACTGTTCGACGAGGCTCGCGTAGAGGCCGCCGGTGGCCATCAGCTCATTGTGCGTGCCACGCTGGATGATATGGCCGTCTTCAAGGACGAGAATCTGGTCGGCACTCCGGATAGTGCTTAGGCGGTGAGCCACGACGAAACTCGTCCGGCCGGCGAGCAAGTGCGCGAGTGAACGCTGAATCCGCATTTCCGTCAGCGTATCGACACTGCTGGTCGCTTCGTCGAGGATCAGAATCCGCGGATCGGCCAGCATCGCACGGGCGAAGCAAACCAGTTGCCGCTGCCCGAGCGAAAGCTGCGCCCCGCGCTCCCCCACTTGGGTGTTTAGCCCTTCCGGCAGAGCCATCAGCAGGTCGAGGCAGTCGATCTGCTGGGCTGCTTTGATCACCTCGGCATCAGTCGCGCCGGGGCGGCCGACGCGGATATTGTCGAGAATGGTGCCCGTGAAGAGGAAATTCTGCTGCAAAACGAGCCCCATCTGATGGTGAAGCGAATCGCCGGTGATGTGCCGCGTGTCGTGCCCGTCGATCAGCACCTGCCCGTGTTGCGGGAGGTAAAAGCGGGCAATGAGGTTAATGATCGACGTTTTGCCGCTGCCGGTGCGGCCGACCAGAGCGACAGTTTGCCCCGGAGTGGCAACGAGGTCGATCTCGCGGAGCACCATCCGGTCGGCCTCGTAGCCGAACGTCACACCGCGCAGTTCGACGCGGCCGGCAATGGGCGGCAAGTCCTTCGCGTCGGGCTCGTCCGTCCATTCCGGTGGCCGGTCGAGCAGACCGAAGACCCGCTCGGCGCCCGCCATGGCCGTCAGGGCGGCGTTGTACTGGTTGCCTAGAATCTGAATCGGGCTGAAAAAGATATTGGCCAGGAAGAAGAAGCGAATCAGGTCGCCGGCCGGCAGGTCGTGATACAGCACGCGGTAGCCGCCGACGAGGAGCAGAGCGGCGATGAACGTCTGGCTGTTGAGTTCCAAGAGCGGCATCAGCAGGCCTTCGACGCGGACCGCCTTCAGGACGTTGTTGCCGTGCCAATCGAGCAGGTCGCCGAAGAGCCGGCCGTTCACCTCTTCGCGAACGTAGGCCTGCGTGATGCGGACACCGTTGATCGACTCGGCGAGTGTCGAGGTGAGCCGGCTGAAGCCTTCCTGCATGACGCGAAAGGCCACCGACAGCCGCTGGCGGAAGAACCGGTTGAGCAGGTAGAGGATCGGGCTCATCGCCACGACGACGGCGAACAGGGCCCAGTCGTAATAGAGCATGAGTCCGCCGGCAACGAGCATTTGCCCGATGCCGACGAGGCTGACGAAGAGGACGTCCTGCACGCCGACGCGGAGGGCTTCGCAGTCGCTCGTAACGCGGCTGATGATGCGACCGATTTTCGTCTTGTTGTAGAAGCTCATCGGCATCCGCTGCAGATGGGCGAAGATCTCGCCCCGCAGATCATGGATGACCGCCTCCCCGAGTTCCAAGGCCAGCCGTTGGCGAAAATGAAAGACGATCTGCGTAGTGCCAGCGAGTGCGAGCAAGCCGAAAGCGCCCCAGAGAATCGAGGAAAGCGGCTCGTGGTTGGCGATGGGACCGTTGATGACGGCGCCGATCGTCCAGGCCACCAGCGGCAACTGGATCGAGCGGAGGACGACCATCACGATCAGCCAGTTCCGTCGCGTGGCATACGGCTGCATGTAGCCGATCAACCGCGTGATCAGCCGGAGATCGAGCGGGCGTTTGTCGGGCTCGCGGTCGTCGTCCTTGCGAGGCGCGGTGATCGAGAGCTTCGCGACGGCAAGACGCTCATCAGGAAGGAGTTTTTCGGGAGCAGCCGCGAGGTCCATCCTTTCATTGGTAACGGAAAGTAGCGGCAAGGGAAGTGGGGCGGACAGAATGAAATGGAGGCCGATTGGTCCGAACGATCACGAAAACGCGAAAGAGGAAAAAACACGAAACGGAAGCCAAGTCCGCACTGGGCCAGCGATCCAACGTCTAGATCGGCCAACCCTCACATAGAGCGAATGGACCGAACGATCACGAAAACGCGAAAGAGGAGAAAACACGAAACGGCGGGAGAAATCACAAACTGATTCGAGCCTCCACCACACTTCACTTTACCCTTCGTGCTTTCTGGACCCCTTCGTGTTTTCGTGATTCTGCTTTCGCCAGCGATTCGCCATGCTGAGCAGGTCACGCCAGCAACTTCCGCAAATGGAAATGGAACTTGCCGAGTTTGCCGCCATAGTTACCGGCGGTGATTGCCACGACGCCCGTTCCTGTGGCAGCTCGCAGGGCGGCAGCCATTGCTTCGCCGACGGCGGCTTCGCTGATGCCGTCGATGACGATCTCGTAGGCACAATTGGCTTGCGGGTGCAGCTTGCTCTCGACGCGGCCGCGGAGCGTGGGGCAATATGGATCGGACGTGGAGGCAACGAGCCCCTTGTAGCGTGAGCCAACTTTGCTGCCGCTACGGGCGACACCACCGGGAAACGGCGTGATCACCCCCGGCAGCCGCCAGATCGCTTCCGTCGCTCGCCGAACGGCAGCCAAGCCCACCGCCTGATCGACCGATTGCACAATGAGGTTGCCCCCCGCGACCCCTTTCTCGACGCCGACGGTATCTTCGACGAGGAACTCGCCGTCCATCACGGGAATGCGCCAATAGCGGCGGCCAGCGACCTGCTTGCTTTTCTGAAAGCCGTCGCCGAAGAAGCGAATTTTCTTGCCGAGCGGAATTTTCGTCTCACTCTCGGGCAGGCCGTTATAGACGGCAGTCGTCGGGCAAGTCATCAAGCACTGGCCGACGCGATTAGGCACGCTCTTGGTTAAGGCGTCGGTCGAGAAGCCGTAGATCAGCAGGCTCGCTCCCGGACGGCCATCAGGTGTTTCGTCGGGCGATAGATGCCGATCGACACCGGTTTCCGCGTCGCAGGCGATGACCGAGGAACTGTAGCCCGTCACTTCCTCCAAACCCGCTTCGAGCCAATACTCGTTGGCCGCGGTCACGATCAGCCGCGAATAGCGCATGCCGAACGCTTCGGCGAAGGTGTCTTCGATCAGCGTCCCTTTGATTTCCACGAGTGGAGGCGACCAGTGTTAGTCTGGTTGGTGCAACTGGTTGTCTGGAAACAGCGAATTACCCTATCCGGCGAGGGGCAACGCGGAAAGTGGGGCGGCATACTCGCACATTCTTAACACGGTTGTACCTCCCCGCCGCCGCCGCGAGCACGTACCATAGCGGCATGGCCGTCGATCAAGCTCCTGCCGATCCGCTCGCCCAGCCCCCCCGGCTGGTCAGCCCCAAGGTTCCGGCCCTGGCCGCGCTCGACAAGGGGATTAACCGACTGGAAATGATTGCCCGCGGCGAGCCGATCGAGGCGGTGGTCCACAAAGCCCTGCTGGCCGAAGAGCCGGTCCTGTCGATCGAGAACTTCAGCCTCTGGTACGGGACGAAGCAGGCTCTGTACAACGTCTCGATGGCGGTCCCGAAAGGGAAGGTAACCGCGATCATCGGCCCGTCCGGCTGCGGCAAATCGACGCTGCTGCGGTGCGTGAACCGGATGAACGATCTGATCGAAGGGGTGACGATCGACGGCGACATGCGGGTGAGCGGCGACTCGATCTACGGCAAAGACGTCGATGTGATCGAGCTGCGGAAGCGGATGGGGATGGTCTTTCAGAAGCCCAACCCGTTCCCGATGAGCATTTTTGACAATGTCGTCTATCCGCTGAAGATTGACGGTGAGCGAAACCGGCAGATTATTCAGAAGGTCTGTGAGCAGAGCCTGCGCGGGGCCGCGTTGTGGGATGAGGTGAACGGCCGCCTTCGCGACAGCGCTCTCAGTCTTTCTGGTGGCCAGCAGCAGCGGCTGTGCATCGCGCGGGCGATTGCCGGCGAGCCCGAAGTGCTGTTGCTCGATGAGCCGTGCTCGGCTCTGGACCCGATCGCGACTGGCAAAGTGGAAGACCTCATTCAGGAACTGCGAGGCGACTTCTCGATCCTGATCGTCACGCACAACATGCAGCAGGCCTCGCGGGTGAGCGACTACACGGCGTTCATGTATCTGGGCCGGCTGATCGAATACGGCCCGACGAGCGAGATTTTCACGCGCCCGAAGCTGAAAGAGACGGAGTCGTATGTGACGGGGCGGTTTGGGTAGTGTTGCCAGTAGCTCAGATTCCGAATTCGCCGTGGTCGGCTGTCGCCGACACACAGCCACCCCGTAGCCGACACACAGCCACCTACATTTCAGTTACTTTGCGATCAATCCACGGTTCGTCACTTCTGTCGTCCCCAGGCCGTTCCGTTTTTCAGGATCGAGCAGCTTTCCGGGGATGGTGACGCGACTGAAGAAGTCGGGATCGGGATTCTGCCACTTGTTGATTTCACCCTGGGCAGTCTGACCGTCGCGGAGGAAGAGGACCGGGGGAGCGCCGGTGCTGGTGCCCGATTGCCACAAGATTTTATCCCCCATCTTGAGCACGAGCGACGAAACAAAGGGAGTGACCGATACCGACTGGGACGATTGCGAACTTCCAAAACCGCCGCTCGTGTAGGTCACATTCTGCGTTTCGCCCCGTTTCATCTCGGCGATGAGCACCGCTTCGGCTGATTCGCTGTGAACCCAGCCGGTCTTTTCAATGGCCGCCAGCAGCGCGGCGCGGACTTTCGCGTCATACTGCCCGGTGGTGACTTGCACGCGCACCTCACTGCCGGGCTTCATGATGAGGAGCGAATCGGGATCGGTCGCCGCTTCAACTTCGTCCACCTTCGGCCCAGGCAATTGAACGGCGCCGACGGCCAAGCCGCGCTGTCCTCCCGACCCGACCGACGCGGCATAGACCAGGTGTCCATCGACGATTTCTCGCAAGCGGCGGTTACCATGCTCGCTCACGGCTGAGCCATCGAAGTGGTAGTTCCAAAGCGCGATGTTCTTGTCGAGGCTGAACAGCACCTGTCCGAACGCTCCCTTGTCGCACATCACGCGGTTATCGCCGACCCAGTACAAATCGGCGGTAAATGGCGTGCCGATCGCGTCGGCTTGATAGCGCTGCGGCTCAGCGGAAGGATCGGTGAGGTCGTGGACCGCAAGCACGTAGTCTTCGAGCACCGCAAGGCGGCGACCGTCCTCGCTCATGGCGACGCCCGACGCACCGTTGGGAGCTTCCAGGCTCACGAGTAGTTTGCCCGTCGCCGACTCGATGACGCGGACCCCCTTGTCTTCCGGCAGGAAGAGATATTTCCGGCCGCCGCTGAGCGTGGCGAGCGGAGCGAAGAACGACTCCTGATTCAGGCGATACTTCACTTGCTTGGCCGACGTATCCCAGCAGACGTACTCTTGCTTCGTGTGCCGCTGCACGACGAGGTTGCCGTCGAGGATGCGGGCCCAGGGATCGTGCGGGCCGTCCTCGCCTGCCTTCCAGCGGACGATCGGTTTCACTTCCTTGTCGGCCGGCGAAACTTCCCACAGCGTGAGCGCCGGAACGCCCCAACCGCCGCGACCCTCTTCCTTGATCGCGGCATAAGTCAGCAGGCGCCGCGTCGGCGGATGGTAGTCGAGGATCATTTCGCCGCCGGGCAAGAGCTGCCGGCCATCCACCTTTTGCTTCGCGAGCGACGCCCACAACAGGCGCGTGGGAAGCGGCTTCGAGGGAGAGCCACTTTCAACCGCGGCCAAAATCCAGGAATCGGGACCGCCGAGTGGGAGCACTGCGCCGAGCTTGTCGAAGAAGTCCTCCATCTGGAACGCGACGCCCCCCTGCTTCAGCTTGAGATAAGCTGGCAAAGGATCGGCAGCAATCGGCTCGCGCTTGCCACCGCTGCCAGAAAACGGAACGCCAAACGAACCGAACGAACCGCCGCTGAAGTCCTCTAGTGGCGGAGGGGCGGGGCCGGCGGCAGCTGCAATAGCGGCGGCTTCCTTCTTGAAGGTCTTGATGTACTTGTTGTCGGCTTCCCCCAGGTTCTTGAGAGGGATTTTGAGTTCGGCCATGTCGTCCTTGCGGATCGTGATCGAATCGTCGTCGTTGATCTTGAGCAAGGCCGCCTTCACGCGGAACTTGCCGGATGTATCGGACCACGTCCGGCCACGGGCCATCGCTCCGGATTCGTAAGCCGCGCGGACTTCGGCTGGCTTGAATGCCTGCCGCTTGGGCGTTCCGGCAAACTCAAACTCAGCACCGACATTTCCTCGCTTGTCGGTTTCCACGACCGTCCCGGGACGCCATTCGCCGAGAAAGAAGACTTCGATCATGTCCCCTTTCTTGTAGTCGTCGGCAGCCACGGAGACGCCGGTTAGGCTGAGGACCAAGAAGACGCACGCCAGAAACGGCGAAACACGCGATAAAGAAAGACTCATGGCTGGCCTGCCCGGAAGGATGTTGGGAGGGATGGCTGCCGCGGCTGGGAATCCGCAGCGGGTAAATCGCGACCAGCCGGTCGCGTTGCCGCCGGATTTTAGTTGGCATCCTGCGGTCACACAAGTTTTCGGTGGCAGGGGGAGAATATTGAGGGAGTGGCCGAAAAATCGGTGGAACCTTGAACCCGTGTGAACCACGAATCACACGAATCGAACGAATGTTGACAGTCCCACGCAACGCGAACGGAGATGAACTCGTAGGACGATCGCCGATCTGAATCCTCCGCGAAATCCGTGGTTGCTTCTTTCGCTCGGCTGCTGGTCCTCCAGCGTCAAACGAAAAAAACACCGATTCATGGCAAATCGTTCACCGCCCATTCCACGCGCGTTTGCCGCCTAGCGAGCGGGCAGTGCGATTTGGTCCCAATTCATCCAGCGTGCCTGTCCGTACTTATAACGTCTTACCCGATCAACACTTGCGTCCGCAGGATCGAATTCAGCCACATGCAGAATTGCGATGTGGCATTCGACTTGCGATTTGCCTGCAGCAATGGAATGCCGACTGTTGCCCGCACGCAGGATCGTTGATTTGCCTACCGAACCAAGCCCTCCATCAGCGGCCCATGCCGCGTCCGCTCCTCTCCCCGCGACCTGTGACGTAACCGATTGGCGAGCGTTCGTTCACGAGCGCGTCGCCGCCGGCAGCGATGCGCTCTATGCCGAAGCGATCGACTTGCTCGAACGACAGGTCGTGTCGCGGGTCCTCGCGCACACGCGCGGCAATCAGGCCCGCGCGGCACGCATCCTGGGCATCACACGCGGCAACCTTCGCAAGAAGATCCGCATCCTGGGCATTGTGCTCCGCGGTTCGGCGACAGCCGTCCCGGAGCCGCGTGTCCCTGGAACACCGAGCCAGCCTTCCCTCCCGCCGCAATCGTCGCCAACTCCATCGTTCGCGACCAAGATTGCTCCCACTGTCCCCGTTCCCGCCTCTCTCCCCTCCTATGCACTCCCTTCCGTCCCGCCTCCGATTCCCACGCCGTAAATCCCGCCATGTTCGCTTCCCAAACTTCCGTTCTGCGCCGGTTGCCGCGCACGCTCGCGGCCAGTGACACGATTCGACTCGTTCTCGTGCACATAGCCGGCGCCGCCGTCGTTGCCGGATTGGCTTTGGCAGGCCAGTTCGTTAGCCAGCGAGCAGCCTCCCGATACTCGTCCGACCAGCATGTGCTTGTGGTCGCGAGGAACCAGCAAGTGCTCAGCCAGCGCATCGTGGGGGGAGTGAGGCAGATGCAATCGGCATCGTCGGGATCTGACCGGCGGCGAGCGGCCAGTGAGTTGGACGAACTCGTCCGTCAGTGGGATCGCGCGCACAACGGCTTGCGGGAAGGAGACGCAGCGCTTGGTTTGCCCGCCATCGACAGCGAAATGACGGAGTCGATTCTTGCGGAACTGCATCCGAAGTACATCGGCGTGTGGCAGGGGGCCGGCGACCTGATCAGTGCGTCTCGAACTCCCCAGCCCAGCGAAGCGTGGACGAAGGAGTACATCGACAAGGGAGCCGACAGACTCGTTCGGCACGAGCGAGACTTGCAAGTAGGAATGGATCGCCTGGTGTTACAGCTCGAGCGCGAGTCGCAAATCCGCGCCAGCCGGACGATCTTCTGGCAGCGTACGCTCGTGGCTGCTCTGCTGATTGCGGTGGGCGTACAAGGCGTGCTGTTCCTCGTCCCCGTGGTGCGCAAGTTGTCTCGTGCTGCTCGGCGAATCGCAGAGCTCGAAGCCGATCTCGCAGCCGTGCGCCAGCTTCACGATCGCAAGGCTCCTGCCGCCGCTCCTCGCCAGCGACCGTCCAGCACCCACGCGATCGTCTTACCACGGCGCGTCGAGCCGGTGGCTGCCGTGGCCTAGAGTGCGCTGGCCAAGAGTCCAATCGAATTCTTGCGGAAAATCCACGAGAACATTTGCTTGACGCTGCTCACGTGGATACACTCGGGCTGCCGCGGAAACAGGGGGCCTTCTGCCACCCGCGCTGGCGACTTTGATCCAAGCCTGAGTTTCAACCTGGGGAGCATCTTATGAACGGATCGCTTGTCAAGAAAGTGCTGCTGGTGGGTGTGGTCCTGTCGGTAGCGGGGCTGTTGCTGAGCAGTAGCCCGCTGAGCATTGGCCAGGAGAAGAAGGCTGAGAAATCGTCGGAGTCGAAGCCCGAGAAGAAGGCCGCCAAGGGAAAATTGCCGACGTATTACGCCGATGTCGTTAGCGGCGAACAGCGGGAAAAGATCTATGCGATCCAAGCGAAGTACGACGACCAGGTCAAGCAACTCAATGCTCAGCTTGCCGCACTGGCCAAGAAGATCAACGACGAGATCGAGGGTGTGCTGACTGCCGAACAGCTTGAAAAGGTAAAGGCGGCCCGCGAAGCGTCCGTCGCTGCAAAGAAGAAAAAGGCTGCGGATAAGAAGGCCAAAGAAGCCAAGGGAGAGTCTGCTGCGAAGACGAACTGACGTCCTACGGCGCATCGACCGGCCAGCCCAGCGCCCGATGCAGGCGGAACTGGGCAGCGTTGTAATCGACCACGGCGCGCAGATACTCGCGCCGCGCCTGGTCGAGTGCCTGGATCGACTGCAACACCTCGATTGGCAGGCCTTGCGCGTTGCGAATGCGATCGAGATTGCGGCGGTAAGAATTATTCGCCGCTTCGATGGCTGTCTCGGCAACCGCAATCTGTCGGCGGCGGGCAGTGACCTGAGCGTGAGCTTCGACCACTTCGCGAGCAACGAGGTCAAGCTGCTGCACTTCGCGCATCCGGGCCTGCTGAATCTGGGCGCTTGCGTTCTCGCGGGCCGCACGCTCGCCAAAGCCGAGATTCCGCAGTTCCCAGTAGGCGATGCCGTCGAAGTCAAAGCGGTCGCCACCGTCGGTGATCTCGCCACCGAGCCCCGCGCCAAAGCTCCCGTAGCTTACGCCGAGGACGACACTGGGCAGCCAAGGGGCGTTCTGCTCGCGACGGAGGCGATTGACCGCTTCCCCCACAAGCGACCGGCTGGCGGCCAGTTCCGGCCGGTTCGTGAGTCCTATGGAAACAAGGTCCCCCGCAGTTGATCCCGCGGGAACGAGTTCGATCGGCACAACGGCCGGCTCTTGTGGAAGAAGCAGCGTTGCCGGATCGGACGAAAGCTGTTGCGAGAGGCGGGCGGATGCGACTTCGACCGCTTCCTCAGCCCGCGTCACTTCGTTCTGCAGAACCGCAACAGCGGCAGCGGCCCGGTCCGCATCGGCCAGGTTCCCCGCGCCGGTCTGGGCGAAGTTCGCCGTGATTTCCGCCAGGCCGCGACCATGCTCCAGCGTCTGGGTGGCGATCGCTTTCCGCTGCATCGCGTCGAGCAGCGCGAGATACGCAAGCGCCGTTTCCAGAAGCTGATCGTTGATCTCCGCGTCGCCGAGCGCCTCGCGGGCATCGAGTGCGTGGCCGGTAATCTGTCGCTGATAGATCGCGTCCGTCAGATGGAAGTTGGCATAGATACCCGGAATGGCGGGCGAACCGGCGCCGACGGCGCTTGCCCCCAGGCCGCCGTAGGCCGCGCCGCGACTGGTGTCGAACGCCCGGCCGCGAACATCCTGAATCACCCCTTCGTGTTTGTTGTAGTTCATGCCGGCCCGCAAGCTGGGAAGCCACAGAACCTGACTGGCGCTGTACTGGGCAAACGATTGTTGAATCTGGGCCTGGGCAAAGGCGATTCGCGGATTCTGCCCGTGCGTGAGGGCGAGAGCCGTGGCCAGATCGACGGCGAGCGTCGGCCGATCATTCGCATCAGCCGTTGAGTCTGGCGGAACTTGCGGCAGCGCCTCAACCACCGCCGGCTGGAAAGCGGCGGGCTGCACAGGCGATGAGAGAACCTGCGGCTGCGACGCGACTTGCATCGCCGGCTGACGAATCGCGGCGGGAACGACGCTCCTCGTTACCACTTGCGGCGCAACATTGCCGCGCGACCCCGCACAGCCGCAAACGGCGGCCAGCGCGCAGGTCGCCAGGATCGAGCGAATTCGCCTGGTAAGGGTCATATCGCTGGTAGCATCGGTAACGGTGAAGGCCGATCTTCGCGGAAGCGCCACGAGTGACGGTTGTAATGCCCGCAGAAACGGTACGGTCGGCAAACTTTGCCAGGTCTCGGGTTGCTGGCGGTTCGTGCGCGAAGAACAATGAAGGCTCGCCAGCCAACCGCCAGCCGCCCCATGAACCTCATCATCGCCGCACTCCGCCATCCACTCACCGTGATGGTTGCCCTCGTGGCGATCACGCTCGGCTTTGGGCTGGCTCTGGGCAAGCCGATCGCCGAACAGGCGGGGTACAAGTACCCGGCCGGCCTTCCCAAGGGGATGGAGGTCGATATCTTCCCGGCACTTAACCTGCCGGTGATCTACGTCTGCCAACCGTATGGCGGCATGGACCCGGCGCAGATGGAAGGGTACCTGACCAACTATTACGAGTACCACTTCCTCTACATCACGGGCATTCACCACGTCGAGTCGCGGAGCGTGCAGGGCGTCGCCCTGATGAAGCTCTTTTTCCATCCGGGCACGAACATGGCCCAGGCGATGGCAGAAACGATCAACTACGTCAACCGCTCGCAGGCCTTCATGCCCCCGGGGACGGTCTCGCCGTTCGTGATGCGGTTCGACACGGGGAGCGTTCCCGTCGGCTACCTCGTTCTTCGCAGCGACACGCGAAGCATCGCCGAGATCAACGACCTGGCTCTGTTTCGTGTGCGGCCGATGTTCTCGGCACTGCCCGGCGTATCGGCGCCGCCGCCGTTTGGCGGTTCGGCCCGCTCGCTCGTCGTCACGGTCGATCCGCAGCGGCTGCAGTCGTATCAAATGTCGCCCGAAGAGGTGATCCTCGCGATCACCAAGGGAAACACGCTCAGCCCGTCGGGGAACGTCCCAATCGGCGACCAGTACCCGATCGTGCCGGTTAATTCAGTCGTGAAGGATGCGGCCCAGATGATGTCGATTCCGGTCCGCGTGGGGCCCAATCCCGTCTTCCTGCGCGACATTGGCTTCGTCACCGACGCGGCTGACGCTCCGGCGGGTTACGCCCTCGTGAACGGCCGCCGCGCTGTCTATATCCTCGCGACCAAGCGTTCCGACGCTTCGACCCTCTCGGTCATCAACACGATCAAAGCCGCCCTGCCGGAAATGCAGAACCAGTTGCCGCCTGACATTCGCGTCAGCTTTGAGTTTGATCAATCGCCATACGTCACACGAGCGGTTGAAGGGGTCATCACCGAAGGTCTGCTCGGCGCGGTCCTCGTCGGCATCATGGTGCTCCTCTTCCTGTGGGACTGGCGTTCGGCCTTGATTGTCGTGCTCAACATTCCTCTGGCCCTGATGGCGAGCGTTGTTGCCCTCTGGATCACCGGCTCAACGATCAACGTCATGACGCTCGGCGGCCTGGCCCTCGCCATCGGCATTCTCGTTGATGAAGCAACCGTCGAAATCGAAAACATTCACGCCCAGATGCACGAAACCGGGTCGATCGCGCGGGCCGTCCGCATCGGCAACTCGGTCACGGCAATCCCGCGGCTCCTGGCGATGCTGTGCATCCTGGCGGTTTTCGCCCCGGCGTTCTTTATGGAAGGGGCGGCCCGGGCTCTCTTCACACCGCTTGCGATGGCAGTCGGCTTCGCGATGATCGCGTCGTATATCCTGTCGAGCACGTTCGTGCCGGTGGCCTCCGTCTGGCTGCTCAGGCACACCAAACCGACCGCGACCACTGGCCGCGGCTTTGAGCGAATCCGCCGTGGCTATGAATTCTTCCTCGGCAAACTTGTCGCCTTTCGCTGGCTTCTCGTCCCCGCGTACCTGGCCGTCTGCGGCTTATTGATCCTCGTCATCGGTCCGCGCATTGGCCGGGAGATTTTCCCCGTCGTTGATACGGGCGCGTTCCGCCTGCGGATGCGGGCCCCCGACGGCACGCACATCGCCAAGAGCGAAGAAACGGCCAAAAAGGCCCTGGCACTCGTGGCCGAGGAAGTCGGCGAAAAGAACGTCGAATTGACACTCGGCTACGTCGGCATGATCCACTCGAACTTCCCGGTCAATGCGGTCTATCAATGGTCGCGCGGGCCGGAAGAAGCGATTTTGTACGTCAATCTGCGGGATGACGCACACATCGACGTGGAAAAGCTGAAAGAAACGCTGCGCGAGAAACTGACGGCGGCCCTCCCCGGCACGCGGCTCAGCTTCGAGCCGGCTGATATCGTCAACGAGGTGATGAGCTTCGGCAGCCCGACGCCGATCGAGATTTCCGTCAGCGGATCGAGCCTGGCCGACAGCCGGGCCCATGCGGAGAAGATCGCGGCGGAGCTCGCGAAAATTCCTTCGCTCCGCGACATTCAGTTCGGCCAATCGCTCGACTATCCAACCGTCGAGATCAACGTCGATCGCGAGAAAGCGGGCCTCGCGGGGCTGACGCCGGCCGATGTGTCACGGTCGATGGTCACCGCCACGTCGAGCAGCCGTTTCGTCGCCCCCAGCTATTGGGCCGATCCAAAAAGCGGCATTGCGTATCAGGTGCAGGTCGAGATCCCGCGGCCGGTCGTGCGAAGCGTCGATGGTATCGACACAATCAACTCGGCCGACGATCTCGGTCAGATTCCGCTGAAGCAGGGTCGCGGCGGGCAGGTGCTGGTGCGCGACATCGCCGAGATTCGCAAAGGGACGATGCCAGGCCAGTACGATCGGTACAACATGAAGCGGCAGGTGACGCTGACTGCCAATCGCTCGGGGACCGACCTCGGCTCGCTCGCTCGCGAAGTCGAAGCGGCGGTCAAGCGGGCCGGCGCTCCGCCGAAAGAGACGAAAGTCGAGATTCGCGGGCAAATCCCGACGATGAACGAAATGTCGAGCGGATTGACGGTCGGTCTCATCGTGTCGATCGTCGCCGTGTTTCTCTTGCTCACCGCGAACTTCCAGTCGATCAAGCTCGCCCTGGTCTGCGTGATGAGCGTTCCCGCAGCGGTCGCGGGCGTGCTGCTCATGCTGTGGATGACCGGGACAACGCTCAACATTCAGTCGTTCATCGGGGCGATCATGGCGATCGGCGTGGCGATGGCCAATGCGATTCTGCTCGTCACGTTTGCTGAAGGCCGCCGCCGCACAGGGGAAGCCGCGGTCAGTGCCGGAGTGCATGGCGCCGGTGGCCGACTGCGAGCCGTACTGATGACGACCTGTGCCATGATCGCCGGCATGATTCCGATGGCCCTGGCGATCGGCGAAGCGGGACAGCAAAATGCACCGCTGGGACGCGCGGTAATTGGCGGATTGGCCGCGGCGACGCTGGCGACGCTGCTCGTACTGCCGGCGGCCTTCGCGATCCTGCAAGGGTGGGCGTCGGTCAAGTCGGCCTCGCTCGACCCGGACGATCCAGAGAGTGCCCACTTTGCTCCGGCGGGAGGTGGAGGATGAGAGGTCAGAGATCGGAGGTCAGAGGTCAGCAGGCGGGCAACGAACTGCACCCGCTCTTCACTCCGCATTCCGCACTCCGCAATCCGCAATCGTTTACCATCGGACTTGCTGCTCTGTTGGCATTTTCCGGTTGTCAACAACCGGTCGTCGTCCCGAACGCCGCACCGGTAGCTGCCGTTGCCGCCGCCGAGCCGCCGGTCGCCAGCGCCTTGGAGAAAGTAACCGCTGCCGCCCCCGCGAGAAAGTCGCTGCAGTTATTCACCACGCAGCCGGCACGCCTTGAAGCGATCGAGCAAACGCCCATCCATTCCAAGCTGCCGGGCTATGTGAAAGCGGTCCACTCCGATCTCGGCGATATCGTCGAGAAGGGGGCGGTGCTCATCACGCTCGACGTGCCGGAACTCGAAGTCGAACTGGCCCAGAAGAAGGCCCTGGTCGATCAGGCGCAGGCTGAAACGCGACAGGCCGAAGCGGCACTGACGGCTACCGAGGCGGAGGTGAACACCGCGAAGGCCCTCGCCCGGCAGGCCGAGGCAGGCATTGCCCGCGCGTCGGCCGACGTGACTCGCTGGACATCGGAGTTTGCCCGCCTCGAGCAGCTTGCGATCTCCGGCTCGATCAACAAGCAGCTCGTCGATGAGACGAAGCAGAAATTGGCAGCAGCGGAAGCGTCGCAGACCGAGGCGTTGTCAGCCGTCGATTCGGCCGCTGCCGTTGTGGCTCAAGCGAATGCCGGCGTCGAGAAGGGGAAGGCTGACGTCGAAGCCGCCAAGGCCCGTCAGCGGGTCGCCGGGGCCAACTTTCAGCACACGCTCACGATGCTCGCCTATGCCGAGATCAAGGCGCCTTATGCTGGCGTGATTACCAAGCGGCTGGTCGATCCGGGGCACTTTGTGCTGCCGGCTGGCGCAGATGCTTCGCCGCTCCTCGTCGTCGAGCGGACCGATGTTGTCCGCGTCTTTGTCCCCGTTCCCGAAATCGAGGCGGGGCTCGTCGATGTCGGCGATACAGCGACGATTCAGGTGCAGTCGTTACGCGGAGCAACTTTTTCGGGCAAAGTCACTCGCACCGCCTGGTCGCTCGAAAACGACAGCCGCTCGCTGATGGCGATCGTCGATTTGCCGAACCCCGACGGCCGGCTGCGGCCCGGCATGTTCGCTCAGGGGAAGATTCTGCTCGCCGAGCGCGACAACGTCCTCGTCCTGCCGGCGGCTGCTGTCGTTCGCAAGGATCAGGCGGCGCACTGCTTCCTCGTCCGCGATGGCCAGGCGGCCCAGGCAGCGATTGAACTGGGCATCAAAGTCGGCGATGAATGGGAAATCGCCGGCGGCCTCGATGGGACCGAAACCGTCTGCTTGACCAAAGCGGCAACGCTCAAGGATGGGCAGCCGGTCGATGCGAGCCCTCCGCAGTAGGCGTGTGTCTCGCTTTGTCCCACTGCGTGCTCTCCACCGTGCGGATTCGCACAGCGCCGCGCGCGGAAAGTTGTGACAAGTGCGCCCGGAAGCGAGCGGCATAGGCTTTGCGTCGCTTAAGTCCTGTTCCGCAATTACTTCCTCTGGACTGGACCTTGCCATGAGACGCTTGACGCTGCTTGCTGCCGCCTCCCTCTTCCTCGTTCCGGCCACCGCGATACCGCAAGAGCCTGCCGTCAAGCTCTCGCGGCCAGAGCTGATGAAGCAGAAGCTGATCGCCGCCGAGAAGGTACTGGAAGGGCTGGCCCTGGAAGATTTTGACGCGATCAGCAAGCACAGCCAGCGGCTGAGTTTGCTGACGCTGGAAGAAAGCTGGAACGCACTCTCGACGCCGGACTATCGCCGCGAGAGCGAGGAATTCCGCCGGGCGGCCGATGCGCTGACCGACGCGGCGCGGAAGAAGAATCTCGATGGCTCGGCGCTGGCGTACATGCAAGTGACGATGAAGTGCGTCACGTGCCACAAGTACGTGCGGAGTCAGAAGTGATTACGGGCTTCACGCGGTGAACAGCGCGACGCACGGCTCCAGCCTCGCGCCGCGCTCGTCCGCCAGGGCGAATTGCTTGGGGCCCCACATCGTGACGCCGGCAGGGCGGCCGTCAGGCGACAGTAAATAGAGCCAGAGGTTGAACCGTGGGCGGCCCTGCGCGTCTTGCAGGCCGGGATGCGTCCGGGCGGCAATGCGGCGGAGCATTTCCAGCCCCGCCTCTTGCGGCGAGCGACCGGCACGCATCAGATTCACAGCGGCGAACGACGAGCAGTGTTCGAGGTTCGCCTCGCCGTGTCCCAAGCTGCCGCAAGTGCCGGCATCGTTGTCGGCATAGAGGCCCGCGCCGAGGATCGGCGAGTCGCCGACCCGGCCGGGGAGCTTGAAGGCGTGGCCGCTCGTGCTGGTGGCGCAGGCGAGATTGCCCTGTGCATCGCGAGCGGCGACGTGGACGGTTCCCCCCTGGGCCTTCACTTCCAGTTTCGACGCTGCTCCTTCTCTCGGCGCAAGCGGACTCATATACCGCGAGAACCAATCCGCCACGTCTGCATCGATCGAGTCCGCCGGCGGCTCGCGCCAATCGTCCAGTTTTGAGCGAATTCGTTTCCAATGCAGCCAAATCCGGCGGGCCTTGTCGGTGAGCAGGTTCTCCTCCGCGAAACCGTTGGCCTTCGCGAAAGCGAGCGCCCCCGCGCCCACGAGCAGCACGCGGTGCGTCTGCTCCATGAGCAAGCGGGCGACCTTCGTCGGATGGCGAATATTCTGCAAACCCGCCACGCCCGCGCCCCGATGCGTCCGGCCGTCCATCACGCCGGCATCGAGCTCGACGATGCCGTCTTCGTTCGGAATGCCGCCGTAGCCGACGCTCGTTTCCTCGGGATCGTCCTCAACGAGCGTGATCCCCTCAACGCAAGCATCGAGTGGCGAGTGACCTTGCTTGAGTAGCTCGTACGATTTGGCAGCGGCGGCGAGGCCGTTGTGGGAGGCGATGACTTGCATCGTAGGGTGGGTCAAGCTCGCGCTTGCAGGTTTGCTATGATCAGGAAGCGGACATGCGAGCGCCGACCCACCGCGGCCGACGTCGATTTCTACGCGAGGAACCATTATGCCCACCGGGAAGCTGCTTGCCATCGCCATTGCCCGCCAGGCCAAAGGACCGATGGAGAATGTCCCATCGGCTGAGGTTGTTGCTGGTGAGGGAATCGTCGGCGACCGTTACGGAGCCGGCATTGGTGCGGCGCAGTTCCAGGGGCGTCGCAAGCCGGAAAACGAGCTGACTCTGATCGCCAGCGAAGCGATCGGGGCCGCCAACGATGAATTCAACATGACCATCGAGCACCTCGACACGCGGCGGAATCTGCTCACCGAGGGAGTGCCGCTGAACGACCTGGTCGGCAAGACGTTCCGCGTGGGGCGGGTCGTGCTGAAGGGGCTGGAGCTATGCGAGCCGTGCGGCTACTTGGAGAAACGAACCTGGCCAGGCATTAAAGAGGCGCTCAAGAAACGCGGTGGGCTGCGGTGCTGTGTGCTGGAAGGGGGAGCGATTGAGGTTGGAGACGCGTTCGAGTGGAGTTAGTGCAAGAAGTACGAAGCCGCACGAAAAGAGTGTGGGATTGGCGGCCTGGTTGGTGCTGCCACGTCTATCCATTCAACGCCAAGGGACGAAGGGCGCAGAGGTCGCAAAGAAAGACTTCTTCATCCTATGTCCTCTTTGCGGCCTTTGCGATCTTTGCGTTAAATCAAAAATCTTTCCCGGTGGGTCAGCACTCGCTATCGCTCGCTGGACCCACCCTACATGTCCCGCGGGGCCGGCAGAACCTTACTGTTCCTTCCACGTCCAACCAAATGGTGAGCGTAGCTCGTGCTCGGCAATTGCGGCCCAGGGTGTTCCGGGATGGTCGGTTTTCACACGTTCTAGCAGCTCCTTGGCGCGCTCACCAAGCTTCTTGATCGCGCTTTCGGTTTCGTAGGCCTCAGCCGGTTCGAGCATCCAGGTCGTGCTGCTGGCGTTGGCGAATGTCTTGCCGCGCTTGAGGGCCGCGATCATCGAGTTGTAGCCGTCGATGCGGGCCTTGATCGCCATGGCTCGGCCGAGAGCCAGGTCGTACTCGGCCTGCAGGCGCGGGCTCGTCAGCTTGGCTCGATCCGATTCGCCGGCGATCAGAGCGCTATAGAAGCGATCGACGTTCGGAGCATGCTTCGCGGCATATTGCTGGGCCTTGTCGAGTGTCCGCTTCATGTGGGCCTCGTTGGACTTGGGGAACCGCAGATCGGGATAGTCCTGAATCGAGTAGCGGGGAAGCTGGGCCGCATTCAGCAGGGCCTGGTAAGCCTTGTTCTCTGCCAGTTGCTGGCGATGCGTTTCCGCGGAGACGTAGTCCGGAGCGTACTTGACCGGATTGCCGGCGAAGCGCAGCTCGCTGCCGGAGGGCCAGTAGTTGAACGACTGACCCCGGTACTTGTAGTCCGAGCCGACATCAGGGCGAATCGTCAGGAACTGCCCGCCCCCCGCCCGGCAGAGGCGTTCGAGGGCAAACGGGCCAAAGCCGGAATCGACTTGGCTGATGTTCAAACCGGAGCTGTTGCCGTAGTTGGATTGTGGCGACATCATGTCGAGATCAACCCTTTCGGAGGCAATCGACTCGGGGCCGTAGCGCGGCACGGAGTCGTCGGTCTTGGTCGGGTCTCCCTTCTTCGGATCAGCCGCGAGCGGATTGACTTGTCCCCAAGGAGCGGGTGAGCCGAGACAGTAGATCGGGATCGCCTCGCGTTCGACGATTTTGGCCAACTCATCGGCAAGCGTTGTGTCGTCCCCCGCCTCATCGGTCAACACGACGAAGATCAGTTCGCGGCGACTTTCGGCAGCGGTTCGGAGCGGCAGGAATTTATTCAGCGCGAGCTTGACCGCGGCAAACGTGTTTTCGCGACCAACCTCGGACGGCTGAAATTTGTCGAGGGAGGTCTGAGCCGCTTGCCAGTCGCCGGTCGGGGTGTCGATCAGGAACTCGGCCTTATCATCGAACGCGATGACGGACGTTTGCAATGTCTGCCCGCTGTTGAGCGACAGCTGTCGGATGTCATCGGCATCGTAGAGGTTGCGGGCGGCAGTGCGAGCTTCGGTGACGATCTTCTGAGCGCTAGGCGTGCGATCGATGATCCAGACGACGAGCGTGGGACCGATTTCGAGGCTCGCGCGAATGGCCGCGGCCACCTTCTTGACGGCGACTTCCTCAGGCTTGCCGGTGCCCTGCGAGACGGGTCGCGTCGCATCGTAAGCCTGCGAGATCTTGTCGAGCGAGCGGCGCTCCGCCATCGAGAGATCGTCGTTGTTCTTGGTTCCCTTCTGGACCGACTTCTTCGGGTGGTTCTTGGGAACGCGAATCGTCCGCTTTTCGTAGTCCTTCATCTTCTGGGCCCGCTCGGAGAGCCCCTTCATCGCGGGCTCATGGCACGCGGTGAGCGCGACGAGTGGGACAAGGGCGAGCCAGAGGGGAGTGTGGCGATTCACGGGGCGGTGGGTTGGGGTGAGGGGTCGCTCCAATCCATTGTAACTGAGCGCGTAGGGGGACAAACGGTCAATCGCGTTCAAAACGCGATGGAGTGACGTCGGATTGAAGAATCGCAAAGACACCAAGATCGCGAAGTGCGCAGAGAAGGTGCATTTGCATTCTTTGCGGCTCTTTGTGCCCTCTGCGTCTTTGCGTTGGAATCGCCCCGCCGGGCCTGCGGGGACGTACTGGTTACAAACGCTTTACGTAGCGGGAGTCGCGGCGTGCGTAGAATCGGCCGAGAGTTGAAGAGGGGATCGTTCCTCGCGAGGAGACATAGTCATGCGATGCTGGATCGTGGGAGTGGCGGTTGTCGGGATGATTCTTGGCGGATCGGTAACGGCTCGCGCGTGCGGCGAATATGGGGTGTTGCCGCATGTTGTCATCGAGTACATCGCCGACGGTTCGACGAAGACGCTGCCGATTGAGAAGTTGCGGCAGAAGGGGCAGGAAGTGCTCGATGAACTGGCCCAGACTCGCGACCTGATCGCGAAGGTGCGGGATGAAGAAGTGCCGAAGGCCGCGCCGGACAAGCAAGCGGCACTGCTGGCCGACTACAACGGCCGGATCAGCCGCGTCGAAGCCCTGATGGATCAGTTCGGCAAGCAGAAGTACTGCTCGCGGTCGCGGCTCTTCTGGCATACGGACCTGGAAGCGGCCAAGGCAGCGGCAAAGGCGAGCGGCAAGCCGATTCTGAGCCTGCGAATGCTGGGGAATCTCGACGAGGAGTTCTCGTGCGCCAACAGCCGGTTTTTCCGCACGACGCTGTATGCCAACGCGGAAATCAGTGCGGCGTTGCGGGCGAACTACGTGCTGCACTGGAAGAGCGTCCGGCCGGTGCCGAAGGTGACGATCGACTTTGGCGATGGTCGAAAGCTGGAGCGGACGCTGACGGGGAACAGCATTCACTACATCCTCACGCCTGATGGCGAGGTGGTCGATGCACTGCCCGGCTTGTACGGCCCGAAGGCGTTTTTGCGGAAGATCGCGGACGGGGCGTCCCTGGCGAAGAATGTCGCCAATTTGCCGACGGATGAGCGGAATGCGACACTGGTGAAGTATCACCGGATGCGGTTCGATGAGATTGGAAGCCAATTTGCCAGCGATCTGTCGCGCGTGCGGCAAGTCAGTCTGGAGCGTGCAGTTCAAACTTCGCAGGCCCAGCAGCGAGCCGGCGCGGAGCCAACACAGCAGGATGCTCCGCAGGGGAACCTGGCGGTGGCAGCAAACCGGATTGCCCTGCCCAAGGCACGTGTGGAGAGCCGCCTCATCGCGGCAGCATTGCCGACAGCGCCGTCGCCCGAGGAGTTTCAGGACGAAGCGATGTGGCAAGCGATTGCGGCATTGTATGCGGAGGATTCTCAACTCGATCAGACCTCACGCGACCTGATCCGGAGCGAGAACCCAACGGCCGCAGTGGCCGGGCGGCTGGCAATCACCAAGCGTATCGTCGAAGACCCGCTGGTGCGCCTGGTGCGATCCCTTCAAGAGTCAATCGCATTGGACACCGTGAGGAATGAATATCAGCTCCACCGGCGAATCCACGGGTGGCTCGCTGACGGGGCGTATCGGCCGGACGTCGAGACGCTGAACACGCGGGTCTATGCCGAGGTGTTCCTCACGCCGGAGCGCGATCCGTGGCTGGGATTGGCACCGGCCGACGCTTACACGGCCCTGCCGAATGGGGGCGTTGTCACGGCGAATCCGTGAACAACTATTTCGGGAATTCCACATCGAGGAGGAAACAAATTCGAGCGCCAGTCGTCTTATACATGGTGAATTGTGCACTGACAGCGGGGCTAAACGCCATCATGACGGCTGATTCATAAGATTCATAATTTTGCCCACGAGCATGAATTCGCAAGTCGTTGACGGACAGCGAATTAGCGTCTTTCATCGACGGGCGAATTCATGCGAAACGGCGAAAAGTATGAATGACAGATTCTGCTAGCTCGAAGCAAATGCGAGGTGGCGGGCTCTTTGATGTAACGAGATTCCGAGATTTTGGACTGCGGAGCGAACTAGGAACGAACCCAGGCCGTAGCTGGATGCACTAACTTCAGACAAATAGTCTTTAGTTGCATAACTTGCATACGTGCATACAGCCGGATTCGTCGCAAACGGTTTCTGCGGAACGGTTTGTGGCGGTTTTCGCTTCCCGCGAAAGCTTTGGATGATGCATGCATGGCCGGCAGTGGGGCTCCCTTCCTCCTTTATCGCCACCAACCATGACCACGAAGACCATCCTTGCCGTTGAAGACGATCCGGCCATTCGCCGCGGAATCGTCGATGCCCTCCGCTATGTCGGCTTTGGAGTGCTGGAGGCCGGCAACGGCGACCTCGGGCACGAAATGGCGGTGCGACAGAGCTACGATCTGCTACTGCTCGACTTGGTGTTGCCGGGGCGCGGCGGGCTCGACATTCTCCGCTCGGTCCGGGCGACGAGGCCCACGCAGCCGGTCATCATTCTGACGGCTCGCGGTGAGGAGACGGATCGGGTCGAGGGACTGAAGGCGGGCGCCGATGACTATGTCGTCAAACCGTTCAGCGTGAAGGAACTGCTCGCGCGGGTCGAGGCAGTGCTGCGTCGTTGCCCCGAGCGGCCGGCTGATCTGGCGGCGGCGCCGATTCCCGGCGGCACGGCAGACTTCGCTCGACGAGAATTGCGCTTCCGCGACGGTCAGCGAGTCGATCTGTCGGAGCGTGAAGTCGAATTGCTCCGGTATCTGGCGAATCATGCCGGCCGCGCGATTGGGCGCGAGGAATTGCTCTCGAACGTCTGGCGGATTTGTCCCGACGGGCTGCCGACGCGAACGATCGATATGCACGTTGCCCGGCTTCGGGAGAAGCTGCGCGACGACCCGGCCGATCCGGCCGTGCTGCTCACCGTGCGCGGCAAGGGATACATGTTTCAGGCGATCGAACAGCGCAACGGTACGACCAACGGCACGGCAAACGGATCAGCGAAGCGAAGCGGCTCGCCGAAACTGCAGCCGGCGATGAAGTAGAATGAGTCCATGAAACGACCGTGGCAAATCTGGCTTCTGTTTGGCCTCGGTCTGGCGGTCGTGGTCCCGGCAATGGCCTGGCTCACGGTCAAGGCACTCGAACTCGACCGGGCCGAGTCGCTCGCCCGGAAGCAAGCGGAACTCGAAGAAGACGTGAGCCGGGCGCTCTGGCGAATGGACCTTCTGCTGACGCCGCTGTTGGCCGAAGAGGCGGCTCGGCCCGACTTCGTCTATCGCCCCGCCTATCTTGTCGAAACCGGCGCGGGCGTGACCGAGGGCAAGACCGGCGGCAAAGGGGCCAAGGAGCCGGCCCAGCATCAAGAGCTTTCGCCGCTGCTGCTCGCGCCGCCGCAGTATGTCCTCGTACACTTCGAGGTGCATCCGGACGGTTCTGTCACCAGCCCGCAGAATCCGACTGGCACGTTCAATACGCTGGCGATCGACAACGGCATTTCGCCAGCGGCGATTAGCACGGCTGCGGCCCGGCTCGATGAGCTGTGCCCTTCACTTCAGCGAGATACGCTTTTGGCCATGCTACCGCAGCAGGCGCTGCCAACGACGGCGTGGTACGACGCGCGGACAGAGGCCGGCACGCTGGCGTCGAATACGGCGCCGGCCAATCCGATCATCTCGAACAACTACGAGGACCTCGGCCCGCAGATTCTGCAGCAGGACTATGCTCCGCCGCAGCCGCCGAGTTCATACCTCTTTAACAGCCCGGGGCAGCAGGGGGGCAACCAGTCTTACGAGATTCCGACCAGTCCGAACTCGGCGGATACGAGTCCGAATGCCGATGTCCCACAGCAAGCGGCGCAAGCAGCGCAGGTTCGCGATGAATCACAAGCTGCACAGCCACCAGCCCAGCAGCAAATTGCCTACGGAGGGAACATTGAGAGCGGCCGATCGCAGCGAGTGCAGTCGCGGTCGGGCAACGACCTGCCGAATCGTTCGGCCATCGTGCAGCGCGAGGCGGGCCGGTCGTATGCTCAGCAGCGGAGCAACTACAAGTCGATTACCCCGACGGTTCGCGTCGTCGAAGGGGTGAGTCGGCCGCTCTGGCTGGGCGAGCGGCTGGTGTTGGCTCGGCGGGTGCAGATTGGCGACGAGGTGGTGATTCAGGGGTGCTGGCTCGACTGGCCGGCGCTCAAGACACAATTGACGGCGGAAGTGGCCGACTTGTTGCCGCAGGTCGAACTGACGCCGATCTCCGCGACCGAGCCGATCAAGCTCAGCCGCCTTTTGGCGACGATTCCCGTACAGCTCTCCGTTCCCGCACCGGTTGTGGCAAGCAGCACGTGGTCGCCGATTCGCGTCTCGCTCGTCGTTGCGTGGCTCTGCCTGCTACTGACCGCGGCAGCTGCGGCGATCATGCTGCAAAGCATCATCACGCTCAGCGAGCGGCGCGGAGCGTTCGTCTCGGCGGTCACGCACGAACTCCGGACACCGCTCACCACGTTTCGGATGTATGCCGAGATGCTTTCCGAGGGAATGGTTCCCGACGCGGAGCAGCGGCAGAAGTATCTGAACACGCTGCGGGTCGAGGCGGACCGCCTGTCGCACCTCGTCGAGAACGTGCTGCAATACGCCCGCCTGGAGCGAAGCCGCTCGGGCAAGCGCCGCGAACCGGTCGCACTGGCGGCCCTCGTCGATCATTGCCACGCGCGGCTGGCTGATCGCGCGGCGCAGGCCGAGATGAAGCTACTCGTGGAGTGGAATGAGGCGGCCGGAGCGACGACGATTCCGACGGACCTCGCCGCGGTTGAGCAGATTCTGTTCAACCTGGTCGATAACGCCTGCAAGTATGCCTCTGCCGCCAGCGACAAGCGGCTGCACCTGCGGATCGACGTGAAGCCGCGGACGGTGACGATTGGCCTCGCCGATCACGGCCCGGGCATCTCGTCTGCGGGGCGCAAGCGGCTCTTTCAGCCGTTCTCCAAGTCGGTTCACGAAGCAGCGACGAGCGCGCCGGGCGTCGGCCTGGGCCTGGCCCTCTGCCGTCGCCTGGCGATCGACCTGGGTGGCAAGCTCGAACTCCTCTCGCCGGACGATGGCGGGGCGCTGTTTGTGCTGACGCTGCCGAGGTGATAAGGAACTACAAAATTAGTTTGAATCGCTGCTCATGAACTCGTCCTCGCTGACTTTCGTGGTTTCAAGATTTCCATCGGCCACAGAGTAAATCGTGACGCTGCTGCCAATAATCGTTTCGCCGGAGACGTAAAAATCAAAGACGGACTCAGCCTTCATGAAGTTGTGTGAAGCAAAAAGGAGCCGATCGCCGTACCATTTCTTTCCAGTTGTGTAGTAAAGCGTATATCGTCCCAGGGGAGCACTGATTTGCGCGGAGGTGCCAGCAGGGACAAAAGCATCGAGAACCGTTCGACCCCGCATGTCCTTAAGACGAACGACCGCATGTTCGTATGGGGGCGAACGCACAGAGAGTGGCGCGATAAGCGAGTTTGAAGGCACATAGGATGCGTAGACTCCACTTGGAGGTGGTGTCATTTCTGAAGGAAACCCAAGACCTTCCGCAGTGGAAAAGTCATCCCAGCGCCCAACAACAGGGTCATTCTCTCCCCAGTTGGCAGCGTCTGCGGCAGGCTTCTTTGAACGCGGCGAACGCGATAGAAAAACTGGAGAAAGAGCAATGAGGTGGACCCCAAAAGCTGGACAGGCGGCGGGGAGATTTCAAGCTAGGGCGAG
>CAYLLN010000093.1:0-26404 GCA_964384375.1 uncultured Pirellulaceae bacterium
GTTACTTCCGCCGCGAACGAGCTGAGCTGGTCGACCATCGTGTTGATCGTGTTCTTCAGCTCCAGGATCTCGCCTTTCACATCGACCGTGATCTTCTTGGAGAGGTTGCCTTTGGCGACAGCCGTGGTCACTTCAGCGATGTTGCGCACCTGGCTCGTCAGGTTACTGGCCATGCTATTGACGCTCTCGGTCAGGTCCTTCCAGGTGCCGGCAACGCCTTTCACTTGAGCCTGTCCGCCGAGCTTGCCTTCGGTGCCGACTTCGCGCGCCACGCGGGTCACTTCCGAAGCGAAAGAGCTGAGCTGATCGACCATCCGATTGATCGTGCGGGCGGCGAGCAGAAACTCCCCCTGTAGCGGACGATCGTCAACTTCCAGGGCCATGCTACGCGAGAGGTCACCCTGAGCGACGGAGCCGATGACGCGGGCCGTTTCGCTAATCGGGTGTACCAGGTCGTCGATCAACTCGTTGACCGATTCGACCGAGTCGTCCCAGAAGCCATCGACGTTGCCCAGCGACAGCCGCTGACCGAGCTTACCCTCTTTGCCGACGACGCGGCTGAGGCGGCCAAGTTCGCCGGCCATGCGTTCGTTTAGTTCGACGACGTCGTTGAAGGCGTCGGCGACTTTGCCGGCCAGGCCCGTCCAACCGACGGGCAGGCGGACGCCCCGCTTGCCTTGCCGCAAGGCGGTAAGAGCGTCGAGGAGATCAGTGAGTTCGCTGGTGCTGAGAGACGATTCTTGCAGGACCGCCATGGGTCGATTCCTTTCGTGCGAATGAACGAGGACGAGCAGGCACGAGGCGATGAGGCCCGCCGAGCGAGGATGACGCGGCGAGCCTGACGAACAACGGACTTAAGAACCGGCGTGGACTTCTTCTTCTCTCTCTTCCTTGTCCTTCTCCTTTTCCATTCCCCAGGCCTTCAGCTTCCGCTGGAGCGTGCGGACTGAAATGCCCAAGGATTCAGCCGCCCGGGTGCGGTGGCCGTTGTTGTCGGCGAGGGCTTTTTCGACGGCGGCCCGCTGCAGCTCGACGAGCGAGGTGGTCCCGCCCGCGAAGCGATTGCTGTCGACGAGGGGATCGCTCTCCAGGGAAGGCGGCAGATTTTCGATCGTCAGGCGACTACTGGGAGCGAGCACGACCATGCTTTCGATCGTGTTCCGTAACTGGCGCACGTTGCCCGGCCAGGCGAACGTTTGCAAGAACTGCATGAGATGAGAGTCGATCTCCAGGTCGGCTTTGTTGAGAGACGTGGAGAAATGTTTGAGAAAGTGCGCCACGAGCAGCGGAATGTCCTCGGGACGCTCGCGCAAGGCGGGCAAGTGAATGGTGATGACGTTGAGTCGATAGTAGAGGTCCTCGCGAAACTTGTTGTTGCGGACCATTTCTTCCAGCTTGCGGCTGGTGGCGGCGATCGCGCGGACGTCGACGTGCTTGTCGTCGTTGCTGCCGACGGGCGTGACGACGTGGTTTTCCAGCACGCGGAGCAGCTTGGCCTGCGATTGCAGGGCGAAGTCGCCGATTTCGTCGATGAACAGCGTGCCGCCGTCGGCCGCCTCGAAGCGGCCGACGCGGGCGGAGATGGCGCTGGTGAATGCGCCCTTGACGTGGCCGAACAGCTCGCTTTCGGCGAGATGCTCGGGGACCGCGGCCATGTTGATCGTGACGAACGGTCCGCTTTTGCGAGGGCTGTTCTGATGCAGGGCCTCGGCGATCAGCTCCTTGCCGGTTCCCGATTCGCCGGTGATGAGCACCGTGCATTCCGCCTGGGCGGCCAGGCGGCATTGGTCAAAGACATCGAGCATGGTGCGCGAGGCGCCGATGATTTTTTCGAAGCCGAGCCGGTCGTCGAGCCGCTCTTGAAGCTGGCGGATGGTATCGTCCTTGCGGCGGAATTCGATACAGCGCGCGATAAGAATCAGCAGCTCGTCGGGATTCACGGGCTTGGTCAGGTAGTCCTCGGCGCCGAGCTTCATGGCCTCGACGGCGGAGTCGATCTCGCCGTGGGCCGTGATCAGCACGAAGGGCGTGGCCGGCCGCTTCTTCTTCCACAGCCGGAGGAGATCGATGCCGCTGTTCTCGCCCATGCGCAGGTCGCTAATGACCAGGTCGAAGGGCTGCTCGATCAGGCCGATGGCCTGCTCGGGATTTTCGGCCATTTCGACTTCGTAGTCTTCCTGCCAGAGCAGGCGGGCAATCGCCAGGCGTTCCTGCTGCTTGTCTTCGACAACGAGGATCTTGCGTTTGGCATTCATGTAGGAGCTCCTGAATCGAAAGTAGTGGCTAACGGCAGGCGGATGTGGAGGGTTGTGCCCCCAGGCATGCGCCGCTGGCCGCTGGCTGTCCCACCCAGTTTGCTGACCTGTGACTGCACCAGGGCCAGGGCCAGCCCGGAGCCGGAATCAATGGGCGTCTGAAATGGATCGAAAAGTTGGGCGCGCTGCTCGTCAGTGAGCGTGAAGCCGGAATTCGCGACAGTGATTTCCGCGTGGTCGGAATTCGAAGTGACCTGAACCTCGACTACGCCTTGCTTGCCTGCGGCGTGCTGAGCGAATGTCAACAGGTTGAGCAATACCTGGCGGAAGGTTGTCGGTTCGGCACTGACTTGCACGGGATTGTTGGGCAGGTCAGCGCGGAGTTCCACCTGTCCTTTACGAAACTCTTCCTTCAGCAAGTTCACCGTCGCCTGCAGCTCCTTGACGACGTTCAGATTGGATCGTTCCCCCTGCGAGGGCGCGGTCAACTGCACCAAGTCGCGGAGCAGGACGTCGAGCCGATCGATTACGGCGTCCGATTCGCTGATCGTGTCAGCGATCTGCTCGCGGCTGAGCGGCGTGGTTTGCCCGATTGCTCGCTTGAGCGTGTGCAGATTCATCCGCAAGGCGTGCAACGGATTGCGAATCTCGTGGGCCAAACCGCCGCCGAGCTGAGCCAACTCGCGGGCTCGCGCGCCGATCGCGTTTTGCAGTCGCTGGGCCAGATATTGCCGCTGCCCGGCGAGCAGCATCAAACCATATACGGCGCCCACGTTGGCGACGATCGCCAGCGCCAGCAACCAGGCCCAGCCGACCAATGCCTGCCGCTCCAAACTCGCGACGTTGTTCCGCAGCCAGTTGGCGCTGAGTCCGACGTGATAATCGCCGATCGACCGCTCGCCGATTCTGATCGGCACGCGCAAGTTGTAGGCCGGTTCATCGACCGAGAGCGGGCTGGACCTGGCATAGACCACGTCGTCGGCCCCGGTATCCGGCACGCGCTCGTCATACCAATCGTGACTGAGCCTTTGGCCTTCGGCTTGCGGATTCGTGTGCAGCTCGATGCGGCCCGCCGGATCGGTGATTGCAACATAGAGCCGCTGCGAATCCCGTGTCTGCAAGGCCGACCAAAACGAACGCAGCCAGGGCTCTTCGCGGAGCGCCGACCAAGGCTCGTCAGCCGCGCCGTTGAACTCCAACAGGGTTTCCACTCGGCTGACTTGAAACTGGGTCTGGGATTCGAGTCGGCTCATTTCGCTCTTCAGGCCGGCGGCCCGAATCATCTGCACGTCGCAGTAAGCGCCACGCAGGCAATTCACTACCAACAAGACGAGCGGCACGGCAATCAGCACATAAGGCATCCACCAACTGCGAATGTCGGAAGGCTGGACGGGCGACGGCATGTGCCAGGAGGTGGAAATGAATGGAGAGGAACTAAGCGTCCATACTTTGCGCCCGCGGTTTAGGCATTTTGGTATTCGCCCAACAACATTGGCGGGACGACATATAGACGACCTGATTGTACGCCAAACTGTCGCGACGCGACATTTTGTCGCACATGTCATTGATGGCGTACCAACCAAACATGGTATTTGTAAGTTTTTCCACATTCAGTACTTACGCCAAGCAACGAACGTCTGAAGATGGAGTGGGAGTATCGACGTCGATCACTGCCGCCGGGTGCGAAATGTCGGAACGCCTATTTGGCAAACGGCGCGCCGCGGGTCGTCAGATTGACCTCGAACCCGTGTAAGAATGTCGTGGGAGGTTCAGATTTCGTCCCGTGCCTGCTCTGCGGGCTTCGTCGGGGCGAGAATGACGGATCGCTTGGTGTCGAAAAACATCCGCTGGACGACACCCAGTAACAGTAGCGTTCCCAGCGCCAGTCCAACGGAAAACGCCGCCAGGACGTAGAGGCCCAGGCTGCAAGCGATTCCAGCCGCCGCAGCCATCCAAATGGTCGCCGCAGTGGTCAGGCCTTGCACTTCGCCGCCGGTTCGCAGGATGGAACCGGCTCCCAAAAAGCCGATGCCACCGACGATTCCCGCCAGGAGCTTGAGCAAGTCCGCGCTGCCGGCCTGGTTTTGGGCAACGAGTTGCTCGTGCAACTGCACTCCCAACAGCATGAAACCAGCGGATCCTAGCGCCACCAGTATGTGCGTCTTGAGGCCGGCGGGCTTGTTGTGGGCTTCCCGTTCCCAGCCGAGCACCGCCCCAGCCACGACTGCCGAGCTCAAACGAATCGCGACTTCGAATTCTGTCAGCATGGAGGCTCAAACTCTAGAGGTGACTTCATTGCTGCATGCGCCAGACCAAAGTATCTTGAGTAGCGTCGATCTTACGCGTTGCCCGTCAACCCGGCCCAGCATGAACTCGATCCGCGTGCTCATAGTAGATGACAACAAGGACGCCGCGGCCAGCCTGGCGCGGCTCTTGGGGGCGCTGGGTAAGGAATCTCGCGTAGCGCACGACGGCTCGTCCGCGCTGACGGCATTCGCCGAGTTCAGGCCGCGGGTGCTGTTTCTCGACCTGGGCCTGCCGGGAATGGACGGAATAGAAACGGCGAACCGAATTCGCGCTTTGCCGGAGGGAAAGGACTGTGTGTTCATCGCCTTGACGGGTTGGGGTGAGCAGGAAGATCGGCGGCGAACCACGGAGGCCGGATTTCATGCCCATCTGCTGAAACCGCTGAAAGTGGATCAATTGGAGGCGACGTTGGAAACACTGCTCGCGGGCCGCGCTGGCAACGCGTGATTTCCGTAGCCGCACTCGCCAGAGTGCGGGTCGATCGCTGGCCCGCGTTCTGGCGAACGCGGCCACCAACACATCATTGCGAGTGGTCCGCCGCCATGTCTTTCGGCGGCGGGCCCGCGAATCGTTGTCCTTCGGCGGTGAATCGCCCGCCGTGGCAGGGACAGTCCCAGGTGTGCTCGGCTTCGTTCCAATGCACAATGCAGCCGGCGTGCGAGCAGACGGGTGAGAAGCGGAACATGTGACCTGCTGGATCGCGATAGGCGGCAACCTGTCGCCCTTGGTGGTTCATGATTGCGCCGCAGCCAGGTGGGAGTTCCGCATCGTTGCGCGGTGCCTCTTCCGTGAACCGGTCGGCAATGAAGCGGCGCACTACGTCCAGGTTTTCCGTAATGACCTGGTTGGCGGACGCGATCAGCGTCAGACGTCCTGGATTCAGAACGCTCTCCAGGGGATGCTTTTCTCCGCGAATCATTCGGCCGACGAGCATACCGGCCAAAGTTCCCCAGGTCAGACCCGTCCCTGCGAATCCTGTGGCGAGAAAGATGCCCTCCATCGCGGGGACGCGCCCCACGTGCGGCAAGCCGTCGGCGGGAATGAAGTATTGCCCGGACCAGCGCTGCTCGATCACGCGGACGGTGAATCTGTCGCGAACAAAGCGTTCGAGGATCTCAAAATGGTCCCGCTCATCGCCCGGGTGGCCCGTCTTATGGTCCGCGCCACCGATAATCACCAAACTGGGATCGGACGGACTGGCCAGGCGGATGTAGTGGTAGGGATCGGCATCGTCCCAATAGAGCGCGTCGGCCACCTCGTCATCAACCCGCGCCGTAATCACGTACGACTGATAGGGGAACACACGAAACTCGAATTGCGAGATGCCCAGGAAGGGCGAATGCGTGGCGACGAAGACCGCATCCGCGGTCACTTTGCCTCGCGGTGTTTCCACCATGCACGGTTTGCCGCGACTAGGAGGGGACGCACTCGTGTTCTCATGTACCGAGCAGCCGTCGCCATCGATTTCCGCGGCCAGTTGCTGCAGGTATCGCAGCACGTGCAGGCGTCCTTGATGAGCCGTTTCCATCGCGCCGACGACGGGCATCGGTAGCGGGACATTCCGCGTGAACCAACTGTCGTAGCCCAGCTTGCGGGCGGCAGCACATTGTTCGCGGAGCTTTTCAAGTCCTTCGACGGATTGTGTGAACTGATACGACGAAACACGGCGGAACTCGCAGTCGCCGTAGCGCCGGGAGCGTTGCTCAATCAGGTCAATCGCCTGCCGCAGACCTGTGGCGATCGCCTGTGCTTTTGCTTCCCCGAAATCCGTCACCATCCGGGCCAGCGGCAAATCGGTCGTCGAGTCCAGATGGCCCGACGTATAGCCCGATGTGCCGCCGCCGATCTCGCCCGCCTCTAGCACCGCCACGCGCATTCCAGCAGCCTTTAGCTCCGCGGCAGCCGTCAGTCCCGTGATGCCGCCGCCGATGATGGCCACATCCACATCCAGATCGAGTTCCAGTGGTGCGTAGTGCCGAGCATGTTCGCTGGCCGTTTCTTGCCAATACGAAGTGTGGGCCGTGGTGAGCATGGTGGGTAACTCCTGACGGTGATAAGCAGGCGGACACCACATGAACTTTGCAAACCACGGGCCAAGAATGTGTTAATGAATTCTCTTTTCAGCAATCTTTGGCATCCACTTTGCAACTGATGCTTGGCCGAAGGGAGCTGTGACTATGACTATTTCATTACCAAGCACCATCCACGCACCAACTCGGGCTGGCGTGTTTGCGCGTGTCGCTAATGCCAAGCAGGCGGTGGACGCCTTACTGGCTGCCGGGTTTGCGTCGGAGCAGATCACGGTCGTCTGCTCCGACGAAATCAAGGAAGCGCACTTTAAGCGCTTCGAGCATCAAGCGCCGGCCGGCAAGAACGCACCGGCAGCGGCTGCAGCGGGGGGAACGCTGGGCGCCGCAGTCGGAGGCGCAGCCACGGCAACGCTGGGCATGGCGGTAGGCGGGCCGGCTTTCGCAGTTCTGGGCGGCGCCGGACTCATCACGGGGGGACTCGTCGGCAGCTTTCTCGGTGCGATGGCGACCCGCGGCGTCGAAAAAGAAGCCGCCAACTTCTATGACCAGGCGGTGCAGAGCGGCAAGCTCTTGGTGGTCGTCGAAGACCACGGCGAAGGCGCTGCCGATCGATTGTTGGAAGCCGAGCGACTGTTCGCACAAGCCGGCGCGGAGCCGCTGCCGCTGCGCGAGGGTTAGTATTTCTCGAAGGGGAGAAACGACGCATGAAGACGCAACCCATGACCAGTGAACAGAACCAGCAAGCCGCGCGTCTCACGGAAGCGTGGAGTCAGCACGAGCATATCGCCCCGCCCGTGCAGTCGCAGGCCCAGCAGCTTCTGCATAAAGCTGGTTCGCCGGAGCTTGCCCGGCACGCCCTCGAGGAAGCGGCTCGCGAGTTGGCGAGCGGCCCGTCGTACATCGACGGCCTGGCGGAGCGGTGGGGCTTCTCCTCGCGGCACGAATTGCTGGCCGCTTCGATCAGCATCAGCTCCGCCCAGGGAGAACTGTGGTGGCTCACGCCCATTGGCAAACAGGACTGGATCGCCTGGACCGAGCGCGACCAGCGGATGAGCGACATTCTGCCGACTGTGGAGCGCGCCCGGCTGTATGTCGTGAACCAATAAGAGAAGTTGGTGTGAACGCTGGCGGCAATCTGTCGTCAGTGGCTGCGGTTGTCGCCCTGAAATCAGACAATCTGGCGCGATCACAGCGGGGAAGCTCAGAGTTCGGCTAGCAAGGCCGCGCGGAATGAAAAGTGCAACGCTCCGCGGCCAGGAACGGGCCGATCGTGCCCGCCGATTGCACCACTTTCGAGGAGAGCTAGAGATGCTCAAGAGTCTTTTGTTGGGGCTGTTCGCCGCTGTTGCCGTTGCCGTTTTCGCGCAGACGACCGTGGCCGAAGACAAGACGCACGACGGATTCGTCGTCTCGGTGGCTGAAGGCAAACTGACGATGGCGGACAAGGACGGCAAGAACGAGCATACGCACGCGATTGCCGCTGCCACCACCGTCACACTGGACGGCAAGGCCGCCAAGCTTGCCGATCTGAAGAAAGGTGACGCGGTTAAGGTCACGGCTGGTGCGGATGGAAAGGTCAGTTCCATCGCGGCCACACGAGCGAAGGCTCAATAACTGAGTCTGCAACGATTTTTCCGCACTGCCGGGTCGCCTGTGGCCCGGCAGTGCCGCTTGATGGAGTGACTGAAACATGACTGCGGCTGCCGAGCAAAAACCTGCAACGAAGAAATCCCGCTCCAAACGCCCGATTCGCTATGCGGTGGTCGGTCTCGGCCATATCGCCCAAACGGCCGTACTACCGGCCTTCGAACATGCCAAGCGAAACTCCACGCTGGCGGCGCTAATTTCTGACGATGAAACCAAGCTGCGCGAACTCGCGGAACGCCACCAGGTTGCACACACCTTTCGCGATTACGACGAATGCCTGCAGAGCGGCGAAGTGGACGCAGTTTATGTCGCCCTGCCGAACCACATGCACTGCGAGTACACGGTCCGCGCCGCGGAGGCGGGCGTTCACGTGCTTTGCGAGAAGCCGATGGCAGTGACCGTGGCCGAGTGCGAGAAAATGCAGCACGCGGTGGACGCGGCCGATGTGAAGCTGATGATTGCCTATCGCCTGCACTTTGAGCGGGCAAACCTCAAGGCGATCGACCTGGCTCGCTCGGGGGTGCTCGGGGATGTACGGGCCTTTTCGTCGGTCTTTGCGATCGACGTTCTGCCCGGCAACGTTCGCCTCGATCGCGAAAAAGGGGGCGGCACCCTCTACGACATTGGCGTCTATTGCATCAATGCCGCCCGCTATCTGTTCGGCGCGGAGCCGATTGAGGTCTGTGCCTTGTCAGCCAACAACGGCGAGTCGCGTTTTGCTGAGGTCGATGAAATGACTGCCGCGATCTTGCGATTTCCAGGCGACCGCCTGGCGACGTTTGTCTCCAGCTTCGGCATCAGGGAAATCGGCTACTACGAACTCCTCGGGACCAAGGGGAGCCTGCGCGTCGATCCGGCCTACGACTATTCTTCAGCGTTGACGCACTATCTTACGGTAGATGGCAAGACGACGAAGCGCACCTATCGCAAGCGCGACCAGTTCGCTCCGGAACTCACGTACTTCTCCGATTGCATCTTGCGCCGCAAGCAGCCGGAGCCCGGCGGGCGCGAGGGCCTGATCGACGTGGCGATTATCGAGGCGCTCTATGCTTCTGCTTCGCTGGGGCGGCCGATGGGCCTGCAGCTTCCGCGCGGGGACGCGCGCCCCAAACTCGCCCAGGCGGAGTATCAGCCGCCGGTCGAAGAGCCAGAGCCCGTGCATGCTGCGGCGCCGCAGGCGTAGCGACAGCCGTGCTCTCTTGCCGTTGCGTTTGTCGCGATTCGGCGCTCGCGCTTCGCTGAATCGGCCACGATTCTGGCCGGCACATCGTTTGCCAACTGGTTTCTAGCAAGGGCCGTAGGCAAGTCTGCTCCAGCGGCTATTGGCAACAAGTTTCCTCATAGCGGGAGTTGGTTCGATGAAAATGAAGACACTCAGTGATTTGTTGGTCCACGAACTGAAGGACCTGTATAGCGCCGAGAAGCAGCTCACCAAGGCGCTGCCAAAGATGGTGAAGGCCGCGACCAATGAAGACCTCAAACAGGCCCTGGAAGCGCACCTCGAGGAAACCGAGGGGCAAATCGAGCGGCTGGACGAGATTTTCACCCAGCTGGAAATCAGCAACGGCCGCGCGCCGAAGTGCAAGGCGATGGAAGGCCTGATTGAGGAAGGCAAGTCGATCCTGGAAGAGGACATGGAAGACGACGTTCGCGACGCGGCGATCATTGCCGCGGCTCAGCGCGTCGAGCACTACGAAATTGCCGGTTACGGCTGTGCCCGCACGTTCGCTCAGCAACTCGGCCACGACAACGTTGCCGCCCTGCTGCAGGAGACGCTCGATGAAGAGAAAGCAGCGGACGAGAAGCTGACGACGATTGCGGTCAGCACCGTAAACGAAGAGGCGGAGGTCTAAGTTCAAGGGCTCCGACCGCACGTTTTGGCACGGAAGATGCAACATGCCAAACTGGCTCACGCGAGATCGTGAGCAGTGAATCGGACGCTCGATTCACCGCGGCCCGGCGGCCGGCGCGGAACAAATCAAAACTTGAAAGGAGCAGGTCATGTTGTACTGGGCACTTTTGTTCTTGATCGTGGCACTCGTCGCCGCGGTGCTGGGCTTCGGCGGAATCGCCGGAACACTGGCCTGGATGGCGCAGGTGCTGTTCGTCGTCTTCCTCGTGCTGTTCCTGGTGAGCTTGGTGACGGGCATGCGTGCCCCGCCGGCTTAGCTGGCAAACGCCACGAGATTGAGAGCCGAAGCAGCATGGTCACAAGCCATCGCCACTTCGGCTTTTTTTGTTGCTGCACGTGGAACGCGGCATTCGCGTCAATGCTGTCGCACCTGGACCGATTTGGACGCCCCTCATTCCCGCCACATTTAGTCCCAAGAAGGTTGCCAGCTTTGGCTCGGACGTGCCCATGGGGCGCGCTGGCGAGCCGGCGGAAGTTGCTCCCGCGTTCGTATTTCTCGCGTCGGACGATGCGTCGTACATGACCGGCCAGGTTCTGCATCCCAACGGCGGCGAAGTTGTTAACGGTTGAGTTGGACAATTCGCGAGCCGTTGGCACGCCGCATGCTCAGTCTTTGAATAACAGTCGCCGCAATCACACCACCAACTAAGGGAGCACCAGCATGCGCTCTGCCGCAATTTCCATTCTGGCCATTATCGGCCTCGCGGGCTGCGAACCGATCGCTACAGACGCCACGCCGCCCGTTTCGAGTCCGAGCGTCAGCACGCCCGCCACGGGCACGCCAGCCACGAACGATCCGAACTCGGCCAATACGACCGAGCCGACCGCTCCGGATAACACCGCGATCAACGAGCGCGATGCGGACGGGAATACGAAAACGCCCATCGATCAAGATGAAACCGAGCGAGACGTCAAGATCACGGCCGAGATTCGCAGCCGCGTCGTGGGCCGCGAAGGCATGTCAATCAACGGTCAGAACGCGAAGATCGTAACGTCCAAGGGTAAAGTCACGCTCCGCGGCCCCGTCGATAGTCAAGCCGAACGTGACACGATTGAGACGATCGCTCGCGAGGTCGCCGGCGCAGGAAATGTTGAAAACCTGCTGGAAGTCGCCCCTTAACCCAGTCACCCCGTCTGAAGCAAAATCATGTCGTACGCTGTCTATTGCATCGCCAAGACCGACGCTCAAGCGATCGGCATTGCTAACCGCCTGCGGACCGCTGGATTTACCGAATCCGATATCTCCCTGCTCGCGCCAGATCGCGGCGGGCTTCGCGATATGGGGCATCAGGACTCCACAAAGGCGCCAGAAGGAGCCGTCGCCGGTGCGGGCACCGGTGCCCTCCTTGGTGGCGCTCTGGGCTGGCTGGTCGGTGTCGGGGCGCTGGCGGTTCCGGGCGTCGGTCCGCTGATTGCCGCGGGGCCGATTCTCGCCGCACTTTCCGGCGCGGCATTGGGCACCGCCGCGGGCGGAATGACCGGGGCGCTGGTCGGACTCGGCATTCCCGAGTACGAGGCCCAGGCCTACGAGGGCAAGCTTCGCCAGGGCAACATTCTGATCGCCACGCATGTTGAGAATTCCGAGGAAGCGGACATCGTCCGCACGATCTACTCGGAAGAGAAGGCCGAGAGCATCTCGACCGGCAGCGAAGCGTCGGTTCCCAGCAGCCGCTAGTCGGCTCTAGTTAACTCGTCCACAGCGGTGACCGGCGGCTTTCGAGGCGGATTCATCCGACCTCCGGGAGCTGCCGGTCATTTTTTGTTGGCACCACCATGTAAGGAATTCGTTATGCCACGCGGCGACAAATCAAAATACACCGACAAGCAGAAACGCCAGGCGGAACACATCGAGAAAGGCTACCGTCGGCGAGGCGCGTCCAAGAAGACCGCCGAGAGCCGGGCCTGGGCGACGGTAAACAAGATTTCGGGCGGCGGCGAGAAACCCGGCGGCTCGGGTTACGGCAAGCCCACGAACAAGGAGCCCATGAAGAAGGGGGGACGCAAAGGAGGCCAGGCGGCGGCGAAGTCGCGCAAGCGGGGAACTGCCAAATCGCGCTAGGGCGCGTTGCGGGCGGGCTGAGCCGAATGAACGGCCGCGGGAGCGGGCAACGACTGCAGCAGCTTCCGCAGTGTTTCCAGGCTGACCGGCTTGACCAGGTGCAGATCGAAGCCAGCCTCCCTTGTGCGTTGCTTGTCTCTGTCCTGGCCATAGCCGGTGAGGGCGACGAGCGTGGCGTTCTTGAGAGCAGGAATCGCCCGCAAGCGCCGCGCCAGCTCCAAGCCGTCCACGTGCGGCATGCCGAGGTCGGAAATCACCACTTCGGGCAGCGCGTGAGTAACGAGCTGCAGGGCGTCCGCCGCGCTGTGAGCGGTGCGGACATCTTGCCCCAGTTTTTCGAGCAGCTTCGCGAGCATTTGCGCCGCGGCTGGGGCATCATCGACCACAAGTATCTGATGCCGCGGGAATTTTTCCGACGATTCGCGTCGTTGGGTGCGCGGGTGCGTCGGTCCCGGCGCTGCGGCGACCAGCGGCAGGCGAACGGTGAACTCGCTGCCACGGCCGGGGCCGTCGCTCTTGGCCTCGATCGTGCCGCCGTGCATTTCGACGAGCGTCTTGGCCAGTGTTAGGCCGATGCCGAGGCCCCCCTGTGCCCGCCGAATCGAGCCATCAAGCTGGGCGAACATGTCGAAGATTTTCGGCCGCATCTCGCTTGGAATGCCGACGCCCGTGTCGCGCACGCTGATGACTGCGTGCCCTTGCTCCGGGCGCGCGGTCAGCCAGATCTGGCCGCCATCCTCCGTGTACTTCGCGGCGTTGTTGAGCAAATTGGAGATCACCTGTCCCAATCGAACGGGGTCTGCATCGACGGTAAGAGGCTCGGGGCAGATCGACACGGCGAGTTGGTGCCCGGCGGCTTCGATCAACGGGCGACTCGTTTCGACCGCACTGGCGACGATCGCAGCCAGCTCGGCGGGCTCCTTGCGCAGCTCAACCTTCCCGCGGGTGATCCGCGAGACCTCGAGCAGGTCATCCACGAGCCGGACCAGATGATCGACCTGCCGCTGCATGATGTCGCGCATCGACTCGACGGCGGGGCTGAGATCATCGGTCAGGCGGAGAATCTGCAGCGAATTGCTCAGCGGGGCGAGCGGATTACGCAGCTCGTGAGCGAGCATCGCCAGGAACTCATCCTTGCGGCGGTCGGCGTCGCGGAGGGCCTCCTCGGCCTGCATCCGGGCCGTGATATCAATCGCCATGCCGCCGATCAGAGTTGGCTGGCCGTCGGCGCCAGGGATTGGGAATTTTGTCACCAGCGAGTGGTGCAGCACGCCGTCGCTGTGCAACAGAGTCTCGACCGTTTCGACTCCCGCGGGGTTGTCCCGGGCAAGCTTGTCGTTCTGAGCAAACTGGTCGGCTGTCTCGCGCGGAAAGATCTCGTGATCGGTCCGACCGCATATTTCTGCCCGGGGCTTCTGAAAGGCCCGCTCCGCTGCGTCGTTGATGAACAGATACCGCCCCTGCAGATCCTTGATCCAAGCGAGACCTGGCAGGTGGCGCGTAAATCGCGTGAAGCGTTCCTCGGCCCGTCGCAGCTCTGCCGCGGCACGCTTCTGGGCGGAAACGTCGCGGGCGACCTTGGAAATGCCAATGACCCGGCCGGCGGAATCGAGAATGGGCGAGGTGGAAATCGAGACTTCGATGGCCTTGCCTGATCGAGTGACGCGCTTCGTTTCATAGTTCTGGACGCGCTGGCCGCGAATGATCTGGGCCATCGTCGCCTCCTCCTCCGCCATCTGGTCGGGAGGAACGAGGCGCTGGATCGGCGAACCGATGATTTCCTCCGCCTGATATCCATAGAGCCGCTCGGCGCCGGTGTTCCAGGAGAGAATCGTGCCCTCGACCGAGCGGCTGTAGATGGCGTCGTCCGATGACTCGATGATGGCCGACAGAAGGCGCTGGGCGTCATCGGCGCGCTTGCGATCGCTGATATCGACCAGGACACTGATCGCACCCGTAATCTCGCCGCACGCATTCCTCACGGGGCTGGCATGGGCCAGAACCGTGATCCGCGACTTGTCGGGACGCTCGATGACGATTTCTTCACCATCGAACTCCTGACCCGTTTGTAATGTGCGGGCCATCCAGCACTGGTCGTGCGCAATTGGCTCGCCGCTCGCATCAAACAGGCGGAACGAGCCGCAGAAACGGTCGGCTGGATCGTTCAGAGCCGGCTCGCGGCCCCAGATCCTGACCGCGTGGCGATTGAAGTAGGTGATCAGCCCGTCCTGGTCGCAGGTGTAGGCGCCAGCCGGGAGCTTATCCAATGGCCTTTGATCGTCGGACATGGCAGTTCACTGACCACTACCCTGAAACACCCCCCAATTGACCAAAGATAGCAGGGAACAGGGTTAAGTCGAGCGACAGGAAAGCCGGAATGACCGGACGCGAGGGCGTTGCCGCGTCAGATTGTCGCGTGCTGCCGACTGCGGGGCTAATCCGCCGCCAATCTGGAAGTCCGTGCGGCATCCGTGATCGCGTTTTGATTGCTGGAATGACAGCGGTTTTTCCCCCGTTTCTAGCCAGAGATCGACGCCGTGCTGCTTAGCAACGCGAATTCAGTTAACTCTCCAAACGAGTGGCACAACGGTTGCTACCCACGCCCTTCACCAAGATCGGGCAACCGACAATTCCATCCGCCGGATACCTCTCGCCGCACAAAGGAGTCGTTCGATGGTCAATACGCAAACGCTGCAAGGCAATTGGAACGAGATGAAGGGGAAGATCAAAAACAAATGGGGCCAGCTCACGGGCGATGACCTCCAGACGTTCAATGGCAACGTCGATCAGCTCGTCGGCCTGATTCAGCGCAAGACGGGTGAGGGCCGCGCGGCCGTCGAGCACTTCCTGGAAGAGTTGACCAGCAACGGCTCGTCGTCGATCAGCCAGGCCGCAGAATCCGTTCGCGAGTACGCGACGCAAGTCGCTACGGAAACTTCCAAGCGGGCTGGCGAGGCCGCCGAGTCCGTCCGCCACGGCTATCAGGAAGCGGAAAAGATGATCCGCCAGCGGCCGGCCGAATCGGCAGCGGTTTGCTTCGGCACCGGCGTGCTGGTTGGAGTGCTGCTGGGCCTGGTGCTGCGGCGCTAAGCCTCTGTTCCGGCCGGCGGGGACCGGGGAACTGTGAGCGTCAAAACACACCTATTTCCTATTGAAGTTTGTGACGTCTCAGAAAGTTCCTCGCTCTCCGCCGGCTGGCGGCACGGCACTCAGCCCGTTCAATACTGCGTTTTCATTCTTAAGGAGTACCGCCATGGTTGCGCACGAAAGCAGACAACGGATTAGCGAGAACATGTGGCACACGATGGAAAAGCCCGCCGAGATGGTCAAGGAATATCCGGTCTCGTCAATGCTGCTGGCGTTCGGCGTCGGGCTGGGCGTGGGAGTGGTCATCGCCCAGGCCTGTGCCGGGCCGCTGATGAGCTACGTCCATCACGAACCCACGATGTCCGAGAAGCTCAGCCGCCAGATTTATGACGCAGTGGCTAACGTTATTCCGCAGTCGCTGAGCCGGATGCACTCCTAGCCGTCATGCCGCAATTCCAATGAGCACCACTCCCACTGCCGACGATCTGCAGCGCCAAATGCAGCAGGTTCGCATGGAGATGCACGAGGACGTGCAGGTGATGGTGGAAAACGCCCGGGAGATGACGGACCGTGCCCGCCAAATTACCGACTGGACGTGGTACGTAAGGAATTACCCCTGGGTCTGCATTGGAGCGGCTGCCGCGATCGGGTACCTGGCGGTTCCGCCACGGACGCCGCTGCCCATTAAGCCGGATGCCAAGGATCTGCTAGAGCTGGCCAAGCATCAAAAGATCTTCGTCAAAATGGAAGAACCAAAACCAGCGGGGCCGGGACTGGTGGGAACGCTGCTGCGGATGGCGGCCGGCTCGCTGCTGCAAGGCGGGATGGCGGTCGTAAGTCACCAGCTCGATCAATACCTCAAGCAGCCGCGCGACCCGCGGCCCGTATCGTCCAATGGCAATGGCAGGGGGACTGTCCATGGTTGACCACAATGCCGCGCCGAGCCGCCCGGCTAATCCGCCACCGAGTTCGCGGCCCGCTTCCATTCCACAAACCCCGGCCGAACTGCGTGCCTGGATCAAACCCATTGAAAAATTCATCGGCGATCATCCCGGCGCCTGTCTGGCGTCGGCCCTGATCGTGGGAGCTGCCGTCGCATGGTGGATCAAGCGCCGCTGAAATCAACAAATGGCCGCAGCGAGTCACCACCCCGTGCCGTGGCCCGCAGCGCCGCGGAGTTCGTTCACGATGTGCTAACCCTGGGGGAACTGCAAGGGAAGCTCTTCATCGTGGATGTCGAGACGGGCCTACAAAAACTGATTTGGCCTGCCGTTGGCCTCGCGGTCGGCGCCGTCATGGCATTGTGCTGCGTGCCGCTAGGGTTGGCGACGATTGCACTGGCAATCGACGAAACGACCAGGCTCACGCTGGCGCAGTCGTTCGGCGTGGTCCTCGGCGGTGCGGCGCTTTTCGCCGTCTTGCTTGTCACGGCAGCGGTCATGTACTTGCGACACGGCTGGAATATGTTCGACCGCTCGCGAACGGAGCTGTCGCGAAACCTGCAATGGTCGAAAGACATGCTGCGGCGATGGGGAAGGCGTTCGACTCGTCCCGGCGAGCCCCTGCCTGCCGCGTACGACTAACTGATTCACCCTAAGGAGAAAACGTCATGGATTATCGCAGCGATGTCGGATATGCCGCGGAACCCACCGCGATGGAAACTTCCTACGAACTCAACCCTGTCGAGGATGTGCTGATTTACCTGCGCGAGTACACGCGCGAGCGGCCGGAAGTTGTGGCCCTCACTTGCTTCGCGGTTGGATTCATCCTGGGTTGGAAGCTGAAGCCCTGGTAATGTCAAGGGGCCGCGGGCACGGAGTTACTGCTGTGGCGTTATCAAGGCCGCTGACCTCGTGGCAACGGGCCTGGCCCGCGCTGGCCACCTTTGTGCTGGTCATTTTGGCCATCGGCTGCTTGTATGTCGCCCGCGGCCTGCTCATACCGACGGCGGTGGCGGTGCTGCTGACATTTGTGCTCAGCCCCGTCGTGACATTCTTGCAGCGGCGCGGGCTCTCGCGCACGCCTGCGGTTATTGTGGTCGTTTTGCTCGCGGCATTAGTGGCCGTCGGCATTGCCATGCTGGTGGTTTCGCAGCTTGTGAACTTGCTGGCCGAGTTGCCGTCGTATCAGCATAATGTGGCCGCGAAGATTGAATCGCTCCGGGCACAATCCAATGGCTCATCGTTGATCGGTAACGTGCAGGAGTTCCTGCGGACGATCAACAATGCCGCCACGCACCCGCTGGAGCCGCAGCCGGCCACCGGCGAGGAACCGGTGGCGGTCGAAGTTGTAGAGCGCGCCGGGCAGTGGGATTTGAGCACTTGGCTCGGCGGGTTACCGCCGCTCATGGAAGTGCTCGCCGGCACGGGCCTCATCATCGTGCTGGTGATCTACTCGCTCATTTTCCGCGAAGATCTGCGCAGCCGGCTGCTGTCATTGGTGGGCAAAGGCCACTTGACGCTCACCACCAAAGCGCTCGACGACGCCGGCCGCCGCATCAGCCGATATCTCTTTGCGCAGTTCATTCTCAACGCGACATTCGGACTGTCGATCGGCATTGGATTAACGTTCATCGGTGTTCCTCACGCGCTGTTGTGGGGATTCTGCGCCGGAGTGCTACGGTATATTCCGTTCGTCGGACCCTGGCTCGCGGCTGTTTTCCCCGTGTCCATGAGCCTGCTGGTTTCCGATGGCTGGTTGCAGCCGGTGCTGGTGGTGGGCCTATTCGTGGTCTTGGAACTCTCCAACAACCTCGTGATCGAGCCTTGGGCATTTGGACAGAGCATTGGCGTCTCGCAGGCGGCGATTCTCTTGGCGATTGCATTCTGGGCCTGGCTCTGGGGTCCCGTTGGCCTGATGCTGGCGGCGCCGCTCACTGTCTGCCTCGTCGTGCTGGGTAAATATGTGCCCAGCCTCAAATTCTTTGACGTTTTGCTGGGCGACGAGCCCGTGCTCACCGCGGACGTCAACCTCTACCAGCGCCTCCTGGCCCGCGACGAGGATGAAGCCGCCGAGATCATCCGCCGTGAATCGGAGACACTGTCGTCCGTCGAGCTGTGCGACCAAGTGCTGATTCCGACCCTCGTACATGCCCGGCAAGATGCTGAAAGCGATCAGTTGACGGAGTCAGAATTTGAATTCGTTCATACCGCGCTGCGCGAGCTACTGCCCGATCGATCCGATGATCCCTCCTTGCAGCCGTCTGAGGAGCCGGGTGTCCCCCCTCGGCCGCCGCTGCACCTGCTGGGATGTGCCGCCCGCGATGCGGCCGATGGCACGGCTCTCGAGATGCTCGCGGCACAATTGGATCCGAACGCTTACCGGCTAAACGTACTCAGCACCGGAATGCTCGTTTCGGAGGTGTTGGAGGAAATTGAACGCCAGCAGCCCGCCGCCATCTGCATCGTGTCGCTGCCCCGCGGCGGATTGTCGCACACGCGACATCTTTGCAAGCGACTGCGACAACGTTTCCCTAAGTTGAAGATCGTGGTGGGACGTTGGGGCGCTTCGCCAACGCCGGAACTGCGCGATCAGCTCGCGGGTTCCGGGGCAGATTACGTGGCCGTCACTTTGCAGCAAACCTGTGAGCAACTGCACGAGCTTTCGCAATTCCTCCGCCCCGCCGTTCTACCGTCAGCAGAGGGAACGCGTTTGCGGGCGGATGGGGCACATGCAGAAGAAGTTGCCGTTCTGGCGAATGCGACTACCCCCTGACAGGTTGGCCAGCGACAAAGTGGCACGCTGGTTGCAATTACTGCTTCAGCCAGGATGAAACTGCGCTCAGAACACCATCTTTGAGAGGACCTCATGAGTGTCACGACTTTAGCTCCCGAACAGAACCTGACCGAAACGATGGCCAAATTGGAAAAAGCCTTGCTCACGCCGGCCATCCCAGGCGAGTTGTCTATTTGGACACAGACGGTGCAAGACGCCGCTGCGACGCTGGCAATGGACTTGGCCAGCTATTTGCGCAGCGTTCTGCACCTGCAATACAACGAGATCGCTAAGACGGACCCGGAGATGTCAGCTCACGTTGAGAAGCTGCTCGCTGGGGATCAGCACCTGCTGGAACTGGCAGCCCGCTTTCACGAAGAGTTGCACAAGCTGGCCGCCGCTGCCGAGCACGTCAAGAAGAACGAAGGCAAGCTCGCCGAGCTGCGCGAGCGCGTCGAAACAGATGGGCTCGCGATGATTCTCAGCATCAAGAAGCAGCAAGCCGTCGCCACTACGTGGCTCGCCGAGGCTCGCTATCGAGACCGCGGCGTGGCTGACTAACTCACTAAATGCTGACGCGGCTACCGCCGGACGAGCTGCGATTCATAAGCCAGGCTATCCAGAAAGTTCTTGGCTTGGATGTACTCGTTCTGCTCAAACGTGCTCAGATCGGCTTTCAGGGCGACGCTGAACGCATCGACGGCTTTGGCGATTTGGTTGTGGACGAGCTCCGTCCCTTGCGCCTTGGCCGAGAAGAGACGCTCGATTTGCTCGCGGTAACCGGCATATTCCGGCCGCTTGAGGGCCACGGGCCAATTGATCGTGCCGGTGAACGAATCGAGCTGACTGATGCTCAGGCGATCGGGCGCCTGCTGGCGGGCCAGGCGCACGTATTGGTCCATGCTGAGCGGCGCTGAGCGTTGATTGCGGCGATACGAATCGTTGTAGCTCCGCTGTTCAAAATAGGCTTGGGTCGCTTTCAAGCGATTCTCGATGTAGTCCTTCCGCGCCTGCTCGTAATTCTTCGCGGCCTCGCTGTTGAGCAGGTTGGCCATGCCATACGAGCGAACGACGTCGCCGTAACCGCGCTGAATGCCTTCTTCGAGCGTGGACGAGTGGCGCTGATAGTAAAAATCGCCCGGCGCGTAACCACGGTAGGGAGAAGAGTAGGAGGGCTGCGCCTGAACGCAAAAAACCGTCCCGGCAAGCAACAAAATACTCAGGGTGGAAATGCAAAGACGCATGGACTTACTCCTCGTGTTGGATGGAACCGCTGGCTGTTCGCAGCAACTGCCGGGCCGCGCGGCCCGAAAATTGCATTCACCTATCCGCCAGTTCACCGCGAACCTTCAACACGGGTGTGTCTTATGCCCTGCTGCGTCATGGCGTTGCTACTTGCCGGCGTCGGATTGGGAACGAGTGTCTTGGCTGCGGAGCCGCTGACCGTGGACACCTTGTCCGCGCGGCTGCGTGGGCCGGAAACCGCGGATCGCTATGCGGCTGCGGATATGCTGGCCGACTGGGGTTATCGCGCTGCTCCCGCGGCGCCGCACCTCGTTCAGGCGCTGCAATCTGACGATGCCGACCTGCGTTGGCGGGCAGCCCGGGCGCTGGGCACAATTGGCGATGCGAAATCGTCGGCGGCAGCGCTGCACACGGCCGCGACGGATGAACAGCCGGCAGTGCGAGCGCAGGCCCTGGTAGCTCTCGGGCGACTGGGGCTGAGCGACAAATTGACGCTCGCGACCATTGCTGGCGGGCTGACCGACAAGGATGTCAACGTCCGGCGGGCTGCCGTCTGGGCGCTGCGATCTGCGCAAGCCGATCGGAAAGATGTGATTCCGTTGGTGCTAAAGCTGCTTGAGGACGGCGAGCCCTCGGTAGTGATGCCCGCGCTAAACACGCTGGCCGAAGCCGGAGCGGAAGTGGTTCCCGCGTTGATCGAAGCAATTGCCCGGCCTGAGTCGCGCTACTGGGCCTGCTTGGTGCTGGCGGAGATCGGCCCCGAAGCCAAGAGCGCGGTTCCCACGCTGACCAAAGCGCTCAGTGACGAGCAACCCGAGATCCGCCTACAGGCGGTAATCGCCCTGGGTGAAATCGGCGAAGCCGCCAAATCGGCTGGAGCGGAACTAACGAAGCTGCTGGCAGATCCCTTCCCGGCTGTGCGCGCGTCTGCCGTTTTTGCCCTCGGACGCATCGGCGACCAGAGCGCCGCCGCAGCGATTGTCGCGGCCGATAAGGCGGACGATCCGTTCATGCATGCCGTCAGCGTCTGGGCGCAGGCGAAACTGGGCCCCGATGACGCGCGGTTACAAAGCCAGGCGGTCAAACTATTGGTGGTCTCACTCGCCGCTGAAGACCGCGGACTGGCTCAAGTCGCCGCGCGCTCGCTGGCCGACCTCGGAGCAACCAATCAAGCTGTCGAAAGGGAACTTGACAAGCTCTTGGAAACTTCCGACGCCGCACAGGCCGATCGCATTGCCCGGGCGCTGGCGTCGCTTGGCCCGCGAGTTGTGCCCCATGCTCAGCGGGCCTTGAAAGACCCCGACCGGCGAGCTGCGGCGCTCCAGATGCTCGATCGGCTCGGTCCAGACGCAGCTCCCGCGGTGCCTAACCTGGTTGAGTTGCTGAAGACGGACGATCCGGCCCTCAAGGCCGAAGTGCTGCAGATTCTGGGCGGCATCGGCCCGCAAGCGGAGCCGGCTGTTGCTGCGGCGTCCACCGCGTTGGAAGACCCCGATCGTCATGTGGTCCTGACCGCCAGCTATTGCCTGGGCAAGATCGGCCCGCCCGCGAAAGCGGGCATCCCCGGGCTGCGCAAGCTGCTCGCGTCGGAAGATAAGGTCATGCGTCTGTCCAGCACGTGGGCCTTGCTGCAAATCGGCCCCAAGACCGAGGCCCTCGTGGAATCGGCCTTGCCCGTTCTCACCGATTCGCTCGCTAGCCCGCTCGATTTTGTCCAGTATGAAGCGGCTGTTGCCCTGGGCGATCTCGATCCGTCCGCGGAGCCGGCCGTTTCCGCGCTAGAAGCTGCCGCGACCGACCAAAGCCCAGCAGTTCGCCGGGCCGCCGCCGAAGCGATCCGCAAGATTCGTTAACCACTCACTTTCTTCAACCGAAGAGGCCTCACCATGTCGCTCCTGGGAACCATCCTCCTAATTGTCTTGATCCTCATGCTGCTCGGTGCCGTGCCCGCCTGGCCGCACAGCCGCAGTTGGGGATACGCCCCGACCGGCGGCTTGGGGCTGATCCTGATCATCGTGCTGATTCTGGTGCTGCTGCGACAGATTTGACGCGTGACGCGCCGTCGGCCAGTTTGTCAGCGCCACGGGCCGCCAGCGCCCGGCTGTCGCAGCGGTTCAGGCGTCACATCACGACTTTGGGTGAGGCATTGAATTTGCATCGCTCACGTCAGGTATCTCGTCTCTTCCCTCTCGTCCCCAGGAGTCCGGAATCACGAGTCAGTCGCTCGCAACCTTGGCCCCCCTTTCCACCGTTTACGGCTGCTATTGGCTGTGGACGAAGAACGGCGTCTGGCAACCGATTGTGGATGCCCTTCGCCGCGCGGTCCGCGTGGCGGAGGGAAGACAACCCGAGCCCACCGCTGCGATCGTCGATAGCCAATCGGTGAAGACGACGAAAAAAGGGGGGTACATGGGTACGACGCTGGGAAAAAGGTCAAGGGCCGCAAGCGTCACATCCTGGTAGATACCTTGGGGTTACTGCTGGGCGTGGTCGTGCATGGAGCCAACATTCAGGATCGCGATGGAGCCAAGCTGTTGTTCATCCAGGTAGCAGCCTGGGTTCCTACCATCCAGCGAGTTTGGGCGGTCGGAGGCTATGCCGGGAAATTAATCGAGTGGCTCCAGCGTTGGTCGGGTTGGACCTTGGAAATCGTCAAGAAGCTGGGAGACGCGGCAGGATTTCAACTTCTCCCGAAACGCTGGATCGTGGAACGAACCTTCGCCTGGTTTGGACATCAACGCCGCTTGAGCAAAGATTACGAATACCTCACTCGACACAGCCAAGCGATGGTCCAGGTCGCCAGCGTCCAACTCATGCTCCACAGGCTTTGCCGTCCACCCTGTCGTCAACGGCGATGATAGCGATTAACAAACACGTTCTGAGCGGCAGCTCGCCCTCTGTGCCGTGCAACAGGTGGATGGCCTGGCTGGCATCAACGATGAGATTACCGTGGCCGGCTCGTGACGTTCGGATGACCGCAAGATCAAGAAACGGCAACGGCCTCGACTCGATCGTCGAGGCAGCTGGCATTGTTAGACGTCAGATAGGATCCACCTACGGATTCGGTTTCACGTCCACATCGACGTCCACGCCACGTAGCTTCCGATCGACGTCCACGTCGATGCCTCCTCCCGACGTGCGATTCACATCGACATCGACGCCAGGGCGGTCCACCTGAACATCCACACGGGAAGGGGGCGGGGCATCGGTGCTGACGTGCGCTTCGCAACCCGACCAGGCGGCGAGGCTCAAGAGGCCCAGGGACAGCGGTAAGTAACTGCGTAGTGTTACAGACATCTTTAATTCCTTATGTGGTAACAGGGCTACAAAAAAGGCCGGCAGCCGCCCGCGCGGGAGACAACCGGCCACATTCGTTGAGTTGTCGAGACTAAGGCGTGTCCGTCCGCTCGGCTTCGCGGCGCTGAGCGTCTTCCAGATCCCGCTTCTCCTTGAGGATCTTCTCTTGCTCGGCACGGGCCGTGTCTTCCAGCTCGCGCTGTTCGGTGATCACGATTTCAGCGGCGTTTTTAGCGGCGTCCTGCACCTCGCGTTGCTCTTCAGAGACAGCCTCGACGGCGTTCTGATGTGCGTCGCGCACGTCCTGCGATGCCTCCTGCACCGATTGCTCGCAAGCCGCGAACAAAAATGGCGAACCGGCCAACAACAGGGCAAAGGTCAGTTTTCTCATGTCACGTTCCTCCGGTAATGCATCGGAGATTCCACCAGCGCGGAGCGGTGCTCCAATCTCACGGATGCGCTGTGCTCGTATTCGCTGGCTAACAGAATGAGAAGCAAACAGCGCGCCAAAGAGGACGCTTCGCCGGACCAGCTGGCGGATTCTTTTCAAGCACTCGGCGTGCTCGAACGGGACAGATTCAGCACGCATTCGAGCGCCGCGGTCAATCGCTCGGGCTGCTCGCGGAGCGCGAGCTCGAGATCCTGCAGGGCCAACTCCAAGCGGAAGAGGCCGAGCAATAACTGCCGGCTAGGAGCACTCTCGGGCAGCAGCGGCACGAGTCCCGGATGGTTCTCATATCCGGCCAAAACGGCGGCCTGCACCTGATCGAGCCACCACTGCAGCCAACGCGAAGCGAGGGGCAGATCGCTGTGCCGCAAGGCGCCGGGCGTGGGTCCTCCGGCCGATGCCACGTCGGCCAGCACCCGCCGCGCGACAGTATCAACCGACGATAGCAAGCAGGCGAGGTCGTCGAGCGGCGAGCGCTTGATCCGCCGCTCGCTCAACGGCAGGTTGGGATCGCCTTCGAGGCTGCCGACCACAAAGTCCTTGCCGGTGAAGAGCAGATGACCAAGCTGAAAATCGCCGTGGCAGCGAATCCGCTGGCCGCCGATCCGCTGGGTGAGAATCGCCTGCACTCGACGGAGCATCGCCCCGCGGAGGGTGATCACTTCACGGGCTGGCTCTTGCTGAACCGGCAGGAAGCTTGGCAGTTGGCGGCCCAGCGCGTCGAGCGTTTGCAATACGCGGCCGCGCAGCGACTGATAGAGCGATCGCTGATAGAGGGGCGTAAAGTCCTCGGGGGCAAATCGTGAATCGCTCGGATCGCTGGCCAGGGCGACGTGCAACTCCGCCAGCCGTTGGCCCAGTCGCTGCATCAGCTCCGGATAACCGTTCAAAAGGTCGCGGGCCGCCGCATCGTGGCCGGCTTCCCCGGACGAGAGCCGGGCTTGTAAGTCGGGCTGCAGCGTCAGCGCGCGTTCCAGAAAGTCTTGCAGCGCGTCGCGGGCGTGGCGACAGGCGTCGCCTTCGCTGGGAACGAACTCGTGCAGGAGGGCGAGCGTCAGCGGCTGCATGCGCCGCGTGCGCAGCTCTACTGCACCGAGCAGCAGAACGACGGGGCAGGGCAGCTGGCTGCGACGCAGGAACTGGCCTAGCTCCACTTCGGCGTTGACGCCTTCATCGAGACGCGACAAAACCTTCAGCACCCCGCGATTTCCCAGATGGAAGCTGACGTGCGAAGCTGCCGGCCGGGCAGCAGCAGGGGGCGACTCCGGCTCGCTGGGCCAGTCGCGGCTCTGTCCGGCAACGTGCCACCCGGCGAGCTCCGCGCCGCTCCGTGCGGGGAGCGTGCGCTGTTGGGCGATCATCTGATAAAGCGCCGCCGCGACCCGCGGGTCGAGCAGGCTATCGCAGACCAGTCCCCGCTGTCCGCCGGCGATTTCGGCGATCGGGGACTGGCCCGCGGGATCGGGCAAGCGCCCCGCGTCGTCGCTCGGCACAAACCGCAGCGGCAGCAGCAGGCGTTCGCTGCCGCCAGCCGACAGCGTGATTGCGACATCGGCCAGAATCGCGTCACCATCCGCGAGCGTCAGCTTCACCGTGTCATGCACTTGGACATTCTTGACCTGTCGCGAGCGCGATCCGGTCGCCCAATTCGTTAAGTAGGTAGCGACCGCTTGCTCCAAGTCGTCTTCCTCGCGGCCGATGACCTCGTGCCAGGTCTGGCGAACTTCCAGCACCGGCAGCGGGAAGGCCAGCCGGTTGGATTCGTGACTGGCAGTGGGAGCAGGAGGCCGCAATTGAAACCAGAGGAAGGCATGGGGCGTGAGTGTCAGAAAGTACGCCTGCTTGCCGACAGGCGGAAACGGCGTGCCGCCAATGAACTCGACGGGAACGTGACCGTCATACGCAGACAGGTCCAGTTCCACACACTGCACGAAGCGCGACAGGTTGGCGACGACGAGCACCGCTTCGTCCGGGAGCTTGCGCACGAAGGCCAAGACCTTGCGGTTATCGGGATGCAGGAACTCCAGAGCGCCGCGGCTGAGGGCGCGGGAGCGCTGGCGCGTATCGATCAGCCGTTTCGTCCACCAGAGGAGCGAGTGGGGATTGCCCTGCTGGGCTTCGACGTTGATCGCCTCGTAGTGATACTCGGGGTCGATGATAATCGGCAGCAAGAGCCGCTGCGGATTGGCCCGCGAGAAGCCCGCGTTGCGGTCGGCGCTCCACTGCATGGGTGTCCGCACGCCGTTGCGATCGCCGAGATAGATGTTGTCCCCCATCCCGATTTCGTCGCCGTAATAAAGCACCGGCGTGCCCGGCAGCGAATACAAGAGGCCGTTCATCAGCTCGATGCGGCGGCGGTTGTTGCTGAGGAGCGGCGCGAGCCGGCGGCGAATTCCGAGGTTG
>CAYLLN010000094.1:0-25665 GCA_964384375.1 uncultured Pirellulaceae bacterium
CAGTGGCGAAGCGGATGAAGGAGCTGGATCGGGAGCGGTTGGCGGTGGTGGGTGGGGAAGCAGATGTGGCAGACGAACATGGGGTGGCTGTGGTCGCCGCAGCCGCCCACGGCAAATCGGCATCCACCAGCCGTGGTTCGCTACGCGACCCACAGCCACCCAAACGCGAGCCACTTGTGATTCGACAGAGCAATGAGCCCGCGGTGGCTGAAGTTCAGGTGCATAACTTGCATACGTGCATAATTCCGAGAGCGGGCGCAAGTGCTGATGTGGTTGAGAGTTGCGAGCGAAAAACGTCGCCAGCAAATACTGTCGCACGAGCGTGCATAGCCCCAGGCGACGTGGAATCCAACAGCCGTGGTTCTGCTCGCGCGACCCCACAGCCACCCCTCAGCACACAGCCACCAGGGCAGGAACCTGGACCGGAAAGTCTGCGCGTCATCGAGCCAAGCGAGAAAGATGGCCTGCCGGCCATACGGCACAGTGGGCAGTCGGGGAGCAGCTAATCCAACAGCCGTGGTTTTGCTCACGCGACTTACAGCCCGCAGACGTCTTTCTGAACACAAACCCAATAAGCCGTGGGCGGCTGCGCCGACCACAGCCACCCCTGCCGCCAACCAGCGCCTCATGTAGATGATCCACTTGCACTTCGGGCCAGCCGAGGGCCCGGCCGGCCTACTTTCAGGAGTGCCTCACGTCATCAACTCCCGACCCTGGCACTCACACTCTTTAGTAAAGTAATGCCATGCGTTCCCCCGCGCTGCTTACCGACCTGTATCAGCTCACGATGGCTCAGGGCTATTGGCGAGCGGGGCTGGCCGAGCGCGATGCGGTGTTTCACCTGACGTTTCGCCGCTCGCCGTTTGGTGGCGGCTTTGCCATTGCGTGCGGGCTGGCGGCGGCGGTCGAGTGGCTCGCGCAGTTTCAGTTTGAAGGGGACGAACTACGGTACCTGGCCGAGCAGACCGGCGGCGACGGAAAGCCCCTCTTCGACGAACGATTCCTCGACTTCCTGCGGGCCGGCCGCCTGACCTGCGACCTCGATGCGCTCCCCGAAGGGACGCTGTGCTTCCCGCACGAGCCGCTCGTTCGTGTGCGCGGTCCGCTCTGGCAGGCGCAGGTGATCGAGACGGCTCTGCTCAACATCATCAACTTTCAGACGCTGATCGCGACGAAAGCTGCCCGCGTTTGTCACGCCGCGGCTGGGCAGCCGGTGATCGACTTCGGACTGCGGCGGGCGCAGGGGATCGACGGCGGACTGGCGGCCAGTCGCGCGGCTTACATCGGCGGCTGCCACGGCACATCGAATGTGCTGGCCGGGCGGATGTTCGGCATTCCGATTCGAGGGACGCACGCTCATAGCTGGGTGATGGCGTTTGACGACGAGCTGACCGCGTTTCGGCAGTATGCCGCCGCGATGCCGAACAACTGCGTGTTCCTCGTTGATACGTACGACACGCATCGCGGAGTGGCCAACGCGATCGTCGTGGGGCGGGAGCTGCGCGAGCGAGGGCACGAGCTGCAAGGCATCCGGCTCGATTCGGGCGATCTGTGCGAGCTGAGCAAGGACGCGCGGAAGATGCTCGATGCGGCCGGCTTTCCGAGCGCGAAGATCGTCGCGAGCAGCGATCTCGACGAGTACGAAATCGCTCGGCTCAAAGCGGCCGGAGCGAAGATCGACGTGTGGGGGGTGGGTACGCGGCTGGTCACCGCCCACGATCAGCCAGCGCTCGGCGGTGTTTACAAGCTCGCTGCTTTGCGTGATGAGCGTGGCGAGTGGCAGCATCGGATCAAGCGGTCGGAGGTCGCTATCAAGGTCTCCGATCCGGGCATTTTGCAGGTCCGACGATTTTGGCAGAGCCGTCGAATGCTGGCCGATGCGTTGTATGATGAACTGATCGGGTTTGAGGAGCGCGAGATCGTGCTTCCAGGCGAGGTGCAGCCTTGGCAGGCACCGGCCGACGCGGAATCAACCGATCTGCTCGTGCCCGTGTTGCGAAGGGGACGCCCAGTACGTGATTTGCCGCTGCCGGCCGAAGCACGGTCGTTTGCCGCGACGCAGCTTGGCCAGCTCGATGAGTCGATCCGCCGGCTGGAAAACCCGGCAACGTATCTTGTGGGACAAGAGCCGCGGCTGACGAGGTTGAAGCAAGAGTTGTTGGCGAGTATTCGGGAGGGCGAGGCTCCTGCCGAGCTTTAATCTGGGCGGCTCAGCGGGCGCTTCGCCCTCCCAACTTGGAAACACCGTATGAAACTCATCCGTGTCGGCGCTGCCGTCCTCAACCAGACGCCCCTCGATTGGGACGGCAATCGCCGCCGCATCTCGGCCGCAATCGATTCCGCACGCCAGAGCGGCGTGTCGATCCTCTGCTTGCCCGAGCTGTGTATCACCGGTTACGGCTGTGAAGACGCGTTTCATGCTCCGGGGACGCAGCAGATTGCGCTCGATGTGCTGCGCGAGCTGTTGCCCGAAACGCGCGGCATGATCGTGTCGCTCGGCTTGCCGATTCTGTATCACGGCTCGCTCTTCAATGCCGCGTGCGTGGTGGCCGACGGGCGGATCGTCGGCTTTGTCGCGAAACAGAATCTGGCCGGCGAGGGAATCCACTACGAGCCGCGGTGGTTTAAGCCGTGGCCGAAGGAAGTGCAGGTCGAGTACGCGATCGGCGACGTGCGATTTCCGCTCGGCGATCTGGTGTTCGACTGCGGCGGCGTGCGGCTGGGGTTCGAGATTTGCGAGGATGCTTGGGTCGGCGATCGGCCGGGTGCGGCGCTCGCTCGTCGCGGCGTCGATCTGATTCTCAATCCGAGCGCGAGCCACTTCGCGTTTGGCAAGCACGAGATTCGGAAGCGGTTCGTCACGGAGGGCTCGCGGGCGTTCAACGTCGGCTACGTCTATGCAAACCTGCTGGGGAACGAGTCGGGGCGGGCGATTTACGATGGCGACGCGATGATCGCCGCGGCCGGCAAGCTGGTCGTCACCGGCCCGCGATTTTCGTATGCCGATTGGCACGTGACGCACGCGGTGCTCGATATCGACGCCATCCGCATGAGCCGGGCGCGCACGGGGAGCTATCGCCCGCTGATCACCGCCGCCGGCGATGAGACAGTGGAAACTGCGTTTGAGTTTCCGTCCTTGCAGCCGCGACGCGAGACGCACTCGCATCCCGCGTGGGAAGACTCGCTGCACATCAAGGAAGAGGAATTCACGCGGGCCGTGTCACTGGCCCTCTTCGACTATCTCCGCAAAAGCCGCTCGCAGGGGTTCGTCGTGTCGCTGTCGGGTGGTGCCGATTCGACGGCTGTGTCGCTCTTGTCGGCGCGGCTCGTCGATTTCGCACTGGGCGAGATTGGCCGCGAGGGGCTGTTGAAAAAGCTCAGCCACGTCGGCGGTTTGGAGAAGGGAGCGGATGCGAAGGCGATCGTTCGCCGACTTCTGTCGTGCGTCTATCAAGCGACGCGCAACAGCGGCGACGTGACCCGCAATGCCGCGACGACTGTGGCCAAGGCAATTGGCGCGGAGTTTTTCGAATTCGACGTGGATGGCGTGGTGCAGAACTACATCGGCCTGGTGTCGAAGGGGATCGGTCGCGAGCTCGATTGGAAGACCGACGACCTGGCCCTGCAGAACATTCAGGCCCGCAGCCGCTCGCCGAGCGTGTGGCTGCTGGCTAATTTGAAAAACGCACTTCTCTTGGCGACGAGCAACCGGTCCGAAGCGGCGGTCGGCTACGCGACGATGGACGGCGACACGAGCGGGGGCCTCTCGCCCATCGCCGGCATCGACAAGGCGTTCCTCCGCCGCTGGCTGCGGTGGATGCAGACTGATGGACCGGATGGGATCGGCCCGATGCCCGTGCTCGAGGTCGTCAACGAACAGGCCCCGACAGCCGAACTGCGGCCTGCCAGCGCGAAGCAGACCGACGAAGACGATCTGATGCCGTATGAGCTGCTCGACGCGATCGAGCGGGCGGCGATCCGCGACAAGATGCAGCCGACGGAGATTCTGCTCGTCATGGAAGCCGACTTTCCGCAGTACCAGCGGCCGCAGCTCGTTACGTGGATCGAACGGTTCTTCCGCCTCTGGTGCCGCAATCAGTGGAAGCGCGAGCGCTACGCCCCGAGCTTTCATCTGGACGACGAGAACCTCGATCCCAAAACCTGGTGCCGGTTCCCGATCCTCTCGGGCGGATATGAGCGGGAATTGGCGGAGCTGCGGAAGATGGCGGGGAAAAAGGACCAATGACCAAGCACCAATGACCAATGCCTCTGGCAGCGTGTTACATGGTTTTCCAACCTGCGGTTTGACCTTGGGAAAGTCAGGCGGCCGAACGATCTGGCCAGCCGGCTCCCAAGCGGAGAATCGCCATGTCCCTGCTCGCTACCACTTACGGCGTTTACCTCCTGATTAGCGCGGCCGTCACGATCTGGGTCGCTTATACGCTACACAGCCGGGGACGGCTGTTCCTCGTGAAGAACTTTCACGGCGACGCCCACCTGGCTGACAGCGTGAACGACCTTTTGGTCGTTGGCTTTTACCTCTTGAACTTTGGCTACGTGGCTTTGGCCCTCAAATACGGCACTAAGCCCGACGATTTGCAGGGAGCGATCGAGGTTTTGGCGACGAAGATTGGACTCGTGCTTGTGATCCTGGGCGGGATGCACTTTTTCAACTTGCTGGTCTTCTCGCAAATCGGCAAGCGGCCAGCGAAGCCGCCGATCGCGCAGCCGCCGGTGCGGGGCGATAACCCGTTCGGCGTGCCACGGTACTAGCGAAGCAGAGCTTCGAGGACTTGTGGCCCAAGCAGAGCTTGGGACTAAGGAGAAGGAGACTGCAATGAACACCATGGTCATCACACACGGTTGGTATCTGGCTCTGGGATTGGCCGCGACAGTCTGGGTTGTGTGGACGCTCCGACGGCGCGGCTTGCCATTCCTGGTGCAGTGGTGCAACGGGGATGAGCTGCTCGCCGGTTCGTGGAATCACCTGCTTGCCGTCGGCATCTACCTGCTGCATGTCGGCTGCTTGCTGTTGGCTCTGCGATTCGGCGGTGAAGCGACGACGCAGACCGAAGCGATCGAGCTGCTCTCGACGAAGATTGGCCTCGTGCTACTCGCTTTGGCGGTGACGCACTTCGTGCATATCAAAGCGTACTGGCAGATGTATCGCACCACCGCCAAACGCCCCACGCCCATCGATGCGGTCATTGTGGCGGAGGCGATCGGCAAATGAACTACGATGTCCGCAACGCCCGTTCCCACGCTCGCTGCATTTGCTGGCGACGGCGGATCGTCCACCAGCGAGCGAAACGCTGTTTGCGACGAGCCAACTCTTGCTGTTCGCCCTTCAGTGTCGCACGCAGCTCTTTAGCGATCGCGCGATCCTTGCACTCGGTGATCCACCCCCGCAATCGACCGACGGCCACGACGGCGTCGCAGACCGCGCCGAGCTTGTCCTGCACCTCGCTGAGATCGTCGTACAGCCGGCGATGCGTTGTCGCGGGAATCGCGGCTGGCGCTAGTTCTAGTCCATATCGCAATCGCTTGCCGGCGAGGCGCAGTTGGTGCAGCGCGGCATCGCGCGACAAATCGCCGGCTGACAATGTAAAGAATTCGTCGCAGAGCGGCCTGAGTTGCTCGCGGCACCAGGGACCGAACTGCGGCGCCGGTTTGCCGCCGCGCCAGCGGGCCTTCTTCTTGAGCTTGGCTCCTTGGCGGCGGAGCTTGCCCTTGCGGACCAGTTTCTTGTGCAATTTGGCGAGCTGCCGCTCGGCCGCCTTACGCTGCGATCGGAGATGCACAGCCGTGTGGGCGAGACCCGGCAGCAGCCCGCTTTCCAGCCTTTCGGCCAGCACGTCACAGTCGCGAGCCTCGCCGGCAGTGCGGCGGATCCGTTGGAGTGTTCGCTTCAGCCGTTTGCAACGTCGCCGCGGCAACACAGGCTCAAACAGCCGCAGTGACGCCGCAGCCCTGCGCGTCCAAATGCGGAGTTGGTGTACCGCCTCGGCATCGCTGGCATCGTCGCCAGAAACTTGCGCTCCCTCTTGCAGGAAGTGCTCGACGGCTCGGAGGCGCGAGGCGATCGCCTTCCGGGCTGCGCGCGGAAGCGGCGCATCCGGACCAAGGTCGGTCAGCCATTTGTCGAACCGGGCCATGACGAGCGGAGCGGGCGAGAATCAACGCTGTTCATCAGTGAAGCCAATAGCCGCTGCCGTGCGGATTGTATTGTAGTCGGAAAGCTGGCTGACGGGGCGGTTGACTATTCCAGCTCCCGCGGCTGCCAGACTTTCACGAGTCTTGCTGCGGGGCGTTCGGCAAGCTGAACCCACTTGTCGATTTCCAGCTCGATGTGGGCCAGGGCAGCGGTGGACAGCGGCGAATACGTTCCTACCAGCGACTCGAGCAACTCCTCGAGCCCGGGATTATGGCCAATCAGGAGCACCTTGACATGTTCGTCGGACAGCCCTGCGACGACCACCCGCAACTTGTTGCCGCCAACCAGGTACAAGTCACCGGTGATGCGAGTTTCCCCTCGATAGCCGCTCTCGCCGATCACGTGCTCGGCGGTCTTGCGAGCCCGTTTGGCGGTCGATGCGACAATAAATTCCGGAATCAAGTTCTCCTCGCGAAGGAGTTGTCCCATGCGCGGTGCATCACGCTTGCCGCGTTTGTTCAGCGGACGGTCGTGATCGTCGAGGTCGTGATCTTTCCAACTCGATTTGGCGTGGCGGAGCAGCAGCAGTGTCTTCACGATTCTCTCCCCGGCGCTCGGTGTGGCTCGAAGGCAGTCCGTTGCGACTGTTCCGCATCTTTCAGCCGCGTGACGGCATCTTCGTGCAGAATCTCCTGGCTGCGGCGGAGTCGCTTGGAACCCTTGCGAACCTTGGTTCGGGAGTACGTGCCGTCCGCTTGCAGGTGGCGAGCTTTCACATTGTCCTCAAAGTATGTCTCCAGAATGCCGATCAGCCGCTGTCGCAACGGCGGCTCTTCGACCGGGATGAGCAACTCGATCCGGCGATCAAGGTTTCGCGGCATCCAGTCGGCACTCGACAGAAACACGAGGTCGTCGCCGCCGTGCAAGAACCGCAAAATACGGGCGTGTTCCAGATAGCGATCGACGATGCTCACGACGCTGATGTTCTCCGACAGCCCCGGCACGCCCGGCCGCAAGCAGCAGACACCGCGGATATTCAGCCGCACGTGCACGCCAGCTTGCGAAGCGGCATACAGTGCATTGATGATTTCCGGGTCCACGATCGAATTGATCTTCACATCGATCGCCGCGGCCTGCCCTTGCGATTTGCGTTGCGTTTCGCCGTCGATGAGATCGAGAATCCGCGTTCTCAACCCCGTCGGCGCTGCTTCGATCTTGCGATAACGCTGCGGCTGCGAATAACCGGTAATGGCATTGAAGAAACTGACGGCATCGGCGCCCAGTTCCTCATGGGCCGTCAGCAGGCTCGCATCGCTATAAATCCGCGACGTGATTTCGTTGTAGTTCCCAGTGCCGAAGTGAACATAACGCACGATGCCGTGCGGCTCTCGGCGGACGATAATGCACGTCTTGGCGTGCGTTTTGAGCCCCTTCACGCCGTAGATCACTTGCACGCCGTTCTCTTCCAAGTTGCGGGCCCACTCGATGTTGCGCGCTTCGTCGAACCGTGCCTTCAGCTCGACGATCACCGTCACGTGCTTGCCGCGCTGCGCTGCCTTGGCGAGGGCCGCCACAATCGGGCTGTTACGGCTGGTGCGATAAAGAATCTGCTTGATCGCCAGCACATCGGGATCGGCTGCGGCCTCTTCGACAAGTCGAACAACAGGGTCGAACGATTGGTAAGGGTGATACAAGAGCACGTCGCCGCGGGCGATGGTCTGGAACATGCTCGTGCCCGGCTCGATGTCGGGCGAACGCTGCGGCGGCCACGGCTCGTACTTCAGCGAGTCGAATCCCTTGAGGTCGGCCAAATGCCACAAAGCGGCCAGATCGAGCGGTCCCGGCGCGGCAAACACATCGTCCTGTCCGACGCCGAGCGACTGCGTGAGGATGGCTGTGAGTTCAGCGCTCGCCGCAGCATCGATTTCCAGCCGCACGCACTCGCCATGCTTGCGGGCGGAGAGAATCCCCTCCATGCCGGCAAGCAGGTCAACCGCCAGATCATCACGGAGGGCGAAGTCGGCATTGCGAGTGATACGAAAGACGGCATGCGACTTCACCTCTTCGCCCGGAAAGAACCGGTCGATGAACTTGGTCACGATGTCTTCGAGCAGCACGTACGAATAGCCACGGTCGGCGCTGAGCGTAAAGAACCGCGGCAACGCCCGCCCAAGCGGAATGATCGCCAAACGGGGCTCCCCCTGGCTGGCTTCGGTGGGTGCGAGTTGGACGCAGACATGCAGCGTCTGATTCACGAGGAGCGGAAATCGCTCGTCCGGCCGAATTGCCATTGGCGTGAGGACCGCGAAGATTTCGCTCTCGAAGACCTGTTCGACGGCCCGCGAGCGACGCTCGGTCAGCTCTGCCGCACGCGCGCGGCGAATCCCCGCTTCCGCCAGCTTAGCCTCCAGGTCGGCATAGCAGGCGTATTGCTGCTTGACCATCGCGTGGGTCCGTTTGCTGATGGCCGCGAGCTGCTCCATCGGCGACAGGCCCGTCGGATCGGGAGTTGTAATTCCCTGCTCGACCAGTACTTGCAATCCGCCGACGCGAACCATGAAGAACTCGTCCAAGTTCGACGACGTGATCGCCAAAAACTTCAGCCGTTCAAGCAGCGGCAGCGAGTCGTCGAGCGCCTCGTCCAGGACGCGCTGGTTGAACTCCATCCAGCTCAGTTCGCGGTTGAAAAAGCGGGCAGGTTGGTCGGACATGACGTCTTGATGCGGAAGGTGCGGGTGGCACGAGCCTAGACTAAGCCCGACCCGGTTACGGCGAAAGGGGCGACCGTTTGAAGGAAGTTCATCGTGGCGTGCAGAACGTGTTAAGATTCGCTTGCTGTCACTCCCCCTGATCCTCTCCACCTGGGAGCGCGCTTGCCATGCTGCTACATCGCGAGTTCTTCGCACTACTGGCTGGATTCGTCGCCGCGATTCCTGGCATGAATCTTGCCGCCGCCACGCGTCCCAATGTCATCATCATTCTGAGCGACGACCAGGGCTACGGCGACTTCAGCCGCCATGGCAACCCGGTGCTGAAAACGCCGAACCTCGACAAGCTGGCCGAGGCGAGCGTGCGTCTGACCGATTTTCACGTCACGCCGATGTGTACGCCAACGCGAGGGCAATTGCTGACCGGACTGGATGCTTGCCGAAATGGCGCGACGAGCGTTTGTGCCGGCCGGTCGTTCCTTCGGCCAGGCATCCCAACGATGGGCGAGCTGTTCTCCGCTGCCGGCTATCAGACGGCGCTGTTTGGGAAGTGGCACCTGGGGGACAGCTATCCGAACCTGCCGCAGCATCGAGGCTTTGACGAGTCGGTCTGTCATCTCGGCTGGGGCATCACGTCGATGGCCGACACGTGGCAGAACGACCTGTTCGACGGTCGCTTCCGCCATAACGGTGTGCTCCAGGAATACCCCGGTTATTGCACGGATGTCTGGTTCGACCTGTCGCTTGCGTGGATGAAGGAGCGGCGGGCCAAACAGGAGCCGTTCCTGCTCTATCTGCCGACAAATGCTCCGCACGGCCCGCACTGGGTTCCGGACAAGTACAAGGAGCTGTATCGCGGGAAGCAGGGGCCAGTCGCATTCTTTGCGATGCTCGCCAACCTCGATGAGAACATCGGCTGGCTCGATAAGTTCCTGGCCGAGAGCGGTTTGGCCGAGAACACGATCGTCGTTTTCTTTCACGACAATGGCGGCACGGCAGGCGTCAACCTGTTCAACGCCGGCATGCGCGGCCGCAAGACGCAGTACTACGAGGGAGGCCACCGTGCGGCCTGCTTCATCCGCTGGCCGGGCGAACTCAAACCGCGGGACCACGACCAGCTTTGCCAGGTGCAGGACCTGTTGCCGACGTTGCTCGAACTGTGTGCCATCGAGCCAGCTAAACCTGCAAACTTCGATGGCTGGAGTCTGGCGCCTGCGTTGAAAGGGATCGACGAGCAAACAGAGCCGCGCGATCGATTGCTTGTCGTGCAATACGGCCAGAAGCCGGAGAAATTCGATAGCTGCGTCCTCTGGAACAAGTGGCGGTTGGTGAAAGGGACGGAACTGTACGACCTGCGGACCGATCCGGGACAGGCGAAGGACATTGCCGCGGAACAGCCAGACGTGCTGGCGAAGATGCGCGACCACTACGAGAAATGGTGGGCTGAGATCGAGCCGCTCATTGGCCAGCCGGTGCCGATCGTGGTTGGCGCCGACGGGGAGAATCCGGTGACGCTCACATCGGCCGATTGGTGGAATGTGTATTGCGACAATATGAACGACCTGCGAACTGGCAAGGCCGTCAATTCCAAGTGGACCATCACGCCGGTGAAAGATGGCGAGTACGAGATCTCCCTCCGTCGCTGGCCGCGTGAAGCTGACGCACCGATTGCGGCGGGCGTGCCGGCATTCCAAGCGGTCGATGGAACGCTGCCGGTGGGCAAGGCGCTGCCGATCGCTTCAATTCGTTTGACCGTAGGCGAGGTGCTCGATCAGACGAAGATCGTGGCCGACGCAAAGGAAGTCGCTTTCACCGTTTCGCTGAAGGCCGGCGATATCCTGCCGATGCAATCGTACTGCCTGGACGCGAGCGGCAAGGAACTGTGTGGGGCGTACTTTGCGTATGTGCGAAGGAAGTAACGCTAAACCGTCCGCCACCCCGAGCCGATCCACGGAAACTCGACGTTCGCGTCGAGGCGTAGTCGCAGGATGAGCTGCGCTGCATGGTGCTGCACATGGCGGATGTTATAGACGTGCAGTTCGGCCCGCGGAAACTTGATCCATTCGACTCCCGCGGGCCCTTCAAGCGACTCGGCCGTTTCGGCGGCGAGCATCTGCGCAGCCTTGTCGCGGCAGTGCTGCAAGTAGTCACGAATGAAGGGCTTCTCGTACACGTGTACCTGTCGGCGAGGCTCGAGTTCTTCGTAGTCGGCAAAGATCGCCTCGTGCTGGCGATGGAACGCCTGCTCGCGAATCGCAGCGACGCTTGTGCCGAGATACAGATCAGTAAAGAAGAGCGTGTGAAACGCCGCCTGGCAGAACTTGAGGCTTGCAACCGGCTCGTGCCAACGCTCGTCTGGGCAGCGGTCGATGCACATGCCGAGCGTACAAAACGCCGCTTCATACTGGCGGGCAATGAGTTGCTTGTAGGCGTCGAGCATCTGGACTTTGTTACTTGCCGCTCATCGCAGCAACGACTTCCTTGAGTGCCGCGACCGCCTCCGGCGGGAAGGCCTCTTTCTCCATGCTCCAGAAGTTGATCGTCCCCTTGAAGCCTTCGTGCTCGAGCGGGAAGTGGACGCTCGACTTATAGACCTTCGACATGAACTGCAGGTCGATCCCCCGCTCGGCGGCGAGGTTCTGGTTCACGACCGGTTCGGTCTTTTCGGTGTATCCGGCAAGCTTCGTGATGCGGACATCGACCTTGCGGCCCGCGCCACCGACCATTTGCTCGTTCTCCGGATCTTGCACGCAGCGGCGGATGTGAACTTTGCCGTCTTCGATCGTCGTCCAGCAAAGGCGGTCGAGTTGCGGGGCGATCTTGCGGAGTTCGGGACCGAACTTGTTGAGATTCTCAGGCGAATCGAGTGCCGTTGCCGCCGCCGACTTCAGTTCATCGGAGAGCTTCGCCTTGCCGTCCTTCGCCAGCGCGAGGAACTGGGTAATCCGCGGGCCAATGCCGCTTTGCGGACTGGCGGCATCGTCGGCCGTCGTCGCGTCGAAGTAGCCGATCATCATCTCTTCCCACGTTTGATCGCCCCAGCGGACGGTGGCGGTCGGATCGGGATTGGCGAGGTTCTCCTCCGAGTTGTCGAACCACGCTTCGCAAAAGAGTCGCGTTCCGCGGGGCATCTTCTTCGGCTCGATGTACTCATAACTGTTCTGCCAGGCGAAGTCGTACCGCGGCACATCGAGGAGTACTTCCTCCTTGCCGTCGGGATAGATCGCCGTGTAGCGGAACGCCTTGCCGCGGAGGTGCATGTGCGGGAACATCGCGAGCATCAGCATGTCGCGATCGAAGCGGTGCGTCGCTTCGACCTTGTGATTGCCCGCGCCCGGCGGAATTCGGAAGCCTTGCGAAGCGGCTTTGTCGGTGCCGACCACACGCTTCACGGTTTTTGGATCGGCGAACTTAAAGCCCACGCAGCTCCGGTCTTGCTGCGCCGTCCCATTGGGCGTGTAGTGCATTTGAAAGACGATCTTCGAGCCGGCTGGAATCAGCTTCGCGAGACCGACCGGCAGGTCGAGCGGGCGAGCACCGGGAGCGGTTGCCGTGAGCCAGTCGGAATGGACGCCGCCGATGTTCTGCTCGCCGAAACGTCCGCCCGGCGGAACGATGCCGACAATAATGTGATGTACGACGGCCCGATTCCCTGGTCGGCATTCGGCCATCTGAATCCACTTGTCTTCCTTGAAGCCCGGATCGACAACGAAGTACTGATAGCGGACTTCTCCCTTGGCCGGCACGTCGAACGGCTCATCGCGCATGTACAGGACCATGTCCGGCTCGCCAATTTGCCAGCCGGGCGTATATTCGCGAACCGGAGGCAGATCCTTCTTATCCCCTTCGGGAGCTCCAGCAGCGACCCAGCGGTCGATCTGGCTGATCTCGTCCGTGGTGAGGCTCCGGTCGTTGCGAAACTTGCCGTGCTTCGGGTCAGCATGCCACGGCGGCATCCGGCGCTCGCTCGTCACTTCGCGGATCATCTCGGCCCAGCCGACGACTTCTTCGTAGTTGGTAAGCGAGAACGGCCCGATCTCGCCCGGTCGATGGCATTCAACGCAGTGATCCTGAAAGATTCGGGCGATCTGCTTCGAGTAAGTCACGTCGCTGTCGGTCTTCGGCGAGAGAACGCGACCAATGTGGCAACCGACGGACACAGCATAGGGCGTGGCGATCTTCTCGCCGGCGACCAACTGGTCGAGGGCGGTTGTCAGATAGTTCTGCTCGGCAGCTGTTCGCTGAATGCCATAAGTGAATTGATCGTCGATCCGGCCGTGATAGACGACGCGGCGGTCCTGATCGAGGACGAAAACTTCGGGCGTCCGCTCGGCGCCGAAGGCATCGGCCACTTTGTTGCCGGCGTCCTTGAGAACCGGGATTTCCAGCTTGTGCGTGCGGGCGAATGCGGCCAGTTCCGCGAGCGAGTCCTGTTGGTTGGCGTCGATCGCGAGGAAGGCGACTTTCGCGTCCTTGTACTTGCCGGCGAGTTCCTGCAGGCGAGATGCATACTGTGCGACGAGCGGGCACTCCGTACCGACGAATGCCACGACGATCGCTTTGGCATCGGCAAACTCACCGAGCGACCACGCCTTGCCGCGGAAGTCCTCCAGCGAGAAGTCCTTGATCTCGCGACCGAGTAACGACGGCTGCTTCGCTGGCGTATCGGCCAGAGCCACGCCGGAAAGGAGGGCGAAGATTGCGATGGCTGCGGAAGTCCGCAAGTGGGCAGACGGAGGAGCGAAGTGCATGGGTCGGGCGAGGTCCACGAGCGCCAGAAAAGGGAATGCGGACGCACGGCGAACGTTGTCCGTGAGAGGATGCCCCTTAAACCCCGCGGCGCATGGCGGAGTTTCATCCCGGCCTTCATTCAACCAGATCGCGGGCGTTTACGCCAAGACCGGCATCAGCGACGACGTTGACAAGGCAAGATGCGATTGGGCTACCGAAGCATCGTAATCTGCGATGAAATGCGAAAGCCCGATGCATAACTCGTCGCCGGGCAACAACTTAGCGTCGCTGATGCGCTGGCCGTTCACATACGTCCCGTGTCGCGAGCCGAGATCGCGAACGACGAGCACGCCGTCGGCAAAGTCCAGCCGGCAGTGGCGGCGGCTCAGCCAGCGGTCGTCGATGCGGACGGCTACGTCCATTCCGCGGCCCATTTCGGCGGGGAACTGGTCCAGAACGATTTCGCGCGGAGTGGCCAGAGAGTCCTGGCAAAGGAGCTTAACTTGCACAGCAGTTTAGGCGGGAACCGCAAGCGGTTGTCGGGGCGGGGGCCGCAGTGAAATCACAGCGAGGTGAATTCAAAGCGGCGAAACTGATCCTAAACTGCGGTGGGTGGGTGTCAATGGGCAGCGGACGAGAATGTTGCAGAATTACGCCGCCAAGCCGCACCCGCAATGGCTCAATGGGCTTATGCCCACCGCTCGCCTTTTGTTACGCATCCAGAACCGTCAGCCGACCGGTGCTGTCCCCCAGCGTCGGCACGCCGGCGTTGACGCGATCGAGCATCGAGAGGAACAGGTTGTTGAGCGGCGTTTCGCTGTCGAGCTTGATGTGCCGGCCCGCCTTGATTGTTCCTCCTGCGCGGCCGGCCAGCACGATCGGCAGATCGTCGTGATTGTGGCGATTGCCGTCCGAGAGGCCGCTACCGTAGAGAACCATGCAATTGTCGAGGAGCGAGCCATTGCCATCGGGCGTGCCTTTGAGCTTCTTGATGAACGAGGCAAACTCAGTGGCCAGGTAGAGATCAATCTTCCGAAGCTGGTCCATCTTGCCGCTTTCGTCCCGATGGTGTGACAGCTCGTGGTGGCCGTCGTTCACCCCGACCATCTTGTAGCTCCGGTTGCTCCCTTCGTTGGCGGTCATGAACGTGATGATCCGCGTCGTGTCGGTCTGCATCGCGAGAACCATCAGGTCGTACATCAGGCGGATGTGCTCGGTCAGATCGTCGGGCGTCTCTTCCGGGAGCGAGCGCTCGGGCCGCTGAATGTCCTTGTTCGCGGCAACGCGGGCAATCCGCTGCTCGATCTCGCGGACACTCGTAAAATACTGCTCCACCTTTTGCTTGTCGGCGGTTCCCAGGCGGTCCTTCAAGTTCGCGGCCTGGCCGGAAACGAGGTCGAGGACGCTTTTTCGCACGCGAGTGCGGCGGGCCATCGTCTTCGTGTCCTGTACCTCGCCAAACATCCGCTCGAAGACCAGCCGCGGATTAATCTCCTTCGACATCGGCGTGCTGGCGTCTTTCCACGAGACGTTGTTCGAGTAAGCACAGCTATAGCCGCTGTCGCAGCCGCCGGCATCGCGGCCACGCTCGATGCCGATCTCCAGCGACGGGAGGCGGGTGAGATAGCCGACCCGTTCGGCAGCTGCTTGATCGACGCTTTGCCCGACGCGGATGTTCGCACCAGAAGTCTTGACCGGATGCGCCCCGGTCAGCAGCGACGCAGCAGAGCGAGCATGGTCGCCGGCGCCGTCCCCCTTGGCTCGGCCGTTGTCCTGAGCCAGACCGGTGAAGATCGTGATGTCGTTCTTTACTTCGGCCAGCGATGCGAGCGTTGGGCCGAGCTTGAAATCGGCTCCTTCACCCTCGGGTCGCCACGAATCCATGATCGCGCCGTTGGGGAACGTGACGAACGCCATTCGCACTGGAGCGGCTGCCTCGGCGGCGCGAGCCCGCGAGGGCAGCATCGCTTCGAGGAGCGGCAGCCCCAGGGCACAGCCCACCCCCTTCAGAACGGTGCGGCGATTCAGTTGCGGCGTCATGGCGCGGTTCCTCCGGCACTTTGGGTGGGGCCGCTCCGCTTGCGAAACGGCTCGCTATTGGCAATTTCGACCACGAGAGCCGAGAAGCGATAATCCTTCTTCTGGGCCCCCTCCACGATTGTATCAATGGCACAGCGGTCCTGCGACACAAGTCCGCGGCCGAGGGCAAACGTCAGCATCCGTTCAGCGAGGCAGCGGACGAACTCGTCGCGGCGAGCCTTCAGCACGCCGGTAAGCTCGCCCGGTCCGGCAAACTTGTCGCCCCCCGGCAATTCCCCCGATGAATCAATAGCATTGCCGCCGTCCTTGTCGCGCCAGCGGCCGATCGCGTCAAAGTTCTCCAGGCCAAAGCCGAGCTGGTCCATCGTCTTGTGGCACGAGGCACAGACCGCATTCGAGCGATGTATCTCCAGTTGCTGGCGGAGCGAGAGGCCGGGCTTCGCCTTCTGCGTCGCTTCGAGTTCGGGAACATTCGGCGGCGGGTCCGGAGGCGGCGAGCCGAGCAGGTTTTCGAGAATCCACTTGCCTCGCTTCACTGGCGACGTCCGTGCTGGGTTGCTTGTCAGCGTAAGCACGCTCGCCTGCGTCACGATCCCACCACGGCGGTCGTCGGTGAAATCGACGCGGCGGAATTCGTCGCCGCGCACGTCCTTCATACCGTAGTGCTTTGCCAGCCGCTCGTTGACGAACGTGAAGCGACCGTCCAGAAAGTCGAGCAGGCTCCGGTCCTCGCGAATGATCGCCTGGACGAACAGTTCCGTCTCGCGGCGCATGTCGGCTTTGAGCTCGGGGCTGAACTCAGGGTATTTCTCCGGATCAGGCGTCACGCCGTCGAGCAACCGGAGGTTCAGCCATTGGAGGGCGAAGTTCTGCACGAGGGCGTCGCTCTTCGGATCGGCCAGCATGCGGCGAATTTGCTGCTCGCGGTGGGCCGGTTCGCGGAGCTTGCCGGCTGCGGCGGAAGCGAACAGCTCGTCGTCCGGCATGCTGCTCCAGAGGAAATACGAAAGCCGCGAAGCGAGCTCGAAGTCGTCGAGCTCACGGACGGCGGGCGTGCCGTTTTTCGACGGTGGGGGATCCTGCTCAACGCGGAACAGAAACTGCGGCGATACGAGGACCGCGGTCACGGCAACCTGCATCGCCTGCTCGAACGAGTCGCCATCCTTCATGGCCGATTCGACGAGCCGCGAAAAGCCAGCAACCTCTTCGACCAATGCCGGGCGACGGAAGGCGCGGCCGACCAGTGGATAGAGATTGCGACGTGCGGCTTCGAGGACGGGCGTTTTGTCGTCCGGCCGGACCAAGAGCAGCTTGCGGTGGGCTTCGGGATAGTCGTCCTGGCGTAAGTCGAGCGGGCCATCGACCTCGAACGATTCGATCACGAGATTGCGGTCGCGTCGCTTCTCGTCCTTGTTGTCGGGATCGTAGAAGTCGTTGATGAAATGGGCCTCGAGGCGATGTTTGCCCGCTTTCGACCGCGTTTCGACCTCATAGGTGCCACGCTTGTCAATCGCGGTCACCTCGAAGGTCTCGACCTTCTTGTCACCCAGCCGCAGCTCCAGCTTGGCTGGTTCGTTACCGGCAGGAGTTTGGCGAGCTTCGACACGAATCAGGTAACGACCGGGGCGCGGAAACTCGAACTCCGCATAGACGTTGCCCGCCGAGGCGATGGTCCAGCGGCGGTTGTCGCGGTTGTAGTCGGCCTGGCCGTCGCTGGCGAGTTGGCGGCGGTCGCGACGCTGCGATTTGATGAACGCCTTGGGATCGGCCACGATCGACTGCTCGGCGATGCGCTCAGCCGCGGCGAGATACTTCTCCATGAGAAGCGGCGGGAGTGTCAGGACGTCGCCGATGTTGTCGAATCCGCTGCCAACGTCGTCGGAGGGGAAGTCATCAGCCGGGCGGAACGTCACCCCCAAGAGGTCGCGAACCGTGTTGTTGTACTCGGCCCGATTGAGCCGGCGGATGGTGACGCGACCCGGGTCGGGCTGGCCGCCACAATCGACGTTGAACAGGATATTCTCAAGGTCCGCGACAATCCGCTTCCGCTCGGCGGGTTTTAGTTGCGGCGAGTCATCAGGAGGCATCACTCCCGTGTCGATCATCTGGATGACGCGGGTCCAGGTCTTCTCGTCGGCCTTCACCTTGGCGAGTTGCCCGTAATCGTGAAAGCCGATCTCCGCTTCTTGCACGTTCGGGCCGTGGCAGTCGAGGCAGTACTTCTTCAGCAGCGGGACGACCTGATCGCGGTACAGGGCGTCGGCGTCGAACTTGGGCGTGTCTTGGGCCGGAGCCTTGTCGGAGCAAATGCCGAACAGCAGGATCGCGAGCGAGGCCGCTGGGAATGCGGCAAGTCGGCTTCGCGCTGCTGAATTGCGATTCATCATTCACTAAATGCACGCCAAGTGCGGCTTCATTACATCAATCGCGTTTTGCGTGGACGATTTCGGCACGATCGAGCAACTCTCGTAGCTCGGCATGCAAATTCGGAGAACTCGACGCAAGCATTTCTGGTCGATCGATATCCAAAGGTGTGCCGCGAATGTCCGTTACGAGGCCGCCAGCTTCGCGGACGATCAGCACGCCGGCAGCCACATCCCACGCGCTGACGCTCGTCGCCCAGTAACTGTCCAGTCGGCCGGCACCGATGTAGCAGAGATTTAACGCGGCCGAGCCGAGGCGGCGGACCGACTGAGCGGAATGCAAAACCTCGATGAAACGGGTGATTTCGATCGATCCGCGGGGGACGTTTGGCGGAAAGCTGACCGCTACCATCGCCCGCTTCAACGAATCGCAGCCGCTAACGCGAATCGGCACGCCGTTCAGAAAAGCTCCGCCACCCCGAACCGCGGTGTAGCACTCGTCTGAGGTCGGATCGAGGACACAGCCGCAGATCATTTCGCCGTTATGCTCAAGGGCGATCGAAACGGCATAAGCCGGCATGTGGTGGACGTAGTTCGCCGTGCCGTCGAGCGGATCGACAATCCAGCGGTATGGAGAACGACGTTCGGCCGGCGGCAACCCCTTGGCTTTAAGATCGGCAGCGTCCTCTTCGCCCAGAAAGTCGTGACCTGGAAAGGCTTTAAGAACGATTGCTCGAATCGTCTCCTGAGCGGCAACATCGGCCTCGGTGACGAGGTCGTTCGTCCCCTTTTCACGCACGCTGAACCGCTTCTGCCAGTCGAGCAGCACGTTTCCTGCCGCGCGTGCCGCGAAGACGGTGATGGGCAGGAAATCGGACATAGCACCAGCGGCGTGCAGGCAGGGAAATCGAGGGCAGGACTTTTATTGTAACGAGCCCGGCAGCAAGTTGGTATCCACCGAACTGCCACATGTCTGCTGGCAGTTCGAAGGTTAGCGGTAGGTTGGGTGCAAATTTCCTTTGCAAAATTTATCGCAAAACTATGGACATGGCCGGGGCGGTTGGTAAGATCGTGGTTGTGCGAAGAGAGTTTTGCCGGTGGTGAAGGTTGTAGTTTCGGAATCATATTTCATCCCGCACGCGTTATCACATCGGCCTCTTCTCTGTTCCGGCCCCGCCGACTTACTGCCAAGTAGGTAGGCGGGGTTTTTTGTTTCTTGCCCCCATTGATGCACACGCGGGCGAAGCTATACCAGCCCGACGCGCCAGCGAGGAATGCGGCCAGGCAGCGTTTCCTCGCTGGCGCGTCGGGTTAGTATCGCAGGCCCGACAGCCATGAACGCACGCACTGTACCGTGGCGATTAAATAATTCGCGAGCGGCTCTCGCTTGCGGCGAACTCTCGGCAGCGATCGACCTTGGTGAGTTCGATCTCGGTTTGCAGAGCGTCAATTGGGCTGGGTCGCTTATCGAAGGACGCATGCTCGGACCACAATTGCCGCGAGTTAGCGGGAGTCAACCGCCGATCTCCGAATGCTATATTCGCGGCTCTGATCTGGTCGCTTCGTTCGAGCGCCCCGGTCCGCTCGCCGCAGTGCCGCATGTTTATTGGCGAGTGCGGCATGACAAGGCTGCTCGCGCGGTTGGCGTCGAGCTGATCGTCTCGATGCGAACCGACCTGCTCGACAGCGAGCCCCAGACGCATGTCGTCACCGAGCTGAGTCACGCGACGATCCGCCCCGAGCCGCTCCGCATTCTCGACCTCTCTGGCGGCATTTCGTACTTTCAGATCGTCCATCCCGACGACCTCTTCGCGGTGGAAGAGCGCCACGCTGGCGATCGCTACCGCATCACGACAACGCTCTTCCCCGAACGCCTCGAAAAAGGGGTCATCCGCCGTGCCCGCATCTGCGGCTGGTTCCTGCCGAGCGACAGCGATCTTGCCGTCGCCGTGGAACTGGCCCGGGAGTTCATCGCCGAGCCCCCGCCGCTGACGACGTAGATTCAGTGACGATTGACAGCGGTTGTCACGGCAGCTGGCGCAACGCGGCATTCTGGGCAAGCCCCACAGGCCGGGCCAGATGAGTCGGTCTTGGCTGAAACGGCCGATATTTGATAGAAGCACGCACTCGCGGAACCTGCATCCGCGGAGCTAGCAGACCCAGACCTTCCAGCCGCGGCGGCCGATTCGTGCCCACCCGCGGCTTCGGTAGTTGCCTTCCGCAATGAGCAATTTCCTTCGCGTCGTTCGCCTGACACTGCGACGCAAATACACATTTGCCGCGGCGATTCTGTGCGCTCTTGGCGTCGCCGCCCTGTGGGGAGCGAATCTCGGCCTGATTATGCCGATCGTTGAGATCACCTTCAGCGAAAAACCGCCGCACGAATTTGCCGATGCCAAGATCGAAGCAGCACTGGCAAAGATCGCCGACCAGAAGAAAGAGATCACGGCACTCGGCGAGCAGATCGCAGCGGCCGAGGGAGATGCGAAACGGAAGCTTGTTCTCAAGCGTTCCATCCTCGAACACAAGCTCCAGGCCACCGAAAAAGAACTGGCAGCGGCCCGCTTCCTGCAGCCGTGGGTGAAGAACTACTTGCCCAACAGTGCCTTTGGAATCCTGGCGATCTTCGTCGGCATCCTCATCGCGGCGACGCTCATCAAGGACACGATGTTCGTCGGCAATTTGCTGCTCGTCGAGCGGATGGTGCAGCTCGCCTTGTTTGACATGCGGAAGCGGCTCTATCGTAAGACGCTGAGCATGGAGATCGCCCACTTCGGCAACGACCACACGAGCCACCTGATGCACCGCTTCAGCGGCGACATCAACTGTGCCTTTGCCGGGGTGAACGTGCTGCTCGGGCGGATGATCCTCGAGCCGCTCAAGATGCTCGTCTGCCTGATCGGGGCGGCCCTGATTAGCTGGCGGCTTCTGATCGTGTCCCTGCTCATCGCTCCGCTCGCAGCGTATGTCATCGTGCGACTTGCCAACTCGCTCAAAAAGGCGAATCGCCGAGCGATGGACGAAATGAGCAAGCTCTACGAGATGCTCTCCGAGACGTTCAGCGGCATTCAGTCGGTCAAGGCGTTCGGCATGGAGCGGCACGAGCGGCGGCGCTTTCACGCTCGCGGGAAGAACTACTTCCACAAGGCGATGCGGATCATGTTCTTCAACGCCATGGGACGGGCCAGTGCCGAGTTTTTGGGGACGTCGATCATCTGCGTCGCGATCATAGCCGGAACGTATCTGGTCTTCAATCAGCAGACGACGCTGTTTGGCATTCCGATGATGGACCGGCCGCTCGGCTTCAGCTCGCTGCTCACATTTTTTGCCTTCCTCGCGGGTGTGAGCGACCCGGCCCGCAAGCTGTCTGAAGTGTTCAACACGCTCCAGCGCGGCATGGCAGCGTCGGACCGTCTGTTTGAGGCGCTCGACAAGGAGCCGAAGATCGTCGATCCCGCGGAGCCGAAATCGCTGGCGACGCTGCGGCCGGAACTCAAGTTCGAAAATCTCACTTTCCACTACCACAAGGGTCAGACGGTCCTACAGGATGTGTCCTTGACCATCCCCTTTGGCGAGACGGTCGCCATCGTCGGTCCCAACGGCTGCGGCAAGACGACGCTCGCCAATTTGCTGCCGCGGTTTTACGATCCGGTCGAGGGAGCGGTGCGGCTGGGAGGGATCGACATTCGCGACTTGCGGCTGAAGGAGCTGCGCAGCCTCGTCGGTGTCGTGTCGCAGCAGGGCTTGCTCTTCGATGACACGGTGCGGAACAACATTCGCTACGGCACGCCGCAGGCGACGGACAAGGAAGTGATTGCCGCGGCCGAAAGTGCGTTCGCGCATCAATTCATCACGACGAAGCTGTCGCACGGTTACGACAGCGAAGTGGGCGAGCGGGGCGGGAAGCTCTCGGGGGGGCAGCGGCAGCGAATTCTGCTCGCGAGGGCGATTCTCCGCGATCCGAAGTTCCTGATTTTGGACGAAGCGACGAGCCAGATCGACCTCGAAAGCGAGCAGCTCATCCACAAGGTGCTACAGCAGTTCGTCCGCGGCCGGACGACGCTGATGATCACGCATCGGATGTCGTCGATCGCCTTGGCCGACCGGATCGTGGTGATGGATCAGGGACGCATCGTCGATTCCGGCCCGCACGACCAACTGGTGCGACGATGTGAGCTCTACAGCCGGCTGTATGCACTGGGGTTCAAGGAATCGGCGTGAGGCAAGTTTCAGGTTCCAAGTTTCAAGTTCCAAGTTGGTGCAACCCACGTGATCAGGGACAACTGACCAATGATAACCCTCGACGCCACTATCGCCATCTGCACGTGGAATCGCTCGGATCTTCTCGACAAGACGCTCGCGCGGATGCGGCAACTCATCGTGCCAGCCGATCTGCGGTGGGAGATCGTCGTCGTCAACAATCGCTGCACCGACAACACCGACGAAATTCTGGCCAAACACACGGGGCCGCTGCCGCTGCGGCGGATCTTCGAGGATCAGCAGGGGCAGTCGCATGCTCGTAATGCCGCGGCTCATGCGGCTCATGGCGAATTGATCGTTTGGACCGACGACGATGTGCTCGTCGATCGGCAATGGCTGGCCGAAATGGTCCAGGCGGCCCGCGCACAGCCCGATTTGAGCTTCTTCGGCGGCCCGATCGAGCCCTGGTTTGAAATCGATCCACCCCAGTGGCTCGTCAAGAACTGGAAGGCGGTAAACGGGGCCTTCGCGTTCCGCGATCTCGGGACCGAACCGTTCGAGTTCGACCTGAAACGCCTGCCGTATGGGGCGAACTACGCCCTGCGGACGAACGTGCAGCGGCAATTTCTGTATAACCCGCGGCTGGGTCGCGTGGCGACCGGCGAGATTCGGGGAGAAGAGACCGACGTGCTCCACAAGTTGCTCGCCGCTGGCCATCGAGGGGCATGGGTGCCGTCGTCGAAGGTGGAGCATTTCATCCCGCGCGACCGCCTGACGATCGACTACATCCGCCGGTTCTATCACGGCATTGGCCAGACGGAGTTCATCCGCAACCGTTCGGAGTCCGGCCCGGCAACGATTGCCCTGTGGGAGCGGCCGAAGACGCTAGTGAACGCCCTGCAGGCCGAACTGCGATATCGCTATTACAAAACTCTACAGCCGAAGAAGTCGGGCCGATGGGTCCACTCGCTCGTCCGCTCCAGCCGCCTTTGGGGGCACTTGGCTGCCTGTAACGCTTCGTTGATCGAACAGAAGAAGGCGGCATAGCGAACCACGGCGAAGTCTGGCACGCCGCTTGCACCTACTCTTTCCTCGAAGTCGGCAGCCGGAACTGCCAGCTTCAATGTTGGTTTTCGCTTGCGGGGCCGGAAGAGAGAAGCGGCCACGAAAGCAGGGGCCGGTTGAGAACGAGGCGCTGGCACACTTGCAAGCGAAATTGGCCGGAAAACAGGGCAACCTGAATGCCGGTCGTCAGAGGCACTAGGAACGAGAACGAAGGCGGGAGCCCTTCACGGCGGCTCCCAGCAAGCAAGGCGAGTTGAGATTGTTGCAAAACGGTCTCAACTCGCCTGCTGCTTTCTTGATGATCCGAAACGATACACGTGTTTAATAATTGAACACTCGGCAAGGTGTTGAATTCTGCTTCGTTGCCGCACGGAGCGCTCGCACTCGCCGACTCTGCCCAAAGTCGTCTCCGGTGACTTCCGCTCGATTTTCGCTGACGAGCGATAGCAATTAGAGTACAACAGCGTCATCGCGACGTTCTTGGAATTGTCCACACGTGCGAGGAAGGAAACAGGGCTGACGGACGGAAGAACTGCGATAGGAGCGAGACTTCGATGAAGCGGTCGATTGCGAGTTTGGCGGTTTGCTCGTTGGTCGCGCTGGGATTCGTCATTTCGCACGGCGGCATTGCCTACGGCCAGTCGGCTCCAGCCACCGCTGAGACGCCTAAGCCGGAAGGTAGTGCCAAGCCAGAAGGCTCTGCCAAACTCGAGGGAGCAGTTGTCCCCGACTACAACTCGCCGCAGGTGAAGCGAATCAATCAGGAGATTCGCCAGGTCTGGACCGACAACAACCTGAAGCCTTCCCCCCCCGCGAGCGACGGCGAATGGTGCCGCCGCGTCTTTCTCGACGTGCTCGGCCGCGTCCCCTCCGTCAACGAGCTGCGCGAGTTCGCGGCCAGCAAGGAACCCGATAAGAAGGCGAAGCTCGTCGCGAAGTTGCTCTACGACGACACCTACACCGAGGAATACGCCCGCAACTGGACGTCGATCTGGACCAATATCCTCATCGGTCGCAACGGCGGCCTCGAGGATCGCTCGCTTACCAATCGCGAGGGGATGCAGAAGTATCTCCGCGATTCCTTCGCCCGCAACAAGCCGTATGACACGATGGCGTACGAACTGGTGACGGCCACCGGCACCACCGTTCCTGGGTCGCCGGAGTTCAATGGCGCGGCGAACTTCCTCGTGATGAAGCTCGACGAGGACGCCACGCAGGCCACGGCTATGACCGCCAAGATTTTTCTCGGCCTGCAAGTGCAATGCACGCAGTGCCACAACCATCCGTTCAACGAATGGAAGCAGCGGACGTTTTGGGAATTCAACGCTTTCTTCCGGCAAACGCGAGCCCTGCGGACGTTCGTGCAAGGGACACGCGACATCGAAAGTACGCAGCTCACCAATCAGGACTTTGCCGGCGAGAACAACGATCCGTCCGAGGCTCTCATCTTCTACGAACTCCGCAACGGCATTACGGAGGCCGCCCTCCCCGTGTTCGTCGATGGCACTCCGATCGACAAGAGCGGCTACCTGGAGGACTGCAACCGCCGTACGGAACTGGGCAAGCTGATCGTCAAGTCGCCGTATCTCGGCAAGACGATCGCCAACCGGATGTGGCAGCACTTTCTCGGCTACGGATTCACCAAGCCGATCGACGACCTCGGCCCGCACAACAACCCATCGCACCCCGCCCTGCTCGATTACCTCGGCCAGGAATTCTCGCAGAACAACAGCCATAACCTGAAGGAGTTGATCCGTTGGATCACGCTCAGCGAGGCGTATTCGCTGTCGAGCAAAGTGACGAGCGGCAACTCGAAGGACGACCCGCTGCTTGGAGAGACGCCGAAGTTCAGCCACTTCTACCTCCGGCAAATGCGAGCAGAAGAACTGTACGAATCGCTCCTCGTCGCCACGCAGGCTCACAAGACCCGCGGCAGCTACGAGGAACAAGAGAAGCTTAAGGCCGAATGGCTGCGGCAGTTCACACTCGCCTTCGGTACAGACGAAGGGGACGAATCGACGACGTTCAACGGCACAATCCCGCAGGCCTTGATGATGTTCAACGGTGACCTGATCAAGAAGGCGGCGAGCGTCGAGAAAGGGAGCTTCCTGTACACGGTCGCCGCGAGCAACCTGAAGCCGGCGGAGAAGATCGAATACTTGTTCCAATCCGCGCTGGGCCGCAATGCCTCCCAGAACGAGATTTCCATTGCCAACAAGCTACTCGTCGCCCGCGGCGGCGACGGCGCCGCTGCCCTGCAAGACATCTTCTGGGCGGTCCTCAATAGCAACGAATTCATCCTGCAGCACTAACCCTCAAAGCCCCGACCAGTGTCGGGGTGAGATTTCCGTAGGGCAGGACTTGTCCTGCCGAAGTTCGTAACCAATCCCGGCAGGATAAATCC
>CAYLLN010000095.1:0-25077 GCA_964384375.1 uncultured Pirellulaceae bacterium
AGATGACCAGCCCCGCCGAGTTGACGGAGGTATTGGCCCAATTTGACAATAAATCCAGCGGAGCGTTTGTGCGGGCCTCAGATGCCGCGCCGTATGCAATGGCCGCCGCGGCAATCCAGGCCTGCAAGGACGCCCGGTTTCTGTCCGTGTCGTATGTGCCGCAAGAGTCGTAGGGTAGGCGTCCCGCCTGCCACTCAAAATGTAATGGAGGCCGGATGGTCCGAACGATCACGAAAACACGAGCGAGGAGAAAGCACGAAAGTGAAAGGAGTGCCGGGAACCGGCCTGGTCAGTTCGCAGCGCTCCTTTCGTGCTTTCGGCATCCCTTCGTGTTTTCGCGATCTGTCTTTGGCCAGCAGTATTCCATTTTCGAATACTGAAGGCGTCCCCCCTGCCGTCATAGCCGCGACCATTTTTCGATGACCTTCCTTCACACAAGCCTGAAGCGCAAGCGAACCAATCTGCTCAGCTTCGCTTGCGCTTCAGGCTTGTGTTTGTTGATTCTCACCGCAGATTTCGCCTCCGCCCAAGACCCGCTCGAAAAGTACCTCACCCGTCTCGGCCTTTCCGATCTGCGGCTGCACCACCTCGAAAAATCGCTCGCCTCCGCACCGGCCGATCAGCAGGCGGCACAGGCCCGCAGGCTGGCTGACCTCTATGCCGAGCAGATGCTCGCCTCGGCCGACGACGCGACACGCTTTGCGGCGCTGCAGGCGAAAATTGAATCGCTGCTTGCCGCGAATGACGCAGCGAATACGCCTGCCGTGCAGATTGTCCTCTTGCAGGCCGAGTACCAACGGGCCGAAGCGCTGGTCATTCGCTGGATCGACGATCCCCGCGACCGTCAGCCGCTCGCTGCCGCCCGCGACGTGCTCACGCGCATCGCCCCGGAGCTTTCGTCCCGCCTGCGGGAAATGACGGAGGCAGCGGAAGCGGCTCTCAAGCAGATCGAAACCGAGAAAACAGAGGAGGCAAAAGCGGCTGCAGAGCAAGAGTCAGCCCGCTTGCAAGCTCTCGCCTCCCGCGCTGCATACTTCGCCGGCTGGTCGCACTATTACCTTGGCTTGGCTGATCGGGTAATGGATGCGATGGCCGGCGGCGACATGCCCGATGCCAACTTCCAGGCCGCCAAGCAAGCCTTCCTCACCGTCCTCGACATCACGGATGGCGACAGTTACGGCTCTGTCGAAGCGGATGGGCTGGCCCTCGAATCGCTCTGGCGAACTCGGGCAGTCATCGGCCTGGGTCTGTCGGAAATCGCCCTGGGCAATCTGGCGCCAGCAGCGAAGGTGCTCGCGTGGCTTCAGCACGCGAGTGTACCCACGGACCTCCGCGATCAGGCCGGTTATTGGCACGTGCAGGGACTGCTCAATGCTGGCCGCTACGCTGAAGCGGCCGCACTTGTCGATCAGCAAGTACAGTCGTTCTCCGGCAGTCCGTCGGCAGGTAAGAACAGCCTCTGCATCGCCCCCCTTCGCGCCGCTGCCGCCCTGCCCGCCGATCAAGTCGAGCTGCGCCGCAAGCTGATCGAGCCCGGCATTCGCGGCCTCGCCCGTTTGCGGCAGTTCGACACGCTGGCGCAAACGCTCGCCAAATTCAATCTCGATGCTCTCGCCGATCCGAGCAGCTTTTACCTCACCTGGCTCCGCGGCCGCCAGCAGTTTCTCACCGCCGAAAAGACCAAAGCCGCCGCTGAGTATGAAGCCGCGGCTCACACGTTGCAGACAGCGCTCGATCACCCGCAGGCGAAGACGGAGTTGGCCGACGCGGCTCAGGCTCGCTACTACTGGGCCTGGTCCCAGTATCGCCTCGGCCAGCTCGACGTTGCCGCTTCCTCGTTCCTCGAGGCAGTTCCCGCCCTGAAGGCCGCCCTGCCCGACCTCGCCGTGCAGTCAGCCTGGATGCAATGCGTCGCCCTGCAGCAGCTCGCCGTGAAGGATAAAAAACGAGTCGCCCCGGCGATGACGGCCATGCAGACGCTTATCGCCGACTTCCCGCAGTCCGAGCAGGCCCGCAAGGCCGAGTTCGCTCTCACGCGGCTGCGGCAGGCGAGTTCATCGCCGGAGGAATCGATCGCCTTGCTGGCTGCCGTCCCTGCAAGCGACCCGAACTACGTCGCTTCGCTCTTCGAGATCTGCCAACTTCGCCATCAGATGTGGCGGAAGGGGAACGCAGACCCAAAGAAGGCCGCTCCGCTGGCCGACGCGGTGATTGCCGCTGTCCAGAAGCTGCTCGCTGCCGCGCCGGAGAGCGACCACGACCGCCGGCTGCGTGCGGCACTGCTCGCTATCGATGTGCTTCCCGCCGATGGGCCGGGCAATCCAGCTCGCATTGCATCGTACTTGGCACTCGGCGAAAAGCACGCTGCCAAGGTCGATCCGGCCAGCACCGCTGCTGCCGAGTATCAGTACCGCCGATTGCAGACGGCACAGCGAACGAAGGACGAATCGGCCGCTCGCGAAGCAGCCGCGTGGCTCGTCGAGCACGCCGGCGGTGGGCCCTATGAACTGCCGGCTCTCGTCGTAGCCGCTCGCGATGCCGATCGCGCCGTTGTAGATGCGACGGCCGCCGACCGGCCTAAATGTGTCGCCGCGGCAGCGGAGATTTACACGCGGCTCGTCGCCCAACTTGGCGATTCCCCCGCCGTGCTGGCCAAAACCAAGAACGCCCTGGCGGCAGCGTCGAAGCTCGCCGAGTACGATCAAGAATTGGGGCGGACCAAGGAGGCCGCGGCCCGCCTCGCGCGAATCGTCGAGGCGTATCCAACCGACAAAAACTATTTGCGGCGGGCGGGGCTGGCCCACTTCGCCCTCGCGGACTATCCCGCGTCGCTCGATTGCTGGCGGCGGCTGCTCGGCGGGGTCTCCTCCGGTTCGGACGAATGGCTCGAGGCCAAGTATCATCAAGTTGCCAGCCTGCTCCACACCGACCGTCCGGCCGCGGAGAAAGTCTGGCGACAATTCCAACTCCTTTATCCTGAGGTCAAGTCCCCCGCCTGGCGCGACAAGTTCGCGGAACTGGCATCCCAATTTCAATGACCGATCCGGCCGCCACTACCGACGCCCTCGATCCAGCCACGCTGGCCCAGTTTCGTCGGCAAGGGGCGGCGATCATCGCGGCCGAGCGTGGGATGACGCCGGCCGGCCGGGTGAAACTAGCAGGCATCGCTCGGCAACTCGGCATCGGCGACGACCAAATCGAAGCGGCCATTCGCTCACTAGGTGAATCCGACGCTCCGCCGATTCCCAAGAATCCGGCCGTCGAAAAGTTCCGCCGCCGTCTGACGAAGGACCTCGCCGGCAAGAGCCGCACGATCATCTCCCCGACGATCGAAGGGCACATCGTCGCCGCCGCCCAGAGAAAGTATGGCTTGGACGTCGCGTCCGCGCGGGAAGTCGTCGGCCAGGTTGCGGCCGAGCTCGGCATGCGGCGGATTTCGGCCAGCCAGGCCCTCGACAGCCTGGCCCAGCAAATCGACGACACCGCCGGCGACTCGACCTGGCTCGCCAAGGAAGCGTGGGATCGCCTCCGCATTGCCGGCGGCAAATGGGGCATCGAGCTGGAGGTGATCGACGAGCTGATCGAAGAGAAGCTCGCCGCGAATAAGGCCGATCGGAGTCGCCGCCGTTTTTTCACCACGGCGACGCTCGCAGGAACGGGACTGGCGCTGACGCTCGTCGTAACCATTCTCGCGGTTGTCGCCATGTCGCGCTCCGGCGGTGGAGCGGCTGAACCGCTCTCACCTGGCAGCGGCGAACTCGTCGCGACGCCGGTCACCGTGCCCGATGCAACGCTCAAGGATCCAGCCTGGTGGGATGTCGATCACGCCATCGCGGTCGCTAATCTCCGCAAGTTCGAACCGGCCGCTCCGATTGTTCCGTCGCTGGCCAGCGAATCGGCCAGCACCCGCGCCGGCGCATATCGCAAGCTGGCCGAATTGTCGCTGGCCCCCGCGCCGCCGGTTGGTTTCAGGCAAGCCATTGCCGTAGTCCTCGGCGGTTCTTTCGCGCTCGAAGCCGACGATGCTGCCGCTCGCGAAGTCCTCACGTCGCTCGTCGCGCTCATTCCGTCTGCCGATTCGTCCCTCCCCAAGGGGCGTGGCGAATATGAATCGGCTTACTGGACCGGCAGCACGCTCGCAGGTCTGTCCGCCCGCCCCAGCCTGACCGATTCCCGCCGACAAATGTGGCAATCGGCAGCCGGCACGCTCGGTCTTTCGACAAGTGGCACGCTCACGCCGCTCGATCGCGAGCGCGACGCCCGGATTGCCGTCACGCGCCGCCTCTTCGCGCAGCTCACTACGGCCGCTCCTCGCGAGCCGGCTCAGGCCGCGGTCCTCTTCACGTATCTCTCGGAGCTTGCCGTCGATCTTTCGGACGAAGAGTTCAATCGCTTGGAGGCGACGTATCTCGCGTCCGCCCTTCCCGCTGCCGGCAAGGATTGGCCGCAGTACAAGGACGGCATCGTCCGGGCGGTCAGCTCCCCCGATCCACTCAACGCCCTCAAAATGCTCGATGCCTATCAGCGGGCCACCGACCCGGAGCTCAAGCAGCAACTCGCCGAGTGGCTCATCGCGCGCACGGGCGAGCAGCCCAAGTCGTGGCAGCCCATCGACGTGGTCACGGCCGTTCGTAAGGGGCTCGGAGTGGCCAGTTCTGCCGGGACGACGGCCAATGACCGCTGGCAACTGTTGCGGCTGCGGGCCGATGAAGCCCTGGCCCGCTCGGTTCCTGGCGCGACAAACCACGAGCAGTTGCTCGCGCAGACGATCGAACTGGCCCATCTGACGACGCTCGCCATCGCTCTCGCGCAGGGCGATGCGGGAAATGCCGTCTTCGACGCGGCGATTGGCGAAACACCAGAGCTCAAACCGACCGCGTTGCCGGAAGACGCTGATCCCGCCGCCGTTCGTCCCATGCGTCGCCCGATGGCCATGCCCGGCAGCCGCGATGACCGCACACTGGAGCGCTGGGTCACGCTCGTCGGCAACCACGATCGGCAGCAGCAAGTGCAACGTGAGTCGAACCTCCGCGGTCTGGCTCAGATGGCTGACAAGATTCCCGATCTCTCGCCGCAAGAGGCGGCGAAGGTGACCGAGTATCTCCTCACCGAGAAGAACGAAGCGGAGTTGAAGGTCGTCGTCGAAGCCCTGATCGCAATGCGAGTCTGGAAGCGCCTGCCGCTCGCCGTTGCGGACGGCCTGGCTCGCTCCCCCCTCGCGCCCGAGCAGAAGCGGCTGATCGCGGGCGCGCTCGTCGAAGCGGGGGACATGCCGGAGACCAGCGATGTTGATACCCTGCGGTTGGCGATCCTGCAAAGCGTGTTGAGCGAACTTTCCGCTGATCCCGCCCCAGCCGCTGCCACCGACGCAGCCGGGCAGACGTTTGAACGAGCTGCCGAGTTGCTCGCCGAAACGTACCGCGCGCGGGCCAGGCTCTTTAGCGTTTTGCCTGGCACGGTCGTGACGGCTGAATCCCCCGCGCAGGCGCTGGCGCTGTCCCTTGATCCCATCGCCGGTTCGCTCCGCGTCGTTGCCAATGAGGACGATGTGCAGCTGCTCAAGCAATTCGAGCATCAGGCCAATGCCTGGGGGCACGTCTGCGAGGGAGACTTGCAGCGGACTGCGGCGATCAACCGGACGCTGCTCGACCTCGCTTCGCGCCGCACGGTCCGCATGCGTCCGACTCAGTCGGCTGCCGTGAATCAGATTGCCGTGGAACTCGCCGCTGCCGAGCGTTCCGCGGCGAACGTCCTCGTTCAGCTTCGCCATCAGGAAGCCGCCGCCCTCCAGCTCTGGATGCTCCATGCGCCACAGTTATGAATTGGCGAGCGGGGGGCGTCAGCCTCCCGATGACTCCCCAGCACTTGCGATACTGAGTCATCAGGATGCTCACGCATCCCGCTCGCCTCGCTGGCGCGTCGGGTTGGTATGCGTAACACTCCTCACCATCCTTGCGATTGCAGCTCCCGCCCACGCCATCGTCATCCTAAAAAAGGGAGCAAAAGAGCCCCTCTTCGGACACCTCGTCCGCCAAACCGATGCTGCCGTCGTCATCCGAGAAACAACGGACACTGGGGGCGTTCGCGAAACCACGATCCCACGGAGCGAGATCGACGAGCTCCTCGTCACCGTCTCACCCGAGCGACTCACCGCGCTCGACCCGGCACAGCCGCAGCTTTACCGCGAGTATGCCGAGGAGCTGGCCGAAAAAGCTCGTGACCCGGAAGCCCGCGAAACGGCGATTCGTCTGTTTCATATTTCCGCCTATCGAGGCGACGGGAAGCTTCGCAAGAGCGCGCTCCTGGGCCTCACCGGCCTGGCATCCTCGCCCGCTCAAGCGCGGCAGTGGCGAGCAGCCGCATACCTGCTAGATCCTGCGCACGATCGCGCGACGCTGGAACAATCATCCGCGCCCGTGTTCGCAAGTTCTCCCGCTAGCCGTGCGGCCGTTGCCGAACTGCTCCGCGCCGTTCGTGCAGTTCGGCAGGCCAAACCGAGCGAAACTCGCCGCATTCTGGACGGCGAAACGGTAACGCCCGCGTTCATCCTGATCGCCAAAACGATCACTCGCGAGGAACTGCTCGCGCTGGCGACGACCAAGCCGCTGGCTGACGCGACCCTGCGTCAGTTGCTCGCCGCGGAAGTGAAACTGGAACAAGCGTTAGTCAGCCAAGCACCGACACCACCGCCGACCGCGGAAACAATCACCACCTCGTGGCGAACGGCACTTCGTCCCGGCGGCTTGGCCCCGCTCCCGTCGCTCGACCTGTTGCACCTCACGCCCTATGACCCGCGGGCGAGTGTCTTCCGCGGGGGCAAATGGGTCGTGCCGTAACAGCAGTTACCACGCCCCTACGGCTTGTACTTCTCCTCATACTTCCGATACAGCCGCTTATGGCGGTCGTTGAGCTCGACCTTGCGGCCGCCGATCCAGGCGGCTTCGATCTGAGTCGGCGTATCGAGCGGATCGCCGCTGGCGACGAAGAGTGTCGCGTGCTTGCCGACCTCCAGCGAGCCGACGCGGTCACCCAGGTTCAGAATCTGAGCGGGGTACAGCGTGATTGCCTTCAGGGCCTCGTCGGCATCCAGGCCGTAGGCGATTGCGGTGGCTGCGTGATACGGCAGGTTGCGCATGCTGCTGGCACCGTGGCGGTCCTGGCTGGAGATGCAGTAGCGGATGCCAGCCTCCTTTAGGCGGGCGGGCAGCGTAAAGGCCGCGTCGTAATCGTCCCCGCGCCGCCGCGGCAGCCGATAGACCCCGCCGATAATCACCGGCACGTCGTGCCTCTTGAGCAGGCTCGCGCTCTGCGGCGCGTCGTAACCGCCGGCAATGATGAGCTTCAGCTTTTCCTCCTGGCAAAACGCGACCGCCGCGGTGATCTGCCGGGCGTCGTCAGCATGAACGATCACCGGCAGTTTGCCGGCCAGCACGTCTTGGAGTGATTCCCAGCGGGCATCACGGGGAAATTTTGGATCGCTGGCTCGCGCCGTGGCATACGCCCGGGCGTCGTTCAGGATCGTCCTGATTCGCTCGGCCGCCTGTTCCGGCTGCGGACCAGTTGGCGCGTCTTCAGTTCGGCCACGCCGCTGCGGACGTGGCGGCTGCGGCCACTCGATGTGCAAAGCCGCGTCGGGTGCAAGCGCCATGTCTTCCCAAGTCCAGCCGTCGAGCTGAATCACCGCCGAGCGACCCGGCATTAAACTGCCCGATGGAGCGGTCAGTGCGAGAAGCACGCCGTTCGAGCGAGCAACGGGAATCAGTTCACTGTCTGGATTGACAGCGACGACCGCCCGCACGTTGGGATTCACTTGCCCCGTCTCGCGGAAGTCGTCGGTCGCCCGGACCGAGCCGATCTCGACGAGCCCTAAATCCGAGAGCGCATCGAATAGTGCCGGATAGACGTGCTTCCCCGCGAGGTCGATCTTCTCGGCATCGCCGGGGATCGCTGCATCCGGGCCGATCGCGGTGATCTTCCCGCCGGCAAAGACGAGCGTTCCCTTCTCGATGACCGGCCCGCTGACCGGATGGATCGTGGCGTTCACGAGCGCCACCGGCGTCTTTTGCGGCGGACCGGGAACCTCCGGATGGGCCATCGCGATTTGAGCGATGGCAATACCGCATAACCCAGCGAAGTATCGAGATCGAATCATGTTGCGTCTCATCACTGCAACTTGGAACTTGAAACAACGATCACACCAAGGCACGGCTCGGCAGGAGCCTCGCCCTCCCAAGCTCTTAGGCCCCCAAGCCCGAGTCCCGAGCCCCTAATCCCGAACCCCAAACCCCTTGTTATGCGCACAAAACTCATCCGTCCGCGGCCATAGCTCCGAGTCCTCTGGTTGCCGCTCGCCGGGCTTCTGCATCGACTGGCCCGAATCAAGCACCTTGCGGATCAAAGCGGCTCGCATTTTGAGCTGCTCCTCGCGGGCGATCCGATCCGCTTCGCGGTCGAAGTACTTGCGGCCATCGACCCACGTCTCGCGGCAACGGGAAGTGACGGCCAGAGGCGGGCCGCTCCAGACGACGAAATCGGCGTGTTTTCCAGGCTCCAGCGAGCCGACCCATTGGTCGATGCGCAGCTGCTTTGCCGGGTTGAGTGTGACGAACTTGAGGGCCTCTTCCGGCGGCACACCACCATACTTCACCGCCTTGGCCGCCTCGTGATTCAGGTGGCGGGCGAGTTCGGCGTCGTCGGAGTTGAACGAAACGATGACCCCCTGCCGGTGCATCAGCGCGCCGTTGAACGGAATCGCGTCGATGACTTCGTACTTATAGGCCCACCAGTCCGAGAACGACGAGCCCGTCGCGCCGTGCTTGGCCATCACATCGGCGACCTTATAACCTTCCAGTATGTGCTGGAGTGAACCAATTGTGATCTTATAGTCCTCACAGACACGGATCAGGGCGAGAATCTCATCCTGCCGATAGCTATGGCAGTGAATCCACCGTTTGCCTTGGGTGATTTCGGCGATCGCTTCTAGCTCCAAATCCCGCCGCGGCGGCAAGCCCGTGTGGTCCTGGTTCCAGCGATCGTGCGCCTTCTGGTAGTCGATGGCTGCCGCGAAGGCGTCGCGAATAATCTGCTCCACGCCCATGCGCGTCTGCGGGTAGCGGGTGGTGTAGCGCTCTCCCCAATTGCTTTGCTTGACATTCTCGCCCAGAGCGAACTTGATCCCCTGCGGGGCCTCGGCAAACTTCATCGCTTCGCCAGTGGTGCCCCAACGGAACTTGAGGACCTGATTCTGCCCGCCGATTGGATTGGCCGATCCGTGGAGGATGTTTGACGACGTAACACCACCGGCCAGCTGCCGATAGATGCCAATGTCGTCAGCATCGACGAAGTCGCCGATTCGCACCTCGGCGGTAATTGCCTGGCTGCTTTCGTTCACACCGCCGTCGGTGGCAATGTGCGAGTGGCAGTCGATGATGCCGGGCGAGATGTGCAGACCGGTCGCATCGACGATCGTCGCTCCTTCGGGAATTGCCAAGTCCTTGCCGAGAGCAATGACTTTCCCCTCTCCGATCAGGAGTGTCGCGCCTTCGAGCGTGCCCTCCTTGCCGCAGGTCCAGATCGTTGCATTCTTAAGGGCCAGGAGCTTCGGTTGATCAGGCGCTGCAGCGCGGCCAAAGTCGCCGAGGGGATAGTTCACAGGGTACAGCGACGGCTTTTCGGGTTTGCCTTCTGGTTTTTTCGCTTCGCCGTCCTTCTTCTCCTTGTCCCCTTCCCCCTTCTCCCCTTCCTCCTTCGTTTCCTTCTGTTCTTCTGTTTTTTTCTCCTCTGCGGATGGTTCTCCAGTCCGTGTGCCCGTCAGCTTGTCGGTCGAGCCATCGGCCCACACAACCGTGCCGAGCAGCGTCAGCTTGCCATCGGCATCCTTGGCAACCGTCGCACTGCCGCGTGCCGGACCTTCCTTGCTGAATTCCTTCCCTTCGACGCGAAATGTCAGTAAAGCCTCGCTCACACTCACACCAGCGAGCTTCACTTCCTCGGCTTTGGCTCCCTCCTCAACGACTTTGGCAAGCGTGCCGGTCGGCTGCTTGGCGGTCCCGGCGAGCTTCAGATTCAGCCGCAGGATGCGATCGTCCGGCGCGGTCAGCTCGAGCTGCCATGTCCCCCGAACGTCGAATTGCGGCGGCTTATCGTGCTCGAAGCGGCGACCATCGACCCAGGTTTCCACGACCTTCGTTTTCTTCGCGAATAAGTCGCCATCGGTGATGACGAGGTTGCCAATCATGCCGGGAGCAACCTTGCCCAGCCGCTCGCCCAGCCCGACAAGTTCAGCCGGCGAAATTGTGAGAGCCTTCAGTGCGTTATCGGGTTTGAGGCCCCGCTCAACCGCGCGCCGAACGGCAGCGAGAAACGTCCCTGGGTCACGCAGGCCGTGGCTCGTCAGGGCAATCGTCACACCTGCCGCATCGAGACGAGCGGGATTTTCGGGCGCGTGATCCCAGTGCATCAGCTGCTGCAGCGACACATCGAGCGAATCCTCGACCGTCGCTACACTGGGCGGCTGTGGGAAGTTGACGGGCACGATGACCGCCCGGCCAGTCGCCCGAATTTCGTCCAGTCGGCGATATTCGCGGCCCGACCCGACAATGATGGCCGCCAAGCCGAACTCGCGGGCAAAGCGATCCGCCCGCAGGAAGAATTGCTCGTTGCTGGCGTCGATCATCGCCGGCTGATTGCCGCCCAGGCACGCGGCCAGCGCCTCTAACGCGTCGTTTCGCTCTGGCCGAGGAAGCTGATTGTTCCCCTTCCAAGCGGCCCACGCCTTGCCGTACCAATCGGCATCGAGCATCGCCTGCCGGGCCAGCGCGAAGGCCCCCATCGGCGAGTTCGGATACGCGTCGCGGCTCGTGTTGAAGCCGACCGCCAGCCGCAAGTGCTGTGCGACGCCGCTCCGCAAAATCATCCGCGTTGTATCGGTCGAGCCAGTCGAGACGACAATGCTTTGGCCCTTGACGATTCGCGAGCCGGGGGCAACAAGTCGGGCGGTGATCCCCTGCGTCCTTAGTTTAGCGTTCGTCGCTTCATCGACGGTGAAATACTCGGCAACGTTGAACTGCGGCGTCACCTGCTCGTTCCAATGCGGCGAGCCGATGAGCCGCGGATTAGCCGAAATCGTGAACTCGCTGTACGCATCGACCAGCCCCGCATAAGCCGTCTTGCCGGCCAAGTCGATCACCCGAGCATCGGCCGGCGCCTTCATGTCTGGGCCGACAGCTTCGATCACACCGTCACGGACAACGATCGTCCCTTTGTCGATCGTCTTCCCCGGCTCGGTGACGATCCGCAAGTTCGTGAGGGCATAGACCGCCGGCGTATTCTGCCGCAAGCCATCGACTGGCTCGGTCGATGGGGGAGCAGCGGCCCCATTGACGATCGCCAGCAGCGGCAGAAAAGCGGCGCACAGCCAGAGGGGCCAGCAGCGGCAGGAGAACATGCGGAATCCTCTTGGGGCAAATCTCATTGTGATTCGGTGCGAGTAGTGGCACTCTACCATGCCCGGCGTCAGTGTGCCAAAAGTGCGGCGAAACGGGACCAATTCCGCTACAGCCGACCGCCGGCATGGGTTAGGATAGGCCGAGCGATTTTGCCGACCTCTCACTTGCCGATTCAGGATGCCCGTCATGAAACGCTGGTTCGCGCTGCTGGTGCTTGTTTTGGCCGTCTGCTTCCCGCTCACAGCGACCGCCCGCGAAGGGCTCTCCGGTCCACTTGCCGAATATGTCGGCACGAAGGACGACAGTTACCAGTGGGTGAAGCGGACCGAGGGCTCGGTCGCGACGTGCAAGTACATGGAGTTGACGCTCACGTCGCAGACTTGGCGTGGCATCGTCTGGAAGCATCAGCTCTTTCTGCTCAAGCCGTCGCAAGTGAATCCGGAGTCGAAGCACGCCCTGCTCTTGATTGGCGGCGGTAGCTGGAAGGACGAACTGGCCGATCCGAAAACGCAAATCAAGCTGCCGGGCGAGGCGCAGCTTCTGGCCCTCGCAGCCGAGCAACTCAAAACGCCCGTCGCGATCCTACTGCACGTGCCGCAGCAGCCGATGTTCGATGGCAAGCGCGAGGACGAGATCATCTCGCTCACATTCCGCGAATTCATGAAGTCGGGCGAGCAGGACTGGCCTCTCTTGCAGCCGATGGTGAAGAGTGCCGTCCGGGCGATGGACGCGACACAGGAGGCGACGAAGAAGGAGTGGAATCTCGACGTCGAGAAGTTCACGGTCACCGGGGCGAGCAAGCGGGGCTGGACGACGTGGCTCACTGGGGCCGTCGATAAGCGAGCCGTGGCCATCGCTCCGATGGTGATCGACATGCTCAACATGTCGAAGCACATCGCCTTACAGAAGGCATCGTTCGATGGCGGCACGTCAGAGCAGATCAGCGAGTACGAGGGGCTCGACAAGCAAATCGACTCGCCCCGCGGACAGCTCCTGCGGCAGATCGTCGATCCGTGGGAGTATCGGGCCCACCTGCAGCAGCCGAAGCTCGTCATCCTGGGTACCAACGACCGCTATTGGCCGCTCGACGCCTGCAATCTGTACTGGAACGACTTGCAGGGAGAGAAGTACCTGATTTACGTGCCGAACAACGGCCACGGATTGCCCGATCGTTCGCGGATCATTGCAGGCCTCAACGCGATTCATCAGCGCGTTATCACTGGCAAGCCGCTGCCGAAGCTGGCGTGGGAGTTTAAGAATGGCGGCGAGAACGTCGCCTTGTCGGTCAACGCCGATGTGAAGCCGAGCCGCGTACGGGTCTGGACGGCTTCGGCCTCGACCCGCGACTTCCGCGACTCGAAGTGGGAAGCAACCGACGCGGCAGCCAATGGCGAAGGGTTCAAACACGATCTGGCCGTGCCGAGCACGGGCCTCGCCGCCATGCTGGGCGAAGCCGTGTTCCACGAAGGGACGGACAACGAGTTCTCGTTCTCGACGAACGTGCAGATTGTCCCCAGCAAGAGTGCGGCGGTGGGCGGGAAATGAGCGGCGAGTCTTATGGACAAAGCAGCGCCCGCCAATCGACCGGCGTGCCGGGCCTGGACGAACTGCTCGGCGGTGGACTGATTCCCGGCACGCTGACCGTCGTCGTCGGCGCTACCGGCATCGGCAAGACGCAGCTCGGCATTCAGTTCGCCAATGCGGGAGCTGCCCAGGAAGGCCGCCGCGGCGTCGTCTTCGACTGCGCCAGCCGCGGCGACTCGCAGAGCCATGCCGATTATGCCCGGCGGATGTGCGGCTGGAACCTGTCGGCGATGGACGCGGGAAAGGCGGTTGATGTCGATTCCTTGGCTGCCCTGAGCGAACAAGCCGACTACCTCCATATCTTCGATTACGCCGGTCGCCGCGTAACGCGGCGCGATCTGGACTGGGACGACTGGCGAAACTGGCAGGCGCAACTCAACGCCCGGCTGCGGGCGGCGATCGCGTTCCTTTACGGCAACTTCACCCGCGGCGTCCGGCGGGTTGTCGTCGATGGGATCGAGCCGAGCGACAAGCAGACCGACTCGATCCAGTTCCACTTGCTCGAATACGTCTATCATCAGATCCTGCGAAAAGACCCCGAGTGGGTCGCCCGCGATCTCTTTCGCGAGGCCTACCGCCGCCATGCCGACTGGGCCGCGGCCCACACCTACAATCCGGCCGCCATCGGCTGCCTGCTCCTCGTCACGTCGCACGAAACGATGCTCGACGACCTCATCAGCCGGCGGCTGGACGAGGGGGACCTCCTCTCGAACGCCAACACGCTGATCTACATGGGGAAGGTCCGCGACGGCAACCGGATCAGCCGCGGCCTCTACATCGCCAAGCACCGCGGCAGCGCGTGCGACGAGCGGATCGTGCCGTATAGCATCGGTGACCGTGGGCTGAGCATCCACTAGCAGGGAGGCAACCCGGTTAAGGGACGACCTCCGATTGTCAAAGAACAAGCAGCGCAAGTATTCTGCGTCCGTCCTGATGGCCGGATGAATTGCTGTTCAGTTCGCGAAAGGCAGGCAGCCATGAATCGCTGCATTTGTTTAGCACCGCTGTTAGGTCTGATTCTCGGCTGTGGAACGCCCAAGCCGCCGGCGGTAACCACTCCGCCAGCGGTCCCCTTAAAGCTGGCGCGACCGCTTCCGACTGTTCCCGGGCCCGAGCTTGCCAAGATGTCGATCGAGGAGCTTTCAGCCTATGCACGGGCGGCAATGCGCGAACAAAACTATGAATCGGCCGCGCTGGCACAGCGATTGGCGGTCGATCGTGGGTTTTCAGGGCAGTACAACCTTGCCTGTTTTGAGTCCCGGTTGGGCCGCGCCGAGTCGGCATTCTATTGGCTGCAAGAGGCGGCGGTGAAAGAAGGAGTCGATTCAGAATGGGCGCAGGAAGATCCGGACCTCCAATTGTTGAGGAATGATCGGCGGTGGTCAAAAGTCAGCAGCTTTCTATCCAAATACCAGCGGTACTGGGAGAACACCGCCGTCGAGGATCACTGCCTGATCCTTCCTACGGGACATTCAGGAGGACCGCTTCCAGTCATGGTCTGGCTGCACGGCTTTGGCGACCGTGCCGAGAGTTATCTTTTTCCGGAGTCCCAGCAACTTGCCGACGATTTGCAGATTGCCTTTCTGAGCGTGAGCGGCACTCGCCCGCTCGGTCCGACGAAGTTCGCATGGGACGGCGACCCCGACCGCAATCAGAAGCGAGTGGATGAAGCGTTTGCTAAGTTCGCCGACCGCCTCAAGCCTGAGCAAGGAAAGGTTGCGCTGGGTGGCTTTTCGCAGGGAGGGATGGTCGCCGGAGAATTTGCGGCTCGCGACCCTAATCGATATTCGGGCGCGATGATCATGTCGCCCGGAGGCTTTGAGGTAAGCGTGGGGTCGCTGAAACTCGCCCCTCAGCACCGCAACCAGTTCATTGTCTGCCTTTGCGGTGGAGCAGAACATCCGAGCACGGTCGCCAATACGAGAGAATACGCTCAATGGTATCGCTCGGCAGGTGCTGAGGTCACAGAGCCCGCATATCCCGGCATGAGCGACCATGCCATCGTGCCAGATTTTAGCCGGCAACTGCCGGTCTGGTTGCCAAAGCTCTTGGACGTTTCGGCTCCTTCACGGATCGCAAAGTAATGCTCGCGACGGCAGTGCGATTTAGCACGGTCACCGCTGCCACTGCATCTGGGCCGCGCGGGCCTTGGCATCTTCGGCGCGGAAGATGTATTGCCGATCCTGCGTCCCCTCGAATGCCTTTTGATAGGTCGCGCTGAGGGCGGTCCAGTTGAACGTGTCGGTCGGCTCCAGTTGCACGGCTGTTTCCGCGTGCTGCACGGCCGCTTCGTACTTGCCGAGTTTATTCAACAGCACGGCGAGGGCCAGATGCGATAGGACGTGCTTCTCGTCGGTCTTCAGCCCCTCTTCGAGCTTGGCGACGGCCCCTTCCAGATCCCCCTCGCGCTTAAGAGCTTCGTGCTCCTTGTAAAGTTCGTGAACGGTCGGCATGGGAGGGCTCCGGGCAGCGGGAATGCGTCGAGGGAAACTTCGGTCAGTATCCGCTATGATAGCGGCCTCAGCCCCTGTTCGTCAGGAGACAGGGAACAGGGGGACAGAGTGAAGGAAGGACTCACTCACTACTCACTTGATCTCCACTCCGCATTCCGCGTTCCGAACTCCGCAATGACCACCCGTCTCACCTTCCTCGGTATCGACCATCCCCACGGCGCTCATTGGCGGCAGATGCTGGCCAACTTTGCCGGCGAGATCGAGATCGTCGCCTTCGTGCCGTCGTTTGGCGGCGGGACTGCGAGCCTGGAAGAGCGTTATGCGGAGCTACCGCGGTTTGGTTCCGTGAAGGAACTGCTCGCGTGGGGCCAGTTCGACGCGGCCATGATCGCTCTTTCCAATCGCGAAGGGCCGGCAGCAATCGTCGAACTGGCGCGAGCCGGCAAGCACGTGCTCGCCGAGAAGCCGGTGGCGGCTGGGGCCGCCGATGCTCGGCTGATTGTCGAAGCGATCCAAAACAGCGGAATCGCCTTTCAGACCGGTTACATGTGGCGGTACGACGACATCGTCAACCGACTCGCCCGCATGATGCAGCAAGGGGCCTTCGGCCAGCTCATCAGCCTGGAAATGACGTTTGTCACGAGCGACATCGCCCGCCGCGGGGCGGATCACTATCTGTTCGATCCCCAGGCGAGCGGAGCCGGCTATTTCAGTTGGTTGGCCTGCCATTTTCTCGATGCCATGCTGTACGTGACGGGGCGGCCGGTCGTCGGCGTGACGGCGCGGACCGGAGTCTTCGGAGCGGTGAAAACGCCGCTGGAAGACGGCGGCGTCGCGATCATGGACCTGGAAGGAGGCGGCCTTGCAACGTTCACCGGCGGCTACTGGCACCCACGCTGGGCCGGAGAAAGCCGCTGGGCCGTTCGAGGCAGCCAGCGGTGGGTCCACTGGGACGCGAACCGGAAAGGGACCGGCGGCATCCTCGAGATTCACGGCCCGCAGCCGCAATGGCACGCGATGGAAGACACCTTCACGCTCCGTGAAGACACCACGCCCGGTTATGGCGGCGAGAAGTGCAAACGGCTCATCGCCGACTGGCTCGATTGCATCCGGACCGGCCGCCGGGATAACCGTTGTGGAGCGAAGCCGATGCTCACCGTGCTGGAACTCATCGACGCGATCTACCAGAGCAGCCGGGAGGGACGACGGGTGGAGTGCCGGATTGTGTGACAGAAGAGGGTAGAGGGCAGAAGCTGAAAAAACCACGAATCGAACGAATCCGACGAATCATGCACGAGGAAATGCAGACATATTGGTTTCATTTTGCTTGCCCGATTCGTTAGATTCGTAGGATTCGTGGTTTGCTCCCGCCTTCCATTGCCCACCCGCCATGCGACTCTACTCCATCGCCTCGATCGCTGTTTCCCTGCTCTCTAACGTCGTTATCGCCGCCGACTGGCCGCAATTTCGCGGCCCCGATTCCAGCGGCCGTGCTCAGTCAGCCGACGCGCTGCCGACCGACATCGGTCCCGAAAAGCACGTCGTGTGGAAGACCGAGCTGCCGCCAGGGCATTCGTCGCCAGCTATCGTCGGCGACAAAATTTTTCTGACCGCGGTTCGTGAGAAGGAGCATCTGGAAACGATCTGTCTCGACCGCGCGACCGGCAACATCTTGTGGCGCGTCGAAGCACCTCACAAGACGCTCGAAAAAATTCATGGCATTGGGAGCTATGCTCAGCCGAGCCCCGCAGCCGATGCAGAGCGGGTCGTCGTGCTGTTCGGCTCCAGCGGCTTGTATTGCTACGACCACGGTGGCAAGGAGCTGTGGCACGTCCCGATGGGGCCGTTCAACGATGAATTCGGAGCGGCCGCGTCACCGATCATCGTGGATGACCGCGTCATCCTCGGCCAGGACCACGACACCGGATCGTTCCTGGCGGCCTACGACAAGACCACCGGCAAGCCGATCTGGCAGACCGATCGAAGCGAATTCTCTCGCGGCTACTGCACGCCGATCATCTGGAACAACGGGGGCAAGCGGCAGATTGTGACCGCCGGCACGCTGCGGCTTTGCGGCTACGACTGGGAGACCGGCCAGGAGCAATGGACGGTCCGCGGCCTCTCGCGGGTGAATTGCATGACGCCAGTCGTCGGCGACGACGGCACGCTCTTCGTCGCGGGCTGGTCGGGGGGCGGCGATCCGGGGGACCGCATTTCGCTGGAGCCCTGGGCCGATTTCACGTCGCAATACGATGCCGACAAAAACGGGACGCTAGAGGACAAGGAAGTCAGTTCGTCCGCGGCCCTGAAGACGCGGTTCGCTCAGTGCGACCGGAACAAGGATGGCCATGTGACCAAGACCGAATACGATGAGTTTCAGATGCTCTTCGACCGCTCGCAGAACATTGTCCTCGCGATCGGGCAGGGGCCCACGGGTGATGCAAGCGAGACGCATGTGCGGTGGAAGTACGACAAATTCGTGCCGTTCTGTGCTTCGCCGCTGTTCATGGACGGCCGGCTTTTCACGATCAAGGACGGTGGCATCTTCACTTGCCTCGATGCGGCGACGGGAAAGGTCCACAAGTCGGGCCGCGTCACGGGCACGACGAACTACTATTCATCGCCGGGAGCCGGCGATGGCAAGATCTATCTGCTCAGCCAGCGGGGCACACTCTCGGTCGTTTCGGCTGCCGACTCTTGGAAGGTGCTGCACTCGGCAGAGTTCGGCGAGGAATGCTACGCTTCGCCGGCCATTGTCGATGGGCGGATCTACCTGCGGACGAGCGGGCACCTGTATTGCTTTGGACCGGCGAATCAGGCGGGGCTCTAATTCGCCGGCCGCGTGCCGACCATCCCAGCAATCGTCTCCCGGCTCACCGGCTCAATCACACCGCGTTCAGTAATAATCCCCTTGATCAGCCTGGCGGGGGTCACGTCGAACGCCGGGTTATAGACGCCGATCCCCTCCGGTGCGGTTTGCTTGCCGAAGCCGTGAGTGATTTCGGTCGCCGAGCGCTGCTCGATGGGGATTTGCTCGCCAGAGTCGATGGTGAGGTCGAAGGTGGTTGTCGGCGCGGCAACATAGAACGGAATGCCGTGAGCTGCGGCGAGCACGGCGACGGAGTAGGTACCGATTTTGTTGGCCGTGTCGCCGTTGGCGGCAATCCGGTCGGCCCCGACGATGACCGCCTGCACCTTCCCTTCGAGCATCACCTGGCCGGCCATGTTGTCGCAGATGAGCGTGGCGTCGATCCCGCGTTGAGAGAGTTCCCAAGCCGTCAGTCGGGAGCCCTGCAAAAGGGGCCGCGTTTCATCGACAAAGACGTGCAGTCGCTTCCCCTGGTCTTGGCAGGTGAAAAACACTGACAGCGCCGTGCCGTATTCGGATGTGGCCAAGCCGCCGGCATTGCAGTGGGTGAGGACGCCACTATTGGCCGCCAGTAGTTCCGCCCCGAAACGGCCAATCGCATGGCAGATGGCCCGGTCTTCCTCGTGGATCGCGCGGGCCTCGGCAAGCAGCGCTTGATGAACCATTGAAGGCGATTTGCTGTCCAGCGAATGCCCTGTCGCCTTCATCCGGTCGATGGCCCAGAACAGATTGACCGCCGTCGGGCGGCTCTGGGCTAGATAGCCAGCCACCTGTTCGAGAGCCGCACCAAAACCGACGAAATCGATTTGGCGCTCGTGCTGCATGCCCAGCACGACGCCATAAGCCGCGGCAATGCCAATGGCCGGCGCGCCGCGGACGCGGAGCTGCTTGATCGCTTCCCACACCGTTTCGACATCGCGGCACTCGATTTCGGCCAGTTCCAGCGGCAATCGCGTCTGGTCGATTAGCACTAAATGGCCGTTTTCGTCGCCGACCCAGCGGATAGTTTCGATCTTGTCTGGTTTCACTGGCAACTCAGTTGGCAATCGACTCGTATTTCAATCCAAACGTCTCGGCCACCGCTTGGTTCGTCACGCGGCCGCGGTGAATGTTGGCCGACGAAGCGAGCGGGGCCGAGGCGCGCAGGGCCGGCTCGATGCCGAGGCGAGCGAGCAGGAGCACCCAGGGGAGCGTCACATTGCACAGGGCGAACGTACTTGTGCGGCCAACCGCGCCGGGCATGTTGGTGACGCAGTAGTGCAGCACGCCTTCTTCCAAGTAGGTCGGATCGCTGTGCGTCGTTGGCCGGCTTGTTTCGACGCAGCCCCCCTGGTCGATCGCCACGTCGATGATCACCGAGCCGGGTTTCATGAATTTGAGGTCTTGCCGCGTGATGAGCCGCGGAGCCTTCGCGCCGGGAATAAGCACTGCTCCGACGACCAGATCGGCCAGTTTGAGCTGCTGGCGGATCGTGTGGCGGTCGCTGTAGAGGACGTTGACGTTCGGCGGCATGATGTCGTCGAGATACCGCAGTCGGTCCATGTTGACGTCGAGGATCGCGATATCGGCCTGAAAGCCGGCGGCGATTTTGGCGGCATTGGCGCCGACCACACCGCCCCCCAGGATCGTGATATGGGCTGGAGCGACGCCGGGAACGCCGGCCAGCAAGATGCCGCGCCCCATTTGCGGCCGCTCCAGGTACTTGGCCCCCTCCTGAATGCTCATCCGCCCGGCGACTTCGCTCATCGGCGTGAGGAGCGGCAGGCGGCCCTGCACGTCGCGGAGCGTTTCATAGGCCAGGCAGGTCGCGCCGCTGGCGAGCATCGCCTCTGTCAGCCCCCGATCGGCGGCAAAGTGAAAGTACGTGAAGAGCGTCTGTCCGCTCCGAATGAGCGGATACTCCGGCGGCAGCGGTTCTTTCACCTTCACGATCAGGTCGGCCCGAGCATAGATCTCGGCTGGCGTCGCGACAATCTCGGCCCCTTCGGCAGCATACTCGACATCGGCAATCCCGCTGCCGACGCCAGCTCCCGCTTCCACAAGCACACGATGGCCGGACGCAGTCAACTCCTCGACGCCGACCGGCAGCATAGCGACACGATACTCGTCCCGTTTAATCTCCCGCGGTACGCCGATGAGCATGGGAATTCCTTGGTTCTATCTTCCAGGCCACAAGCCAGTGTATCGTTCGCCTGATGCTAGACCAACGTGGAGTTGAAGCCAGCTAGCTGCCGCGTATTACAGCAATCACAAACAGCATCAGTGCGATGGAAGCAACTAGAATTCCGCTGACTACAAAACAGGCGATTGCAGCAGTACCCGGATAGAGCAGGGCACCGGCCAAAAGAGTCACACCCGCCAAAGCTGCCGCGGCAAGTATCGCCAGTTGTGCAATGCGCGACGCATCGACAGCCTGTTGAATCGTCCATTCGAGGACGTTTTGTCCAATTTCGTTCGCCACGAGATCGCCCAGCGATGGGTCTGGCATACCAGGCATTTCGTCTCGAACGGGCGTTTCTTGACGTCGTGCTTCCCTAAACCGGGAGCCCCAACTCCGTACGGACCGTTGTGGTGTCCACAAGACGGCCCTCGTCCGCATCCTCAATGCCTTCCTCAATTGCTTTCCACACTTGGACTTGCGAAAGAACATCCTCCCAAGTGGCATTCTCTGCCAGTGCTTCGATGCACATCCGGGCTCGTTCCTTAATCGTCAATTCTCGTCCTCACTTTCATCAAACGCCAACTCAGATCCTTCCTCCGCCATCTCTTGTCCCCCAAACTCCTTCTCAATCACGGCAGCTTCCTCGGCCGTGTCGTCGCCCGCCCCTGTCTCGTCGCGCTCGTCGTCGCTCCGCCGCTTGTGCAGGTACATCTTGATCGGCACTTCGCCGAAATCGAGATTGTCGCGCAGAATGCCGAGCAGATACCGCCGGTACGAAGGCGTGAACGCCCGCGGCTCGTTGCAGATGAGCACAATCGTCGGCGGCTGCGTGCTGACCTGCGTGGCAAAGTAAATCTTCGGCCGCAGGATGCCGTGCAGCGGCGGCGGATGCTTTTCCAAGGCCGCCCGCACCAGCCGATTAAGTTGCGACGTGCTCACCCGCTGCACCGACTGCTTGAACAGCATCTGAGCGTGGTTGAGCAGAGCTTTCACATTCTTGCCCGTCTGCCCCGTGATGAACGCGATCGGCACGTGCCACATCGAGTTGAAGCTGTCGCGCAGGTAATCGACCCAGCGGTCGGTCGTCATCTGCCCATAGAGCAGATCCCATTTGTTGACGACGAAGATGCACGGCTTGTACTGGTCGGCCACGTACTTGCAAAGCTGCTTATCCACTTTCGACAGCCGCTGCGTGCAATCGAAGAACAGGAGCACCACATCGGCCCGGCGAATGCTCCGTTGCGCCCGGTGGGCGCTGTAAAAGTCGATGTCGGTGCGGATGCTTCGCGAGCGCTTGAGACCGGGCGTGTCGATGGCGATGAACGTCTTGGCGTCGAGCTCGAACCGGACATCGACGCTGTCGCGCGTCGTGCCCGGCACTTCGCTCACGATCATCCGCTCCGCTTTGGCCAGCGTGTTGACGAACGTACTCTTGCCCGTGTTGCGGCGGCCGACGATGGCGATCTTCATCGCCGGCTCTTCCGGCAGCACGGCATAGTACAGATTGTCCGGAAGCCGCTCGTGAATCATGTCGAGCAGCTCCAGCCGCCCCCGATTCTGGTGCGTGCTCACCTTCACGAGCTTGCCGCGGCCGATCTTGTAGAACTCGTCGGCTTGCGGCTCCATCTTCTCGTCGTCTGTTTTGTTGGCGACGCAGATCATCGGCTTGTCGATGTACCGCAGCCGGCGAGCGACTTCGTTGTCGAGCGGCAGAATGCCAGTCCGCGTATCGACGACAAACAGCACAATGTCGGCCGATTCGAGGGCCGCGTCGATCTGCTCCTCGACCTCCCTGGTGAGGTTGTCGTCGTCCTCGATACCGATGCCGCCCGTATCGACCAACTCAAAGAACCGCCCGCAATACTCCATCAGGTGCGAGACGCGGTCGCGGGTCACGCCCGCTTTGTCATCGACGATCGAAATCCGCTTGTCGGCCAGCCAATTGAGCAGGCTCGACTTGCCGACGTTCGGGCGGCCGACGATGACAACCTGCGGAACGGCCATGACGGATCAATCGACTGGACGATGAAGGAGGCGATCGGATCGGGAGGGAGCGGGCAGAACTGTATGATAGTCGATTGGTCCTCCGCCGGTAGGGGGACGACGGCAGTGGACGGGCGGCGACTCGCCAGCAACACAGGCTTCTCCTATACTCGCCTGCCGCAACGTTGGTTCGCTCATTTGCACGTAGCGCTCATGGACGATCGAGAATTGACCCTCGGCAAAGCCCGAAACGCCCTCGCTCAGCGGCTAGAGAGCCTGCAGCGGGCGGGCGTCTTACAAATCGGCAAGGTTCCGGCGCCGCAGGCGAAGGTTGTTGCCGCTGGCACAGGACCGTCTCCATCTGCGGTTCGCCCAGCGGCTCGAGTCCCGCCGACTGCTTTGCCGCCCGCTCCCCAGGAAGCTCCCATGCCTCGCGCCAAGACGGCTGCACCTCCCTTAAATCTGCCCACAGGTCTTACGATCCTTACGCGGCCTTATCCCACCGGCCTGCCCGATGACGCGCCCGCTCGGCAGCGATTGATGGACGAACTCAACGCTCAGGTGAAGGTCTGCAAGCTCTGCAGCATTCTGGCCAAGCAGCGGACGCAAACGGTCTTTGGCGTCGGCAACGTTACGCCGCGGGTTGTGTTCTTTGGCGAAGCACCGGGAGCCGACGAAGATCGCCAAGGAGAGCCGTTTGTGGGTCGGGCCGGGCAACTGCTGACGAAGATCATCGAGGCCTGCACCTGGCGGCGCGAGGACGTCTATATCATGAACGTCCTGAAATGCCGGCCGCCGGACAACCGCAACCCGGACCCGGAAGAGACGAAGAACTGCCGGCCGTTTTTTGAGCGGCAGTTCGAGATTCTGCGGCCGGAGTACATCGTATGTGTCGGTACGGTGCCAGGTCAGGCCTTGCTCGAAACGACCGAATCGGTTGGCAAGCTCCGCGGCCGCTTCCATCGCTATCGCGATAGCAAAGTGCTCGTCACCTATCACCCGTCATACTTGCTGCGGAACCCGTCGGCAAAAAAGTACGTCTGGGACGACATGCAGTTTCTGCTCAAGGATATGGGGATTCCGATTCCCAAACGCGGCGCCTAAACGAAACCGCCCGGCACGTGCAAACTGCAACGCACCGGGCGGCTACGATTCGAGAATGGAAACGGAACGAGCACGATGGTCGTGAGGGCTGCGGGTGTCGCGGCTGGCATGCGGCAGAAGGCCGATGCGGGCGGCGGACAACACGAACCCTCAGCGATACTGGCCCGGTGGATCTTGCATAGCGCCCCTCCTGAACTGCGAGGATCGGGAAGCGACTCGTATCAAACCGTGTGGAGGATGCATCCCACAAGCTAATTATCCCCGATGTGCCGCCCGCCGCAACTTTTCTCTGCACTTTTTTCGCGCGATTTGCTCAAGTATTCTCGCTCTGTCATTGCGTCGCACCGATCAGCGAAACTCTGCGGCGCTGCGCTGCGTAGGAATGCAGTCGTCGTGCAGCTTGGTATCGGGGTGGCTGTGGTTTGCGCAGCAAACCACGGTCGTCGCTGTGATGGTTTCTAGCGTCCAGACAGTCACCTTGTCCCCTTGCAGCATCGCAAGTTAGGCTGCGTTTGCTCTCGTTGATTCCAACCCTGTCCCAAGGACCGATCATGTCGTGCCGTTCGCTCATCACGGGTCTGCTCCTCTTTCTCGCCGGCCTGGTCGGCTATGCCGTCGGTTTGGCACAAGAAGCCGCTCCTCCGCCCGCCGCTACTCCCCCCGCGGCTCAGGGGCCGGCGCTAAAGACGCTCGAAGAGAAGGCGGCCTACGCGATCGGCCTGAATTTCGGCCAGCGGCTGGCGTCGGACGACCTGGCCCTCTCGCCCGAGATCGTCGCCCGCGGCATTGCCGACGCGATGAAAAAGGCCAAGCCGGCGCTGACCGACGAGGAGCTCGAAGCCACAATGATCGCCTTCTCACGCAAGATGCAAGCTGCCGCCGCCATGAAACTCGCCGCCCAAGACCCCGTCGCAGCGAAGACGCTTAAGGAAGGGCAGGACTTCCTCGCGAAGAACAAGCTCGTGAAGGGCGTGACCACGACCGAGAGCGGCCTGCAGTACAAAGTGCTCGCTTCGGGCAAGGGGGCCACGCCGAAGAAGTCCGATCGCGTCAGCGTCCACTACCACGGTACGCTGCTCAGCGGCAAAGTCTTCGACAGCAGTGTCGAGCGAAAGGATCCGGCCGAGTTCCGCGTCGGCGGTGTCATTCCCGGCTGGACCGAGGCCCTGCAGATGATGAAGGTCGGCGACAAGTGGCAACTCTTTATCCCACAAGATCTCGCTTACGGCCCCGACTCCCCCGGCGAACCGATCCAGCCCTTCTCGGTGCTGGTGTTTGAGGTCGAGCTTTTGGATATCGTGAAATAGCCGTGGGGCAGGCGTCTCGCCTGTCAAAGTAGGCCCCCGACGCCGTCGGGGCCAGGATTACCAAGGACGTTGCGCAGGGATCGATCGTCGGTGATGTCACGATCGATCCGTATATCTGTCCCTCACGGCGAGGCTGTGAGTTTTTTGGCGGCGAGCGGACGGTGCGGTA
>CAYLLN010000096.1:0-24991 GCA_964384375.1 uncultured Pirellulaceae bacterium
AGGCAAACCGATCTTGTAAAAAATCACAGCCTCGGCGTGAGGGGACTACTTTTCTGGCAGGCGGGACTCCTGCCCCACGAGGAACGCCAGCAGATCGCGCAGTTCCTGCGCAGTCAGGTTCTCGGCTAGCCCTGCCGGCATGACCGATTGGTTGCTCGGCTGGCGGCGGTCGATGTCGTTGGGGTGAACGTGAAAGACGCGGCCGTTTTGATCCGCGTATTTCATCCGCCCATCGACTTCGTCGCCGACGTGAACACCGGTTTTCACTTCGCCATCGGTCGTCAGGATCGACCAGTTCGTGAACATCGGGGCGATCTCGCGGCTGGGGTCGGTGATCGACTGCACGAGCCGCTCGCGGGTCATCGTCCGGCCGATGTTCGTCAGGTCGGGGCCAACCTGATAGCCGCGGCCCTCGAATTCGTGGCAGCGAAAACAGCCGGCGACGCGAGCGTGATAAAAAATCCGCTCGCCGGCCTGGGCATTCCCTTCCCCTTCGGCCAACTTGAGCCAGGCAGCCTGATCGTCGGGCTTGGGCTGGTCCTTGGGCGGATTTCGGTCGAGCACTCGCTGAGCCAGTTCCTTCCGCGGGCCCGCAAGCTTTGCTGTCAGGTCAGTTAGCGTCTGCTTTTCGCCCTCGCCTAGGTCAAAGCCGCGAAGTGCTCGCAGAGCTTCCTCCGCGACTTGCGTGTTCTCGCCGGCTGCTAGATCGAACAGCAGCTTGCGATCGTCCTTGTTCCCGGGCGAAAGTCCCAGAATCGCCTCGCACCGCTCCTGGGTCGCTCGCTTGCCATCGGTTGCAATCTCTCGCAACTGCGGCCAGCGGTCGGCGTCTGCCCGCTGGCGAATCGTCCGGATCGCTTCTAGGCGGATAAGCGAGTTCTCATCTTTCACTAATGCTTCGAGTAGCTGTCGAGACACGGAAGGATGATCGGCTGGAATTGCTCGTAAGGCAAACCTTCGGACTTCGGCAACGGCATTCTGGTTTTGAAGAATCTTTGCTATGTACGCATCACCAGCTGATTCTGCTTTAGGGTCATTTGTATCGCCTCGGTCCAGAATGTCGAGTGTGGCTAATGCAGCCTCGAATACCTGCCGCGACTTAGCCTTTTCCGCACAAGTTTCAACAAACTTCGCCTGGTCACGCAACTTGAGATCGGCGATCCACTGCAGTCCAACAAGTTGAATACGCGGGTCCGAATGCTGAAGCATTATTCGAGGAAGCGTCGCTTTAAATTGCGGAGATGCGGCACGGCGTACCATTAATGCACCTCCCACAACAACTCGACCGTCTTCAGAAACCCAGGGCGGGCGGACCCTTTCCGGGTTCTCGGCCAGTCTGAGCAAAAATAAGCGATCAAACTCACCGTCAGTTTGAGGATCTGATTCCGTCAGAGTTACGAACGCTGTCACTGCTGCATGCATCAAAAATGGGTCGCTTGAATCAAGATCAGCCACGCTGGCTGGCGATCCAAGCTCGCTCTGGCAGGCCATTAGGCGAACCTCAGGGTGGGTCGGCTTGCTCATTATCTTGAGAACTTTGTCAGCAAGTTCGTCGGGCGAGTCACTATTTACTGCGCTGCGCACGCTGGTGAATATCTGCTTGAGATCGTCTGGCGCGTGCAAGGCGAGAACTCCTAGCCAACCTTGATTACGGCCAGCAGCAAACTTGCTCGCCCTAGATGCCAGTGAGCGTGCGCGAGCATTGGCTGTGTTCGTGGCTAAATCCATCGCATCCGTGTCGGATAATTTCCTCGCCGCTGCCTCCCGCCACAGGCCGTGCGGCGACGACAGCGCTGCAATCGGGTCTTCCGACCGGCTAGGGATTCCGGGCTTCTTGGCCGAGAGCCGCCAGACCCGCCCTTTGCCGTGCAGGTTGTACGACTTATCTACCCAGTCGCTGAAATAGAGGGAGCCATCGGGGGCCAGGGCGAGGCCGACGGGGCGAAAGTTCTGGTCGCCGCGGAGGACTGGGATCATCTCGGCACTGAACGACGCGCCGCGAGGTTTGAGGCGATAACGTTCCAGGCGATGATCGCCCCAACTGGTGACGAGCAGATCGCCGCGGTAGTCCTCGGGGAGATTGTCGGACTCGTAGGCGAGGACGGCACAAGGGGCTTCGCCGGTGCCGGCAACCATCGGGAGCGTGCCGGGGAGTTCGCCGTTCCAGGCGGTGAAGGGGTGGACCCCCTTGCGGCCGTTGCGGAAGCGGTAGCCGTAATCCCCCCCTTCGACGATGTGCAAGAGGCGGCACGGCGGCCGGCTGTCGGGGTCGTTATCGACGGCGAACATCCGACCGAAGGCGTCGAAGCAGAGATGGAACGGATTCCAGAAGCCGGTGGCGACGCGGCGAAGGTTTTTGCCGGCCGGATCACAGCAATAGATGTTCCCCCCCTCACCGCCGCCCGCCAGCGATTTGCCGTCGCTGCCGATCAGCTTGTAGTCGGCTCCCAGGTTTTCGCCGAAGCCGAAATAGACGTTGCCGGCGAAGTCGAACGCGAAGCCCGACAAGCCGTTATGCGGATAGTTGCCAGCCGTTTCGAGATGGCAGATTCGCGTCCGCTCCTCGGCCTTTCCGTCATTGTCGGCGTCTCGCAGGCGGAAAACCTCGCTCCGCGTGGCGACATAGATCGAGCCGTCGTAATAGACGGCGAGGTTCATCGTGTGCGTGGTCCCTTCGAAGAAGACGCTGATCTTGCGGGCCTTGCCGGTGGCCGGATCGAAGTCGTCCATGAGCAAAATGCGGTCGTGCTTTGGCCCCTTGTAGCCATCCGGCGGGAAGTGCGTGTGGCTCTCGATCACGAGGACGCGACCCCGATCATCGACGGCAAGGCCCGTGGGCGTGACCACGTCGGGATCGGCAGCGACGAGTTGCAGTTGCAGCCGATCGTCGAGGACTTGCGGTGGAGTGATGTCGGCGGAGAGGACGAGGAGCAGGAGCGTAAAATTCATGGCAGCGTGCGAAGGAAGCAGATGGTTAGGGTTGGACGTCGTGCAGATACAGGTCGAACTGGCCGTCGCGCTCCGAAACGGTGAGCAGGCGGCCGTCGGGATGCCAGGCGGGATAGTCGTCGCGCTCGGGGTGATCGGTCAGTCGCCGCGGTTCGCTGCCGTCGGCATTCATCACATAGATTTCGGGGTTGCCGTCGCGATGGCTGGTAAAGGCGATACGCTTGCCGTCGGGCGACCAGCGGGGGCGAAGGTCTTGATAAGGATTGTCGGTCAGGCGCGTGACATTTTTGCCATCCGCATCGAGCGTGTAAATCTCGTAGTTGCCGTCGCGGGTCGAACTGCAAACGATCCGCTTGCCATCGGGCGAGAACGACGGGGCAATGGTGATTCCCGGAGCATCGGTCAGCAGCTGGCGGTTGTTCCCTTGCGGATCGACCGAAAAAAGGTGTTGGCGGCTGCGCTCGGCGAGCGAATACACGATCCGCAAGCCGTCCGGGGCGATGGCCGGTGTGCGCATGCCGACGAGCCCCGCGCCGGGTGAAACCTCCCCCTCCTTGCCGGTTGCCAATTCGCGGACGACGACGTGGATATTGAGGAGCCCCCGCAACCGGCAGTAGGCAAAGTAGCGGCCGTCGGCGGAGAAGGCCGGCTCGAACTCGGAGGTGGTTGCCTGGGGATTATGAAGCGTCACTTTGCCGGTCGCCACGTCGAGCCGCTGCAAGCGGTAGAGCGCGCCGCGGACGTAATCGACATAGACGATTTCGCGGCCGTCGCTCGTGAAGGTCGCGGTGAACTTGGTCAGGCCGTCGGTGGTGAGGCGCTGCGGTTCCCCTGCCGAGAGCGAGCTGGCAACGAGTAAGCCGACAGAGATGCCGAGCGTCGTGGCAAAGAGCCAGCGGAACTTACAGGAGTCCATGAATCACCGTGCCGCCATCGAGCACGCGCAGTTCGGCGCGGGCCTGGGTATCGAGGCCAGCCAGCTCGGCAATGGTTGTGCCAACCATCAGCGGCGTGACGGGATCGCTGAGCGGAGCTTCGCCCCGGCGGTCGCTTTCGCCAAGGACGCGTCCGCCGGCAATGCCCGCCCCCGCCCAGAGCGAAAAGTAGCACTGCGGCCAATGGTCGCGGGAGGCCCGGTCGGTGATCTTGGGCGTGCGGCCAAACTCTCCCATGCACACGACCAGCGTCTCGTCGAGCAGCCCTCGCTCGTGCAGGTCATCAAGCAGCGCGGGCAAGGCGCGGTCGAGAATGGGGCAGTGCTGGTCTTGCAGCAGCTCGAAGTTGTAAATGTGCGTATCCCAGCCGAATTCGAAGCCCGCCGAGATGGCCTCCGGATGGCGGCTGTAGTTGAGCTGGATGTAAGGGACGCCCGCCTCGACCAGGCGGCGAGCCAAGAGAGCGCTTTGGCCGAACATCGTCTTGCCGTAGCGGGCTCGCGTGGCGGGTGTCTCCTGGGTCAGATCGAACGCGGCGCGAGCGGATGGTTCGACGAGCAAGCCATACGCCTGCTGATGGGCCCGCTGCCACGATTGGATGCCGGCGCGGTCCAGCCGCCGGAGTTCTTTGTCGAGCGAGTGGAGCAGAACTTTCCGCTCGCTCATGCGCGTCGGATTGAGCCCTTCCAGGATTTGCAGGGAGGGGACGCTCACCTCGCCAAGCTCGGAGCAGCCGACCATGAGCGGATCGTAGGCCGCTCCGAGTTGGCCGCCCCCATAGCCGTCGATCTTCCGCCCGCTATCGGCCAAGAGGCCGCTGGCCAGCGAGACAAACGGCGGCAGATTCCCCTGCGAGCCGCGATGCTTGGCGAGGATCGAGCCGAAATTGGGCCGCACCGGCTGGGGCTGTTCCTCAAAGCCAGTGAGGGCGACGGTTCCGGCATCGGGGTGGCCGGGGGCGGAGGTGACGTGCGAGCGGATCAGCGTGAAGCGGTCGCTCCGCCGGGCGATTTGCGGCAAGAGCTCCGTGAAGTACACGCCGGGCGTGCGCGTCGGAATGACGCCGAACGGGCCGCGATATTCGGCTGGGGCATCGGGCTTGGGATCGAACGTGTCGAGGTGACTCGGCGCGCCCCAGAGGAACACAAAAATGACCGACTTGGCCCGGGCATGGCGAGCGGCAGCAGCGACCGTTTCGGCCATGGCGGGCGAAGCGAGTTGCAGCCCCAGTGGCGCGGCAGCGGCCAGGCGCAGGAACGAACGTCGGCCGATGGCCGAACAGGTCCGCGCCTTGAAGCTGCCGATGTCGAGCATTTTTGAGTTTGCCGCTTTACCGACGGGGCTCGGTCGCGCTGAGGAAGCCACGCCTTGCGATGCTAACCCTGACGCTCGTCGGCTGTCAAGAAAATCCGCGGCATAGACCGGTGGGCGGTGAGAGGGGTGCTTAGAAACTAAGCAGGCTCACAATCCCAGCTCCCAACAGCAAGAGCAGAATCGCCCACAACACAAACCAAAACGTGTTTCGCCGGCTGGCGGCACAGTCGGTGCAGAGGGTCATTGGCTTGAGCGGAGTGCAGCCTTTACCGATGGTTTCGCTGCGCGTGTCGAACGTCGCTTCCTGCGCCGGAAATTGTTGGCCGCAGCCGTTGCACTTCATGTATGAAATTCTACTCGCCGCAGAAAACAGCCTGCTAGGTGTTTCTAGGTTCGCCCCTCCCCACCGGCTAGAATCAGCGACATGGAGCCGAATCCTTATCAGTCACCGCAGACTGAGCCCGCAAAGCAATCGAGAGTGGCGTTGGTGTTGCTTCTGCTGGGGGTCGTGTGCTGCCTCGTGTGGTGGTCAACCAAAATCTTCCCGTCCGTCGGTCCAATGATCAACCGAATAGACGGTTTGCGCGTTCCACTGCTGTTGTATTTTTGGTTTCAGCTTTGGGCCGCAGTCATAGGCCCTGTTTTCACTGGAATCGCGCTGTGGAAGGGTTCGGGCATCATCCGAGTATTGGGAGGGTTGGTGCTGCTCGTGCAGTTACCAGATTCACTTTTGGCGGTCCTTTGGATGCTCGGATACATTGGCTAGCCATGCGTTACCGCCTCCGCACGCTGCTGATTGTGTTGGGCGTCGCACCGCCGCTATTGGCGGGCTACTGCCTCTTGTGGAATTACGTACCCAACGCCCGATCCACGATGGTGAGTATCCCGCTTGGCGTGTTGGGGATTTGCGTCATGCTGCTGCCGCTCGTGGCTCTGGATTGGCTGATCAAAAGATCTCGCCAGGGCTGAAACGGTATCACCGTGACCTAGCCCAGGCCCACCTAGTGACCCACGACCGGCGCGCGGTTTGCAGCATTTGTTCTCGCTGCGGAGAGACTGCCAATGTGACAGGCAGGCGGAGGGAATGGCTTGCTGCCATTGGAGAATTCGGCCTGTTAGAGATCGCGATTAATATTGGCGGTTATTAGCGAATATTAACGGCGATGGCGCTGTTTTTCCGAGGATTTCGCGTTTATCATCGCTAATAAAACGGAGATTTTTTGGCGTTTGGTGGAGCGGATTCGGTGCCTGACGCGAGGCCTGCCGAGGGGATCGAGGTCGATTGCGATGCTGGTCGGCGAAGGGCCTCGCCGACCTACTTTGGGGTCGCGAAGAGATGGCGATTAATATTGACGGTTATTAGCGAATATTAGCGGCGAAGGTGCTGTTTTCCCGAGGATTTCGCGTTTATTAGCGCTAATAAAACGGAGTTTTTTTGCGTCCGGTTGGAGTGGAGTTGGTGCCTGACGCGAGGTCTGTCGAGTCGATCGAAGTCAATTGCGATGCTGGTCGGCGAAAGGCCTCGCCGACCTACATTGACGCAAACAAAAACCGGCGGGCTGAATCTTGCGACTCAGCCCGCCGGGCGCGTTTCAACCAGGATCAAACTGGCAGGTTAAAAACCTGCCCCACAGGCTCATGGGGCTGACGCCCCACGCTCGCCTAGTCCCGCCGGGCCGGCGGGACCTACTTACTTCGCCGCGTTGGTGCAGGTCGGGCAGGCCGACGTGCAGGACGGGGCCGGGCAGCAAACCGTCACCGGGACTTGCTTGCACACCACCCGCGGGCAGCAGCGAGTGACCGTATAGGGCACTTGCTTCTCCACGCAGCGCGGCACGCAGATCGTCTTGGTGTAGTGGACCGGCTTGCAGACCGTATAGGGAACCCGCTTCACGCAGGTGGTCGGAACCATCTTGCAGACCTGGTAAGGAACCTGCTTCTGCTGGCATTCCTTCACCATGTGGCAGACCCGGTAGGTGCAGGTCTTCGTCACGGTTTCAGGAACCATATGGCAGACGCGATAGGTGCAGGTCTTCGTCACCGTTTCCGGCACCATCCGGCAGGTGCGGTAGGTACAGTTCTTCACCTTCTGCTCCTGCACCATGTGGCACACGGTGTAGGTGCAGGTCTTCTTCACGGTTTCAGGAACCATGTGGCAGACCCGGTAGGTGCAGGTCTTCGTCACCGTTTCCGGCACCATATGGCAGACGCGATAGGTGCAGGTCTTGGTGATCGTTTCCGGCACCATGCGGCAGGTCGTGTAGGTGCAGTTGCGAACCTTCTGCTCCTGGACCATCTCGCAGGTCGTGTAGTTGCAGGTCCGGGTCACCGGTTCGCTCACGTAGCGGCAGACGGTGTAGGGGACCAGCTTCTTCACGGTTTCCCGCTCGTACCGGGTGCAGTTGATCGTCTTGGTTTCCATCGTGGGAACCCAGACCTTCTTGCACACCGTCCGGGGCGGGCACTGCACGCAAACCGTCTTGCAGCAGCCAGGCTGATAGACGCAGCGGCAGCAGCACGGGTCCCAAACCCAGGTGCCGGGCTCGCGGACCCGCTTCTTCACGACCGGGCCGGGGATCGTCTCGGTGTGCGTGTCCCAGTGGCCGCCGCAAACCTGGACTTCCTTCGTATAGTGAACCGGCTTGCAAATCGTCTGGCAGATCTCTTTCTGGCAGGTCTCATAGACGGGCTTGCAGACGTTGACGGTATAGGTCTTGGTGTGCGTCTTATAAACTTGCTTGCTGATCTTTTAGCAGACCTGCTTGGTGTGGGTCTCATAGACCGGCTTGCAGACCGTGTAGCAGACGTCGCGGGTCTTGGTTTCCCAGACCGGCTTGCACACGGTGTAGCAAACGTCGCGGGTCTTGGTTTCCCAGACCGGCTTGCAAACCGTGTAGCAAATGTCGCGGGTCTTGGTTTCATAGACCGGCTTGCAAACCGTGTAGCAGACCTGCTTGGTGTGCGACTCATACACCGGCTTGCAGACCGTGTAGCAGACGTTGCGGGTCTTGGTTTCCCAGACCGGCTTGCAGACCGTGTAGCAGATGTCCTTGGTCTTGGTTTCCCAGACCGGCTTGCAGACCGTCACGTTGCACGTCTTGTAGTGCGTTTCATACACGGGCTTGCAGACCGTGTAGGGGCACTCCTTGTAGTGCGTCTCGCGGACGTTCTTCACGCAATCGATCGTCTTCGTGTCATAGACAGTCTCATGGACCGTCTTGTAGCAGGTGTATTCCTGCTTTTCGTAAACGACTTCACGGCATGTTTTCATGACCGTGTGGCACTGCTGTTTGCAAGCGCCGTAGCTCGCGGGCTCCGCGCAGCCAATGTGCTTGTAGCTGGCTGCGCCACAGCACGCGGCATACCCGGTATTGGCCGCCAAGACAGTCAGGACGACTGCACAAAGCGACGCGCCCAATCGGGTGTTCATGTTCCAATCTCCTTCGCTCTCTCACCGTGGATGTTGATCTGGTTGGCGAAACGCTTCGCCGCAAACGCGCACGCGGTCCCCGCAGGACCGGTTGTAAGTATTCATCGTCAAACTGGAGAACCTGCTTGAGATGGGATAGCTAGCGATTCCGCAACGCTCGCGTAGGAAAAATCGGTTGCTGGCCATGCCGCGGCTTGGGAAAACCTTGCCGGGGATTGGACTTAGCGAAATCGGAAAGCGCACGGGACGATTGCCCGGATTGCCCCACTCTTAGGGGCAGGGTCCGCTCGTGACGTTTATGCAGGGGCGGCAAGCAGCGGGACGAGGAGTTGGCTCGCTTCGCGACTCGTCCGTGCGAGGGGATCAAACATCGCGAAGGTGAAGTATTACCGAGGCAATTTGACGACGCCCGCGGATTGACCTAGGTAACTGTGAGGCGAATAGCCATCTGCCAATTCGCCGCACCGCCTAGCAGCGCGGATACAACTGCTGCCGGGCAAGTATTCCTCCGAACACCCCACACGACGAGTCGATTTGCCCCTACTTGCCGGCGCCGTCCGGCGAGCGAGTCAGCCGGCGTGACCATCTTGTTTTAAGGTACAGGCCCATGAAGCACCGCCATCGTTCTGCGTTTACGCTGGTCGAAGTTCTGATCGTGGTCGTGATCATGGCGATTCTGGCCGCCACGATCATTCCGCAATTCAGCGAGAGCACCAACGACGCCAAGCTGAGCACGTCGAAGTTCAATCTGCACACGTTGCGGTCGCAGATCGAGCTCTACAAAGCACACCACAACGGTCTGAAGCCAACCGCCACGCTCGTCGAGTTGACCAAATCGACCGATGCCGACGGCACCCAAGGGACGGGCGCTGCGTTTCCGTATGGACCGTACATGCGGGAGATTCCGGCCAATCCTTTCAACAACCTCAGCACGGTCACGTCGGTCGCCGTGGATCCGCCGACGGCGGCCCAAGCGACGGGGGCTGGCGGCTGGCTCTACAACGCCACGACCGGCGGCATCTGGATCGACGATCCGACGCACTTCGTCGAGTAGTTGCGGCTGGAGTCGCTCCGACCAATCAAGGCCCCTGGCGAGTTTCGCGAGGGGCTTTTTGCTGCGCTCGAAGAAGCGCAGCCGGCCGCGTCTTGTCGCTTCCCGCAGCACGGTTTACAGTACGAGCGAACGTTCGCCGCGACCCTTGGCCGCCACACCTGGCTGCCGCCCCGCATGGCTGAAACGAAGGACAAGCCCGAGGACAATCCGCCCGATACCACCGTTCCTAAGGCGGTGGTCAGCCGCTTGAGCCTTTACCTGCGCGAGCTGCAGCACCTCGTGCGCGACGGCCACGAGACGACCAGCTCGACGCAACTGGGCCGGCTGCTTGGCTTTACCGATGCTCAGGTCCGCAAGGACCTGGCCTATTTCGGACAGTTCGGCTATCCCGGCATTGGCTACCGCTGCAGCGAGCTGATTGACGCGATCAAACGCATTCTGGGGACGAGCCAGCCGTGGGCCCTGGCGATCGTGGGCCTGGGCAACCTCGGGCGCGCCCTCATGGGCTATCGCGGCTTTCAGCACCAGGGCTTTCGGATCGTCGCGGCGTTCGATGTCGATCTGGCCAAGATTGGCAAGAGCATCGAGGGAGTGCCGGTCCATCATCTCGACGACTGCACACGGATCGCACGCGAGCACAACATCCGCCTGGCCATCATCGCGGTCCCGAGTCCCGCCGCCCAGAAAGTGGCCGACGCCCTCGTTGCCGCCGGCATCGATGGCATCCTGAATTTTGCCCCGGTCACGCTCAATTTGCCCAAACACGTGCAAACCGTCGGGGTCGATCTGGCGATCGAACTCGAGCAGCTCTCGTTCGCCGTCGTCACCCAGTCGCAAGCCGCGAACCCACCGCCGCAGAGCTGAGTCCTGCCCCATAGCCGCGACCAGTGGTCGCGGTTTGTCTGCGAGCGGTGGGCGTGAGCCCACTGAGGAGTCAGGGGACAGGAGACAGGGGACAGGAAGGAGCGGGCCAACCGGCGTCGCTGCTCCCGTTGCCAGGACCGCCGACTCGCCTAAAATGCGGATTCGATTCACTCGGGGATGGTGTAACGGTAGCACAACAGATTTTGGTTCTGTTTGTCTAGGTTCGAATCCTAGTCCCCGAATTCTAGATCGCCCGGGCTGCCCGGATGAATTGAACCGCGGATGACGCAGATCGCTCGGATAATGCGGAAGCAGGCAGGGAGCCACGAATAAAACGACGATTTGTGCAGCACGGCCCAACAGCGACCGTGTGGTATTTGTTGGACTGCGCGGAGACGCTCAACGCAAAGTTGCAAAGGTCGCGAAGGCCGCAAAGAGATCCTTCGCGGCCTTCACCAACTTTGCGATCTTTGCGTTTGTGCTCGGGATGCGAAATTAGAATCGGCACTGATCAGCGAAATTCGCGGTTTAATCGCGCGGCCATAAAAGACTTGCGGTCTAAATCGACTTGCCGGAGCAGGCTATAGCTCTTTACGATAGAGCCGTCAGGGAGGCGAGCGGATGGCTCAGCGGCACAACCATTACGAGGCGGCGTTTCAGGCCTGGCTCCGCTGGCTGGAAGTGCCGTATGTCGCGGTGAACGAATCGCATCGTGCGCTCGCCGGGGAGCGGAGCCTGAAGAGTGTCGATTTTCTCGTCACTCCCGCTAGCGCCCCGCAGGGCTGGCTCGTCGATGTCAAAGGGCGGCGTTTTCCGACGGGCAAGAGCTACTGGAAGAATTGGTCCACCGAAGACGAACTGACCAGCCTGGCCAATTGGGAAACCGTCTTCGGCAGCCGCTTTGCCGGCTTGCTCGTGTTTGCCTACAACGTGATCGGCGATCGTGCGCCGCTGCCGGCCGAAGAGCTCTTTGTGTTTCGGGGCGGACTCTACGCCTTTGTCGCGATCCGGCTCGATCATTACACCAGCTGGTCGAAGCCACTTTCCAAGCGATGGTGCACAGTCACGGTTCCAGTGGCTCAGTTCCGCTCGCTCGCTCGTCCTGCGAGGGAACTGCTGGGTGTCAAGCGTCCGCAAGCCGCGTGATCACACCCGCTTGCTCAACCGCTCGGTCAACCGCTTGAGGGCGTCGCTCGCGTCATCGCGGGGAATGTGAGCCTGAATCAAGCTCGGTCCGGTCCGGTCGTTCCAGGCCTTGGAGATGGCCGCGTCGAACTGGCCTTCGGTCCGGACCTCGTACCCCGTGCCGCCGCCGAGGAGTGCCGGCATCTGGTGGTATTTCCAGGGGTGAATCTCGTTGAATTCCCATTCTCCCGCATGCAAAAATCGCTCGGTTCCGTAGCCCCCGTTGTCGAGCACGATGACGATCGGCGAGTAGCCGCGGCGGACGATCGTCGATAGCTCCATCCCCGTCATTTGAAACGCCCCGTCGCCGCAGATGACGAGCACGCGGCTCTCCGGGCTGGCGGTCAGCGCGCCCAGGGCCGCGGGAACGGAGAACCCCATCGACGTGTAGTAGGCCGGGCTGAGAAAGTCGGTCTGCTCGTGGATCGTCAGCTCCGTGGCGGCAAAGAGAGAGTCTCCAATGTCGGCAATGACGATCGTGTTGTCGTCGATCTGCTGGTCGAGGCGGGCCATCAGCCGGCGAATCGTGAGGGGGGCCTCGGGCTCGAGCGTGAACTTCGCTCGCTGGGGCCTTAATGCTGCGGGAATCTCGCGCTTCGTAACCTGCAGAGGCCGCCGATTAAGCTCATCGAGAAAGTCGCCGAGTGGAACCTGGTGAAAGTGATGGTGGCGGATGCGGAGCTGCTCGCTCGTTACATAGACGCAGCGGGCCGGATCGAGCTGCGCGGTAAAGATGCCGAGGTTCAGGTCGGTCATGAACGCCCCGAGAAGCAGCACGCAGTCGCTCTCCTCAACGAACTTGGTCACCTCGGCATGTCCCATCGCCCCTTCGTACAGGCCGATGTAGAGCGGGTGTTTCTCCGGCACAACGCTTTTGCCGAGAAGCGTGGCCGCGACGGGAATCTGATACTTCTCGGCCAGCGCGAGCACCTTGTCCTGCAGGCCGAAACGGTGGATTTCGATGCCGGCAATGATGATCGGCCGCTTCGCCTTCGTCAGCAGCGCCGCCGTTTCGTCCACCGCCTCGGCCAGAACCTGCGGATCGTTTTCGACCCGGGCCGGGTGAAATGTGTGGGCAATGTGTGGCACCACATCGACCATGTCCCGCGGCAGCTCGATATAGACCGGCCGCTTGAAGCGGGCTGCCGCGTCGAGCACGCGGTCGATCTCGCGAAACGCGATCACCGGATCGTCGAGCTCCGTCCCGGCAATGCAGAGCTTCTCGAAGACTTCGATCTGCGTGTGGAAGTCGCGAACCTTGTGGTGCAGGAGCGGATTATTCACCCGTTCGCTGATGCCGGGCGCGCCGGAGATGACGACCACCGGCGACTTCTCGGCATACGCCCCGGCAATCGAGTTGCAGACCGACAGCCCGCCGACGCAGTACGTCACCGCCACACAACCCATGCCGTGAATGCGGGCGTAGGCATCGGCCGCAAAGCCGGCACAGTCCTCGCGGGTGCAGCCGACGACATTCAGCGGGCTTTTTTCGAGGAGGCCGTAAAACGTGAGGATGTAATCGCCCGGAATGCCGAACACGTCGGCAATGCCGTAATCCTGCAGGCGTCGGATCAGGTACTGCCCGATCGACAGCCCCCGCTCCGGCACGGGATATGTGTTATTGAGGACGGCCACGTCGGCAAGCGATTCCAGGCGCGACATCAGCGGTCTCCGCGGCGAAGGGACGGTGCGAAACAGCTTCCCCTAGAGGAAGCATACGCGCGCCGGGCGACTGCGGCTGCGCGAAATTGCTGCCGATTCCTCGCTGCAACTCGGAATTCTTTAGACTCGTATCGAGATTGAGAATACGGGTTTCTTTTCTCTGGCCGCGTGGAAAGGCTCGAAATGGCGACACAGCGATTGACTTTGGCCAAGATCAGCGGCGCTTCTGCCAAGGTTGTCAACGAGCGGTTTCGGCATTGGGAGGAACTGACGAAGCAGGAGCGAGAACTTGACCGCGTCGCGCGCGAGGTTGATCGCTTCGCCGTTGCGCTTGGCGATCATGCCCACCTTCCGCCCGTGACTTACTTTGCCCAGTGGACCGACCTCTGGTCGATGGGGGATCTCGTGCCAGGATTAGGGCAACACAGCGCCGCTGTCGTTGAAGGAAGGCGATTTGAAGCTTGCTTCCACGACATTCCGGTTGCCGTAAAGGCGACAACAATCAATGGAGCAGAAACGCAGGAAGCGAGTTGGCTCAGAAGCCGGATTCAGGAAGCTGAAGAATCGTGGGGGAGCCTGGCTCAGGCATCAGTGCTGGTCGTGCTTCGCGAGCCGCTGGGAGCGCTCGTGACCGACGAAGAGTTACTTGAATCACAGACGTCAGTTCCACGCTGGCTCGCGGCCAGTTTAGAGCTGGAATAGAGAAGCGGAACCCGTACTCGCATCGCTTGGGGCCATCCCGCCCGTTGCCCGTTTTTCCCACGTCCGATAAGCTGAATTCTGCCTGCAAATACCGACTTTCCCGCCCCGTAAACCTCCCGCCCGCAGCCACCTTCCCGATGAGCGATCCTTACTTTCAGACCCTCTTCGCCGAGCGGATTGGCGGGGCCGATTACGGCAAAGGGACGGAGATCTACAAGTTCGAGAAGATCAAGCGAGCCAAGCGGAAGGCCCTCGCCGACCGCCCCGACCGGGCGCTGATCGACTTCGGCATCGGCGAGAACGACGCCCCCGCTCCGGAATCGGTCCGCCGCGTCATGGCCGAGGAGATCAATCGGAGCGAGAACCGCGGCTACATGGACAACGGCAACACCCGCTTCAAGGAGGCGGTGGCCCGGTTCATGCAGCGCGAGTTTGGCGTCGAACTCGACCCGGCCACGCAGGTGAACCACGCGATCGGCAGCAAGCCGGCCCTCGCCATGCTCCCCGCCTGTTTTATTAACCCGGGGGACATCACGCTGATGACCGTGCCCGGTTATCCGGTAGCCGGCACGCACACGCGGTACTACGGCGGTACGGTCTTTCGCCTGCCGCTGTTGCCCGAAAACGACTTCCTGCCGAACTTTGCCGCGATCACGCCCGACGTTTGGCAGCGGACGAAGCTGCTGGTCATCAACTATCCGAACAGCCCGACCGGCAAGACCGCGCCGCGTTCGTTCTACGAGCAAGTGATCGGACTGGCGAAGGAGCACAAGTTCGTCGTCGTGCAGGACGCGGCCCACAGTCTGCTCAGCTACGACCAGCCGCCGAGCAGCTTCCTGGCGGTGCCGGGAGCGATGGACGTCGGCGTCGAGGTCCATTCGCTGAGCAAGGGCTTCGATATGATCGGCTGGCGGATCGGCTGGGTCTGCGGCCACGAGCGGATCGTCCGGGCATTTGCCGACGTGAAGGACAACAGCGACTCCGGCCAGTTTGGGGCGATTCAGAACGCTGCTGCGGCAGCCCTCGACGATGCGTCGATCCCAGTTCGCACGCGGACGAAGTACCAGCGGCGGCTCGAAAAGCTCGTGGCGATGCTCCGCACGTGCGGTTTCCAATGCAAGATGCCAGGCGGAACGTACTTCTTATACGTTTCCTCACCGCGTGGCCTGGCTGATGGGACGAAATTTGAATCGGCCGAGGCGGCGAGCCAGTACTTTATCACGCAGCACTCGATCGTCACGGTTCCGTGGGACGATGCCGGTCCGTTCCTCCGGTTCAGCGTGACGTATGAAGCGGCCACCGAAGCAGCCGAGGACGCGCTCATGGCCGCGGCAGCCGATCGCTTGCGGCAGTGCCAACTGGTGTTTTAAGTGACGATGGTGCGGGAAATGTGGGAGGGCGAAGCTCCTGCTGAGCCTTGCTTGAGTCAATGTGAGACTACACGCATGAACTGCAGATTGCTCTTTGGCGTCGCGTTAATCGTAGTCGTCTCGGCCGCCCTCGGCTGTGGCAGCGACAAGAAGCCGGGCAAGTCGCTCAGCCAGCAGCATGACGAGGCGCTGAAGGTTTCCGACGCCGGGCTGCGGGCACGTCGGTTGGTCGGTGTGGCTGACAAGCAGCACAAAGCAGGGGACATTGCCGGCACCAACTCAGCACTTGGCGCGGCCAAGGAAGCAGCCCAGTCAGTGGCCGATCCCGTGAGCCAGGCCAACACGCTGACGCTCGTGGCCGGTGCGACGGCCCGCCTGGGCGGCAACGCCGACGACGTGAAGTCGCTCCTGCGGGAGTCGGCCAAAGCGATCGAAAAGATCGAAGATGCGGGGGCCAAAGTGGTGCCGCTGGCAGACCTCGCGGCAGCGACGAGCCAGCACCTCAAGAACGCCGATGCCGCCGCCGTCCATCTGAAAACAGCAGAAGAGGCCGCGGCTACCATCGAACTCGCGCCCGCCCGCACGCAGGCCCTGGGCAAGATCGCCGCGGCCTACGGCAAAGCACAGCGTTCCGACGACGCGCAGCGGGTGATGGCCTCGGCGCAGTCGCTGGCCGACGAGCAAACCGATGCGCGGGCGAAGGCCGATTGTCTCGCGGAAATTGCCGTCGCCTGGCACGCCCTGAAGCAGCCCGAGCAATCGCAAGCCGCCTTTGCTGCGGCCCAAGCTGCCGCGGCAACGATCGCGGATGAGGGAAGCCAGGCCTATGCCCTGCTGAACATCGCGCAGAAGGCGACCGCCGCCAAACAAAAGGCGGAAGCGAAGAAAATCCTCTCCGCCGCGCAAGATGTCGCCGCGAAGGTGAAGGACGGCAGCATCCGCGGGCCGCTCGTCGAAGAGATCGATGCGGCGATCAAGCAACTTTAGACTCCCACCGGCGTCCCCAGCACCGCCAGAAAATGCCGCATCCAGGCGGGGTGTGCGGTCCACGCGGGGGCTGTCACCAGGTTGCCGTCGGTGTGGGAATTGTCGAACGTCTCGCTGGCGGGAATGTACTCTGCACCGGCGAACACGAGTTCCGGGCTACACGCGGGATAGCAGCTTAGTTTGCGTCCCTTTACGACGTTGGCGGCTGTGAGAATCTGCACACCGTGGCAGATCGCCGCGATCGGCTTCTTCGCTTCGGCAAAGTGCTTCACGATGGCAATCACTTGGGCATCGAGCCGCAGGTATTCGGGCGCCCGGCCGCCGGGAATGACGAGCCCGTCGTACCAGGCGGCATCGACCTCATCGAACGTGGCATTCAGCCGGAAGTTGTGGCCCCGTTTTTCGCTGTAGGTCTGCTCCCCTTCAAAGTCGTGAATGCTGGTCGCGATCTTGTCGCCGGCCCGCTTGCCGGGACAGACAGCATGGACCGTGTGCCCCACCAGCTGCAGCATCTGGAAGGGGACCATCACTTCGTAGTCCTCGACGTAATCTCCGGCGAGTAAGAGGATCTTCTTGGCTGGCATGATTAACTCACTGGGTCTTGGAATGGATTTGCTTATCGCCGCCTTGGCTGACCGCAGTGGGATTGTCGCCTTGTATCTTTAACGCAAAGACGCGGAGTTCGCGGAGACCGCAGAGCGTCCGTTCTCTGCCCCGCGTCTCTGCACTTCTCTTGCGTCTTTGCGTTGGAAGCGGCGACGTCGTCCAGGCAAGTGGTTCGTCCACCGGCTTTGGCCTTCGCTGACGGTTCGAGTTTCTTATCGTCCAATGTAACAATTCTGCCCTGGGGAGAGTTGCGCGTTGACCTGCGCGTGCCGACCTTAGACAATGGTCCCTGAGGGGGCGGTGTAGCCGCGTGCCAGCCGTCCGCAGTTCGCCAGCGAGGAGTCCGTTATGTCCGTTTCCCGCCGCCGATTCGTTGCCACAGCTTCCGCCGCTGCAGTTTCGCTTCCCGCGATCTTGGCCCGTTCGCAGGAGCCGGCCGCGAAGCAGCCCGAGGCGGTCACCGGCCCGGCGACCTTCAACGAATTCACGCCGCAAAGCGAGCGGGCGGTCCTCCGGGGCGACGAATGGCTGATGAAGACGATGCACCGCGACGGCGGCTGCGGCGTCGATATCGGCCAGCCGACGGACATCGGCTGCTCGGCGATGGTCGGCCTGGCCCTGATGGCCCAGGGGAACACGCCGGTCGAAGGCCCCCGCAGCCGCGAGGTGCAGCGGATCGTGTCGTTCATCCTCCGCGCGACCGAGAATATGCCGCAGGACGACATCACGTCGATGATGGGGACGCAGCTCCAGAACAAGATCGGTCGCCACGCGCACAGCTTCTTTGCCGCGTTGTTCCTCGCCGAGGTGATCGGCGAAGGATGGGACACCGAGCCGGTCCGCACGGGCCTGAAGCGCGTGATCGCGGCCATCGTCGGCTCGCAAACGCCGACCGGCCACTGGGGGGATCAGTCGTGGGCCCCGATGCTCGGCACCGTCATGGGTTGGGTGTCACTGCGGGCCTCGCACTACGCGGGGATCAAGGTTGGCAATTCACCGGAAGTCACCGCGAAGCACCTCATCGAGCAGATGCGCGTGAACCTGGCTCAGCATCAGGGGAGTTGGATGCACACGCTGTACAAGAACGCGACCGGCATTCGCGTGCTGTACGCAATGGGGATGGACGACGATCCGATCGCGAAGAAGGCGTTCACCGATGTGAAGCAGCTGGTGAGCAAGGACAACACGGCCTTCTCGCAGGCCGGCGGCGAGGAGTATCTCGCGTTCCACCTCATCACCGAGACGATGCTGCAAAAGGGTGGCGACGACTGGGCCGGCTGGTTCCCGACGATGCGCGACAAGATCATCGGCGTGCAAAACAGCGACGGCAGCTGGACCGGCCACCACTGCATCACCAGCCGCACGTTCTGCACGGCGGCAGCGATTCTGGTGCTGACGAGTCCGAATCGATATCTGCCGATCTCGCAGGCGTAGGGCACGAGAAACTACGCCAACACTCCCGATCAAGCGTCGTATTGATACGCTAATGTGGAATCCAGTAGCGGACTCCACAGAATTCAGGCCAAGGGATTGCACTGTTCGACTCGCTCATTTTCAAAGAGTCCGTCAACATCTGCCGGGAAGTGCTTTTTCATAAACACTTCAAACCGTTTTTTTGCAAAGGCACTTACTGCACAGTCCTTTAGATCATCGCGGAACGTGTGAAACAGATTTACTCCAATCTCTTCAGAAACGATGCGGCACACGGCAACATCTAGTGGAATGCCTTTGTCTGCTAGGGACACGAGTACATCAAGTTCTTCGATCGACAGTACACAATACTGCGGTACCGCGATCCCTCTGTTCGTCAAACTCTGTTCGATGCGCTGACGAGTAAACGGAAGGTTGATCGTGGCAATTTCGCCATACGTCACGACCACTGAAAGACAGGGTTTTTGCGGAACATTCCGAAAAACGCCGTTGGCCACTTGCTCGGCAGTAGATGCCAATTGCGATAGTGACTCGACGACTCGCGTGCGAACAGCCTCAACACTTTCGTCCGCACCATGTGTCGTCAATTCCAACGATGGACGCAGGCTTTTGCATTCAATCAGGACGTTGTGATTTACGCCTATAACCAACCAATCGCCGTTCTTCTTTTGCTTGTGACGAAACTCTTGATCGGCCGCCAAATCAAGGTTTACGACTCGTCCCTTATCTGAAGCATGGACCAATAGTCTGCCGACAAACTGCGAAAACGCGTATCCAAAATCTTGAAAAAAGGACTTATGATCTGGTGAATACTCAGCACCGTCAAAGAAAACACCGAGGGTGACTCTGTCGATTAGTAGGGCCGGGTCCACGGATGCAAATTTTCCGCAGTCGACTTCGATCAAAGGACGGCGCTTCAAAGCATTGAACTCAAATTGGTAGTATGTCGATTCTCTGGCTCGTAGATACGCTTCCGTTAATCGGCGGAATTCCAGTGGCGTGGCCGCAACTCGCTCAAAAAATGGAGCCCATCGCTCGGGGACGCAGAAAGACAGGCCACTTGCGAAGCATTCCGCAAGATCAAGATAGGTGAAGGTTCCCCGGCATTTCTTACCTCTAACAACCGCATGTTGAAGTGAGAATGCAGTGAATCCTAGTGCCATGAATTCTTCCGTTGACATCCCTAGCGCGCGACTTATTGTTTGCGGAAGATCAAAGCCGTTAGTGCCGGAGCATTTCTCAAGATCATTGAACAGTGCCAGAGCGAGACCGAGCTTCTGCATCCAGTTTCGTTGCTGAGCTGGAAACTGTTGCGAGAAAACGCGTTCGAAGAAACCCGTAGGATCTTTGTGTTTCCATTCTGGATCGCTGATGATCGGGTCGTCCAACTCGAAATAGAGGGAGTAGAGTTCGTCGAATCGGCGCCAAGCCAATTCCTCAGTGCCCAGGTCCGACGATTGCAGAAGTATTTCTTTGGCAAGAAAGTGAACGATAAACAAGGGTGGCTGTGTTTTATGTCGTCCCACAAAAACGCGCATCTGGTTGTCTGACACTTCTCCGTTCGTCACCGAAACAAGATAGTTGAGGAACAACAGCGACTTGTGCCTGTCTAACCGACGAGTGATTTCACGGATTTTGTCGAGAGCGTTCATAAATCTTGTCTCCTTTTGATAAGATGTGCATCCGGGCGTCAAGGTTCGCGACAACGCGGTTGAGGAACAAAGGCCAGGCGCGCGGACTCCGGCGAGTTCGTGTTGCGTTTGTGAACCCCGCAGAGGTTGCCGACGGCAGGCGTGGCCGGAATTGCATCGCACCACACAACCGTTGACGAACAAGACAATTTGTCTTTAGAATTCTCCCCAGAGAAATCCTGCAACTCTTGGGGGGCGTTTTCATGCGGTCGATTTCCTGCGTGCTGGCATTGGTGGTTCTTGTTTGCATCGTGCTTCCAGCTTTGGCCGATGAAGCCGAGGAGGCGATGCGGGCCAAGTGGCGGCACGTGTTCGACGGCGTGGCTGCGGAATATAAGCTCGCTTGGCCTTCCGAAAAGGGCGCCGAAAAACAAGAGCTGAAGCTCGTTAACCACCCGACCTATACCTGGGCCCGTTCGGGGCCGCACGGCGGGAACTTCGGCTCGGTTTATGTCTGGACCAATCGGGGGAATGCGGAAGCGGTGGCCTGCTTTTGGCGATATGTCCACGGCGACGGTACACCGACGGTTGTGCATGAGCTGCATTCGTTGTCACCGGTTGCCCTCGAATCGACCGGCAAGGAATCTGATTCTTGGAAGCCGAAGGGGGACCTGAAGCGCCAGTTGCTCGCCGAGGCTCCCAAGCCCGCAGCATCGGCGGCCGGCCGGATGGCGCAAATGCGGACCTTGTGCCGCGACTTCACGGCCAATTCGGTCGGGGAAGCCGGAGATCGGACGCAGCTCAGGCTCTTGCCGCAGCCGCTCTATCGCTTTGAAAGCACCAACCCGGACATCGTGGACGGGGCGCTATTTGCGTTTGTCTGCTCAGTTGGCACGGACCCCGAAGCTTTTTTGCAATTGGAAGCGAGCGCTACGCCGGAGGGGCCCCGCTGGCATTTTGCCGTGGCCCGATTCTCGCACATGGACCTGCATGTGAACTATCGCGAGAAGGAAGTGTGGCAAGCCCTGCGCGACGCGGAGAACACCATCGCGTACAACGCGGATCACACCTACTGGGTGTTTCATCGGCCCTTCGACGAATCCAAGCTCGACGAGATCCAGCTCGATAAGGGTAAACCCGACGCGGCAGCCGAGAGCAAATAGCGCCGCTTGGTTTCATGGAGCGGACGCGCTCTAGATAGCGTTTCGCTTGCGGGCCGTGTACTCTGACGCCTGCGTTCTGGGGCATTACAGGCTGTGTGGAGGGCGGCAGCATGGCATCGTGCGCTTACTGCGGTTCGTTCATTCTGTTTGGCGGGGTGCAGGACGGCGAGTATCGGTTCTGCAATGAGGCGTGTCAGGAGCGGGGATTTCTCACCGCCATTGCCCATCGCGTGCCGCCGGAGTGGTTGCAGCAGGAGCTAGTGGCGGTACACGGCGGAACGTGTCCCAAGTGCAACGGCCCGGGGCCGGTGGACGTGCATACGTCGCACACCGTCTGGTCGATCCTCGTCATGACCTCGTGGAACAGTTCGCCGGAGGTCTGCTGTCGGAGTTGCGGGTTCAAGTCGAAGCTGGGTGCGATGGCCCTCTCGGGCGTCGCCGGCTGGTGGGGCTTTCCGTGGGGGCTGATTATGACTCCGATTCAGGTTGGGCGGAACTTCGTCGGCCTCGTGAGTGGTCCCGATCCGGCGCAGCCTTCCTCGGAACTGGTCAACATCGTCCGCCTCTCGCTCGCAGCCCGGCTGGTGGAGGCGGATCAGGCAGAACAGCAACAGAAGCAGCAGGCGGCCTGGCAGCAGCAGCAACCCCAGCAAGCATGGCCGCAGCAGGGGACACCGCAGCAATAGATCGCACGCCCGCAGTAACAATCTTTGCCCCCTCCGCCATGCCGGGCGATAGAATGGCAGACGGAGGACGTCATGGCAGAGTCGAAGGTGGAAGTGGAACGGCCCTTGGGGCGCGGGCTCGATTGGCTCGTCGCGCAGCAGGCGGCAGACGGCGGTTGGCACTCGACGACCTACGGCCAACTCAAGGACGGTGCCGGGGTGACGATGCTCGTGCTGGAGGCAATTGGCCACGCTCCGGCTGAAGTGCAGCAGAAGCACCTCGCGGCGGCGAAGAAGGCGTATGCATTTCTCGATCGTGGCATCGCCAAACGGGGAACGGTCGCCAGTCCCGACGGCTCGCTCGACTTTCCGACCTATGCCGCGGCACTCTGGCTCACGAGTCGGCGGCGGCTGAGTTTGTCGCTGCCGAGCGCGACGACAGAGACGTTGGAGGAGTACCTGCTGGGAGCACAGGTGACGGAGGGGCGTGGGTTTAAGCCCGAGTCGCCGAGCTATGGCGGCTGGGACTTTCTGGCGAAGGAAGACGCGGAAGCGATCACCACCGGGACGAACATTTCGGTGACAAGGTATGTCGCGGAGGGGCTGGCATCGCTGAGCGAACAGGCGAGAGGGGCTGACGCACCCCGCTCGCCAGTTGCCGCATCTTTTGACCTGGCCCGCAAGTACGTCCTCCGCTGTCAGCAGCCCGATGGTGGGTTCGCCTTCACTTGCGAACCGGCATCGCTCAACAACAAGGCGGCCTATGAGGACGAGGAACTGAAGAAGCCGCGGCCCTATGCGACAGCGACGTGCGACGGCATCTTGGCGCTCGTTGCGTGCGGTGCGAAGCCAGACGATGAGAGTGTCGCCAAAGCGGTCGCGTGGTTGGTGAAGCGGCCGGCGCTCGAACTCGTTCCTGGTTTTGAGGGGTTGCCGCCGGAAGCGGGCTGGCAGCGAGGACTGCGGTTCTACTACTACGCGGGTCTCGCGCGAGTCTTGACGCACTTTCCACCTGCCGAACGCGAAGGACGACGCGAGGCACTGCACAAGCACGTTATCGGCCTGCAGCAAAAGAACGGAAGCTGGGTCAACGAGTCGGATCGGATGCGGGAGAACGATCCGCTGGTGGCGACGGCTTTGGCGGTGATGGCACTCGGGCATTGAGCGGGGAGAAAAACGCTGTTCCGGATTGATCAACGCAAGGCGCGGAGAACGCAGAGGCCGCAAAGAGCCGCTTTGCGACTTTGCGAACTTGGCGGCTTTGCGTTGGAATGGGGGGGCAAGAGGTAAGGAGAATGCTGGTTTTTGAAGATACGCGGTCCGCGTCGAAACGAATTCAGAACTGAAGCGAACCGTGGGAAAGAAGCGTCTAGCTTCAGCCGCGAATTGCCGTCACCACGTGATACGCACCAACCTGTGTAGGCGTGAGGCTGGCAAATCGCTCGGCCAGATTCTCGACGTACCAGTCGGGCGTTTTGGTCACGACGAGCAGCTTGCCGCCTGGAGCGAGCGCTCGATGGGCGATGGAAGCGAACAAGCTCGCGAGGCGGAAGTTCGAGTAGTACGGTGGATTGGCGAGGACGAGATCGAACGCCCCAGGCGTGACGCTGCTGCCGTCGCAATCCAAGGCGGCAGTCAGATTGGCTGCGCCATTCCGCTCGGCTGACCAGAGCGTCGCCTCAATCGCTCGCGGATTGCTGTCGGTGCAATGGACCTGCGCCGAACTCTCGCGCAAAGCAGCCGCAATTCCCACGGCTCCGCTGCCGCAACCGAGGTCGAGGATGCGGCTGTCGGGCGCGATTTGCATGGATTTGAGGAGGGCTCTAGCACCACCGTCCACCTCCCGATGGCTGAAAACGCCTGGCCGCGTGCGGAGATGAACGAGCCGCTCGCAGTCACGAAAGGCGAACTCGCAAGCAAAGTTCTTGAGCTTCTTGAGTGGCTTCGTCTTCGTTGCCAGATAGACGGTGGCATCGTCATGCGGTTGGCGAGTGACTTTGTCGAAGAGAGCCTGAAGCTGCTCGTGCAGCCAGCGATCGCGCGGGTTGTCGATCGCTGCGGCAAGGCGGCCACCGATCGCCAGGCCCTCGTGGGCGGCTTGCAGCGTTTCTCGGACCAGTTCGGCATCCCCTTGCTTACCGAAGCAGAGTGCGGCAGCGGCAATCTCGTCAGGAGGAGGATCAGCCTGACAGGCGAAATGCAAGTCGTCTGGCGCTCGTCCGATGGCCTGGCGAGCTTGATGTGACTGATAGAGATCGAGCATCCAGCAGGCGACTTCGCGATCTGCTTGGGTCGCCAAAGCAGCGGCGATTTGTCCGCGGCCGGCGGTCGTGCAGAGGATGCGTCCAGGAGGGAGCGTGCCCGAAAGATCGATCAAACGCTGCTCGTGCGGACGAACGTCCATGCGTGCTCAACGTTCTTAGCCGGAGGCAAACTGCCTCCGGTGTTCGGCGCGACCACTGGTCGCGGCTATGCTGGCCGTGTCTGCTTGTACTCCACCACGAACGCCTCATCTCCCGCGAGGTGCCGGTTCTTCTCGGCCAGCTTCCGGCGAATTCGCTGCACCGTCTGCTGGATCGGCTGGCTGAGCAGCTTTACGATCTGCTGCGGAGTGTATTGCTCGAGGTCTTTGACCGTCTCCGCTCGCAGAAACTCAAAAATCTGCCGGGCGTGGTAGTCCTCGTGGAAGAGCATGTACAGTTTCTCTTCCTGCGACACGAGGACGCGGCCCAGATGCGCGGCATCGTCGGCTGGCTTGGCTGGTGTTTTCGCCGGCGGTTTGCCGGCTGCCTTCTTGGCAGCAGGTTTTACCTTCGCCAACTTTTTCGCGGACGGCTTGCTCGCGGCCGCGGTCGGTTTCTTCGCTGATTTCTTCTTCGCCACGTGCTTGGCCCCACAGGGAGGGTGTGTTCCGCCAGATTCGCCCTCCAATCTAACTTGCCGCGGCAATGCCTGCACAGATGCGAGAATCACCCGCAAAGTTGCCGCAGACTTCCTAATCCTCCAGTCAGGAAAAGTTTGTGCCACTTCACGGTTGGACGGC
>CAYLLN010000097.1:0-23140 GCA_964384375.1 uncultured Pirellulaceae bacterium
CGCCTGTCCGACGAACGCGAAGAGGCCGTGATAGAACTCTTGCTTGTATTCATCGACGAACAGATGGTCGTGGCACTGGGCACATTGTACATCGATCCCCAGGAAGTGCCGCCCCACGTCGCGCACGAGGCCCGGCACATCAACTGGATTCTGGCCATAATTCTCCAGCCGCTTCGTGAACCACAGAGCCGAGCCGCGAGTCGTCTCGTCTTCGGAATTGGGATTCAGGATCTCACGGACGAGCGTGTCCCACGGCTTGTTGACTTTGACCGAGTCGCGTAGGTAGCGTTGCCACTCCTCGTGATCGCCCAGGCGCTCCATGAGCATCACGTGGAGCACCTGCGAGAGGCGGCGGACGTGGTCGTCGCCGGCGAGCAGGCGGTCGATCAGCTTCGTCCGCTTGCCAGGATCGGCATCAGCGAGGAATGACCGCGTTTCTTCCACCGACGGAATGCGGCCAGCCAGGTCGAGATAGGCGCGCCGCAGGAACTCGGCATCCGTGGCAACCGGGGCAAGGGGACCACCAGCGGCGGCTTCAATCAGTTGGTCGATTCGCCGATGGATTGGCTCCTCAGCGAGTGCGCCCTTTGCGCCAAGACTAAGCAGCGCAGCGAGGATCGCGAGGATCAGACGCATGGCAAGTCTCAAGCGGCAGGGCGGAAGGCAGGAACCAATCGGCGAGCTTGGATGGTTAGTTTAAGGTCGCATCGTACTGGTGGAAAGCGAAATCTGGGAAAAGTCGCCGTGGAAGCAGACTTCGTTAGGGAAATCAGCGGGAGGCTCACGCCTCCCGCTCGCCAGCCCAATGTTGCCTACGCCTTCTGCTCGCCGGGAGGGGGCCATTCGCCACCCAGCGCACGCGTCACGTTCTTCGTAACCGCTCGCTCGGCTTTGTCCTTGAACATGATCGCGGCGAAAGGCAGGTCCACTTCCACGACGGCTTCAGTCGCGGTGGCTTCCGCTCGCCCCTTGATCGTGAAGGCCATGCTTTTGAAGGTGAATTCGGACGACGTATCGGTCCTGGTCACTTGCAGGTCGTGCCCCTGAAAATCGGTCACGGTTTTTTCGAGTGCGGGCTGAATCTTGGCATAGGCCGTGGCCGCATCGAACGTGTGCGGGACGCGGATCGTGAGCTTGGGCATCGGTTCCTCCTGTTGGGTGAAGTATAACGGTGGTGGAGGAACCAAAGTGAGCCTGTCCCCCTACGTCATCGAAACGACCGCCGAGCGGTTCAATGCCGACGTGCTTGAGCGGTCGAAAAGCGTCCCCGTCGTCGTCGATTTCTGGGCCGCCTGGTGCCAGCCGTGCCGACGTCTTGCTCCGCTCTTGGAAAAGGCGGCCGAGGAAATGGCCGGCCAGTTCGTGCTGGTAAAGGCCGATGTCGATCAATTGCCGCAACACGCCGCCGCGTTTCGGGTCGAGGGGATTCCGGCGGTGTTTGCCGTGCGGGATGGCAATGTGGTGGATTCATTCACGGGACTGCTCACCGAATCGCAGCTTCGCGACTGGCTCCGCGGCATCATGCCGAGCGACGCGGAGTTGCTGCTGCGTGATGCGGCGGGACTGGAAGCAAGCGATCCGGCTGCTGCTGAAACGAAATACCGCAAAGCAATCGAGCTCGATTCCAAGCTTTTTGAAGCACAGATCGGCCTGGCCCGCGCGCTGTCAGCTCAGGAGAAATCGGACGAGGCAAGCCAGATACTCGCCAAGCTGGAGGAACGGGGCTTTCTGGAGCCAGCGGCGCAAAAGCTCAAAGCCGAACTCCAGTTGCAGGCCAGCCGACTGAGCGAAGGCGAACTCGCCGCGCTAAAAGCCAAAGTCGCTGCGAATGATAACGACACCGCAGCTAAGTTGGCGCTAGCGGAAGCGCTGCTGGCCGCCGGGGAGTATTCCGAGGGACTTGAACTCGCGCTAGACGTTGTCGAACGCGAGCGCGGGCCTGCCCGCGACAAAGCCCGGCTAGCAATGCTCGATGCCTTTCGCGTCCTCGGCGACGAGGCGGAACTCACCCGCAAGTTCCGCCGGAAGTTAGCGTCGGCGCTCTATTAGGCGAGCGGGAAGCGTGAGCTTCCCGATGGGCACGATTCACTTAGAAGCGACGCATCGGGAGGTTTACACCTCCCGCTCGCCGGATCGCCTTACGCCGCCATCGGGCCGTTCGGCCGGGCCGCGCGGGCCGCTTCGACGAGCGCCGCTTTCATGTCTTCCAGCGAGACCTTGCGCAGCTCGATCTGCTGGCTGCGGAACGAATCGAAGACGGCACGGACCAGGTCATCGTTCGTGAGGGCGTGGGCCGCGCGGTGACGAATCGCGCGTTTGATTTGATCGTTCAGTTTTGAATCTTCCGTGAGCATAGGACACCTCTTTCGTTGTTTTCGGCCCGATCCATCGGACCACGCACAAATGGCACGCATGACATTTGCGCTTTGGGTTGACTAGTTGTCGCAAGGCCCGTGCCCGGCGACAAACGGCTCGCTCGCAGGTGGTAGCCGCGGCGACCTAAACCTAGACGGGGCAACTCTACCGGCGGTTCGCGAAATTGTTACGCGGCCATTGGGGGCCAATTGCCGCGGCGTACCATCGGCTGCCGAATTGGCAGCGGCTGCCTGAATCCCAGGCGGCAACTACGCAGAGGTATTCGCCACCCGTGAGTCCTTATTATCGCAGAAATGGCGGTTGCGATTGAGTCCGATGCCGCGTGCTGGCACGGCGTTACCCCAAGCACATGGCTTGTCGCGACACACAAGCCCCGCGGGTCACGGCTAAGGTGAACAAGGTTCCCCTTGCGGCATGTCGCAGATATCTCGCAGCTATTGGCTCGCAATCCCTCGTCAGAACCCTCACGCAGAGGGAGAGGAGTGAGGCTACCGCCGTCCACGCCACTGAACCAGCGCCACCAACAAGCTGACCACCGTCAGCAGCAGCATCGGCCCGACGAGCACGACGATCATGCCGACGAGCCGCGATGCGTCAGTGCTTTCCACGCCGCGGCGCATGTAATACGCGAGAGCCGCCGTAAACGAGAAGCCGAGCATCAGGATCATCAGGCCAAAAACCGTGACCTGCATCGGCGGCCGCTTCGGCGGGACGGGAGGTGGCGGCAGATGCGGAGATGGCTGCGACATCTTCACGCGGGGGAGCGGACCGGCTCTAGGACGCGATGCGTGGTCGGTGTGTGTAGCGACGTGATCCGCGAAACGATTTCGCAATGGGTCAGCCGCTCGGCGACGGGCAAAATCAAATACGCCGCGTGCGAGCAGCAGCCGTCGAGAATGATCTGCCGCGAGTTCGGGGCGCTGAAACCGTCTTCGCACGGTTCATGACCGTGGATCAGAATCTCCGCGCCGACTTGCCGGGCGAAGGCATCGGCATTGGCGCTGCGGAAATCCCGGCCCCAGACGAGCTTGAACGCCGGGCTGCCGCTTTTGTAGTCGTTGCAGCAAAGCGGCCGATCGAGCACTGATTTATCGAACGGCTCCCGGTCGCAATTGTCGGGCAGGCTGTGGCTGACGAACACACCGTTCTGCAGCCGGATGGCCAGAGGGCAAGTAGCGAGAAATTCGAGATACGCATTGCGGACGCGTTCGCCCGCCAAGCCGTACATCTCGTTGATACCGCAGCGGAATGCCATGTTGAGCATCCGCCGCGACTTGCTGATGAGGAAATCGCCCAGTTCGGCCAACTCATGGTTGCTGAGCAGGAAGTGAAACCGATCGGGGTACTCGGTCTTCAGACGGGCACAGTCTTCGAGCAGCAAGTGCGACATGCAGCCGCCGTCGCCGCCGGGATATTCCGGCCCGCCGTGGCAGACTTCCTGCATGATGAGATGCCGCCGCGGATTGTTGTCGAGATCGGCGATCGCGAGCAGCTTCTCAAAGTTCAGCCGGTTCCCGTGCAGGTCGGCGACGATCATCAGGTCATCAGCGTTGTCGTCCGTCAGTTCAATCACATTCCCCCGCCGAGCGGCGCATTGACGATTTGCCCCCGCTGCCTGGCGGCAGAGAGCAATGACTGCAGCGGCAGCTTCGGGAGAGGCAGACATCAGCAGGCCAACGAGGAATCAGATCGAGCCAGATAAATATATGCACGATTGGCGGCAAGGACCAACAGCCCGGAGGAGGGAACCGGCAATTTCACTACTACCGGAATGTTCACCAGTGTCTGGGATGTTTAATTCTCCGCCCGTTTCGATTGCCAAGGAAAATCGGGCGTAGAATTTCAAAGCCTTGAAACGAAACCGTTTGAACTTCCCATGCTAGACCGTCGCAAAGGCGTTCGACTCCGAAGCTTGGCCGGCCGCGACACGGCCGTGTTGCGGATTGGCCTGCGCGAAGTCGAGGTGGAACTGAAAAACGAGTCGGCTCAGGGCTTTGGCGTCGCGTGTCCGCAAGGTGTATCGGCGGAGGTTGGTGACTCGCTGACCTTGGGCACCACATCGGGTTGGTTCGACGTGAAGGTGGCTCGCAGCGACACGACGGCGGAAGGCGTCGTGCTCGGATTGCAGCGCGGACGTGAACTCTCGGCCCCCAACCGCGGTGTCGGCGGCGTCTCGAAGCTGGCCCTTATTGTCGCGGCGGCAATCGGCCTAATGGCAATTCCCGCGGTCACGATCGTGATGGGGATGTGGCGAAAACCAGAGCCACCAGCGAATGTCCAGCCGCTGGCTCATCATCCGCCGCGGCGACCTTAATCCACCCGAAATTCGCCGTGGTCGGCTGTCGCCGACACACAGCCACCCCACTTCCAAGGCTGCCACCCGGCATTCCTGCAAGTTCCGATTCGTTCAATTTTTCCGGTCTTGCCGCCGATGAGGAATATAGGCCCTGGATCGGCCCGACGTGCGCAGGGACGCGCGCCGGATCGTCAGCCAGGCCCGACCGACCCAGATTCTTTCGCTGCCAATGTTTGCCTCACCGCGCCGCACGATGTGGCGGCCGGCAGGCTCGTTGTGCAGCTTCGACCCAGACCCAGGTTACTGGAAGGAACCTCGAGCCATGCGTGCTTGTTTCTTGGCGCTTGCCGCCCTGATCTGTTTGACTGGGATTGGCTGCCGCGGCATCAACATGGCGCGTGGCGGCTGCGATTGCGGCGGCCACGGCGGACATGCCGGCCACGGCGGTCATGCCGGTGGTCCAGTGGGCCACCTCGGCCATCACCATCAGTCACGCGAGTACACCGGCCCGCAAGGCCCGGCAACCGCCCAGGTCGGCTATCCGTACTACACGACCCGCGGCCCGCGTGACTTCCTGGTCGATAACCCGCCGAGCATTGGGCGGTAATTTTTCTCCAGCTTCCAAACACCACGACCAAAGCCGCTCGCGCGTCTTTGGTCGTTCTGTTTTGGTCATCGCATCCGTTCAAGCGCTGTGGCGTCCCAGGCCGCAAATCGGCCCTTCTCTAGGGCGGCAGCGACCGAATTCTCGGCCATTTCGCCCTTAAAGTCGTCAGATCTACCGCGATTTGACATCCCCTCGCGTTGACCTACGTTTGCAATGCAACCGCGCCTCGGGGAGGGGCGTTGGTTCTTGGCACGGCGGGGATAGCTGGGAGCTAGAGGGGACCCCGCCGTGCTTTTTTTCGCCTTTCCTTGAGTTCGCCGAAGGAGCACCCGCCATGGCTCACGAGCTTCGGGCGGGCATCCGGCCTGCCTCCCGCTGTTCACAATCGCATCGCCGGCAAACGCGCGGCGGCTTCACGCTGGTCGAGGCGATGGTCTCGATCACCGTTCTCGCGCTGGCGGGCTCCGTTCTCTTGCTCGCGGTCGATACGTCGCTGCAGACGACGACCGAAGCAGTCGATCGGTCCATCGCGGACGGCCTCGCCCAGCAACTGCTCGACGAAATCACGCTCTGCCACTTTATGGAGCCGGGCACGAGCAGCACGGGAACGCTCGGCCCGTCCGGCTGGGAAAGTGGCGGCAACGGCCGCGAACGCTTCAACGACACCGACGACTTTCACGGCTTTCAAGCCCAACCCGTCGAAGGTTTGTGGGGCGAGCCGCTCGGCACCGGCAACGACGACGGCGGCACGAGGCATTCAGCCTTTCAGCCCCCTACCGGCTTCTTCGCCAACTGGCGGCAGCGGGTCGAGGTCTATTTCGTCGATCCGGCCGATCCCAGCGTGCGGCTCACGAGCGGCACGAGCGAGTATCGGGCCGTCGAAGTCCACATCGAACAGATCAATGACGACGGCGGCGTCCGCTCGCTCGCGACGCGGAAAAAGGTGATCGCCTATGTCGCGCCGCCAACCTACTAACGCCATGTGCATTTGCAACTATCGCCGACATCGCCGCCGCGGTCTGACGCTGACCGAGCTGCTCATCGCCGGCACAATCATGACGATGCTGGCCGCCGGCATGGGGTCGCTCGTGATGACCGTGCATAGCGCGAACGAGTATTGCCGCGGCCAGTCGGTCGCAGCCCAGCACGCCCGCGTCTCCTTGGATCGGATTCAGCGAGCCGTCCGCACAGCCGAAGCGAGCGAGCAATTCCCAGGCTGCTTGGCCATCAGCGAAACGGCAGGATCGTGGGAGTTTCCCGATACGCTGGTGGTGTGGAGCCCCACCGGCACGGCGGCCGCTCCTACCGGCCTGCCACAAGTAAATGAGCTGGTGATTTTCACGCCCGATCCCGTCGCGCCGTCGCGACTGTTGGAGATCCGCGCCCCGAACAACACGGCCACGGTTCCCGCCGTCACCAATACCACGGCGTGGGCCACGCTCATCGACACGCTTCGGTCGGCTGCCGATTCGTCGAAGACCGAACTGACCGACCGGCTCCGCACTTCGGCCGTCACGAACGGCGGCAACGATCTCCGAGCGGCGATTCGCTTTCGCGTCCTCATGTCACCATCGGAGGATTATTGGGCCGAGTATCGCGCGAACACCCGCACCTGGAAGAACCTGAACTGGCCGCTCGATCACGTCAGCACGCAAACTGGCTTGCGACGCGTGGTTTGTCAGACCGAGATGCAAATCGTGGCCGATGGCGAGGATGCCGGCCAAACGTCCGTCCCCTTCTTTGGTTCCGCTGCTTTGAACTATGAGCTTGCCCGCTAGAGGTGCCGCATGACTTTCATCAAGAACTTCGCCGCTCGCCGCTCGCCCGCCTCATCTTCGCGTACGAACACAAAATCCGAACGAAGCCGCCGCGGCGTGGCCGTGCTTTTAGTCCTCGGCATGCTGGCGATGACGCTCGCCCTGTCGTATGCCTCGCTCCGCGGGCAGGCGACGGTCGCACAGTTGGCCGAAAATCAAGGTCGTGGCGAGGAGGCCCGCCTGGCGGCTGAATCGGGCATTTACACGGCGATGCGGAAGATGAGCGACGGTACCTGGGCGGGCGCCGACACGTCGTTTTCGGGCAACGTCTCTGATCATTCGTGGTACGAGGTGTCGTTCATCACTGGCGACGCACAGCTCACGCCGGCCGACCCGTCGTATGGCGAGTTTGCCTATCGCGTGACGATCGCCTCGACCGGCTATTCCAGCGATCCCAGCCAGCCGTCGGTGCAGGCGATTCACAAAGTCGATGCGATCGTCCAGCTTGCCCGCCGGACGATCCTGGCCGAGCCGGCTACTTGGGCCGACCTCGAACCCTTTGCCGTTCATCAATGGGCCAATCGGCAGATATACACGCATTTTCCTGTGCGGATCGACGGAGCGGCGCAGATCATGGGACCGCTCAACCTGGCCAACGAGTATCCGCTCGTCAGTGCAGCGGAAAAGCGATATTTGCAGGATCTCAATGCGAAGCGGCAGGCGGGCGGGCCCGATAATCGACCCTTTAAGGGCCCCGTGACCATCGCCTTCACCAAGCAATCCGCAGCCACGCTCACACAACTGCAAAGTGACCTGGGACTGACACTGACCGATACTACGCCGATACATACGTCGCCCGTGGCACATCCCGGCTCGGTGATCAGCTATCGCCTGTATCCGGGGGGCAAAGCCTACACCGCGCCGATCCTGCAAAACGACTACGGCAGCACGCTCGAAAACGTGACGCTGGAGCCCAGCCCCACGACGAACCCGCTGGGAATCTATCGCAATCGCAACTCGATCGATGTGAATAGCAATGTTCATATCCGCGGAACCATCATCGGCGAAGGAGCGACGTCGGACATTCAGGTCTATGGCACGAACGTGTCGTTTGAACCGGTGAATCTCGCCCCGCTGGAAGGTTCGTCGCAGACGTATCAGCTCCCCGTGGCGATCCTGCGGGACGATTTGGACATTCACGATACGAGCAATGCGACGATCTCGGGCCTGACAATGTGCTACGACGAGTTCGAGATTCGTAACGGCAGCAAGCTCGCCCAGTTCCAGATGAACGGCCAACTGATGACGGCCGGCCTCGCCGTGCGTGGCCGCAACGAGTTCGCCTTGCTCGGCACGCTCGAGTGGACGACGCAGCACACGCTGTTCACACTGCAATATCTCCCCCTGGTCCCCACCTCGACACAGTACTTTCCCGAGTGGATGCAGGACAAAGTGAACCTGCCGGAAGAGCCTCGCCTGAAGTTCCAGCGGGACACGAGCGGTGTGAAATACCACTGGCATCCTTGGGGAACGCAGGCCGTGTACCAGAAGGATCCGGCCGATCCGGGATTGCGCTGGAACCTGGTCCGTTGGGTGGAGGGTTCGTAGCGATTGTGCCGATGAAGCTGATACGACGAATTGCCCGAACTTTGCAGAGGATGTGGAGATGTTGACAGCAAACGCTCGCTGGCTCGGTCTGGTCGCAACGAATGCCATCGCCCTGGGCGTGCTAGGGTTTTACAGCACGTCCGGGGCTGCGCCTTCGGGGGGCGGCCAACCCCCATTCAACAACTCCGTGGAACAGCGCGATGCCATGGTCCGCGAGCTGCGCGAGATCAAAGAACTGCTCAAGGAGCAGAATGCGTTGCTTCGCGCTGGCGGCGGCAAGCAGGGGGAGGCGGGCCGACGCTAGCACTGGCCTGACGCTCGTCGAACTGCTCATCACGATCGTCGTGGTGAGCATTGTCGCAGCCATGCTCATTCCGCAGCTGGGGCGGCAAGTGCCGGACCAACTGCAGTCTGTCGCGCAAATCGTCGCGGCGGACCTCGAATACGCCCGCTCGCTGGCAGTCACTAACAACTCGAAGTATCTCGTCACGTTCGACGTCGCGGAGAATCGCTACGTCCTGCGTCACTCCGGCACGAATACACTCTTGCACGTGCTGCCGGCTTCGCCATTCCGTCAGGGGGACGATCCCCCAGACGCCCAAACGACCGAACTTGCCGGCCTGCCGATCGCCCAACCCGAGGTGCGGCTTTCGCGGATTGCTGCCGGTAGCGGCCCAGTGACATCGGTTTCCGACGTAGAGTTTAACGCTCTGGGGGGTACGACCCGTTCGTCGCTGACCACCGTTTGGCTCTCGTGCGGCAGCGGTTCGGACGCCCGCTACATCCCGATCGAGATCAACCCCGCGACGGGGCTGGTCGAGGTGGGGGAGCTATCCAAGACGCTCCCGAGCCAGGTGGCCGCCCTAGTGGCCGCTGAAATCGACTAATCACCCTCACTGCTTACCGACCTTCGATCCTCTCCAAACCATGTTCCCCTGGCTGAAGAGCCGACGACATAGCCCGATTGGCGTCGATCTCGGTGCGCGCTCGATCAAGCTGGTGCAGCTTTCTGGCGATCGCTCGCGCGTGCTCGAAGCGGCCCGGGTTGAGCTGCCGCCACTGCCCGAAAAGCCGACGCCCGAACAGCAGGCGACGCGGCTGGTCGAGGGGCTTGCCAAGGGGCTCGAAGGGCGGGCGTTCCGCGGGCGCGATGCAGTGCTCTGCCTGAACGATCGGCAGATGTTCTTGCAAAGCGTTCGTGTGCCGAAGCAAACTGGCGCCGAACTCGATCGAGCCGTCTCGCAGGAAGCAGCCGGCCGCGTGCCGTTTGGCGTCGAGGACGCAGAAATCCGCTATCTCGAATCAGCCGACGTTCGCCAGGGGGACACGCTCCTCCGCGAAGTCGTCGTTTTCGCCTGTCAGCGAACCGTACTCCGGCAGGTGCTCGACGTCGTGGAGCAGGCTCGCCTGAACCCGGTTGGCGTCGATGTCGAACCAGCCGCACTCGTGCGCAGCTATGCCGGCCAGTTCCGCCGCGACGACGACAAGAAAGCCCGCGCGCTGATGGTCCACATCGGCTATACGCGAACCGCGGCGGTCATCGCTCAGGGGGACGACCTGCTCTTTGTGAAATACATCGACATTGGGGGGCACCACTTCGACCAATCCGTGGCCCGTCACCTGCGAATGGAATTGCCCGAAGCCGTGTCGCTTCGCAAACACAACGGCGACCGCCGGGCCGATATGCAGGACCCCGAAGTCGCTCGCAGCGTGACCGAAGCGATCCGCCCGGTCGTCGAGCGGCTGGCGAGCGAACTCGCGATGTGCGTCCGCTATCACAGCGTCACCTTCCGTGGCCAACCGCTCGTGCGGCTGGTGCTTGGCGGCGGCGAAGCGACGCAGCAACTGCTCGACATGCTCGGCCGGCAAATCGACCTGAAATGCGAATTGAGCGACCCGTTCCGCACTCTGCAAGCGGGCGTGAACCTGGGGCGCAAAGGGCAGTGGGATGTAGCGGCGGGATTGGCGATGCGGGAGACGGGATAGGAGGCAGGAATCAGAGGACAGGGAACAGAGGACAGGGAACAGAGGACAGAACCACTCACCTACTCACCACCTACCAAGTGACAAGTGACGCATGAAGACCATCGACTTCCTCCCCGACGTGTATCGCCAGCGAACCGCGCTGGCGCATGCGCGGATTTGGTGGGGAATCGTCGGCATGATTTTCAGCGTCGCGATCGGCTCGACAGCCGGTGCACAGTTCCTCTTGCGGCGGTCGATTCAGCGACAGATGGATGATCTGGCCCCGCAATTCGCCACCGCGCAAGAGCAGGTGCAGCGGTTGGCGCAGCTTCACTCCCAGCATCGCCGCGCGGGGGAGTTGGCGGGCCTGGTTACCTACCTGGAACAGCCGTGGCCTCGGACGCAGCTCGTTTCGGAAGTTGTTGGTCCACTGCCGGAAGAGATTCACCTGACGGAGCTCGTGATCACGGAAGAGGAGCAGGCCAAGCCAACCACCGAGGAAGGGGCTGGCCCACGCCGTCGCCGAAATCAAGCCGAAGGTGAGTCACAGGCGAAGGTTTCGCCAGCTGTGGCCGATCTCAATTCCCTCCGCCAGGCGCACGATCACAAACGCCCCATTATCGAGGTCACCGGCACGGTGGCCGACGTGGCTGTACTGCACAAATACGTCTCGGATCTCGGCCGCTCGCCGCTGGTAAGCCGTGCGCAGATCAAGTCGCTCGAATCGGCCGCCACCGTTGTGCAGGAGAAGCCGACGCAGTTCACCCTGCGATTGCAATTCAAACCGAGTCACGGCCAGCATATCGAAGAAGCGAAGCCTGCCGCGATCCGCGTGGCACAAGGAGGCGCCGCGCCATGAGCACCAAAGCCAAAACGACCGGTGGCAAAGCGCCGCGAAGCTGGCTGATCACAGCCCTCCTCGCGTCACTGGCCATCGCCTATGTCGCATTCATCTTTGCTCCAGCGCAAGCCTCGATCGGCTCGCTCCGCGGGCAACTCAACGAGCGACGGCAGCACATTTTGCAGGCTCAAAGCCTTGTCCTGCCGATTCACCACGCTGAAACGCAATTGGCCGCGACTCGCGAAGTGACCGACGCCTGGCGCGTAGCAGCGCCTGATGCCGCGGAGCTTTCGGAAAACTTTGCCCGTCTGACAGCCGAGGCGAAAGCGTCGGGAGTCGTCATCGAACGGTTCGATCCGCAGACGCCGGCCGAGATGCAAGTGCTATCGCAGCATGCCGTCAACGTCCATTTCCACGGCAAGTTTGCCGCCGTGTTCGACTTCCTCCGCCGCATCGAGGAGTTGCCTGCGACCGTCTGGATTTCGCAATTGCGAATTGGGACCGACGGCGAGACGACGGCGACTTTGCGGGGTGAACTCAATTTGACGATTTTTGTTGACCGTACCGGTTCTAGCGATTAGTCCGTCCGAATCGACCGATAAGAAAGGAGCCGACCTCGCTCGGACCACCGTGGCCGGGGCGAGATCGGTAAAGCCGTGAAACTGGATAAGCTTGCCCGGCAACTTCGCCGCGACATCTCGGCCAGTCCAAAGAAGGCTGCCGCCTTGGGCCTCATGCTCGTGGTGGCGATCTACTTCTGGGCGCCGATGGTGTGGGGCTGGATCAAGCCGGGGAGCGGCAAGGCTCAGGCTTCGTCGGCGGGGAATGTCATCCTGGAGGATGACCCCGTCGATCCGGCCGCCCAGGCCAGCAAGTCCAGGCATGTCTTTGCGTGGGAGAAGGTTCGCAAGCTGGTAGCGGCTGATCCGCGGATGACGCCGGCACTGCTCGATCCTCAGTGGCGCGACCCGTTTCGCCTGCTGGCCGGCGAGCCATCCAGCGAGCAAGCGATTGCCGCCGCGGCCTTGGCCCAGCAGGCGAAGGTGCCGGATGTCGATCCGGCAGCCGCGGGACTCGTGCTGACGAGCGTGGCGATCGGCAGCAAACGGCGGTCCGCAACGATCACGGGGAATACGTATCAGGAAGGGGAGGCGATCAGGCCGGTGGATGCCGATGGCAAGCCAGTTGGCACACTGGAGTTTCGCCTGGTCCGCGTGGACTATCGCGGCGTCGAACTGGAACAGAGCGGCAGGACATACCAACTGGAATTGAAGCGAGCCAGCCTCGCGACCGGGGACGAGATCACGAGCCAGCGCCCAAACTAATGCCCAGGCGCGGTCAAGGACGACCGATGCAAACGCTTCTGCGAATTTCGCTCCTCTGCCTCTTCTCCGCCGGTGGCGTGGGAGTGGCGATCGCGCTGGCGGTGGGCAAGCCGGCCCCTAAGCCCGTCGCGAAGATCACACCCGTCGCGGTAGTTGCCGCGCCAGCGCCCGCCGTCCAGGCACCGCCGCAGCGATCAACCCACGATCCGGTCGCTTATCAAATCGCGCACATCGACGAGTCGATCGACAAGGCTCGCGAGGCTCAGAACGAACAATCACAGGGGCTGCTCCAAGCGATCGGCAACCTGGCCCGCCAGATTGGCCAGGCCCACGTGCAAGGCCAGCCCGAAGAAGCGGCACCGCTCCCTCCGCCCGAGCCAGCCAAGCCGACGCCCGACACGCGCGAGGCGATTCCTATCGCTCCTGCTGACAAGATCGCTGCCGGCGAAGGGGACGATCAAATCTCGATCAACGTGCAGAACACCGACATCCGCGCGGTGCTCGAGTTGCTGAGCGAACAAGGTGGCCTCAACATCCTTGCGAGCAAGAACGTATCGGGAACCGTCACCGCGTCCCTCAAGGACGTGAATATCGACACGGCTCTGGCCGCGATTCTGAAAACGACCGGCTTTGTCGCCCGTCGTGAGCACGGCATCATCTACGTCGGTCTGCCGACGGACATGGCGGCGATGGATCAAACGGTCGATCGCATCCTCAGCCGCGTCTATCGGCCGAATTACGTGAAAGCGGCCGATTTGCAGTCCCTCTTCACCCCGTTCATCACGCCGGAAATCGGCAAGATCACCGTCAGCACGCCGTCCGAAGTCGATATCGCGGGGGATCAAACCAAAACGGGGGGCAACAACTTCGCCGCCACCGACGTGGTCGTCGTCCGCGACTACGAAGCGGTCCTGGCCGAACTCGACCAACTATTCGAGCAAGTCGATACCAAGCCGCGGCAAGTCGCCATTGAGGCGATGATCCTGAGCGTCAATCTGAGCGACGAATACAAGTTTGGAGTCAATTTCGAGGCCCTGCGAAACGAAGCGAATGTCCGACTCATTTCAGGCTCGCCCCTGGCGTCGCTGGCCGGCATTAACGCCACGGACGGCGGCCTCAAGTTTGGCTTCCTCGACAGCAGCCTGGCTCTATTCGTCGATGCCTTGGAAACGATTGGCGACACGAATGTTATCGCCTCGCCGCGGGTCACCTGCCTCAACAAACAGCGGGCGGAAATCCAGATCGGCGAAGAACTGGGCTATGTCAGCACGACGGTGACGGAAACTTCGTCCACGCAGTCGATCAACTTTCTCGACACGGGGACGCTGCTCCGCATTCGCCCATTCATCGGCAACGACGGGCTGATCCGTCTGGAAGTACACCCGGAACTCTCGACCGGCAACGTCGTTCTCGATCAAGGCCTGACCATTCCCAACAAAGCCGTCACGCAAGTCACGACGAACGTCCTCTGCCCCGACGGCTGCACGGTCCTCATCGGCGGACTGATTCGCGAGGACTTGCAGACGAACACCCGGCAGATTCCCCTTCTGGGCAATCTGCCGTGGATTGGGCCGGCTTTCCGCCAGAAGACGGAAAACGTCGATCGGACCGAGGTCATCGTCCTCATCACACCGCGGATCGTCTCCGAACCGATGATGTGCGAAGAGGGGATGAAGTACGGCAACGACTACACGCAGCGGCAGAACGTCTATTTCGACAAGATGAGCCCGATCGGCAAACGGAACTACGGCAACCACTATCTGCGGCTGGCTCGGGCGGCCTACAACGCCGCCGACTACGACACGGCGATGCGGCAGGTGAACCTGGCGATTCATTTCGACCCGCTCAACCGGGACGCGATCGTGCTGCGGAACGAAGTCGTCGCAGCCGGCGGCTTCGAGCAGGAGTCGATCCACGAATACCTGCATTATGGACTCCGCCCGGTTGGCCGCACCAAGCCCGACTACTCGCGTCAAGGCTATCCGTGGAAGGAGTTCGAGGGGTTCGGCGATCACGAAATGACCGCGACCGACGACCTGGGGCAGATCGGCCCGACGCAGACGATCGAGCGGCCAATGCCGCCGATTTCGGAGCCCGCGCCTCAGGCCGAAGCCGCAGCAGCGCCGCGCAAGGTGAAGAGCCGATGAGTCGCATCGTACGATTTGACAGCTGCCTGTGGCTTGGCCTGTTCGCTACAGGCCTCGCCGGCTGTGCGAGTTGGCGGCCAATGACCAAGGACAGCAAGCCAGTCGCCGAGGTCCGCAGGGAACGCCAGGCGCAGGTGCTCCAAGCCTTTGAGCAGCAGCGCGACGAGGCGCAACTCAAGGCGGCACTCGACCGCTGGCAGCAGGGGGATATTGCCGGCTGCGAGACGCGCTTGCGGAGCCTCGTGCAGCGCAAGCCGCAGTATTGCGATCCGCACGTCCACCTTGCGGAGCTCGCCTGGTCGCACGAGAACGCGGACGAAGCGATCGGCGAGTATCGTGCGGCGCTTGCCATCGCCCCGAACCGGGCCGATGTGCATCACGCGCTCGGCCTCGTTCTGGAAGCAACTGGCCATTCCGCGGAGTCCCAGCACCACCTGGCCCAGGCCGCCAGCCTCGAACCGGCCAGCGAACTCTATCGCGAAGCGGCCGGCACATTCGCTACGAGTCAAACGCCCGCACCCATCGCTCCTGCCGGCTTCATCGCGCCACGCTGAACTAGTCTCGTTGCTCGCGGCGACACCTCGTCGCGACGCACGACAAATCGTCACAGCTCGCGTCACCCTCCCGCAGGATTAGCGTGCGCCTTTGCGGATTGCACTTGTCGTGCGGATTGCTTCCCGCCAGCGTGCCCCGCACATGGCACTGGCCGCCCCCTCCCGAGCCGGGATTTTGCGGGAACTTCGACAATCGCTAAACCGTTTGGGCGTTTGGACATCCGCTCGCACTGACCTAGGTTTGCCTTGATAGGGCGCCCTCCGAAGGCGTCCCCAGTCCGATGGCGCTTGCGCGAACAGTGCGCAGTGCGACTGCGGGGACCGTGTTGGTTGAGGCATCCCGGATGAACGATCGACGGCTAACAACGCTGCTGCCGATGGCCTTCCTGGCCGTCGCTTGCACGAGCCTGGGCCTGGCCTGGGTGGTGGACGCACATTTTGCGCCCACCACATGGCCGGCGCGCCTGGGGTTGGTGCTCGGCGGCGCCGCGCTCGTCCTGGCCGCCCTCCGCATCGCCGTCACGCAATCGCAAAAGGCGGCAACCGCGGCCGAGCGTTACGTCAGCCGGCTGTGCGAGCTCGATACCTTTCAATTACAAGACGAAAACGCCCTCGACATCGTTCCCGTTCGCGAGGAAGACGGCTCGTGGCGGGAACTGTGCCGCAAACTCCGCGAGCGGATGGCTGAGCTCGCCCGGCAAGCCGACGAAGTCGAAATGGCTCGGGCCGGTGTCGAAGTGCGGATTCGCCGCATCACAGCCGAGCGGGACCAGCTGCGCGAGATCGTCACAGGGCTGGCCGACCCGATCCTGGCGATCGACCCATTCGGCGAAGTGGTCCTCGCCAACGCCAGCGCCGAGAGGCTTCTCGACATTCAGGTCAGCGACGAGTCGCATCCGATCTTCGACCAACTCAAGCGGTGCGACGAACTGGTGAGCTTGCTGGCCGAGACACGTCGCCGGAAGTCGCCGACCCAGAAGTGCGGGGAGCTGACCCTCGCCGCTGCGGACGGCCGCGAACACAACTTCCGCGTCACTTGTCGCACGCTCACCAGCCAGCAGGAATCGGTCGGCAGCGGCGAGCGCGGAGCGGTGGCGGTGCTCACTGACATCAGCGGCCTGAAGGCGATTCAGAAGCGGAACGCGGAGTTTGTCTCGGCGGTGAGCCATGAGATGAAGACGCCGCTTTCCAGCATTCGGGCCTACGTCGAACTGCTCGTCGATGGCGAAGCCGAGGACGATGTGACCCGTGAAGAGTTCCTGGGCGTCATCAACAACCAGACCGATCGGCTGCAACGGCTAATTGATAATTTGCTTAGCTTGGCCCGGATCGAGGCGGGGGTCGTTGCCGTGAACAAGGCCCCGCAATCGCTCAACGAGCGACTGGCCGAGGCGGTTCGCGTGCTCGAACCTTCGGCTGAGCAAAAGCAGATCAAACTGGAAACCGAATTCAGCCAGCTGTACCTCGGCGTGCTCGGCGACCGCGACTTGCTGCTGCAAGGGGCGATCAACCTGATCACGAACGCGATCAAGTACACGCGTTCGGGCGGGCAAGTCACCGTCCGGAGCCGGCTGAACGACAAAGAAGTGATCTTTGAAGTGCAGGACACCGGTGTGGGCCTGTCGCCGGAAGACAGCCAGCGGGTGTTCGAGAAGTTTTACCGGGTGAAGAAGGACCGCGAGATGGCCCAGGGGACAGGTCTGGGCCTGCCGCTTGTCAAGCACATCGTCGAAGACGTGCATGGGGGGCGGATCGAAGTGGATAGCGAGCTCGGCGTCGGCAGCACGTTCCGCGTGATTCTGCCGGGACTGGGTCAACTGAACGCGTAGCGAGGGAGGTTTCTCATGAGCAAACGAATTCTGCTGTGCGACGACGAGGCCCACATCCTGCGAGCGGCCGAGTTCAAGTTCAAACGAGCCGGCTACGAGGTGTTCTGTGCGTTCGACGGGCAGGAAGGGTGGGAGCAAGTCCTGCTGCACCGCCCCGACATCGTCGTGACCGATTGCCAAATGCCCCGGATGAACGGCTTGCAACTGGCCGAGCGAATCAAACAGACGCCCGAAACAACCGGCCTGCCCGTAATCATGCTCTCGGCCAAGGGTTTCGAGCTTTCGCCAGCCGACATCCGTGACAAGTTCGGCATCCGGGCCTTGCTGGCCAAGCCGTTCAGCCCGCGCGAGCTGTTCCAGCGAGTGGAGGCGACGTTGGCGGAACCGAGTGCGGAATGCGGAGTGCGGAATACGGAGTTGGCCGAAGTGTGAAAGGTCATTGGTCACTTGTCATTAGTCACTTGCACCCGTAGTCGCTTTGACCGTTGACCCCTAGCCCCTTCTTCCCATGAAGCTCCCCACCGAAGTCTTTGGCGATGTGGTCGTGGTTCACACGCCCGAAGAACTCGGCGCGGATACGGCCGTGCTGCTGGAGTCGTTTCTCACGTCGCTCGAACGGAGCAATGTGATTGTCGATCTCGACGGTAGCGAAACGATCGACGGGGGCGGACTCGAAGCCTTGATTAACGCTCAAGAAGCCCTGCGGGCGTTGTCGGGCGATTTGAAGATTTCCACCAGCAACGTGGCCAACCGGAAGATCCTCGAAATCACCCGGCTGGATCAACAACTCGAAGTGTTCGATACGGTGATTGATGCCGTGAAAAGTTTTGCCTAGCGGGTCACACGCCCCATGACCACCACCTCCACCGCACCTCCGCGTCTGGGAAATATCCTCGTCGAACGAGGCTATATCTCCGTCGAACAATTGCACGCGGCACTCGAAGAGCAGCGGAAGGGGACCGGCAAGCTGCTCGGCGAGATTCTGACCGAGAAGGGATTCTGCTCGGACGACCAGGTGATCGAGTGCCTGGCGACGGTCTATGGCGTGCCATACGCCAAGCTCGAGCCGCGATTGGCCGATCCAAAGGCTCTGGATGTCTTGCCGCGGGAATACATCGAGAAGAACCTCGTTTTTCCGCTGTTCAAGATTCGCCACACGCTGACCGTCGCGGTGTGCGAACCGACGAATCTGTTTCTGATCGATGAGTTGCGGAGCCTGACTGGTTCGGAAGTGCAGGTGGTCGCCACGTCGGCCAAAGACATCCGGCGGATGATCACGACGCTGCCGGATAGCAAGACGTTTGTCATCGACGACATTATCGAGGACAACGCCCAGGCAGAAGTGACGCTGATCGAGACGGCGATCGAGGACATCAGCGACTCGACCGAGTATGCCGGGCAATCGCCAGTCATTCGCCTCGTCAACTACATCATTTACAACGCGGTGAAGGAAGGGGCGAGCGACATCCACATCGAGCCGGCGGATCGCTGCATGCGCGTGCGATACCGCATCGACGGCAAGCTGTATAAATCGCTCGAAGTGCCTACGAACCTGCTTGGTGCCGTGACCAGCCGTATCAAGATCATGGCGTCACTCGACATCAGCGAGCGCCGCCTGCCGCAGGATGGCCGCGTTCACGTCCTGCTCGACGGGCGGAAGATCGACCTCCGCATCAGCACGTTCCCCGGCAGTCGCGGCGAGAAGACGGCGATTCGCGTGCTCGATACGCGGAGCGTCTCGCTGAACCTGCGCGATCTGGGGTTTGCCGAGGAGGTGCTCACACCGCTGCAGTCGGCGATTCAGGCCCCCAACGGCATCATTCTGGTCACCGGCCCGACGGGAAGCGGCAAATCGACGACACTGTACGCCTGCCTGAACGAAATCGCGTCGATGGAGAACAACGTCTGCACGGTCGAGGACCCGATCGAATATCACCTGCCGCTGATCAACCAGTTTCAGGTGCAGGAGCGGGTCGGCCTGACGTTTAGCAAGGCGTTGCGAACGCTCTTGCGGCAAGACCCCGACGTGATCATGGTCGGTGAAGTCCGCGACGAAGAGACGGCCCGCACAGCGATTCAGGCGGCACTGACCGGCCACCTCGTTTTCAGCACGCTACACACGAACGATGCCCCAAGCGCGATCACGCGGCTGATCAACATGGGAGTCGAGCCGTATTTGATTGGTGCGGCCCTGAACATGGTGCTCGCGCAGCGGCTAGTGCGGCGAATTTGCCCCAAGTGCCGGGAGACGTATGACCCTCCGCGGACCCTGCGAAAAGCGATCGAACGGATGGGGTACACGATCGAGAAGTTTTACAAGGGACTCGGCTGCCGAAAGTGCCGCAACACGGGCTATTCGGGCCGAGTCGGCGTCCACGAGCTGATGCTCATCAGCGACGAATTGCGAGATGCAATCGTGGCCGGCGGGAGCGTCGTGGAGCTACGGAAGATCGGCGCGGAGTACGGCATGGTGACACTGCGGCGCGACGGCTTCCGCAAGGTTCGCGAGGGGCTGACGAGCGTCGAAGAAGTGATCCAGATCGCCGGCGATATTGCCGGCGCGAACGACAAGAAGCAGGGGAGCGTGCGCGATTCGACGCTCGGCCTGCCGCCGCTGCCGGCGAAAGTCGATCCAACCGAATCGGCCGTGGCGGAGTAACAGCAGTCCAACGTCTGATGTCCAACGTCACAGCATTTGGACCTGGGACCTTGGACTTTGGACCTTCGACCAGAAACGCGAGCCATTTTATGCAGTCCTATACCTATTCCGCCCGCGACATGCTCGGCAAGCTCATCGAAGGCTCGCTTGAGGTTGAGTCACGCGACGAAGCAATGTCGAAGCTGAAGCGCGACGGGCTCAACGTGATCGAGCTTGAAGAAGAGTCCGGCCGAATCGAGCTGTTGCCGAAACGGATTGGCCTCTCAGAGATCATCTTCGTTACGAGCCAGCTCGCTGTGATGGTCGATACGGGAATCAACGTCTCGTCAGCCCTCGGAAGCATTGCTGAGCAGGAGAGCAACTCGGCGCTGAAATCGGTGCTCACCGACCTCCGAAATCGCGTCGAAGGGGGCGAGGATCTCTCGTCCGCTCTGGCTCGGCATCCGAAGCAATTCGACAAAACGTATGTCGCTCTCATCAAGGCCGCGGAGCAGACCGGCAAGCTGGGCGAGATGCTCGAGACGGTGGCGGGCTACCTCCGTGGGCAGTTGGAAACTCGTCAGAAGGTGCGGGCGGCAATGGCCTATCCGTCGATCATGGCAGTACTGGCCGTCGGCGTGACGATCTTCCTCCTGACGTACATCCTGCCGAAGTTCGAGCCGATGTTTACGCGGAAGGGTGTAAAACTTCCCAAGCCGACGATCATCATGATGACAGCATCGGACATTCTGCTTGATTACTGGCCGGCATGGATCGCGCTGGCGGTGGCCCTTGCCGTGACGTACTTCTTTGGCCGCCGCACACCGACCGGTCGGCAGATCATCGACTGGATCATGATCAACATGCCCATCGTGGGCCCGATGTGCCGCAAGGTGACCATCAGCCGGTCGCTGAAGACGCTGGGGACCATGGTAGCCAGCGGCGTGTCGATGCTGGAGGCGATTCGCCTCACGGCCGAGGTCGCCGGCAACTACTACTACGAGCAGGTCTGGCTCCGCGTCCTCGAACAGATCACCCAAGGGAATCGGATCGTCGAGTCGCTGAAGACCGAGCCGCTGATGCCGCCGACGCTGGTCCAGATGATTGGCGCCGGCGAAGAAACCGGCAAGCTCGACACGGTGCTCGCGAAGGTGAGCGGCTACTACGATCGCGAAGTAGAAGTGTCGCTCAAGGCGACGACCAGCATGATCGAGCTACTAATGATCTGCGCGATGGGGGTGATTGTCGGCGGCATCGCGCTGGGGCTGCTCATGCCGATCTTTCAGCTTAGCCGGCCGGGGTCGTAATTCAGGAGCCAGTGACCGGGAGCCAGGAACCAATGCGAATACTGTCTGGCTCCTGGTGATTGGCCCCTGCCTTCTCTTTACATGCCGGGGCGAGTCGGCGTGGGCTTACGGCTGCGGCGTTCGGCACGCAGGCGGGCGCGGCGGCGAATCTCGCTGGGCTTCTCGTAGTATTCTCGGCGGCGCATTTCCTTCTTGATGCCGCTCCGCTCGACCAGTTTGCGGAACCGGCGAACCGCTTCTTGAATGCTTTCGCGGTCGCGAACGATCAACTTAACCATTGGCCCTCCTGAAAGGCACGAACTGTAAAAAGATGATTCCGGCGTCACTAGGGAAAGCCCGACATTCTACAACAAAAGCCGGCCATGCGCCCAGTGGCACGGGTGGCAGGATTTCGTCGCGGAACCCTGTCATACTCAGTTTGGCGACAGGACGAGTCCTGCTTTCCGAGGAAACAGTATCCCATTGATTGCGGATGTCCGCATGAATAAAATGTACACTAATCGCATCGTAGTCTCGGCCGAGGAAATCATCGGCACCTTACGAGCAAGTCGCTGCGGTGTTTATAGACAAGTTGGTTGCTGGGAATTTCCTTGCGCTCCCCCGAGCCGGGCTCAGTAACGCCGGCGTCCCGCGTGCCAAAGCCCCGACCAGTCCGTTTTATTCAACAGACAGCATTTTGACCGATGTGAAAGAACTTACGACGACGCTATCACGCAAATCGTTGATGTAAGTCCTTTGTTGTCGGTCGTTTTGCTAGCAGATAACTAAGGCTGATTGGTCAGGGCTTTGTTTCGCGTGGATCAATCATCCCCAAATGCAGCCGCGAAGCGGCGACCTGCGCCAGGCCCAGGGCAACGCCCTGGGTCGTCGGTCAATCGACGTGATTCAAGCCCCAACGGGGCGAAACAACCTCACGTCGCGCCAACGCCCATTGTTGGCGTCGCGACGCACGACCACTTGCCCACTGCCCAGCTTGCAGCCCGCTTCAGCGGGCTTACCCCGTCAGGCCCCGGCTTTAGCTGGGGTAGGGCTTCGCGTAAGTGGGCCATTGTTTCACGGAGCCGGCGCTCGATGCAATGACGAAGGCGAATCCCGACGAGGGCCACCAGGTTCGTGTCCGGTCGAAGTGAATTGAGAGTCAACTCCTCTAGGCACTGCTGGGCAAACCAGCAGTGGCACCCGGCGCCGCGGCGTGGAACCGGTCGTGGCGGTTCAGGAGGGCGATGAAATAGAACGAGTCCCCGAACACCTCGCTCATTCGCGCGGCTTCCCGTGGGCATAGTAGTCGTGGTTTTCCGCCAAGTCGGCGGGAAGCTCCGCCGAGGACTGCTCAGCTTCGGCCGCCAGAGCGAGCAGCCACTCCCAACTCCCCGGCCGCAAGCCCTCTGCCCCAGCGGCGGCTTGCACCGGCTGCGGCACGACCGTCACCTCGCACGGCCCCTGGGGCACAGCGATCCCTTCCGGCAGCCGGATGACCGGGTCAGCACCGAGCACGGTGTTAAAGCGAATGGCGTCCATACAGCTATTGTTTCCCGGAGCCGTGGCCGATGCAATCACGACTGCCATGAATGACAAATTCCGATGGCAACTACTGGGTTTGTTTCCGGTCGGACTGAATTGAGAGTCAACTCCTATCGGCACTGCTGGGCAAGCCAGCAGTGGCACCAGGCACGGATCGGCTATGTCTGCACTCTGCGGGATGTACGTTCCGCGCGCGATCACCGTCAATTCGTGCGCGTAGTCAGCGAGTACGCGAAGTTGTTCGCCCGCGGACAGGGACGAATATCCGGTGACAGCTTCGTCAAGCGTCATGCTCAAAGTGCCAGCTAACGACACCGTTCACCTGCCGCGGCGGCTGGTGAGACGTCGAATCTCGAAAACCGTAATGCC
>CAYLLN010000098.1:0-22653 GCA_964384375.1 uncultured Pirellulaceae bacterium
ATCGAAATGTCCTTCTCGGCCCCTTCGAGTGCCGGGCCGGCCCACACGTCGTCCCATGAACTGGCCCGCGCGCCGCCGGCGAACTCGAGAATGTAAAGGCAGATGCCGTCCTCGTGCTTGAACTTCCGGCTGGTTCGCGGATCGGGGCGGACGCTGGCGAAGACGCGGACCGGATCGCCCAGCCAGTAGCGGAACGTGTCGAGGTGGTGGATCGACATGATCCGGAGCGTCACCCAACCCTGCCGCTGCTGCCACGGCATCCAGTGCGGAATCGACCGCATGTCTATCGTCGCGAGGACCGGCTCGCCGAGCAGCCCCTGATCGAGCAGCGATTTGCAAGCCCGGACCGACTGGTCATACCGCATGTTCTGGTTCACGGCGAGCGTGATGCCTGCCCGCTTGCACAGAGCGACGATCTCCTTCGCCTCCGCGTAGTTCACCCCCAGTGGCTTCTGGGCGAGGATGCCATGAATGTGCTTCTTGTGTTTGCAGACCTGGCGGATGACGTCGATCTGATTGTCCGGGGGAACGGCAATATCGACGACTTCGACCTTCCCACTGGCGAGCATCTCCTCGTACGTGTCGAAGGGGACGAGGCTGTGCCGCTCGGCGACGCGCTTGGCATGCGCCGGCGTTCGCGAGGCAATGGCGACGGGATTGAAGCCCGCCTTGCGATACGCCACCAGGTGACAATCCGCCATGATGAACCCGCTGCCGATGCAGCCGATGGGCGCGTCCTTGTGCTTGGGAAGTTTGGGCAGATAGTCGAGTTGGATCGTCATGGTGCGTCGTGTGGAGAGATTGGTTGGCAGCGATCATCGTACCGAAGTTGCCGCCCGCTCGTTACCGCTTGGTTACATGCTGACCAGTGAAGGAAGGCTACAATCCGGGGCGGCATTCCTTCTCTCATTTTTGAGGATCAAGCGATGAAACGGGCGTTTCTGGTCGCGGCAGCGATCGTGTGCGGATGTCTTCTGCAGTCTCTTTCTTTCGGCGCGGAAGGGGACAACCTTCCGACGATCTCGGTATCGGGCACTGCCGAAATTCGCGTCGTGCCGGACGAAGTGCAACTGCGGCTGGCCGTCGAAACACGCGATCCGAAGCTCGACGAAGCGGTCAAGCAGAACGATACACGCATCGCCGCGGTCCTCAAATTCCTCAAGGACTCCGGCATCGCGGCCAAGGACGTGCAAACCGACTTCATCGAAATCCAGCCCCGCTACCATCGCGACGACGACGTGCAACAAATCGTGCCGGAGTTCTACATCGTGCGGCGGAACCTCGGCATTCGGCTGCGGAAGGTGGCCCAGTTCGACGCCGTACTGGCGGGCGCCCTCCGCAGCGGCGTGAACTACGTGCTGGGAATCGAATTCAAAACGACCGAGCTACGCAAACATCGCGACGTGGCCCGTCAGCAGGCGATCCGCGCTGCGAAGGAAAAAGCAACCGCGTTGGCCGAGGAACTGGGCTCGAAAGTCGGCAAACCGCAGACGATCAACGAGCAGACCGGTGGCGGCTGGTGGGGCTGGTCGGGAGGCTACAACTACGCGAACGCGATGGTTCAAAACGTGAGTCAGGCCGCGCCCGGTGGGGGCGGTGAAGAAAGTGACGGCAACCTGGCCGTCGGCATGATCAACGTCACCGCGACGGTGCAGGTGACGTTCCGGCTGGAGTGATCGCCGCGCTAAAATCGGTGGTTGAACTGGACCTGCACTTCGGCATCGAAGAAGCGCTGGCCGGGTTCGTCGCCGAGCGGGAAGACGCCGGCGACGCGGAGGTTTGCCATCGGGCCGAACGCGACGTTCGCACCGGCTGAAACATTAATCACGTCGAACCGATTGACCGGGTTGTCGATCAGCGTGCGGAACCCGGGTGCTTCGATCAGTACCTCGTCGGTGTCTTGCAGCGACGTGGTGTAGTGGAACTCGAGCAGCCCGGCGAGCCCCGTGATCCATTCGGCATAGTCGTTGCGATACAGCCAGTAGCCGCCGCCGAGGTCGAAGTAGAGCAGGTTCTGCTCGACGTAGTCTCCTGCCGAGGTTTCCGGCCGGCCGACGGGGCCGAACAGCACTTCGTTGCCGCTGGTGGCGACATCGATCTGCAGGAACGCCGTGAGGAACAGATTGTCGCTAGGACTGGCGACGGCGCCGAAGTAAGGGAGCAGATGCAAGGCGTCGTTCTCGAAACGGAGTTCGCCAGGCCCGAAGCGGGTTTCGGCGCCGCTTCCCGTTGGCAGATCGAGCCCCAGGCCTGCCGCCATGCCGAACGAATCGTCCATATACAGGAGGCGCTTCACGATCACGGCCAGATTGCCGTAGTTCCCGCCACTCACGTCGAAGTCGGGCGTGCTCACGTCGATGGCACCGTTGAACGGCATCCGCATCTCGACCGACCACCACTCGTCGAGAAACGTCTTTTCGACTCCCAGGATGTAGCGATCGATCGGCAGTTGCCGCTGGACCGGCGTGGGAATTGGCGTGAACTGCACATAGTCGAAGTCATAGACGTTGTGAAAATGGTTGTACATGAAGAAGACCCGGTCCTGCGGGATCGGGCTATTGTTCTCGCCGATCTTCACCCGCCGGCTGCCGCCAGCGCCGGGAATGTCGAACGAGCCGACCACCTGGCGATTGCCCGTCGAATCGACGAACTGCGCCGTGGCGGTCATCATGCCGATGTCGCCGAACATGTTGGGCACGCTGGCCAGACGCTGCCGGGAACCAAGCGAGCGACTCGGCGCCGGTGTCCGGTTGGGCTGCGGTTGGCTAAGTGTCGGCGGAGGCTGATAGTGGGCCGCCGGTTGGACGAAGGGATCGGTGAATTCGCCGGCGATTGCGTCGCCAAGCCACTCGCCGGCCGACTCGATGGTCGTCGGTTCGAGGCCGGTGACCGTTTGCGCGTGGGCGAACGATGCCGCCACAATCAGGAACGTCGCCGCTTGCAGTCCGATCTTCGCGCTGGTCATTGTCCCGCCCTCGCACAGTTCGCCAACGAACCTAGTTCGGTGCTATCGGTGGTATCGGCCGGGCAAGGTGTAGCGAATCAACCGAATTCAATGGCGAGGGTGCTAGCACTAGGCCCGGGACGAACCCGACACTGGATTAAGGAGCCAGTTCGACCGCCTTCGCCTCCGCCAGAGCTTCAGCATAGGCCGGCTCCTCCGGAAACTGCCTGGTCAGTTCGGTAAGCAAACGCAGCGCCTGTGCCAAGTGCTCGCGTGCGGCAACCTTGTTGCCTGCCGCCTGCTCTTGAATCGCCAGTTCGCGAAGCGTAACGGCCAGGTCTTGCTGATAGCGTGGCACTTCGGGAAACCGATCGACGAGAGGCTGGAGGATTCGGCGGGCCTGTTCGAGATTCTGCAGCACACCCGCTCCGTTGCCGGCATCGAATTCGAGCTGCACCAGCGACATGAGAATGCCGGCTCGCTCCGTTTGAAAATCGACGACATCGGGGTTTTGCTGGACAAGTTCCGCCAGGCTGTCGGACGCCTGGGTGTATCGCTTGCGCGCCTCGTCGGGTTGGTCCACCCGCAAAAGGTCGCCCAGCAAACCCGAACAAACCGCCAGTAACTTTCGATTTTCGAGCTCCGCAGACTTCCCCCCGACGAGTTGCTCGAACTGCGTCGCGGCAGCCTTGAAATTTTCGATGGCAGCACTCGTGTCTCCGTCGGCCGAGTTCAGATTTCCGAGATTGAAATAGCCCTTGCCGAGGTCGCGCCGCAGCTTGGTATTGCCGGCATCCGCAGCAAGTGCGGCTTCTCGAATCTTCTGGGCTTGCTCGAATTGCTGTCTCGCGGCCGGCATGTTTCCCGCATTGAACTCCACGAGTCCCAGATTCATAACCGTATTGGCGAGCACCCGCTGCCACTCGCTGTTGGCCGCATCGGTTTCCGCCAGGCGCGTCCGAATGCGGACCGCCTCGCGGTATTGCTCACGAGCCGCTTCGTAGTTTTTCTGCTTGACGCGAACCGTGCCCAGCGCGTTGAGCGTGTTGCCGAGCGCCTCCAAGCGGGACGGGTCGCTGGGCTTCTTGGCGAGCAGGCTCGTTTGCATCTCGCGAGCCGTTTCGTAAATCGGCAACGCCTTGTCGGGCGATTCGAGCACCTCAGTAATCAGACCGACGCGGAAGTAAGCCGAGCCAAGTTCATCCTGCACGCGCGGGTCATTCTTTCGCTGTTCGAGGAACCGCTGGTAGTACGTCATTGCCAGTTGCAGCAGATCCTTCCGCAGCGGCTGCATTCCCGGCTGATTCAGCAGCGTGTCCTCGCTGACGCGAGTGAAGAGATCGTTCACCGCGGCGATGGCCTCGCGGAGACTCTGCTCGGACTGAGCCAGTGCCCGCGAAGTCGTGATCGACAGCGTCGTCGAGACGACAGCGGTCGTTACGAGCAACAAAACCGCGAGTGCAATCGCTGCCGAAGTGGCCGGGTTTCGTTTGCACAGCCGCCAGAGCCGGGCGATGCGGCTGATGGGACGAGCGTTGATCGGCTCGCCGCGGAGGAAACGCCCCAGTTCGTCGGCTAGATCCTGACTTGTGTCGTACCGCTTGCCCGGCTCCTTTTGCAGGCACTTGAGACAGATCGTTTCCAGGTCTTTCGGCACGCCTGGATTCACCAGACGTGGCGACAGAGGCTCGTCCTGAATCACCTGCCGGATCGTTTCAAACGGAGAAGCGGCTTTGAACGGCGGGCGGCCGGTGACGAGCTCGTAGAGAATCGCTCCGAGCGAATAAATGTCGCTTCGCGGACCGATCAGGTCCCCCTTTCCTTCCGCTTGCTCCGGCGGCATGTAGCTCGGCGTGCCGACGATCGCTCCGGAAACCGTGATTTGCGATTGATTTGAAACCTGTTTGGCGAGGCCGAAGTCGGTGATCAGCGGCCGCTGCTGCCGATCTACGAGGACGTTTGACGGCTTCAGATCGCGATGCACGATGCCCCGATCGTGGGCGAACTGCATCGTCTCGGCGATTGTGCGAGTGAACTCGGCGGCCCGCCGTGGCGTGAGTGGGTTCTCGCGGACCATCTCGGTCAGGCTGTGCCCCTCGATATAGTCCATTGAGAAGAAATGCTGCCCTTGCACCTCGCCGATTTCGTGGATCGCAACGATGTTGGGATGCGTCAGAGCCGCCGCTGCCTCGGCTTCCGAATAAAAGCGATCGACATCGGTTTTGTCAGCGAATTGCCCCGCGAGGATCATCTTGATTGCGACGATCCGGTTGAGCTTCCGCTGCCGAGCCTTGAAGACGATCCCCATGCCCCCTTTGGCGATCGTCTCGATCACCTGGTAGTCACCGAACGACGCGCCGGTGCTAATGCCGCCCATCCCATCGGGCGTCGGCGGAGGAGGGAGGCGGACATCGACGCCGGGCGTGAGCGTGGCATCTCCTGCGGCGAAAGTTGTCGAGCCGGGAGGCACGATCGTGGGGGCGATGGATTCGGGGGCCGTGGTCGAGGGCGCGAGCGTGACGTCGTTCCCGGTTTTGGTATCGTTTGGCGAGCCCGCGGCAGGTGGCGCTGTCTTCGGCGGCGGCAACGTAACGTCCGAATCGGCAGCCGGCGCAATACCGGGCCGAGCGCCATCGAGCGTGGCGTCGGTCGAACCGGGGGGTGGCGGCGGACGATCGGGCATGAGTCACTGACGATAGGAATCGTGCCGACCGATTGTAGTGCGGAACCAGGCGACCCGCCGATACCACACGGTCTTCCATGCCGGTTAATCAACGCAAAGGTGCAGAGATCGCGAAGGCCGCAAAGAGCTTTCTGGGTTGCTTTGCGCCTTTGCGAACTTGGCGGCTTCGCGTTGATCGTATGGGTCTGCTGCGCTGTCAGTCTGGCCTTCGCGTTGACTGCCTTCCGTGTGATGCAACCTACTTCGTTTCCACCGCAAAGACCGATTGAAACTGCGAGCTGGCGTCGGTCACTCGTTCGTGTGCCTTCACAGCGAGCCATTCGACCGGGCCGTCCTCCTTGCCGAAGTCCTGCTGCAATTGCCGGAGCAACTGGAGGCATTCATCCGGACGGTCTCGCTCCCACGCTGCCAGCGCCGCTTCGTAGCGCTCGCACCTTGTCGGCCAAGTTGCGTCCTCTTCCGCCACAGGCAGTTCATACAGATCGACCGGTTCCATCATCCCCGTGAGCTGCGCTTTGCAGACCCGCCGCCGGACAATCGGCAGCGTGAGGGCGGCATTGGTTGTGGCGGAAACGAGACAGGCGACACGGACGACCTTTGTGGCGGCCTCAATGCGGCTTGTCAGATTCACGGTGTGGCCGCGCGGGCCGTACTTTAGCCGCCGCCGACTACCGGCATTCCCGACTTGTGCCTGGCCCGTGTGCAAGCCAATTCCCAGCCGCAAGCGTGAACCGAGCTTTTGCTCCCAAAGTTCGTTGAGCGGACCGAGTTCGGCGAGCATGGCCTGCGCCGCCTGCACGGCCAGGTCGGCATGTTGCGATTGCTCGGCCGGCGCGTTCCACATCGCCGCCAAGCCGTCGCCGTAATAGTCGATCACCACGCCCCCGTGGTCCATCACCTGATTCGTCAGTCGGTCGAGAATGTCGGAGAGCAGGTTGTACGTCTCGCTGGCGCCGATCCTCTCGGCTGTGTGTGAGAAGCCGCGGAGATCGGCAAAGAGAAGCGTCAGTTCCTTGTCCTGAGCGGCAAGGACGCCCGGGTCGCGGGCGAGCGCGCCGGCCAGTTCCGGCGAGAAAAACTGCTCGAACTGCACGCGGTTTCGGGCTGCTTCGGCTTCTTTGGCCAAACGGGCCAGGCCTGTGCTGACGGCACCGGCCAAAAGCTGCACAAACTGCGCTTCAAGTGGCGAAATGCCGTGCTGTGTTGTGGCGCTGTTTGCGTCGCGTGAGCCATAGACGACGCCGGCCACGCTTCCCTTTTCGTCGAAGATTGGCGAAGCGACGACCGCCTCCAGGTTCGCAAGGCTCTGGGCCCAAACATCGGTATCGATCTTCTGGAAGTACGTTCGCTGCTGACTGGTAACCTGAGCCAGCACGCGGCGGCTGAATTTCTTCGGGTCACTCGACTTGAGGCTGTACCCGGCGGCTGCCTGCCAGTCGTCCCCTTGCTTGAGTAGCACCAGACCGCGATCAAGACCAACGAGCTGCACTACCGCCCGCGCCGTGTCGGCATAGAATTCCTGCGAACCTGCGGCGGCTTTCTGAATGCTCAGCAGTGTCTCAAACCAGCGAGTGAGCGTCTCGGGTGATGGGGATTGCTCGGCGCTGACAGAAACCGAAGTCGGCGCCGTTACAGCGGGTGTGCTGCCGGCGCTGGCGACCGGACGGGCGATCGTGTGCATCGACGAAGCGAAGGCATCGTCGGCCGGCACCACGCCGATTTCGAGCGTGGTTGTCCCGAAGCCAATGCGTAGCGGAGCGATGAACGTCCGCTCTTGTCCGCTTGGCAGCTTCGACCCATCCTGTAGCACGATCGGCGAGCCGAGATTGGCGATCCGCACGTCGCCGCTCTTCAGCTCCTCGATGCGCAGCTGCTCGCGCGAGGTGTACGGGTCATCGACGACGATTTGCTCGCAGCCGGGCTTGGGCAAGCGACCGAACTCCAGCGGCCCTCCCTCGTGGACGATCTGCCGCCGCTGCCGATCGTTGGCCAGCGTGAGATGCAGCATCGGAACTCCTTTCGCCGCTGATTCTACTGGCCGGGAGCGGCGTCGGGAATCATTGCCTGCGTGTGCTCGGCCTGCTTGATCAGTTCCTGATACTCGGGCGAGTTCCGCATCATGGCACATTCCGGATGATCCGCCAGCAGCTTCAGCTTCGCCACGGCGTCTTCAAACTGATCGACGGCATTGCGGGCGACGTTTCGCTGCTGGATCGCCTCTTGGCGGGCCAGCTGTTCCGCGGCATGGGCGTCGGCCGTTTCCCGCTGAGCGGAGTGAACGACCGCTAGAGCAATCGATGCCGATGCCGCCAGCAGGAACACCACGAGTGCCGAGGCGTTTGCCCAAGCGCGATGATGCCGCAGCCAGCGATCGACCCTTTCGGATTGCGATTCGCATTTCGCGTGAATCGGCTCATCGGCAAGCCACCGCTCGATGTCTTCGGCCAGATCCTGAGCACTCGCGTAGCGGGCCGCGGGATCAAGAGCCATCGCCTTCAAGCAGATTGCTTCCAGTCCTGCCGGTGCATCGGGCTGTACGATCCGCGGCCGCAGGAACTTCCCTTCCTGGACGCGACGGAGGACGTCACCAATACTGCCGGCGACGTGCGGCGGACGGCCGGTGAGTAGTTCATAAAGCGTCGCACCGAGGCTGTACACATCGGACAGGTGCGTCACCCGATCGACGCGGCCAGCTGCTTGTTCGGGGCTCATGTACGACGGCGTGCCGATCGCTTTGCCCAGCGCTGTCGGTTCGCTGCTGCTACCGGATCGGGGGACGAGAGCCGGTTCCGTGCGGATGTCGGTCAGCGGCACGTCGTCGTGGCCGGCGGCTTTGGCCAGACCCCAATCGACAACAAGCGTTTCACCATGCTTGCCGAGCATGATGTTGCTGGGCTTCAGATCGCGATGCAGCACGCCGCGGCTGTGGGCGTAATCGACGGCGTGGCACACATCGAGCATCCGCTGCAACAGCCGCCGGAGTTCGACCGACCGCTCCCCCTCTCTTTGCGGACCTTGCTCGTGGTCGTGAAAGCGGAGAATCGCGTCCTTCAGCGTCTCGCCACGGACGAATCGCATCGCGTAGTAGGGCCGGCCGTCGCAGCAGGTTCCGAGCCCATACACGGGCACAATGCCAGGATGCTCAAGGCCGCCGGTAATCTCCGCCTCACGCACGAACCGCTCCCGGCACGCGTTGCTGTGCGTGTACTGTGGCAGCATCTGCTTGAGAGCGACCTCGCGTGACAGCTCTTCATCGCGGGCGACGAACACCTCCCCCAAGCCGCCGCGGGCGTGCGGCCGTAGCTTGCGAAAACGCTCACCCAACCGCGACTCATGCGATTCTAGGCTGAGCGTCGGTTCGAGCTGGGCGGTGGAGGTCATGAGTGATTGTCACAGGCTGAACGGGCGGCGGGCGCGCGGACCTTCCCAACCATAGGTTACGCGGCAACCCGCGGACCGGATTTTCCGGGTTTAGCGAGGCATTCCGCCCGGCATGAAGGCAGGAATTATTGCGATAATCGTGCCTAGCACGACCAGAAACGCCGGCGGACCGAAGACCCGCGGCTCGTAGAAGGCCAAGACCACATATTGGGCAAGTTCCAGGATTCCACCCCGAGTAAACCAGGGCAAATAATCCGGAAAGTTCTCGCCGTAATGTTTCCGGTAGCGGAGGATCGACCAGAACACGCCCCACAGCATGATCCCCAGACCTCCGAGCATGATGAAACCCTTGGCAAAATTGAAGAAGAGACCGAGCGGGAAGAGGCAGAACATTCCTAGACCAACGCAGACCAGCGTGATGACGATCTGCGGGCAAAGGAAGATCGACCAGTCGAAGGGCTCTTTCTTGGGTCGCAGGGGTAGGCGAGGAGCGGACGGTGGCGGAGGAGTTGCAGCCTTCGCAGCCGGCTGTGGGGGCGTGGGCGGCGGCGTTGAAGCAGGCGGGAGTGGGATCGTTGCTGGCTTTTGCGATTTGCTCTGCGGCGGTTTCCAGACGGGTTTCGGAGACGGGGACGACGGGCTTGTCGGAGCAGGCTTCGCGCCGGCAACGGGTTCGGAGGGGAGTTCGTTCAGCATCGCCCCGCAGCCGGGGCACTTCAGCTCTTCGTCCGGCAAGAACAGACCGAGCGAACGGCCGCAGGAGGGACAGTATTCGAGGTCCATCCGTCGCTCCTGGATTGGCGACAACCGATTACCGTAACCATCCGTCTTGCCAATTCGCCTTCGTGTGATCGATCTTGGTTCGAGTTTCCTACTCGATCAAGTGCCGAATGCCGAAGCGATCCGCGGCAATGCACCGCCGCATTGCACTGGCCGCCAGCGGCCATTAGAGTACGGGCCAATTGGTGTCGCTCGTTGGGGGGTGGCACGTCATCAGCCGGGATGGACACCGTGCTCCTCTCGTCCCATAGATTCGGTCCGCTGCATCGCGCGTGGCTGGCGGTGACGGTCCTCGTCACGCTGGCCGCCATCGGCTGGTATGTCTGGACGGCGCGAGAACAGGGGCGCTGGCCCGGCGGCGGCTCGTGGCCAGGAATTATCCTCGGTGTCGCCGCCGCCGTGATCTGCCTCTTCGAGTTTGCCCTCGTCTTTCGCAAGACGGGCGTCTTTCGCGCTCGCCGCACGATTCTCGGCATTCCCCTCGGCTCGGCACGGTTCTGGATGGCGGCACATCTCTGGCTGGGCTTGCTCGTCGTTCCGCTGGTCGCGTTGCACGCCGGCTTTCGCTTCGGCGGGACGCTGTCCTGGTTGCTCGCGTGGTCGTTCATTGTCGTCATCGTTAGCGGGGTCTTTGGTCTGGTGATGCAAAACGTCCTCCCCCGACTGATGACCGAGGGAGTGCCGGAAGAGACGGTCTATTCGCAGATTGACGAAGTGGGTAGGCAGTTTGCGGAGGATGCGTTGCGGTTAGCGCGGTTGTACGGCGGCGCGCGAGAAGACATCGAGCGTGACGAGCTGGACGAGGTTCGCGGACGAAAGCTGACCATTGCTGGAGCCCCGCGACGCGTCGGCACGATCGTTCCCCGCAGCCGTTATCCGCAGGTCGATCTGCCCACCGATGCCGACTCACCCGAGTTGCATCGGGCGCTGAACGATGACGTGCTCGCGTTCCTGCGAACCGGCAATTGCACGACCGGCAAGCTCGCTCGGGCGACCGACGCGGCTTGGTACTTCGACGATCTCCGCCGAAGAGTGCGGCCCGAAGCACGTCCCGCGGTGGACGAAATCGAATCGCTTTGCAATCGCCGCCGACAACTCAACTTGCAGCAGCGATTGCACTTCTGGCTGCATGGTTGGATGTCGATCCACCTGCCACTTTCTGCGGCCATGATGCTGCTCCTGGTGGCCCACATGATCGGCGCACTGGTCTATAGCTAATGAGCGATACGCCCCGCACTGCCGACCGCGATCTGTTGCCCTCGCGGCAGCCGCGCGATTCAGCCAAGCAGCGGACGCGCCGGGTGCCGCTCGACTACTACAAGGGCTTGTCGCAGCTGGATCGCGTGAAGTGGCTCCTGACGGGGCTGGCTTGTGCGATAGCCGGCGGATACATCGCCTGGACACTCGGCGGTTGGGCCGTTGGCAACGAGAACGCGGCCAGGCAGTTCTCGCCCGCGCCGGTGGCGAGCGTCCACGCGGTCTGGGAAGGCCAATGTGCCGCGTGCCACGTGGCGGGACAGTCGCTGCGGCAGGATGGACGAGCAATCTCGACCGTTGCGGCAGCGGTATTTGGCCACTCGCCCGCCGATGTTCGCTGCGTGACGTGTCATGCAGGGCCGCTGCATCACGCCAGCGAGATCGCCGACGAAGTGTGGTCCTGTTCGGGCTGCCATCGCGATCATCAGGGACGCGATGCCGATCTGACGCGGATGTCCGACTCGGCATGCACGCGCTGCCATGCCGACATGACGCAACATCGCGAGGGGGCGTCGTCGCTAAGCCCGCCGACGGAGAATGTCACGTCCTTCGCGACCAACCACCCGCCGTTCCGTTCGCTGAAGAGTGACGACCCCGGTCGCCTCAAGTTCAATCACCGGCTGCACCTGCTTCCCGGCCAGGCACCGCTCAGCGCGAAGGCCAGTGCGAATAAGAGGCTGGCCGATGTGCCGGAACAATATCGAGCAGCACTTATTGCACCGCAGTCGCTCGCTGACGTGCCGCTGGATACCGTCATTCAGCTCGACTGTGCCAATTGCCACGTAACCGACAGCGGCGACATTCCCGCCGCGGGCGATTACATGCAGTCCGTCAATTTCGAGCAACATTGTGCGGCATGCCACAGCGGCGAGTTGGTAGCCGAAGTTGCAGCTGGCGGCTCGGCGCAGTCGCTGCAAGTTCCGCACGGCTTGCAGCCGATGGCAATTCGACCACTCCTGGCGGGACTCGCCAGTCCGGCTGTTGGCTCGCCAATCCTCTCGCCCGAAGCCCCACTGCAACCGATTCCGGGCAAGACTCCCGGCCAAAATCTGGCTCAAACGACCGAGCCGTCATCGGCCGTTCGTGTGATTGCTGCCCAGGAGGCCCTGCGCGGCGAGCACCGGTGCGGGAAGTGCCACGAGTATGAAGGAGACGCTGTCGCGCCGCCGCGAGTACCTGCGATTTGGCTCGTCCACGCCCGCTTCGATCACTCCGCGCACCGGGCGATGCATTGCTTCGACTGCCACGATCGCGAGCGGCTGGAAACGACCATTCAAGGAAAGCCGCCGCTCGACGATCGCCGGCCGATCCTCCCCGATATCGACAACTGTCGCCGCTGCCACGTGCCGAAGACTGCCAACGGTACTACTGGCGCGCGGCACGACTGCTCCGGCTGCCACCGCTACCACGCCGGCGATCAGCCGCCGCATGGCAGGGGTTCGTCTGTCCGCGGCGTTCTGTCCGATCTGCAAATGCCGGGAACAGAGTGGATCGGAGTTCCGCACAAGCCATGAACGATTCCCCTACCAACCCGACGCGCGAGCGAGGCAGTGCATTTTCCATCGCATTGGCGATCGGGTTTTGTGTACTCACTTGTGGGTGTTCGCAGCAAGCAGCTGTTGTCGCCACAACTCCTGTGTCGATGCAGCGAGGATCGGAAATCGCTGCAACACCAAGTGTCGCGTTCCGTGGCGTCGAAAGCTGTGCCGCCAGCGGTTGCCACGGCAAGGCGCAGGGCGGTTCACGCAACTGGCGGAGTGCCTATTCGGTGTGGTTTGCCGATGATCCGCATCGACGAGCCTTCGACGTGCTGTACGCAGAGCGCTCGGTCGAAATCTACCTCAATTTGCATCCTACGCAGCCACTCGACGATGGCATTCGCGCCGAAGCCTACCAATCGTTTCTTCAGCAGCGGTGTATCGGTTGTCATGCGACTTCTTCTAGCAACACCCACGGGTCGTTCCTCTCGGTATCGGCCGGCGTCAGTTGCGAGTCGTGTCACGGCCTGGCCGGCGGATGGATTGACCAGCACTATCTGACTTCCTGGAATGGCGGAGATGGGTTTCGCAACCTGAAGGACTTGTCGACGCGGGCAGCCGTTTGTACGTCGTGCCACGTCGGCCCGGTCCTAGCGGACGGTATCACTTACGACGTCGATCACGAACTGGTTGCGGCCGGCCATCCGCGGCTGGCGTTTGAACTGGACGCGTACTTGACGAACTACCCGAAACACTGGGACGAGGCAACGGATCACGCTCGCTATCCCGGATCGTTTCACACGAATGCCTGGCTGTGCGGTCAGCACGCTTCCGCACAGAAGCTTCTCGAACAGGTTGTTTCTCGCCAGCAGCCACTTCCCGAGTTCTCGAATTACGACTGCTTCGATTGCCATCATGCACTGCGCGTACGAGCTGAGGCTCGATCCGGCTTCCCCCGCCCTGCCCTGCTGCCGCTTTCGCAACTGGTCTCAGTTAGTGAGAGCCAAGCGGATGCGCCTTTGCATACGCTGTTGAGGAAGGCCGAGACGCACCTGGCACAGCATTGGACGGAGTCGGAAACGCAGCCGCTCACAGCCGCAGACCATCAGATTCCGCCTCTGAAATTGCTCCAAGCCGACGACCTGCCGGCCCATGCGGCGGCAGTTCGTCGCATTACGGCGAGTTGGACCAGCAAATCGCCAACCTGGGATCAGGCCGTGCAGTTTTACCTCGCCATCCAGGCGCTGATCCGCGACTTGTCAGCAGAACAGCGCCAGCCACTGGTCACCGCGGCCGAGCAGTTAGCCGCGGCACTCGGATCGCAGAATTTTGCGGGCCATGTGCCAACGCAATACGATTCCCCCGCGACCTTCGACCCCAGCACTTTGACAATGCCGTTGGCAGAGGTTGATCGCGCCCTTGCGGAAATCGCCAGTCCATCGAAGCAGGCCCCATGATCGTTCAGGAACTTTTGCGACTTCAGGAGCGGCACGGCTATGTTCCGCGCCGCCACATGGCGGAACTGGCCGATCGGCTGGCGGTGCCGCTCTATCGCGTGCATGAAGTTGCGAGTTTCTTTCCGCATTTCAAGGTCTTCCGCTCCGACGACGAGGAGCGAGCGGGCGCGTCCGCTCTGCCGCACATCGAGATCGCCGTCTGCCGCGACATGGCTTGCCAGCTACGCGGCTCGGCCGAGTATCTGAAGCAACTGACGGCAGCCGCCCAGTCGCACGGGAGCAAAGTGAAGGTCTGCGGCGTCTCGTGTCTGGGACGCTGTGACCGGGCCCCGGTGGTTCGCATCCATACGAGCGACCACGATCACGGGCATCACGTCCGTGCCCTTCTCGGGCGTCCGCTTAGTGAAGTGCAGCGGATTGTTGAGCAAATTCTGAGCGGCTCAGCCGACAGCAAATTGCCCGACGATCGCGATGCCGACTACGCCCTGCCGCAACCGGCCAGCGAGTGGCGCATCGACTGCTATCGCGGCCGTCCACGCGACGAGCGATACGCTTCGATCCGCAAATACCTTGATGAACTCACGCCGGAAGGGCACACTCGCGTGGTTGCCGAGCTGACATCACAAGTTGCCACTACGCCGCGCCTGAAGCAAGCGGCGGACGATCGCTGTTACTTGCATCCGATCACGCTCGCGCTATGGACCGCCAACTTGCTCGGCATGGGTGGCGCTGGCGGTCGGGCCTACAAAAAATGGTCGGAGGTCATCGCGGCTGCCGGGGAGCGGAAGTATATCGTCTGCAACGGGGACGAAAGCGAGCCGGGCACGTTCAAAGACCGCGAGCTCTTTCTCCGCACGCGGCACCTCGTCGTCGAGGGAGTGATCCTCGCCGGCCTGCTTGTTGGAGCCCAGCGAGGTTATATCTATATCCGGCACGAATACGAAGAGGCGATCGAAGCGGTCCGTGAGGAGATCGCTTGGGCCAAGCAGCAGGGATATTGTGGTGAGGCCATTCGCGGCACGCGGCTCAATTTCGAAGTGGAAGTATTCGTCAGCCCGGGCGGCTATATCTGCGGCGAACAGACTGCTTTGATTCAGGCGATTCAAGATGAGCGGGCCGAACCGCGCAATCGCCCGCCGGAACTGCAAACCAACGGCCTCTGGAACATGCCGACGGTGCTGAACAACGTCGAGACGCTCGCCTGGGTTCCCGCCATCGTTACGGCTGGCAGCGGCGACGGCCAATGGTATGCCGATCAAGGGGCGGGGAAATCGTACAAAGGCGCTCGCTTTTTTTCGGTTTCCGGCGACGTAACTCGTCCCGGCGTGTACGAAGTCCCCATCGGCATCACGCTCGGCGAACTGATCGACAAGCATTGCGGGGGCATACGCAGCGGACTCGCACTGAATGCAGTTGCACTGTCGGGGCCATCGGGTGGATTTCTGCCGCCGAAGCTCTCGGCCGCAATGTTCAAGAGTCAATCGGCCGCGAGCACGCTCGAAAAACTCGCCGGCAGCGGCGCGACCGAGCTCGACATCCGCCGCCTGCCGCTGGAACTGGGCGTGACGCGCAGCCTGGGAATCATGCTCGGCGCGGCGATTGTCGTGTATGCCGACGGGGCGGACCTTGTCGATCAAGCCGTCGGCTGTTCGCAGTTCTATCAGGCCCAGTCGTGCGGCAAATGCGTCCCCTGCCGGATCGGTACAACGAAGCTGGTCGAAATTGGTACTGACCTCCGCGACCGGAAGCTCGACACGGCAGCGATAGACTCTCTGCGCGATCAAGAGGCTGGCGCCCTTGCTGCGCTTTCGCGCGCGATGGGGGAAACGGCGATCTGCGGTTTGGGACAAATTGCCGCGAATCCGTTGCAAACATTGCTCGCCCACTTTCCCGACGACGTGGCCCGCTACGCGCCTTGACCGGAAGGATTCCGATGGCTGCTGACCTGTACTTCGACGAGCTTGCCCAGCGGTGGGAGGAGGAAGGGCTGTTTGCCCGCGACGAGGCGGGGCAACTCATTCGCTACGAGAAGAAGACGCAGCAGGACTACGACCGGGCCGTGTCACTGACGATCGACGGGGTGCCGATCACCGTTCGGAAGGCGGTGCCGACGAAGGATGCTCAAGGAAACGTGATCTACATTGACGCCTCCGGCCGGACGGTGCCGCGGGCAACGACGATCTTCGATGCGGCGATGCAACTGCTTGCCCGACAAAACGCGGAGGCGAAAGCCGCGGGCGAGCCCCCCCGCCCTGCCCCGATTCCGACGCTCTGCCACCTCGAACACCTGAATCCCGTCGGCGTCTGCCGCGTTTGCGCGGTGGCCGTTGGCCGAATGGGTCGAGACCGCAAAGATCCGAGCGTTAAGCGGCTGACGTTTCAAGACAAGCTTGTCCCGGCGTGCGTGCATCCCGTCGAAGACGGCATGGAAGTGATTACGCTCGGGTTTCGAGCGACGCCAAGTCAAGCGGCCGATGTGGCGAAGCAATGCACGACGCAAAGGACCAAGGTTGCGAGTAACGTCCGGGTGCTTTTGGAACTTCTGGCGGCCGATCACTTGCGATCGACCGATAGCGGCGGACCTCGCGGCACGCTGACCGATCTCGAACGGCTCATCATCCGCTACGGTCAGCAGCTGGGGCTCGATCCGTCGCGGTTTGCCTTACGTCCTCCTCCCGCACGACCGAGAGACGATTCCTCGCCCCTCATCGCCGTCGATCACAGCGCCTGCATCCTGTGCGACCGGTGCGCCCGCGCGTGCAGCGATGTCAAAGAGAACTTTGTCATTGCCAGAAGCGGCAAGGGATATACGACCCAGATTGCGTTCGACCTGGCCGATCCGATGGGACAATCGAGCTGTGTCGAGTGTGGCGAGTGCATGCTTTCATGTCCGACCAGTGCACTGACATTTCGTAAGCCGATCGAATCGGATTGGTTCCGGGAGCAAGTGGACTCCGCGGGCAAGTCGGCCGTTTCGCCTGAAGAGATGGAGGACAACGAGCTTCTGCGGACGCTCCCGTGGCGCTACCGGCAGTGGAATCAAAGCTCGATCGTCCGCTGGCGCGTGAAGGCGGGGCAGGAACTTTGCCAGCTTGGCGACTACGGTTCCACGGCGTTCATCCTGAATCGCGGGCGATTCGGCGTTTGGATTCCCAGACGCGGGGCAGACGGCGAACTCCTGCCCGGCTGGGACCAGGGGGAGCCGGCCGATGTGAACGACCCGCGCGATCTGATCCTCGGCGAGATGACGATTCTCAGCCTCTATCCGCGGACCGCGACCGTGCGGGCGCTGGAGGATGGCGAAGTTTTCGAGATTCGCCGCAATGTCCTGTACACGCTGCAGCGGAATCCGGAAGCCCGGCAGAAGCTCGATCGCGTCTATCGGAGCCGGGCGATCAACAACCACCTGCGGCAGGTGCCGCTGTTCGCCGACCTGAGCCAGACCGACCGCGAGAAGTGCCTGGAAATCTTGAAGCGCGAGCCGGCCAAGGGAGCGAGCGGGTATCGGCCGGTCGAGCTATTCCGCATCGAGCCGGGCCAGACGATCTTCCGCCAAGGAGAGCGGGCCGACTGTTTCTACATGATCCGCATCGGGCACGTGAAAGTCTCCCAAACCTATGGCGGCAGCGAGCGAGTGCTTGACTACCTGCGCCCCAACCGCTCGTTCGGCGAGATCGCGTGCCTCGGAACCTGGGACGAAATGCGGGCCGCGATGCCGGCGGAGCTGCGTGGGTCGCTTGATGGGCGGCGGACAACTTCGTGCGCCGCGCTCGACGATGTGGAACTGGTGCGGATTGATGCCACTGTCTTCCGTGAATTGCTCGCTGCCGTGCCGGCGCTGAAGGAGAAGGTTGTCCAGCAGGCGAAGGAATACCTCGCGCGACAAGCGAAAGCAGCCGAGGCCGCACCCGGACGCGTGAACAGCTCGCTACTGACCCAGTTCACCGAGCAGGGGCTCTACAACGCGCAGCGGCTCTTGGTGCTGGACCTCGACGCCTGCACGCGGTGCGATGAATGCACGAAGGCCTGCTCGGACACTCACGGCGGTGTGACGCGGCTGATTCGCGAGGGGCTGCGCCTGGGGAAGTGGCTCGTCGCCAGCTCCTGCCGGAGCTGCAGCGATCCGTACTGCCTCGTCGGCTGCCCGGTCGATGCGATTCATCGGATCGACCCGAACAGCACTCACCAGCCGATCAAGCTGAAGGCGGCCAGCGGAAACGCAGACCGTCAGCGAGTCGAGATTCAGATCGAAAACAATTGCATCGGCTGCGGACTGTGCGCGAGCAACTGCCCCTACGGCAACATCAACATGCATCCGTCGGAAACAACGGACCGCACCACCGGCCAGGCCGTGCTGCAGTATCACGCAACCACGTGCGACCTGTGCGCGGACATCGTCGGCAGCGACTGGCGGAACGTAAGCTGCGTTCACGCTTGCCCGCACGAAGCGGCGCATCGGATGAAAGGGCCGGAGCTGCTCGAAATCGTGAGCCGCTAAGGGAGGAAACCACGAATCGGACGAATCCTACGAATGAGACAACCTGCTGATTCGTACGATTCGTTGGATTCGTGGTTCTCTGTCCTATCGTCGTTACGCAGCACTGCGTGCGTTTGCTGCGGCTTTTGTTGAGGTAAGTCGATCTAAAAGTCCGATCGTCCGATCCGCAGCGCCTTGCTGAGAAAGCACGAGATTGCGGGCTCGGTTGCCCATGTCGGTTGCCCATTGTTGCTCAACAAGTGCTCGGCGGACGAACGCTGTGAGCTCCGCACCATCCTTCACGACAACCGCGGCATCGGCGGCGAGAAACTGTGAAACAACATCGCGGAAGTTCCAAGTATTGGGGCCGAACGAGATCGCTGCGCCGTAGGCGGCCGGTTCGATCATGTTTTGCCCGCCGCGCTGGCCCAGGCTGCCGCCGACGAAGGCGATGTGTGCCATGCCCCACCAGGCACCGAGTTCGCCAACGGCATCGACGAGGAGGATACGGGGCGGGTGATCCGCTGTTGGGCTCGTCTGAATTTGCGACCGCCGCTGCCACAGCACTCCGCGGCGATCGAGCAGCGCGGCCACATCGTCGAACCGTTCTGGATGCCGCGGCACAAGAATGAGTCTTAATCGCTGATGCTCGGGTAAGAGCCGCTCGAAGGCGTCGAGGGCGAGCGACTCTTCGGGTTCTTGGGTACTGCCGGCCAGAAACACAACATCCTCGTCACCAATGCCGGCGAGCTTTGCCAATCGCAGCGTATCGGAATTGTTGCGGTCGGTCCGTGCACCGTCGAACTTAATCGAGCCCGTGACCTGCACCGACTTGGCCCGCGCGCCGAGCGCGAGGAACCGCCGGGCGTACTCTTCGTTCTGCACGGCGATCGTGTCGATTTTGGCCAGCGTGGGACCGGCCAGCCACGCGAGCCGCCGGTAGCCGCGGAAGCTCTTCTCACTGAGGCGGCCGTTGACGATCGCGACCTTCACGCCGCGGGCATGCGCCGCACGAATCAAATTGGGCCACAGTTCCAGTTCCGTCAGGACAAGCAACGTCGGGCGGATCGAGCGCATCGCGCGATGCACCGCCCAGGTGAAATCGAGCGGGCAGTAAAACACGGTGCGCGGCGCGTACCGTTTGCTGGCCAGCTCAAAACCGGTGCGGGTCGTCGTGGAAATGACGATCTCCCACTCGGGATGCAGACGCTCCCAGCGCTGAATGAGCGGCGCGAGCAGGTTCACCTCGCCGACACTAACCGCGTGGAGCCAGAGGCAGGGTGCGTCGCCCGACCGATGCGATACGCGGCCCCAGAGCTTCGCGCCCCAGCCCTCGCGGTATTTCCCGGTGCGCCACGCTTGCCAGACCAGCCACGGCGAGGCAATCGCCAGGAGCACGAGGTACGCGAGATTGAGCAGCCAAGCCATGCAGCCAATCCTTCGGCAGTGCGAGGCGAACAGCCTCCGAAATAGACGACGGACCGGGACCTGTCAGGTCTCGGCTATGAACGAGTTAGGCGATATTCCCGCCCCCCATTCGCATGTGGCAGTTCTTGTACTTCTTGCCGCTTCCGCAGGGGCAGGGGTCGTTGCGGCCGACGCGCTGGCCGCGGTTACGGATCGGTTCAGGCCGCGTGTCTCCTTGGTCGGAAGCGTTCGTCTGTTCCTGGCTTCGCTGGAATTCCTCGGTCGCGCCGGGCGCCTGTTCGTGCGTGGCGGACGTTTCGACCCAGGTCGAGCTGACAAAGTCCTCGTTGAGCTGTTCGATCTTGAAGACGTATTCGGTCGCCCGGTCGCCGATGTGCTTCCACATCTCCTCGAAGAGTTTCATCCCTTCGCGCTTGTACTCAACCTTCGGATCGACCTGAGCGTAGCCCATGAGGCCGACTGAGCTGCGCAGCCGGTCCATGACGAGCAGGTGGTCTTTCCACGTCGTATCGACGATTTGCAAGAGAAGCGACCGCTCCATTCGCCGCATCTCGGGGCGATAGCGATCCTCGACTGCCATCGTGAGACGCTGCTCGAGCTGCTGGCGGGTCAAGTCGCCGATCTCGTCCGCCTTCAGGGGGTAGCGGAGCGTTTCGTCGAGCCACTGCGAGAGCGAATCGAGCTGGCCGTTGGTACCAGCCAGCGACCGGGCCGGCTCGCTCGCATTGGCGGAGCCGAATAGCTTGTCGAGCCGCCGATCAATCTCGGCGATTGCTGCATCCGCCTTCTCCTGCGCGGCCCGGCTGTGCGTCACCAGAACCTGCCGGATTTCGTCCCGCTGCTTGCTCTTGAGTTCTTCCAAGTCGAGCTGCGTGCCAAAGCGTTCGCGGGCCCAGGCGACGAGCCCTTCGCGGTCGAGCCGCGCCTGTGGGCCTTGGCCGACCGTATATCGGTACAGGCCGGCCATCACGGGATATTCGGCTTCGCGGTCCTTATATGCGGCGACGATCTTCTTCTTCACGAAATCCTTGAGCGCGGCCGGCTCCAGCTTCTTGATCTCATCGAGTTCGATCGTGATGCCGAACTGAGCGTGAGCCCAAGCGATGACCGTCTTCTGCGGGAAGTCGGGATCGAGGAAGACTTTCCCCTCGGAGAGATCGACCTCCTGCACTGCCTTGCGAGCCTGCTCGAGCAGATATTCAGCGACGTTGTCGCGACCGATCTTCTTCAGATCGCGGTCCTTCAGTTGCAGGCCCCACCGCGTCTGGGCCATCTTGGCCAAGGCTTCCCAGTTCCACTCGGCTTCGGCCTCTTCGTCGCCAGCATCTCCCGCCAGGTTCTCGTCGATGCCGTCCTGCACGTGCGTTTCGGCGGCTCGCTCGGCATGGTCCTTGGCATATTGCTCGGCTTGGTCGTAGTCCATCCCGCGAAAATCGCGAGCCTCGAGCTTGTCACTGAGCCGCTGGCCGGCCCACGCAGCAAAGACGCCGGGGCCGTAGTTCGGCTTCAGGAATTCGCCGATGTGCGTATCGACCTGCTTGCCGACCATTTCGAGGACGGCATCGCGGCAGTTCCCCCCTTCGAGCAGGTTCTGGCGGAAGCCGTAAACCCGCTTCCGCTGCTCGTCCATCACTTCGTCGTATTCGAGCAGGTTTTTGCGGGCCTCGAAGTGCCGCTCTTCAACCTTCTTCTGAGCCGCCTCAATGCGCCGGCTGACCATGCGGCTTTCGATCCGTTCCCCTTCTTTCATGCCGAGCGATTCGAGGATCGTTTTGACCCATGGCCCGGCGAAAATCCGCATCAGGTCGTCTTCGAGCGACAGATAAAAGCGGCTGGAACCGGGATCACCCTGCCGGCCGCAGCGGCCGCGAAGCTGGAGGTCGATGCGGCGAGCTTCGTGCCGCTCGGTGCCGATCACGTGCAGCCCGCCGAGCTTGCGGACCCCGACTCCTTCGACCTTCATCCCCTCGCGTTCGTCGATCTCGCGGACGAGCGTATCCCATTCGGCCGGCGGCACATCGAGCCGCGTCGCATACTTGTCTTGCAGAATGGCCCAGGCCATCGTCTCCGGGTTGCCACCCATGATGATGTCGGTGCCGCGCCCCGCCATGTTCGTGGCGATGGTCACGGCTCCTTTGCGGCCCGCCTGAGCGACAATCTCGGCCTCGCGTTTGTGGTGCTTGGCGTTCAAGACTTCGTGCTTCACGCCGCGCTTATCGAGCAACTGGCTCAGTCGCTCGCTCTTTTCGATCGACACCGTGCCGACGAGGATCGGCCGGCCTTGCAGTTCGATGCTGGCGATCTTGTTCCGCGGAATCACGTCGCGCTGTTTGCTTTCGCGGCGCTGGAACTCGACCGAGTCGTCGGTCTCCTTATGCAGAGTGCCGGCGATCTCTTCGCCGTCCTTCATGAAGAGCGTGTCCCAGCGGTTGAGTCGTTCGATCTCGTCGGCCAGGGCGAGGAACTTCTCACGCTCGTTGCGATAGATGACATCGGGATGCTCGACCCGCAGCATCTTGCGATTGGTCGGAATGGCGACGACGTCGAGCTTGTAGATTTTCCAGAATTCGCCGGCTTCGGTCATCGCCGTGCCGGTCATGCCGCCGAGCTTTTTGTAGAGCTTGAAGAAGTTTTGCAACGTGATTGTGGCGAGGGTCTGCGTCTCTTCCTTGATCTTCACCCCTTCCTTCGCCTCGACCGCCTGGTGCAGGCCGTCGCTCCACTGGCGGCCCTCCATTTTGCGGCCGGTGAATTCATCGACGATGATC
>CAYLLN010000099.1:0-22632 GCA_964384375.1 uncultured Pirellulaceae bacterium
GAAGTGCTGCCCGCTCACCATCAATCAGGCAGCCGTAAACTGTGAACGGCTACCTTTTGACGAAGCACGGCGGTACGTGGAGATGGAGCCGGCAGTGGCGGCGCCAGACCCCGCTTAAGTTAGTCGCGGAAGTTTGTTCGGCAGCGGACCGACATTCTGTCGAACATCTTGTCGTACCAATCGCTGCTGATTGGGTACGGCGCTTGCACTAACTCTTGGCTAGTTCGAGCCACGTCACTTGCGGGCAATGGTGCTCGTACGTGCTTGGACGAGCGCAGCATTGAAAGGGGTAAGTATGTTTAGCACGACATTACGCGCCATACGCAGGGCGCTTTGGCACGCACCGAAGATCGGCGCGGTGGCTGGAATTTTGCTGGCGATAGCAGCCGGCGATGCCTATGCGCAGCGCGGCGAGCGAGGAGAACGAGGAAATCGTGGTGGAGGGGGCGGCCAGCGGTCCAGCGCTCCGCGGGCGCAGAGCCGCCCACAAGCCAGTCGTCCACAAATGAGTCGACCACAAGCGAGCCGGCCTCAGAGCGCCCCCCGCCCAGAGCGGTCCGCTCCGTCGCAGCCGCGGATGGTGGAGCGGCCGCAATTCGAACGGCCACAAGTCGACCGGTCCCAAACAGAGCGTCCACGTGTTGAGCGTCCCGATGTCGCCTCGCCGCGTGTGGAAACCCGGCGCGTCGAGACACCGGATGTGCCGCGCACCGCGCGCACCGATGATGGGCGGGACCGCGTGCGACCGGAGAACACCACTCCGCGCCGTACCGACGAAGTCGAGCGTCCGCGCGTGACTGAAGATCGGCCCGCCCGGCCGCGCATCGATCCTGACCGGAACGATGCCGACAGGACGAACCCTGATCGAAGCGATAGGGACAGAATCGATACCGATCGAGCGGCTGCCGAGCGGACGGCCGAGAACCGCGCCACGCGGGAAGGCCGTAATGCCAGCGACCGCCTGACGCGTCAGTTCGACCGGGCCGAGCGCGAGGTTCAAGAGAATCTGCGGCAGGCGCTAGATCGTTCAGCAAACCGTGATGGACGCGATCGAGACGGACGAGATCGTGATGGCGACATCGCCCGAGATCGCGACCGCGATCGAGATTTTGATGATCGCTTCCGCGACGACATCCGTCGGTGGGAAGATCGAGGCGACCGCATTCGAAGCAACTACCGACGCGGCGACTACTTCACCACATCGTGGTGGCGCGGTCGGCCGGTCATTGGCTTCAATGCCGGGGGTCGCTACGGCATCGGCGGACGCGGCTACTGGGGTTATCAGCCGTGGCTCGGCTATCGGCCGTATGGCTACTGGTGGGGCCGCCCGAGCTGGCTATCGCTGATCGGCTGGTACGGGGGCTTCGGCGGGTATGGCGGATACGGCTGGAGCGATCCGTATTACTACGACTACGGCCCAGGGGGGAACGTCGTGTACACCACGGACTATGTCGTGGTGAATGGGCAGAACGTCGGAACGCCGGCATCGTTCTATGCGGCAGCTCGGGCTTTGGCCACCGTCGATATGTCGCAGGTGGACCCGAACGACCGCGACTGGCAGCCGCTGGGGACCTTCAGCATGGCCGTGCGTCAGGACGAAGTGGATCCTGTTCGGGTCGTGCAGTTGGCGACCAATAAGGACGGGATCATCAGCGGAACCGTCCTCAATCGTGAATCCGGCAACCTCTATAACGTGCAGGGGCGCGTTGATCCCGACACGCAGCGCGTGGCGTTTACGATTGGGGAGGACCGGAACACGGTCTTTGAGACGGGCCTTTACAACCTAACGCAGGATCAGACGCCGGTGCTGGTTCACTTCAGCGCCCGCCAGCACGACACCTATATGCTGGCTCGCCTGCCGGAACCTAGCGAAGCGGAACTCGAACGCGCGGCTGCCCAGCCGGAGCGAGAGGTGGCCCGCTAACGGCTGCTAGTCAGTAGGAACCTGTCGTCAAACGGGCCTCGCCTTCGGGCGGGGCCTTTTTTATTGCGCCGCCGCAGCAACCGGCCGAAAAGTGAACAAATTGGAATGTAATTTGAACATCTTGTCCAGTTGCGTCCGGCGGCGGCCAAAATGGCAGTTCAGCGAATGCGGATCATTGGCAAATTGGTTGCTGGTAACCATGCGTAGGGCGGACGCGCGATCGGTGGGTCATGCTCCATCGGGGTGGTGTTCAGCCAGTTGCGACGTGGTTGATCGACGATTCATCAAAGTCATAATCGCCGGTGGATGGTGATCGTCGTAGATGTTTGTGCGGCAATCAGTTGCGGCGATTCATGCCGGTGCTTTCGATGGGAAACATGCAAAAAGTATGAATCGGCAAAGGTGGGCGCAGCCAAGTAGGGGCTGTTCAGAGTGCTGGTGAGTGTGGTTGGAAATTCCCTGGTTAGGGCAAAATGACTTGGGTGACAGGCAAAGTCCTGCCGGGCCGATGGGACGTACTGTGGCAGAGCGGTCCCTGAGGTGCCATCGGGAGGCTTACGCCTCCCGCTCGCCGAGGGATGGCAGGCGGGACGTTTGCCCGACGAGCAGCGAGCCGTCGCTTGACGCTCGCTCCCCCCTGCGATAACAAAGGGTGTCTCGTCCCCCGGTTGCGGTCGAATTGCGGGCTTAGCTCCCGTTACTTTCAAGGATGCACCTCATGACTGGTTTCGCGGCTCCGCTCGTGCTCGCGCAGAACAACCTGGGAAACCTGGGGGCGATGGTTGCCGTGGTCGTCGCGGTGATCGTCCTCTTTATTCTGCTGATCATCGTCGCAGTCTTCGCGAACTACTTTCGCCTTTGGATTCAGTCGTTCCTGACCGGGGCGAAGATTTCGATCTTCGACCTGATCGGCATGACCTTCCGCAAGGTGAATAAGGACGTGATCGTCAAATCGAAGATCATGGCCGTGCAGGCGGGCCTCGACGAGGACCAGGGACTGACAAGCAAGGCCCTGGAGGCACACTACTTGGCCGGTGGCAATGTGCCGCTCGTGATTCGCTCGCTCATTGCCGCCAACAAGGCGAAAATCATCCGCCTCAGCTTTCGCGAAGCGACGGCGATCGACCTGGCCGGCCGCAACGTGCTCGAAGCGGTGCAGACGAGCGTCTATCCCAAAGTGATCGACTGCCCCGGCCGCGGCATGACGCTCGAAGCGATCGCCCAAAACGGCATTCAGCTCAAGGTGCGGGCTCGCGTCACCGTGCGGGCGAACCTGCAGCGGCTGATCGGCGGAGCGACCGAGGAGACGATCATCGCCCGCGTCGGCGAAGGGATCGTGAGCGCCATCGGCAAGCAAGCAGACCACATGCACGTGCTGGAAAACCCCGACTTCATTTCGAAGGAAGTGCTCGACCGGCAGCTCGACGCGAACACGGCGTTCGAGATCGTCTCGATCGACATTGCCGACATCGACGTGGGGGAAAACGTCGGCGCTCGTCTGCGAGCCGATCAGGCCGAGGCGGACACGCGTGTCGCCCGCGCTCGGGCCGAAGGTCGCCGTGCGCAGGCGGTCGCGACGGAGCAGGAGCAGTACGCCCGGATCGAGGAGAGTCGGGCCAAGTTGGTCGATGCCGAGGCCGAGGTTCCCAAGGCGATGGCCGAGGCGTTCAAGACGGGCCACCTCGGGATTCTCGACTACTACAAGTTGCGGAACGTGCAAGCCGACACGAACATGCGGCAGGCAATTGCGGGCACGGGAATGACGGCACAAACGAAGTCCTAACGAATGGCCAATCGAGACGAAGTCGAAGAATTTCTCCGCCGAGCTGCGGCTCGCCGTGCCGCCGCGCAGCAACAGCAGCCGCGTCCCGCCGCGCAGCCGCAAGCTCCGCAGTGGACGCCTCCGGTCCAGCAGCCGCCGCAACAGCCATTTCAGCAGCAGCCTTATCAACCCCCCGCGCCCCAATATCAGCAGCCCTATCAACCCCCGGTTCCACAGCGTCGTCCGGCAACGCTCGCCGAAGTGGTGATGCTGGAGCCGGTCGATTCGGTCGAGGCGGAACTGGTGGAGGTGGAACTGGCCGACCAGACCGATCGGGTCGGTCGCTCGGTCGAGATGCACATGCGGGGGACACAGGAGATCGCCGCCCACACCCGGCAGCTTGGCGCGGAGGTCGATCAGGCGGACGACAAACTGGCGGCTCACCTGCATCAGGTCTTTGACCACAAGATCGGCGACTTGAAGAAATCGACGCCCGATGCCGCCCCCCGCACCGTCACCGCTTCCCCCGAATTGCAAACGCCCGCGGCAGCCACCTTTGCCAAAATGCTGGCCGATCCGCAGAGCCTGCGCAACACTTTGATCCTGACCGAGATCATGAAGCGACCGGAAGCGAATTGGTGAGTGGGTCCGTTGTCACTTCTCATTCGTCATTTGTGATGAACGATGACTGGTGCAACCAACATGAAACCTGGAACTTGAAACTCTTGATCCTCAGCATCCAATGACACTGAAGATTTCTCCCGGTTCTACTCGTCTCGGTTGGGTCGGCACTGGCGTCATGGGCAGCTCGATGTGCGGCCATTTGATTGCCAAGGGCTTTGCGATGACGGTCTATAACCGCTCGCGAAGCAAGGCCCAGCCGCTTCTCGACAAAGGCGCTTCGTGGGCCGGCACACCGCGAATGGTCGCCCAGCAAAGCGACGTGGTTTTCGCGATCGTCGGCTTTCCGCGCGACGTGCGCGAGGTGTTTCTCGGGCCCGACGGTCTGCTCGCCGGTTCGCGGGCGGGGAACGTGCTCGTCGATATGACAACGAGCGAGCCGTCGCTGGCGGTCGAAATTTACAACGCCTGCAAGCCGCGCGGCGTCCAGGCGATCGACGCACCGGTTTCCGGGGGCGACATCGGCGCTCGCGAGGCCCGCCTCTCGATCATGATCGGCGGCGATCGTGAAGCGGTCGAGGCGCTCGATCCCTGCTGGCAGGCGATGGGGAAGACGATCATCCATCAGGGCCCTGCCGGCTCGGGGCAGCATACGAAGATGGTCAATCAGACGCTGATCGCCAGCGGCATGATCGGCGTGTGCGAGGCGCTCCTCTACGCGTACAAGGCGGGGCTTGACCTGACGACCGTGCTGCAGTCGGTCGCCCCCGGTGCGGCAGGAAGCTGGTCGCTTTCGAACCTCGGCCCGCGAATCATCGCGAACAATTTCGATCCGGGCTTTTACGTCGAGCACTTCATCAAAGACATGGGAATCGCTCTGGACGAAGCGAACCGGATGAGCCTCGCGCTCCCCGGCCTCGCGCTCGCGAAGCAGCTTTACACAGCCCTCGCCGCACAGGGGCACGCCCGCAGCGGCACGCACGCGCTGGAACTGGCTCTGGCGCAGCTGTCGGGAATCGATTGGAAGAAGCGGTAGGCGCGCTGTCCGTTGCGGCGCTCACACAATCTGCGCCGGCACGGCGCGCGTCGTGAGATGCTTCACAAAGCAGCGAACCAGCCACACCAGCGGCGCGAGTAATAACAGCACAAGAGCGAACCATGGTGCGAGGGCGACGACGACGAGAACGATTCCCTCACCGAGCAGCCGCATTTGGTCAAGTGAGTTTCGCCACGTGTCGCGAATCCGGCCGGCAAACGTTGCTTCCGGTGGACGATACTCGTGACGCTCGTAGGCGCTGATCTCGACGGTCGTCAGCGCGACGCGGTCGGTCAGCATTCGCAGGCGTCCTTGCATGCGCTCGATCTCCTCGCGGACGCGGCCCAACTCCGTTTCCACAGTGAGCACATCCTTGATTTCGTCGGTTTGCTTGGCGACGAGTTCAAGCAGGCGAGTTTCAAGCTGCTGTTTGTTCTTGAGGCGTGCTTCCAGATCGACGAACTCCTCGGTGACGCTCGTTGACGTGATCTCACGCCGCTCGCACACGCCAAGCTGGCCGGCTTCTTCGACGAAACGCTCGAATTGTGGTACCGGAATGCGAAGCGTCCAGTGACCGCCGCGTTGTTCACCCGAAGGGCGCTCTTCACGGTACTGGGCGATGAATCCGCCGGTCGATTGGACGAGCTTGCGAATCCGAGTGTCGGCGACCGAGAAGTCGTTGACCTGAAATCCCAGCGTGGCACGGTAGATGATCTTCTGTCCCGCCGTTGGATCGGCCGGCGGCTGCGATGCTTGTTCGGCCGCAGCGAGTGACGGAACCTGCGGAGCGGCTGCCTGATCGTGACTGACCTGCGCTGCACAACCCGACAGCCAAACAAGTGGAAACACTGCTGCCAGCGCGCACGCGAAGCGCTTCATGGGCATGTTCCTTAAGCAGGACGACAAAGGACCGAAATGGCCGTCCCTAAGATGCCGTACCGGAGAGGTTTATTCCCGGTCGATTTGGGCAAGTTACGGCAGTTCGTAACAAGCCGCTTCGCGGTCGTTGCGGACGAGCAGCTTCTTGCCGACGAGGCAGAGGTTGTTCCACGTCTTGCCGGAGAGTGCCGGGATGCGGCCCAGCTCGACGAGCCGCTCGGGGTTGGCCTCGACGAGGACCAGATCCCCTTCCTCGGCTTGCACGAGAAGCACGTCGCCGACGCCAAGCACCTGTCCGTGGCCGAACTCGGCGTGGCGGCTCTTCTTCCACGTCTTTTTGCCGGTCGCCAGATCGACGCATTCGAGATAGCCGTTCGAGAGGCCGTACACATGCTCGCCGATGACGCAGACGTTCGTGAACTTCGTTTCCAGCACCCCTTTGTTCCGCCAGACGGACTTTGCCGCGAGCGATCCGCCTTCTTCGGCTGCCGCGATCTCGATCAGCTCCGCACCGCCGCCGTAACCTTTGGTCAACAGCACGCGATTGCCGGGGAGCGGCACCGCCTGCGAGCTGGCCGCGTCCTGGCTGCTGTTCCCCTTCAGCAGCTTGAGCCGCTCCTTCTCATTGGCGAATTGCTGGTTCAGGGGCGTGTCGCTGCCGGGCCAATCGTGCGACCACAGGACCTTGCCGGTCGCCGGATCGTGCCCCGTCACCGTCTTCTCGTTGACGATCAGAATCTGAGCAGCCCCGGCCAGCGTGGCAATCGCCGGCGAGGCATAACTGATCTGATCCTCGCCCGCTTCCCACACGAGCTCGCCTGTTTCGGCCTTGAATGCGACCAGCGACTTAGCCGTCTCGCGCGGTCCGCCGGCCGGCACGATGACCAGATCGTTCACGATGAGGGGCGAGCCCGCGCGCCCCCACTGCACGAGCGCTTCGTCGAGCTTCTTCAGTTCCTCGGCCGGCTTGTCGCCAAAATACCGTTTTCGCAGATCGTCGCTCCAGACGAGCGAGCCATCCTTACCATCGAGGCAACGCAGCACGCCTGTCGCTCCCAGCGCATAGACCCTGCCGCCGTGGATCGTCGGCGTGCTACGTGGGCCGAGGCCGCCGAGCGGGTTGTCGTGCCGTCCCTTGATCGAGTGTCCCCAAGCGGGTTCGCCGGTTGCGATGTCGTAACACGTCACCCACTCGTCGTCGCCGCGCTGTTCGAGTGTCACTGCGTAGCCGTTGACGGAAGCAAAGCCCGACCAGCCGGCGCCGATTTGACGCCGCCACAGCTCCTTCGGCGGATTGGCCTTCCAATTGCGATCGAGCTCCGGTCCCGGAAGATAGTTGCTCCGCTGTGGGCCCAGGAACTGTGGAAAATCGGTGTCGCCTGTGGTCGCCAAGTCGATCCCTGCCGGCGGCGCTTTGGCGGCCAACTCGCCGACTTCTCGCTCGGCCACTTTTTGCCAGCGCGGGACGAACGTCGGCTGCATCGCGCCGTTGACCCCTTCAAACCGAAAGCACGCGACGAGCACGGCGACCGCGACGATCACGCCAGCCAGAGCCATCACGCGCACGAGCGGTGCGTAGGTGCTCCGCAACACGAACCAACCCAGGAGCGTCATGCTCGCGAGGAACGAAAAGATCGCCGTGAAGATGCTGACGATCGCCTCGTCGTTCCACGGCGACGGCGTCCCCTCCAGCGGCTGAATCGTCCGCACCACGGCGATGACGATCAGACAGAGGGCGACCGTCGTGAGCACGATCCAGCCGGGAAAGAGGCGGCTCTTACGCGGCGGCGCGGGTTGAGGAAACGAGGCGGCATCGGAGGTAGTCGGTGCGGTGGCCATGCCAGATTATTGCGCGGCGAGGAGTTCGGGCCAGTCCCGCGTCGGCAAAGAACCGGCGCGGCGGACGCAGTCCCTTCAAGATAGACCAGCCGAGCAATTTGCGGGACGGCAGATGCTCGTTGGACCGCGGTAACTGCCGCAATCAGTTCGCAAACGACACCCCCCAGCTCACGCCGGGACGGCGGCGGTGACCGTGATGGTGGAAATAGACCGGTGGACCGCAGGGTGGGCAGCGATACCACGACGGGGCGTAGTATTGCTCGATCACCACCTCGCGCGGTGGCGGGCCGTAAACGACCGGAGCGGCATAGCTCGCCTGAGCCACCGTGGGAGGAGGGGGCGCTTGCTGCAGAGCCTGAATCACGCGGTCGCTCACGCCGCTATTTCGCAGGAAGATGAGGTCGCTCACTCCGGGGGGCTGTACGACGCCATGTGCCCGCACGTGCGTGGCGATTACCTCCTCGGAGAGGCCGGCTTGCGTCATAGCGATCACGTCTTGCGAGGTGACCGCGCCCGACATTTGCCGACCCATGCGCGCCTCGATCTCGGCCTTCGAGCGGGCGAGGTCCGCGTCGATGCTCTCGCCGATCGCGTTCCCCGTGAGTGTGCCGATCGCCGCACCGAGGATCGCTCCCGGCCCGGCATTGCCGCTGGCATCGCCGATCGCTGCGCCGACGCCTGCTCCGGCAAGGCCGCCGGCCAGCGCGCCCCGGTCCGAATAGTACGGCGAGCGGCAGCCGGATAGGAAACCCAGAAGCAACAGAATGAACGCCACGAACGTCGATCGAACCGGCATCGCAAACGCCTTGCAAGACGCTACGAAGGCAGCTGGAAACGCGGGGGCGCACTCGTAGCGGGGGCGGGATGGTTGCGAGAATGCCGCGGCCCGTCAATAGAAACCAGCCAAGAGAAAACCCGTCAAGACCAGCCGGCGCAGCGAGTGCTAGCAAAACTAGTAGCCGGCAAAGGCCACGGATGAGCGCAGATGAAACCCAGATATGTCAGGCGCCAAAAACCGTGGATTGGCCATGCCAGCCGATTGGATTCAACGCAAAGCCGCCAAGTGCGCGAAGGGCGCAGAGGGGACAGTCTGGAATTGTCTCCTCTGCGCCCTTTGCGAACTTTGCGTTTTTCTTCAATGAGCGTTGCCTTTCGAGAGATGCCGAGCTTGCAGACCCGCTCTCCGTATCCGTGTTCGATCGGTGTTTCATCGGTGGCTTCATGCCCGATGTCTCATCCGTGGTATCCGCGTCAACTGCGGTTCCTTTGGTTCCGGTTGGGTTTCCTCCGTGGCTACTGCTTGTCTGACATGGCGAAAGTCCCGCCGGGCCAGCGGGATCTACCTCTCCGCCGCCAGGCTCGCGCAGACGAGCTCCTTGTCGCTCCGCTGGAAGATGTGCTTGTTGGCAAATGCCGGGTGGGCCCAGCAAACGCCGACACCGCCGCGGCGGCGCAGTTGCTCGAGTGTCGGTTCCAGCAGTTTGGCTCGGCTGATTTCTTCGTATCCGGCGGGCGAAAGACGGGCGATGATCAGCTCCCCTTTCTCGGTAAAGAGCCAGTGTTTGTCGCCGTTCTTCACAAAGTGAATCGTGCTCCAGCGGTCCTTGGGGACGGCGGTGAGGTTCTCCCACAGACGGTCGCCGGTGGCCGCGTCGAGGCAGCGCATCTCGCCGTAGCTATCGACGCCGTAAATGTGCGTACCGTCGAAGACTGGCGTGGCGATAATCGATTGCAGGGCGTCGGTGTTGCCGGGGTTCTCGTTCCGGCCGACGCGCTGCCAGACTTTCTCCACTTCCGTCTTATTGGCGGCGAGCTTGAGCATCAGCGAGCCGTCGTAGAACGACGTGAAGAAGAGCCGGTCGCCATGCAGCACCGGCGTGGCGACGCCAATCGGCATGTTGCGCGGCTTCCAGACATACCGCCACAGCACCTTGCCATCGGCTGGAGCAAGGCCGGCGACGCTGTCTCCCGTCCAGCAGACGACGACCGGCTGCCCCGCTTGCTGGACGAGGATTGGGGCCGAGTACTGTCCGCGATCGGCCAGCGCCTTCCACACTTCGTTACCGTCGAGCTTGTCGAGCGCGACGACGCACGCCCCGCCGCGGCCGCCAATGTGCAAGATCACGAGATGATCGACAATCAGCGGCGCAGCCGTGATCCCCCAGATCGGCATGTCGATGTCGTATCGTTTCCCCAGATCGGCACTCCACAGGAGCCGGCCGGTCGCCGCCTCGAAGCAGTGCATCATCCCCATCGTGCCAAGGGCATAGGCCATGCCGCCGTCGATAGTGACCGACGCCCGCGGTCCAGCCGGATAGCCAACTTTGCCGTACTCGGCTGGATAGTCGTATTTCCAGATCGGCTTGCCCGTTTGCTCGTCGAAGCAGAGCACTCGTTCGGTGGCCGGATCGGGAATGCGGTCGGTGACAAAAACGCGTCCCTCGGCAACGGTCGGACCGCTATATCCCGCGCCGATTTCCGCTCGCCACTTGATCGGCAGCTTGTCGCTGGCGAACTTTTCGATGATGCCCGTCTCGTTCCAGACACCGTCGCGGTTGGTTCCCCGCCACTGCGGCCAATCCTCGGCAGATGCGAACGAGCAGAAAACAACCGCGATCGGCACGGCTACAAAATACAGACGCTTAGCGTGCAACATGCTCAACCTCTCCGTAACATAGTAGCAACCACTCACCACTCACCTCTGACCACTCACTCCAATGCGTAGGCGTCAATTCTTAGCTCGCACGGCTGCCGTGGCAACTGCGGCTGCTGGTTTACCCCACCTCTCGTTTGCGGAGCAGGCTGCCGTGAAGCCCGCTGAATTGCCCATTGTCGATTGCCACCAGCACCTCTGGGATCTGACCAAGTTCAAGCTCGCGTGGCTTTCGGGCGACGGCCCCTTGAACCGCAGCTTCGTGATGAAAGACTACCTCGCAGCCATTGAGGGGACCGGCATCACAAAGGCCGTCTATATGGAGGTGGATGTCGATCCCTCGCAGCAGCAAGCCGAAATCGATCACCTGACCGAGATTTGTCAAAGCGGCAAAGCGCCGACGATTGCGGCGGTTGTTTCCGGCCGGCCGGCGAGCGAGGGCTTTGCAGAGTACCTCCGGCAGTTCAAGACGAACAATCGCCTCAAGGGGATTCGACAGGTATTACACGGCGGGCAAACGCCAGCCGGTTACTGCTTGGAGGAGGCGTTCGTTCGTGGCATCCGGCAACTCGGCGAGCAAGGGCTGAGCTTCGATCTCTGCATGCGGCCAGGGGAACTGGCCGACGGTGTGAAACTCGCCGAGAAATGTCCGGACACTCGCTTCATCGTCGATCATTGCGGCAATGGCGACATCAAAGCCTTCTTCAAATCGGGCGATCCGCGACTGGCCGGCGCCAAGCCCGAGCACGACGCATCCAGTTGGAAACGGAATATCGATTCTCTCGCCGGGCAGAAGAACGTGATCTGCAAGATCAGTGGCATCGTCGCCCGCGTGCCGAAGGAGTGGTCGGCGGATGACCTCGCCCCTGTCGTGAATCACTGCCTCGACTCGTTCGGTCCCGACCGCGTAATCTTCGGCAGCGACTGGCCGGTCTGCCTGATGGGCGCTCCGCTGGCCGATTGGGTGAAGGCCCTGCGGCAGATTATCGCGAGCCGTCCGGTGGCGGATCAGAAGAAGCTGCTGGCGGAGAATGCGGAGCGATTTTACAAGCTCACGTAGTGGCGGGTGTTAACGCTCCGCGCAACTGCCCGCCTGCCTGTCGCAAGAACTCCCGCGCCTCAGCCGGCGAAACTCCGCGCACCTCGGCCACGACCGCGGTCTTGAGTTCTCCGTCGCACTCGCGGAGCTTTGCTTCGGCTGCTTCTTCGGAAAGGCCAGTCAGCTCCGCCACGATCCGCCGCGTTCGCGCTACGAGCTTGGTATTCGTCGCCCGCAGATCAACCATCAGATTGCCGTAGGTCTTGCCGAGCAGAACCATCGCCCCGGTCGTCAGCGTGTTGAGCACCAGCTTTGTCGCTGTCCCCGCCTTGAGTCGCGTCGAGCCGCTGATCACCTCCGGCCCGACGACCGGCGCGATCATCAGGTCCGCGACGCTGGCCAGAGCCGAGCCGTCGTTGCAGGCCAGACCAATCGCAAACGCGCCAATGGAGCGAGCATACTGCAAGCCGCCAATGACATACGGCGTGCGGCCGCTCGTCGCGATGCCCACCAGCACATCGCTTGCCGAGAGGTTGATTTGCTTCAGATCGGTAACGGCTGCTTCCGGATGGTCTTCCGCCCCTTCGATCGCACGCGTCAGTGCCCCGTATCCGCCCGCGATGACGCCAACGACCAATTCCGGCGGCGTGCTGAACGTCGGCGGACACTCCGAGGCATCAAGCACACCGAGCCGGCCGGATGTTCCCGCTCCCAAATAGACGAGCCGCCCACCCGCCCGCAGCCGCTGGGCGATGATTTCGACCCCCTTGGCAATTGCTTCCGACTCGCGCGACACGGCCACCGGAACCCGCGTATCTTCCTCGTTGATCAGCCGGACGATGTCGAGCGGCGAGAGCGTGTCGATCCGCTCGCTGGCCGGATTACGGGCTTCGGTGGTCAGGCGGGACATGCAAGCAGAGGCTGAGGCGTGTATTGTGGTGCAGGCGCGAGCGCCTCCATGAGCAATTCCCCGCCATTCTATCCTGCCGCGAAGCGCGATGTTTCAGCTTGGGCCGATCGACATCCTGGTGCTGGTGGCGTATCTCGCCTCGGCCGTGCTCGTCGGGCTGCTGCTCAGCGGCCGGAACAAAAGCGTCGAGGCGTTCCTCCTCGGCGACCGCAACCTGCCGTGGTGGGCGATTCTGGGTTCCATCGTCGCCACCGAAACCAGCGCGGCCACCGTCCTCAGCGTCCCGGGCGAAGGCTACGGCACGACCGGCATGAAGTTCCTCCAACTCGCCCTGGGATATATCGTCGGCCGGGCGCTGATCGTCGTCTTCCTGTTGCCGCTGTACTTTCGCGGGCAATTGATGACCGCCTACGAAGTGCTCGACCGGCGTTTCGGCAGCCTCACGCGGCAGGCGTCGTCGGTGCTGTTTCTCGTCGCTCGCAATCTGGGGGACGGCCTCCGGCTCTTGCTCGCAGCCATTGTGTTGCAAAAGCTCGTTGGCTGGCCGTTTGAAGTGAGCGTTCTCATGATGGGGATCGTCTCGACGGTTTACACGTTCGTCGGCGGCATGCGGTCGGTCATTTGGAACGACTGCATTCAGTTCGGCGTCTATGTGCTCGGCGGCATCCTCTCGATCTTTGTGATTGCGGCCAGCGTCGATGGCGGCATCGGCCAGATCGTTCGCTTCGGTAGCGAAACGGGGCGGCTCGCGATGTTCGACTTTTCACTGTCGCTGGCCAATCCATACACCTTCTGGGCCGGACTCATCGGCGGGGCGGTCCTGACGCTCGGCACGCACGGGACCGATCACTCGATGGTACAGCGGTATCTGAGCGCCCGGAGCCAAGCCGATGCCAGCCGGGCCTTGCTCGCCAGCGGCGTACTCGTGTTCTTGCAATTCTCGATGTTCCTGTTCATCGGGATTGGCCTGGCCTGCTTCTTCGGCCAGCACGCGGATGAAGTTACGGCAGGCCTGAAGAAGGATGAAGTCTTCGCTCACTTCATCGTGCACCACTTCCCGTACAACACGGGCCTCGTCGGACTGATGCTCGCCGCCATCCTCGCTTCGAACCTGTCGAGCTCGCTCAGCGCGTCGGCCGCCGCCGTCGTGAACGACCTCTACCTGCCGCACCGCCGCACACCTGCCAGTCCACAGTTACAGCTCTGGTTGACGCGCGCCCTGACGCTCGCCTTCGGTATGGTGCAAATCGCCATCGGCATTTGGGCCAAGGGACTCTACGACCTGGACGCGACCGTCGTTTCGACCGCTCTCACCGTTGCCGGTTTTGCGTTTGGCCTCTTACTCGGCGTGTTTTCCCTGGGCGTCTTCGTACCGCGAGCCGGGCAGGCCTCGGCACTGGCGGGAGGCCTGGTCGGGCTGGCGATCCTCCTCGTAGTACAATTCGTCCTGCCCAAGTACGGTGTGGCCGTCGCCTTCCCCTGGCTGCCGCTCGTCGGCCTCACCGTCACCTTAGCCATCGGCTGGCTCGTTTCGTTGCCGTTTCCAGCACGAGGATCTGCACCGTGAAGCCCATTTCCTTCTCATCCGTGTTCGGTCCGTGTTTCATCCGTGGCTACTGCCTGTCCGTCGTGCTTCTCGGACTGGTTGTGACAACGGCACACGCTGGCTTGCCCCATGCGGAACCCGCCGATGCCGGCATGGACGCGCAACACCTGGCCCGCATCGACGAGATCGTCGCGCAGGGCCTCGCCGAGAAGCGGATGCCCGGCTGCGTGGTTTGCATTGGCCGCCGAGGCAAGATCGTGCTGCTGAAGGCTTACGGCAACAAGCAGCTCAAGCCAGCGGAGCTGCCGATGACGACGGATACGGTCTTCGACATGGCCTCGATCACCAAGCCGGTGGCGACGGCCACGAGCATCATGCTGCTCGTCGAGCGGGGACAGCTCAAGCTAAGCGACCGCGTTTCTGCTCACATTCCCGAGTTTGCCGTGGAAGGCAAAGAGCCGATCACCGTCTTCGACCTGCTGACGCATCAAAGCGGCCTTTTGCCCGACAACGCCCTGGCCGACTACAACGACGGCCCGGAGCAAGCTTTGGCCAAGATTTGCGCTCTCAAACTGCAAGCTCCGACCGGCACGAAGCTCATCTACTCCGACGTGAATTACATCCTGCTCGGCGAACTGGTCCGCAAGATCAGCGGCAAGTCGGTCCACGAATTCTCTCGCGAGAACATCTATCAACCTCTCGGAATGACCGCGACTGGCTATCTGCCCAGCGATGAACTCAAGGCTCGTGCCGCCCCGACCGAGGAGCGCGACGGGCACTGGATGCAGGGAGAAGTTCACGACCCGCGGGCCTTCAAGCTCGGCGGCGTCGCCGGCCATGCGGGACTGTTTTCTACGGCTGAAGATCTGGCGATCTATGCCCAGATGATGATTGGCGGCGGCGAGTATGGCGGCGTGCGCGTCCTTGCGCCGCGGACAGTGGCGACGATGACCCGCGGCTATCGGATCATTGGCGGTTCGCGGAGCACGATGGAGGGAGTGCCGGCCAATCCGCCCGTGTTTCTCCGCGGCCTCGGCTGGGACAAGCGGAGCGGCTATTCGATCAACCGGGGCGAACTGCTCACCGAATCGGCTTTCGGCCACGGCGGCTTTACGGGGACGGTCCTGTGGATCGATCCGGAGCTGGAGCTGTTCGTGATTTTTCTCTCCAACCGCGTCCATCCCGACGGCAAGGGACTTGTTAACCCGCTCGCGGGGCGGATCGGCACGGTCGCTGCCGGAGCGATTCGCGATCTCGATCCGTCGAAAGCGAAGCCGGCAAGTGAAGTGCTCACCGGCATCGACGTCCTCGTGCGCGACAACTTTCGCCCCCTCGCCGGCAGAAAAATCGGCCTCATCACCAACCATACGGGCCGTAACCGCGACGGGCAAAGCACCGTCAAGCTCTTGCACGATGCGAAGGAGGTCGAGCTTGCCGTCCTTTTCAGCCCCGAACACGGCTTTGAAGGGAAGCTCGACATTTCCAAAGTCGGCGACAGCCAGGATCAAGCAACAGGACTGAAAGTCTTCAGCCTCTATGGCGAGACGCGGCGGCCGACGGCCGAGATGCTCGACAGCATCGACACGATCGTCTTCGACATTCAGGACATCGGCGCTCGCTTCTATACGTACATCTCCACCATGGGGGAGGCCATGAAAGCGGCCGCCGAGCACAAGAAGCGGTTCGTGGTCCTCGACCGGCCCAACCCGATCGGCGGCAGCGCAGTGGCCGGGCCGATGCTCGACCGGGGACAGGAATCGTTCGTCGGCTTTCACCGGCTTCCCGTGCGGCATGGGATGACGATTGGCGAGCTCGCGCAACTGCTCAAGGCCGAACTGAAGCTCGATTTGGAACTGGAAGTGATCCGCTGCGAAGGGTGGAAGCGAGCGGAACTGTTCGATACGACGGGCCTCACGTGGGTGAATCCGTCGCCCAACATGCGGAGCCTGACGCAGGCTCTCCTCTACCCAGGTATCGGCCTGTTGGAAACGACGAATGTCTCGGTCGGCCGTGGGACCGACACGCCGTTTGAAGTGATCGGAGCGCCGTGGCTCGACGGCCGCAAACTGGCTGCCGAACTGGCAACGAAAGACATTCCCGGCACGAGCTTCGTCCCAATCGAGTTCACACCAACGAGCAGCAAGTTCGCGAATGAAAAATGCGGCGGCATCAACGTCATCATCACCGACCGCGAGCGCTTCGAGCCACTACGCACGGGATTCGCCATCGCCGCGGCCCTGCGGAAGCTATATCCCGACGCGTGGGAAACGAAGGGGTACGCCCGGCTGCTCGGTAATGCGGCCACGCTCACAGCCGTGGAAGAGGGGAAGTCAGCCGACGAGATTCTCGCCATCGCTCGCGAGGGGGTCGAGGAGTTTAAGCGGCGACGCGAAGCTTTCTTGCTTTACGAGTAGCATCCTTTGAACGGGACGGACCATCGGGGAGCAGGTGGAGCAGACGACGAGTTACTGAACCCCGACACGGTTTGAGTGGTTCATCGACTCGCGGCCGGATGACGAGTAGCCGCTGGCGGTACAATCCCCCATAGGAAACTGGGGGGTTACTCTCCAAAAAATGAGCGCGAATTTGGCAAAATCTGTTGCGTTGCGGGGTGGTCGGCGGCGATGTAGAGTGAAGGAATCTGACTCCTGTACATTGGTGCGTCGGTTAAAAAACCATGCTCGCGTTCGCGAGGTTCGGGGTATGACCAATTCGATTCAGAATCCATCCCGCCTAGGGGTTGGCCTGTATTCGATTTCCGATGCGGCTAGGATCATCGGCGCTAAACCTGCGCTGATTCGTCGCTGGGCGCACTCCAGTGAAGGGCTGATTCCTCGCGAACTGGGCGCTGGCGAGGGATTGCTGACGTTTGCGGAATTAATGGAACTGCATTTCATCAAGATGTTCCGAGACGAGGGTGTTTCGCTGGACATGATCCGAATTGCATCGAGGAAGGCAGCGGCCCGCTACCATTCCGATTGTCCATTTAGCGTCAAGCGATTTGATACAGACGGGATCGCTATTTTCGCAACACTTCAGCAGGAATCGACTGGCAAGGAAATGCTAGAGGACATTGCTCGCGGGCAGTATGTTTTTGAGAAAATCATGCGACCCTTTTTCCGAAAACTGGAGTACGGAAAGGGATTTGATTTAGTACGATTTTGGCCACTATCCAAGACTGGCCGCATCGTTCTGGACCCCGCTCGTAAATTTGGGAAACCCATTGACGCAGAAACGGGCGTACCGACGCACGTCATTGCAAATGCGTTGAAAGCAGGAGGCGGGCAATCGCCCGCAGTCGTCGCACGGTGGCTTGGCGTTCCGCTTGCAGCCGTTAAAAAGGCCGCCGAGTTTGAGCGGTCTCTCGCCGTGTGAAGTACTTTTTCGACAACTGCATATCCTATCGGTATGCGCGCATGCTGGCGGCACTCGAAGAATACGAGGTCGTGGCGCTGCGCGATATGTACCCAGAAGACACCGATGACCTGGACTTGTTTCCGGCTCTGAAGGGGTCTGGCTTCGTATTCGTCACGTGCGACGACAGACAGAAAACCCGCGAAGGCGAGGCACGAGCACTAAAGGACTCCGGCCTTACCGCCCTCTGGCTCGGTCCATTTTGGGACAAAAAGCAGTTCTGGGATCAAGCCAAATGGATCATCAATCGCTGGCCAACCATCGACGGCTACATCAAGGGAGTCGCCCCCGGCACGTGCTCGGAAGTGAAGGAGAACGGACGCTCTAGGCCATTTGTCTTGGATTAGGTTCGCCCCCACCCGCCGGCTACAATCAGGGGCATGCGTTACCGCCTCCGCACGCTGCTGATTCTGCTCACCTTCGGGCCGCTGTTCCTGGCGTGCGTCTATCGAACGTGCACGCTCGACCGAATGGTGACTGTGCAAGACGGTCGCGACATAGACGGGGTCAAGTGGAGCGAAGTGATTGCCGAAGCAAGGCGCGTTGGCCGGCTTAAGGACTCCCCCCAAAAAGCGTCACCCCTGCCCTAGCTCGCGGCAGGCCCACTTAATCACGTACTACCGGCGCAGAATTTGCAGCATTTGTACACGCCATTGCGGCACTGCCATTTTGGCGCGCTGACGGTGCGCGATCGTGGTTCCAAGGGCGTGAACCGGGAAGGCAGAACTCGTAGGGCAGGATTCATCCTGCCGCTCATGGGAGCAAGTGCCCACTCGGCAGGACAAGTCCTGCCCTACGTCTAGTACGCTCCCCGATTAATACGCCGGCGATTATTAGTCGTATTAGCTCCGCGGCACGACCGAACGGGCGCGATGGGTTACCTCTTGAGATGCTGTAAGAGATTTTAACGAAACGAGTTGCGTCGCTGGCACGGTTCGGTCAAGACGCAGGCGAAACACGCTGCGGCGCTAATATTCGGGAGTTTTTTGGGAGATGACGAGCCTAATACGCTTCGAGTAGGCCATAAGCGGCAACATGCCCTCCAGCGGCCCAAAGGTGGCAAATCTGCATAACTTGCATACGTGCATAAAGTGGAAATGCGAGCTAACACCTGATTGCAAAACACCTTACGTCAAAAACTGCCGCGGAATCTTTTTTAGCGAACGTGAATGACCTGAAGAAGTTGCTGAGCGCGAACCTGTTCAGCTCTAAGAAGGGGCTGCGTTCGCGGGTTTTGGGAGGGTACGGATGTGGACGCATCACGACCGTCTGGCACGCTGACGCAGCTGATGCCGCGTGCCCAATTTCGCTGTTGGAGCTTCGCGCCCCGGCGGGCTAAAACGGTGCGTCGTCCCATTTCCGCACTTGGGGGACGATTCACACGGAAGGATCCAGACATGCGACGGACTGCACTCCTCGCGGCCGCGCTCGCCCTTTTGGCGACGCCGCTCTTGGCCCAGACTACGTTCATCCCCTCGACACCCGCCCAGCCCACGCTCGTTTCGACGACGCTGGCTTCGGCCAGCCGCGACGAGCAGCAAGTCCGCCAGTGGTATCGCGACTATCTCGGCCGCGAACCGGGGCCGGAGCTGAAGGCTTGGGTCGAACTGCTTCGTGGCGGCATGTCGCCGCTCGACGTGCAGGCGACGATCCTCGGCTCGGACGAGTTCTACAATCAGAAGGGGCGCGACCCGCAAGCGTTTCTGATCGAGACGCTGCAGTCGATCACCTGGAACGAACCGACGATCAGCGAGCTTCGTCGCTGGACCGACCGGCTGAATGTCCTCCGCGGCGACCGCTTTGCCGTCGCTCGCGAGATGCTGATCGCCGGAGGCCAATCACCCGGCAGTAGCGCCGGCGGCATTGGCAGCGTATCCGGTCCCCAACTAGCCGACCTCTCCACGCGGCTGGCCAGCGCCTCGAAACTTCTGGTTGATACCATCGACCTCGAAATCGGCGGCACGCTACAAGGTCGCCAGGCCAATCTCAAGGCACAGGCCGTGTGGGACGCGGCCGAGCAGTTCCGCCGCACCGTTGCCGTCTCCGGCTATCGACCGACCGACGCGACGCTCGCCCTGCAAAGTGTCGATCGCTCGCTCACCGCGCTTCAGTCAACGCTGAACAATCCTGCCGGCACCGCGCCGGGCGCCTCGGGCATTGCTCGCCGCATCACTGCACTCGCCGACGAAGCGGAGCTGGCCCTGCGACCGGCCGGTACATCGCCTCGTCCCGGAACGTCACTGCCAGGAACTTCGCTCCCCGGCACCTCGCTTCCGGGCACGATCGGCGGCAGTCTGGGAGGCGATTCCGACAAGCTCCTCGCCCAGGCCCAGGCCGCCTCGCGTGCGGTCGAATCGATCATCCAGTCGCTCACCAGCACGGCCTACAACAACTACAGCGCTTCGGTCACGCTCCGCGACCTCGACACGCTCGCCGCCGCTCTCAGCCAATTGCAAACGTCGATCCAGAGCGGCTCGTCGCGCCAACGGCTGGAGTGGGAAGTGCAGGCCCTTGCCGAACAAGCCGTCCGCATCGCCCCGCAGTTGCAAAGCCGCCAGATGCCGGCGTTCATACGGCTCTTCTGGTCGAGCGTCGAGAGCAACCTGGAGCAAATGGGAGACACTCTCGGCATCACCGGCGACGGCTCGACCGTTCTGCGCCCGACGCCCGCCGAGCCGGAAATCCTGCCGCTCGTCGATCAGGCCCTCTCGCGGACCGATGTCTTCCTCACCGGCACGCAGCCGCTAGTGTTCGGCGTGCCCGAGGTGCCGCGGGTGCAGCGCGATGTGCGGAATCTGAAATCGCGGCTCTTGCAACTGCGCCAGGAAGCCCAGCAAGGAGAGCCCGCGAGCCGCCAACTCGAAACGCTCGGCACGATGGTGATCGACTATCAAAACGCCTACAACCGCTGGGGGCAGATCGTCACGCAATACAAGCTGCAGAATCCGCCGCGGCTGTCGCCGATCGGCGAGTCGCTGAACGAAGTCGAACGGCTGCTCAAGCTGGCGGTCAATTTTGAGGATCTGACGCCGACGACCGGCTCCGTCGGGGCGTCGCGCGTCGCGCAGCTCCTGCAAACGATCGATGGCCAGGTACAGCAGTACCGCGGCCTGTTGCCCGCGTTTGTGAATTACCCGGAGCATAAAGGGATCCTCCTCTACTGCGATCAGATTCAGGATTACCTGGCGACGCTTTCCACCCTGCAACAGAACCCGACGAGTGGGCCCGACGCTCTCCGCCGCCAGGCCGCGGGCCTTTCGCGAGTCGTCGGCTTGCTCGCGGCACAGACCGATTCGCTCGATGCCCGGGCGCGAGCACTCGGAGCTCGTGCTCCGCGCGAAGCGGCGACACTCCGCAGCCTTTCGCAAAGCCTGACGCAGCTCACGGATGATTTGGAAAACCAGTTGCATTAGTAGGTCCGGCTTGCCGAGCCGGACCTGTCCGGGCGCCATGTCTCACGCTTGCGTGGGCTTGTCTGGACTGTGAATCGCACGCGACCCTACAAGGACGACCATGAAACGCCTCTTCCTCACCGCCGCTCTGCTCGCCGTTGCCTCCCCTGCCACGGCACAGATCGTTGCCAAACCGCAGACGCAAGCGAAGCCCTCAACCGCTGCTCAGGACGCGGCCAAGTTTGCCGAGGTCATCGGCGGGGCCCTGCAATTCCTGGGCAAGGCCGACACCTATGTTTTGAGCGTCGAATCGAAGTGGAAAGCCACCGGCGACGCAGCGGGCCAGGCGGGCGAGAGCCACTATCGACTTTCGTCGCAAGGAAAGAAGCACCGGATCGACGTACAATCGGTTGGAGCGAAATCGCCGCAGCTCATCGCCGTAAACGACGGAAAGAACATGACGACGCTCCTCGCCGCACAGGGGCTCTATTCGCAGCATCCAGTCGATTCAGCGAAGGCGAGCCTCGAAAGCAACCAGCTTCTCGCACAAAGCCTCGCCGGTTCGGCGATCGACATCCTCTTGCAGCCGAACGTCGGGGAGTACGTGCAAACGCAAGCGACCGATCTGCGGTATCACGGACTCCGGACGCTGAGCGGCAAGTCCTGCCACTGCTTTGAGCTCACTTGGGCCGGGGCGAACGTCGAATTGTGGCTGGCTGCCGAAGGGGATCCGCTGCTCGTGCAGTTCGTCCGCACGACGAGCGTGCCGACCGGCGACGACGAATGTTACGAGATGGTCCACACGGCGAACTTCACCTGGCAACTGAACGCCAAATTGCCCGAAGGGACGTTCGCCGTCGCTTTGCCGAAGGATGCCCGCCGCGTCAGCGATATTTACGACGCTCTGTCCGGCGACGATCCGTCGGTCAACCTTGGCAAGCCGCTGCCGAAGCTGGAGCTGTCGCAACTCGATGGCAGGACGATCGACGTCCGCACGCCAGCCGACAAGCGGGCGATGGTGCTCATCTTCTGGGCAACGTGGTGCGCTCCGAGCGTCGAGGAGATGCCGGCTGTATCGCAGTTCGTCAAAACGGGGAAGTCGCAGGGGGTCGCGTTCTACGCGATCAACGTCGGGGAAGCGCCGGGCGACGTGCGCCGCTTCACGGCCGAGAGCCCGCTGGCGAGCGCTGTCGTGGTCGATCCCAAGGGGGAAGCAAGTTCGGCTCTGCGCATCAACGAGCTTCCCGCGGCAGTCGTCGTCGGCTCGGATAACACGGTTCGGGCGATCATCACCGGCTCGGCCAAGGAAGTGCAGGAGGGTGTCGCGAAGGCCTTGCAGACGCTCGCATCGGAATCGCCGAAAACGGCCCGCCGCCCCGGCGAAACGACCGCGCCGAAGTAAATCGTCGCCCGCTGCCGCCAATTCCCGCGACCACTAGCTGCACCTTTCAGGTCGTTTGCAGCCGCGGCCGCAAGCGGTAGAATCTTGATTTCCCGGCCGCCCCACGACGGGCGCGCTTGTGCTGTTGTCAGGATGACCGATTCTCCATGACGAAATTCATCTTTGTGACCGGCGGCGTCGTCAGCTCGCTCGGCAAGGGGCTCACTAGCGCGTCG
>CAYLLN010000100.1:0-22188 GCA_964384375.1 uncultured Pirellulaceae bacterium
AGCCGAGCGCGCCGTAGGCCCCTTCAGCCGTCACGCTTGCCGGCTGCGGCGGGAAGACGCTGGGGCCGCCCAGCTTGGGCGAAAAGAGGCCGCTGACGCGTAAAGCGGCATCGCGAAGCATCTCCGCTTCCAGCCGCTGCCGCGGGAAGCGGGCCAGCAGCTTGTTCTGCGGGTCCTTTTCCAAGTGTTCGGGCCGAACGTGGGAAGCTTGTTGATACGTCGCGCTCATCACGATCAGCTTGTGCATCGTTTTCATCGACCAGCCTTGGTCCACCAACTCCACGGCCAGCCAGTCGAGCAGTTCGGGATGCGTGGGGGCCTCCCCCTGATAACCAAAGTCCTCGGTCGTTCGCACCATGCCGCGGCCAAAGAACGCCTGCCACTGGCGGTTCATCGTCACGCGGCCAACCAGCGGATTGGCCGGATTGGCGAGCCAGCGGGCAAAAGCGAGCCGGTCGTGCGATGCGTCTTTGGCCAGCGGCGAGAAGATCGAGAGCACCTCGGCCTGCACGGCGTCCTTAGGCTGCAGGAATTCTCCGCGATGGTGGACCTGCGTCGCGCGAGGATCGGCGGATGGACGCTCTTGCATGACGAGCGCGGTGGGAAACTCGGGGAGTGACTTTGTGAGCAGACTTATTCCCCCGTGCGCATTCACTAGTTCCGGCGCTATTTGCAGATAGTGTTCCAGCAACCGATTGCGTTGCGCCGGCGAGCGATCCTCGGGCTCGATTCGCAAGTGATTCTCGACATCCGTGGGGAGACTGCTATCGAGCCCAACATTTGGATCGGTCGTCGTATACACACGGAACTTGCCGAGGCCCGCGGCGTAGTAGCGCTCAAACAGGAGCGAGACTTTGATCGCTTCGGCGGCGTCCAACGGCTTGTCGAAGACGAACGTCGCCCAGTGCGAACGCCCCTGGCCCCCGTTGATCGACCAGCCGGTTTGTGGGTCGTCGTCGATCGCCATCGCGGCTGTGTTGCCACCGCTAGCAAAAGAATGGCCGGCGGAGGCGATCTTCAACGAAGCGCTGTCGCTTCGGGTTGGTGTGATCGTCACTTTGCTCAAGAAGAAGTCGCCGAACGGACCTTCGTAATAAATTCGTCCAGGGCCGTCCTTCGGCAGGCGCGCATCGGTTAGCGTTTCCAAACGAATTGCGGTGATACCCTTCAATCCCGACGTGTCGTAAATCACGTCATAAACATCGCGCTTCGTCATGTCGCCACTGACGAACACGGTATCGCCGTTTTCAATCGTGAGCGTGGGCATATCGCTCGTTGCAGCCGTCGGCCTGAGCACCGTCCACGCGACTGCTTGCTTGGTCTGCGATTCCTGCCAGGCGGCAAACTTCTGCTCCAGGTGCTCGCGGCGGCGTTCAGCTTCTGGCCGATCGCTCGCGACAGGAAATTGTTGGCCCAAGCTCAAACGGAACCCTCCCAGCGTGTGCTTGCCGCCGTATTGCTGGTCGATCTTCACCGTCCAGCGGGCGGGGCCGGCGATCTCCACCAGCTTGTCGAAATGAAACGTCGCCATGCGGTTGACATTCCACTCGCCGGGACCGTGAATTGCCCAGCCGGTGTCCGGCTTTCCGTCGAAGCACTGCTCCGGCGCAAAGCCTTCTTGTGTGAAGTCGGCCTCGGCCCTGACTAGCTTCAGCGGCTGGGATTGATCGGGCTTATCGGCTGGAGCAACCGAGACAGCGATTTCCGTCACCACGAAGTTGCCGTGCGGCGTGCGTCCCGGCCCTTTGCTCGGCAGCGCCGGATCGGCGAGCGCTTCGAGTCGTAGCGAAGAAACGTCCTTCGCGTCCACCTCAAACTCGATCGTGTAGGTGTCTTTGTCCGGTGTTTCGCCGGCAATCCGCACGCTGTCGTCGGCCTGGCTTTCGGCTGTCGCGGCGGATGCGGTTGCCACTTTTGCCGCTTTGGCAACGAGCCAGTTTACTTCGCTTGGTAGCGGAAACTGATTCGCCAGGTCCGCGGTTAATTCCGTAATCTTTCGCTCGATCTCGGCTCGCTGCTTCGACAGGTCCGGCTGCGGCACGTCGATCGTCGGCTCGTCGGCGTTGTTCAGAAACGCCATCAGCCGGTAATAGTCGTGGTGCGGAATCGGATCGAACTTGTGCGTGTGGCACTGGGCACAGCCGAGCGTGAGACCCAGCCAGACCGTGCCCGTTGTGTTGATCCGATCGACGGTCGCGTAGTAGCGAAATTCGAGCGGGTCGATTCCCCCTTCCTCATTGATCATCGTATTGCGATGAAACCCCGTCGCGATCCGTTGCTCAAGTGTCGCCCCCGGCAGCATGTCGCCGGCGAGTTGCTCGATCGTGAACTGATCGAACGGCAGGTCGCGATTGATCGCATTGATCACCCAGTCACGATACGGCCACATCGTCCGGACGCGGTCCTTCTCGTAGCCATTCGTGTCGGCATAGCGGGCCAAATCGAGCCAGCGGCGGGCCCAGCGTTCACCGTAGTGTGGTGAGGCGAGAAGCTTATCGACAAGTGCTTCATAGGCTTTATGGCCCGAAGGGTCTTTCTCGCACGCCGCCAGGAACTCGTCCACTTCCTCCTGCGTCGGCGGCAGGCCAATCAGATCGAGAAACACGCGGCGAACGAGCGTCGCCTTGTCGGCGGGCGGCGACGGCGCGAGGCCGGCTGATTCGAGACGAGCGAGAATGAAATAGTCGATCGGATTCCGCGGCCAAGCAGCCTGTGTCACCTTTGGCGGCGGAGCTTGCTTCGGAGCGACGAACGCCCAGTACGGTGCGTACTCGGCCCCTTCCTCAATCCAACGCTTCAGGACTCTCTTCTGCTCGGCCGTCAGCGGCTTATTCGCAGCCGGTGGTGGCATGACCTCACCTTCATCGGCCGAGAACAGGCGGCGAACCAGTTCGCTTTTTTCTGGCTGGCCGGGAACAACCGCCACCACCTCCGATTCGAGCTTGGCAATCGCCCCCTCGCGCCGATCCAGCCGCAAGCCCGCTTCGCGCGTCTTGTCGTCCGGCCCGTGGCACTTGAAGCAGTGTGCCGACAGAATCGGTCGCACCTCGCGGTTGAAATCGAGCTTGTCGGCGGCAACTGTAGGCGTGTTACTGCACGCGACGAGCAAACTGAATGTCATCCACCAGCGGTTCATGTCGTCCTCTCGTACCAAGTCCACTGAGCCAAACTACCAGCCTATCTTATTTCACGCTCTGTCGCGGGGAAATCGTCACAACAATTGAGCCGCTTTCCGCCGAGGACGTACAATGGTCGCCTCGCTCCTCAATCCTGCAGGTGATGCGATGCGATTCAACTTGGCATTCTTCGTGCTGCTGCTCGTCGGCTGCGGTCGCTGGGCCAGCGCCCAAGAACCTGCCGGCAACCTCACCTCGGAGATCACCGCGTCGCTGAAGAAGTTGTCGGCCCTATTGGCCGATGAGAAAGTTGCCGAGGAGTCCCGTGGCGAACTGGGTCGTACGCTGCGCGATCAGATTCAGGCCGCCAACCGTCGCAGTTCGGCGGAGTGGGCCAAGATTTCCACTCGCGACGATTGGGAGCGGTTTCGAGCGGAGAAACTGAAGCGGCTGCGTGAATCGCTAGGGACATTTCCCGAACGGCCCGCAAAGCCAAAGTTGATGATCACGCGGACGATCAAGGGCGACGCCTTTCAGATTCAGAATCTGGTGTATGAATCGCGGCACGGCCTCGTGGTGACGGCGAACTTGTATGTCCCCGATCCGGCACGCTCGTCGATGCCGGGCATTCTGATCTCGCACAGCCATCACAACCCCAAGCACGAGGGCGAACTGCAACATATGGGGATGACCTGGGCCCGGGCCGGCTGCTATGTGCTCGTGCCCGATCACTTGGGACACGGTGAGCGGCGGCAGCATCCGTTCGCGACGGCGGCTGATTACGACGGGGAGTTTCCGGTCGGCAGGCAGGACTACAACTTCCGCTACGACACCAGCCTCCAGCTCTATCTCGTCGGCGAAAGCCTGATGGGCTGGATGGTGCATGACTTGATGACCGGGGTCGATGTGCTTCTCGCCCAGCCTGGGATCGACGCCAAGAAGATCATTCTGCTGGGCGCTGTTGCCGGTGGCGGCGACCCGGCAGGAGTGACCGCGGCAATCGACGAGCGGATCGCGTGTGTGGTGCCGTTCAACTTCGGAGGTCCGCAGCCAGAGAATCGCTATCCGCTTACCGAGGATGCCGAGACGACCTTCAACTACGCCGGAGGCGGGAGCTGGGAATCGACGCGGAACCTGCGAAACTCGGCAAGCGGCGGCTTCCTGCCGTGGGTGATCGTCGGCAGCGTCGCCCCACGAAAGCTGATCCATGCACACGAGTTTAGCTGGGACCGCGAGCGAGATCCGGTGTGGAAGCGATACGAAAAGATATGGAGTATTTATGATGCAGGCGATGGTCTCGCGTTCGCTCACGGCTTTGGGACGATTCAGAATACAGCCGCTCCGGCCTCGCACTGTAACAACATCGGCGCGGACCACCGTAAGCTGATCCACGAAGCCTTTCGCCGCTGGTTCGCGATCGATGTGAAACCAGCGGACGAATACAAGGCCCGCCGCACACGTGACGAGCTGACCTGTCTGACCGACGAGGCGAAAGCCAAGTTTCAGCCCAGGCCGCTGCACGTCCTGCTCGGCAAAATGGCGGACAAGAACCTCGCAGCCATGCAGGAACGGCGCGCGAAGCTCTCGCCCGCCGACAGGCTGGCCGACGTCCGAGCGAGTTGGACACGGCTGCTGGGTGATACAGAGCCGCGAATGGAAGCCAAGGTTCGCGAGGGCTCGCACAGTGAGACGAGAATTGGCCCCTTGCGCGTCGTGCGTGAAACGATCGAATCGGAGTCTGGAAGCGGCGTTCCGATTCTCACTTTGTCTGCTCCTGCAGACGATGGCGCGACGAGTTTTCTGCCGATTATCGTCGGCGTCGCTTCCGACGGCATTCGGCCCGCCCTCGAGCGGCAGATGCCGAATCTGGTCGCGCCCCTGAAAGCGGGCGTGACCGTCGTCCTCGTCGAGGTCCGCGGCACCGGAGCGTCGAATCCCGAGTCGAGCCGTGGCCAGCAGAGCGAAGCGACGGAGAATTCGGCCACGGCACTGATGCTCGGGCAGCCGCTTCTGGCCGGGCAACTCCGCGACTTCCGCACAGCTTGGCATCACGTCCGTAAGCGCGAAGGGGGGGACATGCGGCAGGCCATTGCGGTCGGTGGCTCTGGCACTGAGCCGCTCGCCTCGGACGCGACGTTTTCGTATCCGCGCCGCATCGACAATCGCCCCGCCGAAAGCCGCCCGACCGGCGCGCTGCTCGCCCTCTTGATGGCCCTCTATGAAGACGACTTCAATACCGTCGCCTATCGCCGCGGCCTCGCGTCGTATCGGAGCGTGCTCGATTCGCCGTTCGTGCAAGTGCCGCACGAGGCGATCGTGCCCGGGATGCTGCGAGAAGGGGACATCCGAGACTTGATCGACACGCTCGCGAACAAATCCATCGAAGTGGAATATCCGGTCGATGGACTGGGCCGACTTCTCACCAGCGACAAGGTCAGCAGTGCCGACGTCAAATAGCAACTACACAATCACACCATGAAGCCTTCGTTTTCCCGTCCGCCTTCCGAGATCGGCGCGCTCCTCATGCTCCTCGACGAGGCTTTCAACAAGCCGGCGTGGCATGGGCCGAATCTGCGTGGGGCGCTGCGGCGCGTCGATGCGACGCAGGCCGCCTGGCGGCCAACGCCCGATCGCAAGAATATCTGGGAAATTACCGTGCATGCGGCCTACTGGAAGTACACCGTTGTGCGGCACCTCACCGGGGCCAAGCAGCGGAAGTTCGCCTTGGTGGGCTCGAACTGGTTCATCCGCAACGCGCCCGACGAAGCGGCCTGGAAGTCCGACGTGAAGCTGCTCGAACAGATGCACGCCGATCTGCGAGCGGCTGTGGCGTCGCTGGCGCCAGACCACTTGGAAGCCAAGCCACCACTGAGCAAACACAGCCGTCGCCGTCTCATTCAAGGAGCGGCGCTGCATGACACGTATCACACCGGGCAGATTCAGACGCTCAAGCGGCTGTATGCGGGCTAACGCTCATTTCGGTGCCCCGCCTGCTCCCGAGATCGCCTTTTTGATCGCTTCGGGAAGTTCCGGGCTCGCAATGCCCCTCGCGCCGCGACCTTCTGCGTCGATCCGCTGATCGACGTCGGCTTGCACCTGCGGCAGGTCGGCGTTCCAGAACTTGTTGCGCTCCTCAGCCGGCGGTTCGTTCAGCGGGCGAATCGGCCGCATGCCGACAGAGAGCGCCGGTTGGCTGGTAAACCACCACGGGCTTTGCGGAAAGTTGGGATCTTCGGCTCGCCAATCGTCGTCGTCCGAACCGCGGCGGGCAGCACTTCGCAAGCGGTCGGCGTCTTCGTCCCAACTTCCGCCCCGAATCACCCGCGGATAGAGCTTGGTGGGCCAGGCGATACTTTCCTCCCCGGTCTGCGTCTTTCCTTCCAGCCGCTTGTAGCCCTCTTTCAGGTATTGGTCGAGGCACCACTCGCCGACGTTGCCGTGAATGTCATACAGGCCCCATGGGCTAGGCTGCTTCTGACCCACGAGATGCGTCGTTTCGTTCGCGTTGTCGTAGTGCCACGCGTAGTCGCCGAGCTTCGCCGGATCGTCGCCGAAGAAATACGCCGACTCGCTCCCCGCCCGGCATGCATATTCCCACTCCGCCTCGGCGGGCAGGCGATAGAACTGCCCGGTGATGCCACTGAGCCACTTCGTGTATTGCTTGGCGGCGAACTGGCTCATCGTCACGGCGGGTTGCTTCGGATCGGCCCCTTGCTTGAACGTGAACGTCGGGTCGTACAGGCTCGACGGCGCAGTCACGACGAGCGAGCGGTTCGCGTCGGTGATCGGCAGCAGCTTGGCCGAGAGGAGCCGCTTGAACTTGTCGTGCATCGACATGTACTGCTTGTACTCGGCCCAGGTCACTTCATACGTGCTCATCCAGAACGGCTCGATCGTCACTTCGATCTGCGGCCCTTCGTCCGGCTTCCGTTTCGCCTCGCTCTCTGGGCTGCCGAGCTTGAGCGTGCCGCCGGGAATCGGCTGCATCTCGAACGTCACCTCCGTGCCGGGGATGGTCATCTTGTAGGGGACCATGAACCCCTTGTCGGTCTTCACGAAGCGGCCGCTAGCAGGCTGCTCCTGCACAAGGCCGGGCGTGTCGGCAGCGACCAAGGGAGCGGCAAACGCCGCGACGAGCAGACCGGCGGCGAAAACGGCACAGCGAATTGGCGACTTCATGCAGCACACGCCTGAGAAGGAGGGCAAGGTGGGCAGGTGGCCCCGGTTGGCGAGGCCGACGCTATTGTACGCTCCCTGCCGCAAGCGTCCAAAGGGGCGGAAACCGGCGAGGAGAGGCAAAGTTTGCCGGCTGGCGATCCGATAAACGTGGCAGATTCCGCCTCTCTTTCCCTGTAACGATGCCCGTCGAACCGCCACCTCCTGTTCAGCAGCGCAAGCCGCCCCCCCCCGAGCCGTCGATGGCCGAGCGGATCGTGCAGCTTCCGCCGTACACGCGGAGCCTCCTGCGGATCAAGGTGCCGGTCGTCGTGACGCTCGCCACCAACGAGCAGCCGGTGAATCGCATCCTGGAACTCGGCCCCGGCACGCTGTTGCACTTCAAAAAGCCGTGCGACGAGCCGCTCGCCCTCTCGGTGGGCAACTGCGAAGTGGCGGTGGGCGAAGCGGTGAAGGTCGGCGAAAAATTCGGCCTCCGGATCACCTCGATGGTCCTGCCGGAAGAAAAGTTCGAACCGCTCGCGGCGAAGAAACCGCCGAAAAGCTGAACAGCTCGCAATTTAACGCAAAGCAGCAGAGAATCGCGGAGACGCAATGCGGGCAGGAAGATGCTTTGCGCCTCTGCATTTCTCTGCGCCTTTGCGTTGATCGATCCATTCTCACACCGCAGCCACGCATGGAGCGATCGATCCGATTTGTTCCGGCTGGGCCGGGCCGGGCTCATCCGTGGCTCCCCATTGCCAGCGGTCCGCTACAATCCGCGGCATGAACCCTGCTTCTACCGATGCCGCTCTGCGCCTGCTCGACCGCGAAATTTGGATTGTCACGTCGTCTGCCGGCGACAAGCGTGGCGGCCTCGTCGCGACCTGGGTTTCCCCCGCCTCGATCGACCGGGAGCGGCCGATGCTGCTGCTCGGCATCGCCCCCATTCACTTCACCGCCGAGTTGATCGACGCCAGCCAGGCGTTCACTGCACACCTCTTGCGCGAGGACCAGTCTCCTCTGGCGTGGGAATTTGCCCGTGATAGCGGCCGCGACCGGGACAAGCTGGCCAGCCTCCGTCTCATGGAAACCCGACGCGTTAGCGAGGGAGAGAATTGTGCCATAGAAACCCGACGAGTAAGCGAGGGAGAGAATCCCGCCTTGGAAACCCGACGCATAAGCGAGGGGGTGAGTCCTTCCTCGACGGGCTCGCCGGTCCTGGCCGACTGCCTGGCTTGGTTCGCCTGCCGGGTGATCGGCCGCCACGACACCGGCGACCGGCTCTATTTCTGGGGCGAGGTGGTTGCCAGCGAGCAACTCTCCCCCGGCCCGCCGCTGCGCCAACAGACCTTCTTCCGCAATCTCACCCCGGACCAACTCACCCACCTCTCCGCCAGCCAACAATCCGACGCCCTCGCCCTTCGGCCCAGGCAGAAAGGCGGGGCACTGGGGGCAAAATTAGCCGATTGCGGAGAGGCGTAGGGTGCATGAGTGCAACGAAATGCACCTGGCTCAACTTTGGTCCATTTCATGCACCCTACCCCGGCAACGGTCTTCACCCCTCGCCGCGATTTCTCTGCTTGCGGTGTTGCTTCTGGTAAATGCGGTGAATGTGCCGCTCCTGTTCCTTCCGCTCTCGGGCGGCGCGTCGGTCGGTGCGGGCCTCCTCATAGGCCAATTCGCGCCGGAGCTTCAGGAAGCTGTCGTAGCGGGACTGTTCCAGCACCCCCTCGGCCAGCGCACGGAGCACGGCGCAACGTGGCTCGTGGACGTGGGAGCAGTCGGTGAAAGGGCAGCCCTCGGCCAGTCGGGCAACGTCGTCGAAGGCGGCATCGACGTCGGCCCCCTCGGCCCACAGTTGCAGCTCGCGAATGCCGGGGCTGTCGATCAAGAGGCCGCCCGACGGGAGCGCCACCAGCTCGCGCCGCGTCGTCGTGTGCCGGCCGCGGTCGTCGTCGTCGCGCACGGGGCTCACCTCCTGGCGATCCAGGCCAAGCAGCCGGTTGAGCAGTGTGGACTTGCCGACGCCGGACGAGCCGAGCATGGCCGCGGTCCGCTCACCACTCAGATAGGGCGCCAAAGCGTCGAGCCCATCGCCGGTCACGGCGCTGACGGCATGAACCGGCACGTCTCCCAGCCGGGCACGAAGATCCTGAGTCGCGGCGGCGGGCGATTCGCACAGGTCGCTCTTGGTCAGCAGCAGAACAGGCTGGCACTCTGGCAAGGCAGCCGCCGCGAGGAAGCGCTCCAGGCGGCTGGGGTTGAGGTCGAGGTTGAGCGAGGTCACGAGGAACAGAACGTCCAGATTGGCAGCAAGCAACTGCTCCTCGCCGGACTCGCCGGCGGATTTGCGAGAGAGCTTGTTGGTTCGCTCCAGCACCCCCTCGATCACCGCAGGGCCGGCATCGGCCGAAACGCGGAGCGCGACCCAGTCGCCGACGGCGGGGAAGTCGGCCCGCCCGGCGGCGAGATGGCGGAGCCGGCCGCTGACGGAAGCAAGCCCCTCGCCGTGCGGCCCGTGGTAGTGGTACAGCCCCCGGTGTTCGACGCTGACGCGGCCAGGCACATACCCAGCCTGGGCGTAGTTCGCAAAACGCCCTTCCCAGGCTTCATTCCAGCCCCAACGCTTCAATGCGATCAATCGAATCACTCCGCGACAGAATTTGTCGGCTTTTCCGCCCCCAGGACAGCGGCGGCCGGCAACAGGTTCGCTCGTCTTTTGAGGACTGGTCGGCAGTTTATGAAGTGACAGTTTCTTCAGTGCGGTTTTCGTCCAAGGCAAAACGGCGGGGCAGTGGAACAGAACTAGCGAAAAATTCACGTCGGTTATGTTTTGCCGCAATTTTTACTGCGGCAGCGTCGGAGTAGCCTGTTGCAAAGCGTAATCATTCAATGGTTTGTGGTACTTTCGGCGGCGATTATCGAACGCGCGGTACGTTCCTTCCAGAACATCGACGGTCATTTTGTTGATAGGGTAATCTTCGATTGCCCCTGTCGCGTAGCTGATTCGGTGGCCGTCCGTCTTGTTGATACCGCAATAGATCACTTGGTCTGCATCGCAAAACACGGCGAGGTTCGGGTTATGGGTGACAATAATCACTTGGCGGCGTGAGCGCGCGCGGCGGATACAATCCACCAGTAAACGAACGACCGATTCGTTATCCAGATTGTGCTCTGGCTGGTCGATGATGATGGGGATTTCTTCCGTGTCGAGCAGTAGATAGAACACGAGTAGAAGAGCTCCTTTCTCACCCGGCGACAGTTGGGAAATGTCCTTGCCGCTTAGGCGCAGCGTGTAGCGGGGCTCAAGGTATTCCAAACCAAAGATGTAGTCGTACAAGCGATTGAGCTTCTTCTTGTCGCGAAGCTGCGACTGAATAGAAACTGGCTCCCGCACACCATCGCGCTCAATGCCGGTCAGCGCCTTCATCAGTGCATCGACGAAAGCTACGACCGAATCAGTCGAATTAAAATCGTGAGCCTGCATCATGTCGCGCAGAACCTTGCGGCTGTCCTCTTCTCCGTAAAACGACCCCTTGCGGTTGCGGTGAATGAAATCCAGGAAGTTCTCCTCGAAGCTCGTGGGGGCGAGAAACGCGTCGAACTCAAGTTGTAACGGATCGTCGGATACTTCCGCCTCAGAAGCAATTTTCTGTACGGGCTTGTAAAGCTCCTCGTGTGTTTCACGGATCGCGAGTAGTTCCGTGTGCAGTTCGCGGACCAGTTGGCGGCGTTGAACTTGAAGAACGGTCAACTCCGTCGGCAGAACCTTCGTCGCGCGCTCCATGCGTGCTTTGTAGTACTCGATCGTCTCTGCCTTCTCTGCCGAACCGACGATTGCGGCCTTTCGGGCCTCCCAATTGGCGACTGCAAGCAAGTACGCTTGGTAGGCCTTCTGTGGCGCCTTAAGCGAGTCCTGCAATGTTTTGATCGCCTTGAGACATGCTGCTTCCAGCGCCTCAAGGCCCATTGAGGCTGGCGCAGTATCGGTGGCGGCTGTACCTTCGATGAGTGCGGCAAGTTCCCCGAGTCGGTTTGCCGTTGTTTCGACGGCATCCTCCAACGGCTTTCGGTCGATGGTCACCTTCACGATGTCGGGGAGGCTGAAACCACCCGATTCAAATTCCGCGGCATTGTCGGCGACAAACATAGCGTGTGAATCTTCAAAGTTCTGCACATGGCCGGTGAGTCGGGTGAGCAGCGCATCGTGAGCAACTAATTCTGTACGTTCGGTCTTCGCGACCAGCAGCTTTTCTTGAATTTCGTTCAGCTCCTTTTGCCGTTCGTTAATCTGCTTTGTTACTTCTTTCGTCGTCGCATCGTTCGGGTCTTCTGGCGGCTTGTCCACGGCAATGGGGGGTGCCGCCTCGTGGGCCTTAAGCTCGCTCTGTTTCAAGTCGAGCGCCGTCTCGTATGCTCGCAGCGTGTCTTCGCTCATTTCGCTCTCAACGCGCACAATCTCCTCGTTCAAAACGACGAGCTTCTGCTGAACTTGCGAATACGCCTTTTTCCGCGATGCTACGCGGTATTCCAGCAAGTCATCCAATGTCCCCATGCGAAGTTGTTTCTCGGCGGGAACGTGGGCAAAGATAACCTTCTTGAGTTCCTTGCCGAAATTTGTCTCGTTGCCAGTGGCGATTTCGTTGCACAACTTCTCAATGAAGTGCTGGGGCAAATAGCGGACTCGTTCGGGCTTCATCGGGTCTGACTTTTGATCAAGCCGAATGGTGACAGGTGTTCCGTCAGACCATGTGAGTGTCGCGTTGAAGTGAGCGGCCTTATTTCCAGTGCTGCGAAATCGCTTGTCGTTCAGGAACTCCATTTCGGTGCAATGCGAATTCGCAGCGAGGGCCAAGATGTCAGCGAGTGCGCTCTTCCCGCTACCTTTATTTCCGATGATTGCAATGAGGCCAGGGTTCAGCTCGATGGATTTTCCATGGAACCAGTGTTCGTCAAGCGTCGAATCCGCCACCTTCTCCATACTCAAACTCTTCATGTACTTGGTTGGGTTTTGCGAAACATGGTCAAGCTTCGGCGGTCGGAGTCCGATGTGGCAGCGGAGCGACGGCTCGCAACACACCTGCTTCAGTCCCTTGAAAGTGGGCTGGGCTTTCAGCCAGGTGATGCGATCGCTTGGATAAACGCCGTAGTCGGACACGCGGTGGGCGTCGCTACCGCTGAAAACTGGCTTGGGCACACCACCAAGGTTTTCGATGAACTGCGGTCCGATATGCGCTTTAGAGGGGTGGCCGTTGCCAAGAAAGAGATCGACGTGAATCTTCTGGCGCGTCTCGAAGCAGTCGGCCCACTTCATTAGGTAAGAATCGGTGTAGGGATGACATTGCCACTCAAGATCTTCCAGGCCGTCACTCGTGTCGTATGGCTGCACGACTAAGCAGTTCTCTTCGCCCACGAGCTTGATTGCTTCGACAACTGATTCGCGCGTGACGAGTGCCGATTTAAGTCCCACTTCAAACATCTTCTCTTCATTCGCCTTGTCGGTTGGCGTACAGCCGAATAGCTCCAGCTTGCTCGCGTCATAGCTCCGGCCAAGCTCGATCAAGTGCTGGTGTGTCGGCGGCTTACTTCCGTAGTCTGCAAGCTTGAGGTGCGAAATGAAGTGGGCTAGGTTTTCGGGCGAAACCTCGTCGCTAAGAAGCACGTGCGTGTTGAGACGAAAGTTCGTTGGCGCCGTCATCCGAAATTCGATGCCAGGAAAAAACTTCTTCTTCCCTTCGTCGGGATGGCGCTCAATGTACTCGCGCAGTGTCAGGTAGCCCTCGAAAGTCCAGTAGTCCATAATGCAGAACGCCGTCACATCTAACGCGTTCATCTTTTCGAGGATGGTCTTACATGTGGCGTCACGTGCGGAGGGCGTCTGCACGTTGAATTTCTGCCCCAACCAGTGGAATGAGGCTGGAGTGTGAATGTGCAAATCCCACTTCTGCCAAACTGACCCGGCTGAATTCATCTGCTTGACTCCAAATTACCCCACTCCCCCCCAAACGAAGCGCAACGCTATCACAGCTTAGTGAGCTTGAGCAAGGTAGTTTGGTTCGCAGAAGTTTGGAAAGCCCTTGACCAATTACGTCTTTACACCCGTTACCTGCCGCTGATCGCCAGGAGCCTGCCATGCCTCGCCACACTCGTCGCCGGTTTCTGCAAACGTCGCTTGCCGCAGGGACCGCGCTGGGCATTGGCCTGCCGATGATCCTACCCGCGCGGGCGCGCGGGGCGAATGAGCGGCTGAATGTGGGAGTGATCGGCGTCGGCGGACGTGGCGAAGGGGATTTGGCCGGTGTGGCTGGCGAGAACATTGTCGCCCTATGCGATGTGGACGAATCGCGGCTGGGGGCGGCGGCGGCGAAGTTTCCGATGGCGAAAACGTTCGTCGATTATCGGAAGCTGCTCGAACAGCCGGGCCTGGATGCGGTGGTGGTCGCCACGCCGGACCATCATCACGCGCCAGCCAGCATTCGGGCGCTCCGGCGCGGCTTGCACGTTTATTGCGAGAAGCCGCTGACGCACACCGTCGAGGAGGCCCGGCTGCTGGCCCAGACGGCCGCGAAGATGAAGGTGGCAACCCAGATGGGGACGCAGAATCATGAGCATCCCGGCTACTTGCGGCTGGTGGAGCTCGTGCAGTCGGGGGTGATCGGGGCAGTGAAGGAGGTGCACGTTATCACCGACCGGCCGGGGCAATGGTGGTCGCAGGGGATGGATGTTCCCGCGGACAAGCCGGCGATTCCGGCCAATCTGAAGTGGAATTTGTGGCTCGGCCCGGCGGCGGAGCGGAGCTATCACCCGGCGTATGTGCCGTTTGCGTGGCGCGGCTGGTGGGATTTTGGCTGCGGGGCGATCGGCGACATGGCGATTCACCTGATGGACCCGGCGTTCTGGGCGCTGGAGCTGGGTGGCCCGGTGAAAGTGACGTCGAAGGGGCCGCCGCCCAGTCCGCACAGCGGCCCGAAGTGGATGGAGACCAAGTTCGAGTTCGCCCAGCGCGGCAAGCTGCCGCCGGTCGCCGTCTTCTGGTACGAAGGGACGGCCAAGCCGCCGGCGGAGATCGCCAAGGAGCTGCCGATGAACGGCTCGCTCTTCATCGGCGAGAAGGGGAAGATCGCGATCGTTCACGACCAGATGCCCAAGCTGCTGCCGGAAGACAAGTTCGTCGATTTTAAGGGGCCGGAGCCGTTCCTCCCCAAGTCGCCCGGCCATCACGCCCAGTGGATCGAGGCGTGCAAAACCGGCAGCCGCACGGGGAGCAACTTCGCCTATGCGGGGCCGTTCACCGAGATCGTACTTCTGGGGAACGTGGCGTATCGCGTCGGCCAGCCGATCGAATACGACCCGGCGAGCATGAAGGTGACGAACGTGCCAGAGGCGAACGAACTGCTGACGAAGACGTATCGGAAGGGGTGGGAAGTGAAGGAGGGGTGAGTGGGTGGGGCAGCCGTATCGTAGCGGGGTGGCTGTGGGTCGCGCAGCGAACCACGGCGATATAAGGTTGCTTTTGCCGTGGTTTGCTGGCTCGTGCTTTTCCGAACGAGCCACCTTAACCGCTATTTAATCAGCTTCCGCACCACCGTCTGCAAAATTCCGCCGTTTTTGTAGTAGTCGAGTTCGACGGGCGTATCGATGCGGACGTGGGCCTCGAACGATTTCACGCTGCCATCCGGAGCGGTCGCGCGGACGGTCACCTTGCTGCGCGGAGCGATCCCTTCGCCCAGGCCGACGATCTCGTAGGTCTCTTCGCCGGAGAGGCCAAGCGACTTCCACGTTTGCCCCTCGAGAAACTGCAGCGGCAACACGCCCATGTTCACGAGGTTGCTCCGGTGGATGCGTTCGAAGCTTTGGGCGATGACCGCCCGGACGCCGAGGAGCATCGTCCCCTTGGCGGCCCAGTCGCGCGAGCTGCCGGTGCCGTACTCGGCGCCGGCGAGGATGATCGTCGGCACCGCGGCCGTTTTGTAGAGCATAGCCGCGTCGTAGATCGGCATCACGGTTCCGATGGCGGCGACATCGGCCGGCGCCGAACCACCCCCTTCGCTCACCATGCGAGCTCTGGGCCCTGCCGTTTCCTTGCTGCTCGGCTTGCCGAGGTACTTCGTCACGCCCCCTTCCGTCCCCGGAGCGAGGAAATTGCGGATGCGGATGTTCGCGAACGTGCCGCGAACCATCACGCGGTCGTTCCCGCGGCGGCTGCCGTAGCTGTTGAAGTCGGCGGGTGTCACGCCGTGATCGACCAGAAACTTGCCGGCGGGGCTCGTCTTGCTGATGTTCCCGGCGGGGGAGATGTGGTCGGTCGTGACGCTGTCGCCCAGCACCGCAAGGCAGCGAGCCCCGGCGAGCGGCTGAATCGGCTGCACGTCGGTCGTCAGGTCGGCGAGGAACGGCGGCTCCTGGATGTAGGTGCTCGCGTCGTCCCAAGCGAACAGGTCCCCCTCGGCGACCTTGATCGCGTTCCACGTTTCATTGGCCGCGAAAACGCCGGCATAGCGCGACTCGAACATCTGCGGCAGGACCGACGACTTCATGGCCGCCTGCACCTCGGCGTTGGTCGGCCAAATGTCCTTCAGAAACACCGCCTGTCCACCGGTTCCCTTACCGATCGGCTCTTTCACGAGGTCAATGTCGGTGGTGCCGGCGATTGCGTAAGCCACGACGAGCGGCGGGCTGGCGAGGAAATTCGCCTTCACGAGCGGATTGACGCGCCCTTCAAAGTTGCGGTTGCCGCTGATGACCGCCGACGCGACAAGGTTCCCTTCGTTCACGGCCGCAGCAACCGGGTCCGGCAGAGGACCGCTGTTGCCGATGCACGTCGTGCAGCCGTAACCGACGGTGAAAAAGCCGAGCTTGGCGAGCGGCTCGGTCAGCTTCGCCTGATCGAGATAGTCGCTCACGACGCGCGATCCAGGGGCGAGGCTCGTCTTCACATACGGCGGCACCGTCAGCCCGCGTTCGACCGCCTTTTTCGCCAAGAGCCCCGCGGCAAGCATGACTGACGGGTTGCTGGTGTTCGTGCAACTCGTGATTGCGGCGATAACGACGGCCCCATGCGTGATGTCGCTCGAATGGCCGTTGTCCTTGACCGACCCCTTCTTCGCGAGTGCCGCGTCGTCGAGGCCGAAGCCCCGTTCGGCGACCGGCGCCTTCAGCGCCTTCTGCCACGTCTCTTTCATCGACGCCAGGCTGACGCGGTCTTGCGGTCGCTTCGGGCCGGCGAGCGAGGGCTCGACCGTCGCCAGGTCGAGCGACACGGTCTTCGTGTACGTGAGCGGCTTATCGGCGTCGGTGCGGAACAGGCCCTGCTCCTTTGAATACCGTTCGACGAGGGTCACTTCGTCATTGGTGCGGCCCGTCGCACGGAGGTACGCGAGCGTTTCGTCATCGACCGGGAAAAAGCCGATCGTCGCGCCGTATTCGGGGGCCATGTTGCTGATCGTCGCGCGGTCGGCAAGTGACAAACGGCCAGCGCCGGGGCCATAAAACTCGACGAACTTATCGACGACGCCGACCTTGCGGAGGATCTGCGTTACCGTGAGCACGAGGTCGGTCGCCGTCACGCCCGGCTTCAGTTCGCCGGTCAACTCGAAGCCGATCACCTCCGGCAGCAGCATATAGAGCGGCTGGCCGAGCATCACTGCTTCGGCCTCGATGCCGCCGACGCCCCAACCGACGACGCCCAGACCGTTGATCATCGTCGTGTGGCTGTCCGTGCCGACGAGCGTATCGGGCAGGGCGACCGGGCCGAGCTTGTCGCTGCGGAGGAAGACACCCTTCGCCAGATATTCGAGGTTGACCTGATGCACGATGCCGACGTTCGGCGGGACGGCCCGGAAATTGGCGAGGGCCTTTTGTCCCCAGCGGAGGAATTCGTACCGTTCGCGGTTCCGTTCAAACTCCAGCTTCACGTTTTCGTCGAGTGCCTGGGCCGTGCCAAACGAATCGACTTGCACGGAATGGTCGATGACCAGATCGACCGGAATAAGCGGGTTGATCTTTTTCGGATCGCCGCCGAGCCGTTTCATGGCCGAGCGCATCGCCGCCAGATCGACGACGCACGGCACGCCGGTGAAATCCTGCAGCACGACGCGCGCCGGCAGAAACGGAATCTCGACCTTCGCCGGAGCGGCGGCATTCCAGGTGGCGAGAGATTTCACGTCGGCTTCAGTGACGAGGTAGCCGTCGCAGTTTCGCAGCACCGCTTCCAGAAGGACGCGAATCGAAAACGGGAGCGTGCTGATCGGCCCGATCCCCGCCGCTTCAAGTTTGCTCAGCCGGTAGATGCCGGCGGTGCCGCTGCCGGTGTTGAAAGTGTCGCGAGCGTGGAACGGATCAAACAGGTTCGGGGTGGTCATGGCGGGCCGCAAAATGCGGAGTGCAGGCTGGACGATTGGCCGCCGCCGTCGCAAACAACCGCCCACGGCAGCCGGGAAGTGGTATTTTAGCGAACTTGCCGCGGGCTGTCTGCGGCCTTGCCCGCCCGCCAATAATGTCATTAGCGATTCGTTTCACCGCCCCGAGCCAGCCATGAGCCTCAAAGACCGTCTCCGTCGCAACCTCGTCAACATGCGGCAAATGAGCGAGCGGCTGCTGGCCGACTTTCAGAAGCCGGAGGACTGGGTCTTTCAGGTTCACCCGCAGTGCAACCACGCCCTCTGGTTTGCGGGCCATATGGCCAATGCCGACAATTTCTTCCTGTCGCTGGTCGCCCCCGGCCAGTCGCAAAAGCTCCCCGAATATGGCACGAAGTTCGGCATGGGCTCGCAGCCGACAAGCAACCCGGCCGATTACCCCGCGCCGGAAGAGGTGGTGGCGACGATGCGCGAGCGGCGGGAACGATTGCTGGCCACACTCGACGAAATGTCCGACGACGACCTGGCGAAGAAACTCCCCGCCGGCACGCCCGATTTCCTGTCGGATGTCGGCTCCGTTTTCGAGCTGGCAATCTGGCACGAGGGACAGCACAACGGGCAGCTTTCCGTTGCCCGCCGGGCCTTGGGACACAAGCCGTTGTTTTAGAGGCTGCTAGCATCGTATCGGCGAGGAAGCGTCCCTTGAGCGGCTCAGGCCCTTCGCGTACTATCCCCCCGCTTGCGCCCGACCTGCACCGATTGCCCTCGTGTTGCCGATGCTTGATTACGAAGTCCAACGCTGTTCCCGCCGCTGTTCGGTCACCGATCGAGAGCTCCGGAGCGGCGAAACATGCTACTCGGCCCTCGTTCCGGCCGGCGGGGAGGTCGTGAGGCAGGACTTTTCAGCCGAGGCGTGGAAGGGACCGCCCGCCAGCGCCATCGGTTGGTGGAAGGCGACCGTCGTCGATCCGAACGACGGCCGGCTGCACTGGGCGCCCAACGACGTGATGCTGCACTACTTCGAGCGACTGCTGGAAGACCCGGCGGGACTCGATGCTCGTTACGTGCTGGGACTGCTGCTCGTGCGGCGGCGAATCGCCCGGCTGGAGCGAACGGAAACGGCCGCCGATGGAACGGTTGAGCTGGTGCTGTACTGTCCGCGCAACGATCGGGAGTATCGCGTGTCTGAAGCAACGGTCACCCCCGAGCGGGCCGCAGCGATTCAACAACAACTGAGCGACCTTTTGCAAACCCACGGCGCAATGCCGACCTAAGACCTCTGTGTCTCGATTCCCAAGCCGCAACCACGTTGTCCTCCTTCTGCTGCTTCTCGCGAGCACCGCAGGGGGGTGCCGTTGGAACGATTGGTATCGGCGGAACGCGAACGAGCCGCCGCCGATTCTGTTTTCCGCCTTGCCGACGCGCGAGGAAGCGGTTGCCGCTGTCAACGCGAATAGCAGCCGCATTCAAGCCCTGCAAACGCGCGGCGCGACGATCTCCGTTCCCGGCGCGCCGGCGATCGGCGCCGAAATCGCTCTCGCGCGGCCGGCCAATCTCCGTTTTCGTGCGGGGACGAGCCTGCTCGGCCCGGAACTCGACTTGGGCTCCAACGCCACCCTCTTCTGGTTCTGGGCCGCTCGTGCGCCCGAGCCCGACGTCTATTTCGCCCGGCACGATCAGTTTGCCGACAGCCGAGCCCGCCAGATGCTGCCGATCGAGCCGACTTGGCTGATTCAGGCTTTGGGGGCCGTCGAGATCGATCCGGCGAGCATCCTCGAAGGGCCGATCGATGCCGGGAACGACCGGGTGCAGCTGAAGACAACGCTGAATGCTTCTGCCGGCCAGTTCACACGCCTCGTGCAACTGCACGCCAAGCACGGCTGGGTGCTCGAGCAGCATCTGTACGACGGCCGCGGCCAGCTCGTCGCCTCGGCTCGCAACTCCGAGCACGAATACTATCACCTTGACGGCGTTTCGCTTCCGAAGCGGATCGAAGTGCAAGTGCCGCAGGGGCAGATGCGGTTTCAGCTCGACGTCTCCGAGTGGGCCATTAACCAGCCGCCGCAAGAAGGGCTGGAGCTTTTTGAGCTCCCCCGCAAGCAACTCGGCAGCTACCGCTTCGTCGATATGGCCGATCCGAACTTTGTCCCTCCCGGCGGGACACTACCTGTCGATGCACCGGCGGCAACGCCGCAAGCTCCGAGCGCGGGATTACACGATCGGTATCGCGGCTGGCGGTAGTCAACGATCGCTGTTCCATCACGCTGGCGTGAGCTGCGGCAGGTCGCTCGGTGGTGACGGTGGAGGAGGCGGCGTCGGCGCTGCAGGCTTAGGTGGAGCCAGCGATTCGATTGCTGTTACCAGACCAATGTCGCCACTTGGAGGAACGCTTCGCAGGTCGAGCAGCACCCGGTTGTCGCTGAGAATGCCGATCACTGCCGGTGTCGCTTGCCGCAGCGACGCGGTTAATGAGGCAGCGGAGCCGGTTTTCGGCACCAGCGCGAGGCGAATCGTCTTTAGCATTTGACCCGGCAAGACTTGGCCGGCGAGCGATGTTTCCGTTTCAATGATTTCGACCGAGGCCACGCCCGAGGCGACGATTTGCGGGCCGATCCGCTCGGCGCGGTTCTTCAGGTTTTCGATCGGTGTGGAAAGCAGGGCGAACAGCGGAATCGCTCGCTCGATGCTCTCCGGGTCTTCATACAAACGGAGCGTCGCCGCCAAACCGGAAAGGGCCAGCGATCCCGCGGGGACGCACGCCGACAGCGAGTGTTCCTTGAGCTTCCGAATGAGCCCCCGCTTGCCGACGACGATGCCGCATTCGGGCCCGCCGAGCAGCTTGTTGCCGGAGAGCAGCACCAGATCGGCCCCCGCTTCGATGCTCCGGATGGCAAAAGGCTGATTGGGGAGGCCGAAGCGGCCCATATCGAGGAGTCCCCCCAGTCCGAGGTCGTGAACGAGTGGCAGGTTGTGTTTCCGGGCGACGGGGACCAGTTCGGCCAGCGTCGCTTGCTCGGTAGCGCCGACAATCGCATAGTCGGCCGCGGTGGGCAGCAGGATGGCCGTCGTTCGCGGCCCAATCGCCGCGGCAAAATCGGCAGCCGTCGCCTGGTGTGTCGTCCCCACTTCTTTCAGCGTCGCGCCGGCCAGAGCGACGAGTTCGGTGAGCTTCCGGCCGCCGAGATGGCCAATCTGGCTGCGGGCCACCAGCACTTCCCCTTTGTTGCCGATGGCCGTCAGAAGCACCAATGCCGCGCCGGCATGCGTCCCCGCGACATGAGCCGCTTCGGCCCCTGTGAGCCGACTCAAGATCGCTGCGGCCGCCTGATCGCGATCCCCTGCCGTTCCTGCCATCAGGTCGTATTCCAGCGGCGAGAATCCGCCGGCGACTTCCGCCAGGGCCGCGACCGCGCTCGCGGCGAGCGGCGGTCCGGCAAGCTGCGGATGCAGGATCACGCCCGTCGCGTTGATAACGCTCCGCAGTCCGCCCCGATCACTGGCGATCCACTTGGCGATCCGATCGGCCAGTTCAGCTGGCGTGGGAATGTTTACGCCGGTCGCCGTTTGCAGTTGCCCGCGCAGATCGTCGAGGAACTGGCTCGCCCGCGTCACCACGACGTTGTGACTCACCCGGCTGACGAGCGACTTGAGTTGCGGGCTTTCCAAAAGCTCGTTGACCGTGGGCAGCCCGCGCAAGACGTTGGACATGTTTCGGCTCCGGCGAAGAATGTCCCTTGAGCGTAACACGTCGGGCAGGACTTGTCCTGCCGCTGTGAGCAAGTCTCGCCTAACGTCAACTCGCCAATCGGCACTCTTGGGCAAGCCAACAGTGGCACAAGGCGCTGCCGCCCGTGTACGAAGAAGAATTCACTCAGCTTCGCTCTCTTCGCCAGATACATCAAATTGCCAGCGTTCTGATCCAAGGCCAGTCAAGGTTGGGAACGGATCGACTTGTAACAGTGCGCCTAGCGTTGCAACAGTGAATGTTCGCCCATCGGTATCGCGTACAACAGGTCCTAAGGCATCTGCCGTTCGTCGCCAACCAATTCCGCCCAAAACTGCAATGACGGGAATTCCACCAAGACGTTGTGCTTCTGCTCGCAGAGAGCGAAAGCGTGACGCTTTATCGCGAGCAGTTCCGCCATCATTTGCAATTTTACATTCAAGCATCGCACGCAAGGCCCCCACTCGCGGATCGTAAATCACAAAGTCAGGAGTCGGACGTACCGTCAAGCCGAACCTCTCCGCAATCATGGCTTGATTGTTTGACCCCGTACGGATGAACGGGACGTTTGCACTGCTGAACAGTTCTTCCACAGCGGTTTCGATGGTGTCTCCTCTGCTGCTACTCGTGGCATCAAGAAGCTGCCTGAATGCCCCACCGTACGCTCGTTGATGAAGAAAGACAGGAAGCGGCACACCCAACGCTGCGTATTCACGAACGCTTTCCCACCCTGCTGACGTATCGGGCTTATCGGTTTTACGCCGTAGTGCTGTACCGGAGGTAGCCGTTCACAGTTTACGGCTGCCTGATTGATGGTGAGCGGGCAGCACTT
>CAYLLN010000101.1:0-22135 GCA_964384375.1 uncultured Pirellulaceae bacterium
CCCGGTTCGCGAACGTGGCGACGCGGGCCTCGCAGGCGGCCAGTTACATCCGCCCGGAAATCCTTGCCCTCCCCAAGAGCACGCTCGACTCGCTGCAAAAGGCCAAGGAAATGGTCCCATGGCGGCTCGTGCTGGAGCGGATCATCCGCTATCAGCCGCACACGCGGAACGAGTCGGAAGAGGAACTGCTCGCGATGCAGGGGGAGATGGCGGACGCGGCAAACAAGGCGTTCCGGCAGTTGCTCGACGCGGATATGAAGTGGGGCCTCGTGAAGAATGAGAAGGGGGAGCAGGTCGAGCTGTCGAACGCGACGCTGAGCAAGCTGCTCGTCTCGCCCGAGCGGAGCGTGCGAAAGAACGCCTTTCACAAATACTACGAGCAGTTCCGCGGACACGAAAACACGTTGGCGGCAACGCTCAACGGCTCGATCCAGCGCGACGTCTATTACGCCCGTGCCCGGCGGTTCCCGTCGTCGCTCGCCGCGGCCCTCTTTCCCGATAACGTGCCGCAATCGGTTTATGACAACCTGATCGCGTCGGTACGAAAGAACCTGCCGGCCGTGCATCGCTATTACGACGTGCGGCGGCGGAAGATGAAGCTCAAGGACATCCACCATTACGACACGTACGTGCCGATTCTGAGCGACCTGGAGATCAAGCGGACCTGGGCGCAGGCAGTGAAGCTGGTGATCGACGCCCTCGCGCCGCTGGGAAGCGAGTACTGCGGCGTGCTCGAGAAAGGCCTGCTCGATGGCCGCTGGTGCGACCGCTATCCGAACCAAGGAAAGCAGAGCGGGGCGTTTTCCAGCGGCTCGTTCGACAGCCCGCCGTATATCCTGATGAACTATCAGCCGGACGTGTTCAACGAGGTCTTCACGCTGGCCCACGAGGCGGGGCACTCCATGCACACCTGGCACTCGGCCAAGAAGCAGCCGTATCAGTATTACGGCTACGTGATCTTCGTCGCTGAGGTGGCGAGCACGTTCAACGAGCTGCTGCTGAGCCACCACTTACTCGCCAATGCTCGCGACGACCGGCAGCGGGCGTATCTCATTAACCGCGAACTGGACGACATGCGAAGCACGATCGTCCGGCAGACGATGTTTGCCGAGTTCGAGAAGATCACGCACGAAATGGCTGAAGCCGGCGAGCCGCTGACCGTCGCGACGCTCAAGGACGCCTACCGCAAGCTGCTCGATGCGTATTTCGGCCCGGACTTCGCGATCGACGACGAACTGTCGCTCGAATGCATGCGAATCCCGCACTTTTACCGGGCGTTTTACGTTTATAAATATGCGACCGGCATGAGTGCGGCGGTCGCGCTTAGCGAGCGCGTCCTATCCGGCGGCAAGAAGGAACTCGCCGACTATCTCAGCTTCCTCTCCGGCGGCTGCTCGAAGGACCCGCTCGATCTGTTGCGTGACGCAGGCGTGGATATGGAAAGCCCCAAGCCGGTGGATACGGCGCTGGCGCACTTTGGAAAGTTGGTGGACGAGCTAGATGAGCTGTTGTAGGACGGTGTCAGTGTAGGGTGCATGAGTGAAACGAAATGCACAATAAGCAGGAGCGGGAAATGCGTCAGTTCTTGCTGCTCGTCATGGTCATCCCCCTGTGGATTTCCGGGTGTTCCCGACCAATCGCGGCAGAGGCTGTGGATATTGACGCACCGCCAAGCGCGGCGACAGGTCCGCGCTGGGTCGTGATCAAAGCGGACGGTCTATCATGCGCGACGTGCGCCGCCGATCTGAAGGCCGACTTGGACAATGAGCCGGACCTATCGCAAATCGAAGTGTTTGCCCCCGCGCCCTACTGCCGGTTTCACGTTGAAACTGGCGAACTCGACGTGCCGCGGCTCCTGGACGAGTTCAAAGCCAAGCATTCGGCGGCACTTGAAGGCTATTCGTTTGTCCGGGGCGGGTAAACGAGCGGAAACGACGGCGTCCCCGTCACACAGAACGCGTCGCCCCCTGCCGCTTCTGCTCCAAAATCGGCCGGTCGTACAGCCGGTTCAACATTTCCACCAGCTTTCGCTTGCGTCGCTGCTCGTGTAGAAGGCGGGCGACGAGTTGACCGAAACGGGCTGGCTGATCGAGGGCCTTCGCAATGGGTCGCAGTGCTTTGAGGTACCCAATGATCTGGCGATAGAACTGCTCGCCTGTCTGCTCGGCGGACCTCAGAATCAGCGATTCGTACAGGACTGCGGCCCGCTCGGGATGCGACGCGGCCACGAACGCGGCGACTTTTGGTGTCCATCCTGCATCGTGGTAGTACAAACTCCTCGAGGGCGTTTTCTCGTTCGTTGAGAAATGCCGGTCGTACAGGGCTAGCACGTCGTCGGAGCGTTTTTCCGCCATCGCAATCTGGAGCAGCACGTCCGGTCGAGGCGCGTCCACACGACGCAGCGACTGCCGAGATTTGATCTTTTCCTCCACGGGAGGACGAAGGAGAAAATAGTCGGGAGTGACCAGCGGCCAGGAACTTTCGGCCGGTGGCCGTGAGCCGGCTTTGCGAGTCGCGGACTGTGCCACGTTTACGGCTGGCCTTTGTCCCGATTCCAGAAATCGCAACGCGCCGCTGCGCACGATCTCGCCGCAGCCGGCTTTCTTGGCCGCCTGCATCAGCTCGGCGAAGCTAGCGACGGAAGGCTGTTCGAAAAAGATCTCGGCGGCATGCGCAGCGACTTGCATCCAATCCTTCTGCTTGGCAGCGAAGTCGCGTAGCTTATCGCGCCATCTGCCGATAAGACCCGCCAGTTGGGGATCCGTGTGGGCCAGCGCCTCGCGCAACCACAACTCCGCGGCTTCCGGATCGTTGTGTTCCAAGTGCCAGTGAATGGCACGATCGTAGTCGCCATGCTCGCGAGCCTCTTGTTCGACCAGCGAGCCGATCTCGCTCGTGCGGCCCGAGGATTTCAAAGCTCGCACGGCGAATTCCGCCAATTGCCTGCGGCGATAGTCTGTCTGAGCCGGGGGAACAGACTTGGAAGGGCGACGGAGTCGCTCGCAGAGTACATCGGCAACGACGGACCAATCCGACTTCCTCCAGTTCTGGTCGAGAACGTGATCGGCACCCGAGCATAGATCGTAGTCAACCGCGAGCAAGGCGTAGATCACAAACAGCAGTTGATCCCCGGCGCTCAGTCCGGACCAAGGAACAGCTTGGAAAACCAGATCGAGGCACTGCTGAATCTCCAAAGCCACATGCCCCTCGTCGTCTGACTGCTCGACTTGGCGCATGCCGCGACTGAGCAATTCGACGCCCAGCTCAAGCAAGTGGTTCGCCAGCCCCAACTCCAGCAGTCGCCCGAACTTCTCCCGTAAGGGAGCGAAGTCGGGCAAATGCCCCTCATGGTCCCAGTGACGCCAATACGACTGCTCCGACGTCAGCTTGCGAATTTCGCGCCGGGCCGCGTCGATCAGCGCAGCCGCATCGCCGGACGACAGCAAAGATTCGTCTTGCAGCCGTTTGGCCAGCTCGGGGTATGCTAAAGCCTGCTCCAAGACCAGCGCGACGAGCTCGGCATGATTCTTCGATGCGACAATGGCTTGCAGCGAACCCTGCACGTCCAATCGCTTAGCCGCCGATGCCGCCCGCCGACGCGAGCGACGCGACCAACCCCCAGGCGCGTCCTCGCGAGCATCATCCGATTCTTCGTCGTATTCTTCTTCCTCGCCGTCTCGATCGGCTGCTTCAGCATCGTCATCATCCCAGGCGGAGTTGTCATCTCCGTTCTCCTCATCATCTGCTTGCATCCGGAGAACCGTCTTTAACCGGCGATCATCGGACTTTACTGGTGCAACAGCCGTCCCCGTGGCCAGGGCGCTAAGACAAGCGACGACCGTGGCAACCGCGTGCTTGCAGCGATAGCCGACGGGGCACGTGCAGTGAGCCTCTCCCAATTGGCCGCTCTGCGCCGCAGGAACGTGAACGGTGTAACGCTCGCCGCCGCGCACCGTGGCCAGGAGCGAGTGGTCGGCGGCAATCGCAAGATCGCTGACGCGACCGGTATTCGCGTAGGTTCTGCCGCGTTCGAGCGAGCGGACACCGGCCCACGTTTCAAGATCATCCCAGGTCAGTTGCGACCAGGGGGATGAACTTACTTCAGTCGCCGTCATCGAAGACTGGGCAACAGGCTTGGCAGCTTGAGTCACGAGCGTTCCTCCGTGAAAGCGGCAGTGGCTGTTCAGTACGGTACTCGATCCGGCTTCGCGTGCCACGCGACGAAGGTGGCCAGGGCCTCGTCGCGGAGGAGCGGCAGTGCGGGGATGGCACGCTCGGCATCGGGAAGCACGAGTTCGCGGTGGATTTCGTCGTCCGAGAAGCCGATCGCCGCGGCATCGGCGGCAGTGCAGGCGTAATAGAAACGATCAAGGCGGGCCCAATAGATGGCGGCCAAACACATCGGGCAGGGCTGGCAGCTGGTATAGAGCTCGCAGCCCGCAAGGTCGAACGTACCGAGTGTCCGACACGCCTCGCGGATGGCGACGATCTCCGCATGCGCGGTCGGATCGTTCGTGGCGACGACGTAGTTGTGGCCGCGACCGATGATCCGCCCGTTCTTCACGATCACGCTGCCGAAGGGACCGCCGTGGCCGGCCATTGCGCCGGAATGGGCCTCGGCGATCGCCTCTCGCATGAAGAAGAAGGAGGGGCTAGGGACTAGGGGCTGGGGGCTAAGGATGTCAGATTTCAAATTGCAGTTTTCAGATTGAGGGACAACGAATAAATACTGGCTCGGCGATCGTTCGCTATAATAGGCTTTGCAAAGCCAGATCGCACCGCCGGCATTTGCACGGGCATCACGTATACGGTTGATTCGCACAGAGCTTGAACTTTTCAACGGTATCGTTGTCGGCCTTGCATTGCGCGGTGAACTGTCGGAGGGCAGGTACGCACTGTCAATAGTTTCCCGGCATTGCAGGCACACCTTGCTTGAACTTTATGAAAACGCAGACGGTTGTTGTGGGACAAAAAGCGGAGGTCAATTGGCGATGGCAGTTTTTCTACGGTTAATGGACCACAATGTTGACAAGGCGACTGGGCTAACCGTCCGAATGGGCCGATTCAATGGCAGTGTATGCCTCGCAATTGAAGGTACGGTTGGGCAATTGACCGTGGATGCCAACGAGCTGAGACAGGCACTCGAAACACTCATGAATCCAAAGTCTAGCGTTGGTAGCAAACGAACTAAAAGCGATCTTGCCGACAGGGAGTCGAATCATCTCAGCCAACGGAGCAAAGACAAAAAAAGCGTCAAGCGAGGTCGCCCGCTTCAATCCGCAACTCCTGTGGTTGGCGATTCCAAAAAGGCGCATTCGGAACCAATGAAACTTGCGGCCACTGGGCACAACACTTGGACACCCTATGAAGACCGCATCCTATCGATCTATTCCGCTGTTGTGGCTGCAAAAAAACTGAAGCGACCAGTTGCTGAAGTGACTGCCCGCAAAGACAAACTCGGATTTTGGTCCATTTGACCGAATACTTTTCGGGCTCTCAGGTTGCTTTGTGGTGGACAACTCGAATCGTCCATCGACAGGCACCAGCCCCTTCCTAAAGCGTCGGTCCCACCTGCCACGGCACGAACTCCTCGTCGCCGTAACCGAGTTGCTCGCTCTTCGTCCTTTCGCCGCTTGCGACGGAGAGGATTTTCTCGAACAGCTCGCGGCCGACGTCGTCCACGCCGCGGCCGGCGAGGATTTCGCCCGCGTTCAGATCCATGTCGTCAATCATCCGCTCGTACATCGGCGTGTTGCTGGCGACTTTGATCGTCGGGCACGGCTTCAGGCCGAAGCAACTGCCGCGGCCGGTGGTGAAGACCATCATGTTGCAGCCGCCGGCGACAAGACCGGTGACGCTCGGCGGGTCAAAGCCGGGCGTGTCCATCACGACGAAGCCCTTGCCGGTGATCGGCTCGGAGTATTGATAGACTTCGGTCATCGCGGTCGAGCCTGCTTTGGCGACCGCGCCGAGCGACTTCTCAGCGATCGTCGTGAGGCCCCCTTCCTTGTTGCCGACCGACGGATTGTTGTCGATTTCGACGCCATAGAGGCCGGTGTGCCAAAGCCACCACTGAATACGTTCGAGCAGTTTGTCGGCGACAGCTTTGTTCACCGCGCGGCGCGTGAGCAGGTGCTCGGCGCCGTAGATTTCGGTCGTTTCGGCCAGTGCCGTGGTGCCGCCGCAAGCAACAATCATGTCCGACGCGATGCCGAGGGCTGGGTTGCAGGTGACGCCGCTGTTGCCATCGGAGCCGCCGCAGTTGGTCCCCAGGACGATCTCGCTGGCGGGGAGCGTTTCTCGCTGGCTCGCGCTCACCTTCGGCAGCAGTTCCTCGACGAGCTTGACGCCAGCAGCGACCGTTTTGGCGGTGCCGCCGAGGTCTTGCATCGAGAGCACCGGCGGCAAGTTCGCCTTGGCGCTCGCGCCGCTACCGCCAATTTGCATCAAGTTCTGCGACTGCAGCAGGTAACCCATCGCCCCCTGCTCGCAGCCCAATCCCACGAGCAAATAGCCACCGATATTCGGATGCCGGGCCATGCCGGCCAGCGTGCGATTGAGGATTTCGTGCTGCAAGCCCCTGTACTGCATGCCGCAGCCGCCGGCATGTTTGATCGCAATGACGCCATCGACGCCGGGATAGTCAGCCAGCCGCTCGGGCGTGAAATGCTGAGCGATGTAGCGGGCGACGGTTGACGAGCAGTTCACCGTGCTGATGACGGCAATATAGTTCCGCGTCCCTGCCCGGCCGCCAGGACGGCGATACCCCTGAAACGTCCGGCCGGTAATCGGAGTTGGCGGCGGCGGAATCGCCGTGGCTGGTGCGTGGTCGCGAGTGAACTCGCCGTTCACCAGGTTGTGCGAATGAATCCAGCCGCCGGGAGCGATGTCGCCCGTCGCCTGGCCGATGATCTGGCCGTACTTGCGGACAAAGTCGCCCGGATGGATCGGCCGGACTGCAATCTTGTGGCCGATGCGGACCTTGTCGGCCAGCGTGATTGACGTGCCAGCGATGTCGAGCCGCTGTCCCTTTTCGAGGTTGCGGGCGGCAACGCACAGGTTGTCACCCTCGTGGAGATAGACGGCATCGGTCGGCGTGGGACCGGTTGGAACGGACATGCAAAACCTCAGGCTGACAACGGGCGGCGAAGTACAAAGTACAGCGTACCAAGTATGGCCGCGGTCGTCAGCGGACGCCGCGTTGCCGGTCCCTTACAGCGTTTTCAAGTACTCCACCAAATCCTTCACTTCTGCCTCCGACAGGCCGCCGCTCCCGGCGACTTTCTCCGGGGCGTGCGGGCCGGTGAGCAGCGCTTCGAGCGATTCAACCCGGCCGTCGTGCATCAGTTTCACCCGCTGGTAAAGGTTGCGAAGCGTCGGCGTGTTGAAGCCCTGATAGCGATCACGCCGCGAGCCGAGACCCAAGTCGTGAACCTCGCCGTCGGTGAAGTGCGGCCCGCTATGGCACGTTGCGCAGGCGGCCCGGTCGCTCGCGAAGATCTCCCGGCCCCGCTCGGCAGCTTCGCTCAGCGAGCCGTCTTTGTTCTTGAAGGGATTGGGGGGACTCGAAAGCTGACCGAAATACGCCAGTACCGCATCGACGTCTTGCTCCGTCGGCTGCGGTCCGAGCATCGTTTCTGTGAGCGACTTTCTCATGCTCGCTCGCAGATCGGCCTGCCAACCGTGCCAGGTCCAGGGGCCCGTTTCCGTCAGGTTGTATAGCGGCAGAACCGTCTTGAAGGTGAACGCGGTGCCGTCGTTGGTCGTGTCGGTGGTGACGCTGTTCGTGCCGCCCTCGTAGTGGCAGGTGTGGCAACTGTACCACTGGTCGAGGCTGCGGCGTGCGTCGTAAAAGATCGCTTCCCCTTGGCGGGCGAGCGACGGCTCGGCCGGGCCGCCAAGTGGAATCGTGCGGACGAGCTTTCGTGAAGCCAGATCGACGACCTGCACGTTGTTGTCCAAATAGTTCGCGATATAGACGGTTTTGTCGTCCTTGCCGATTCGCAGCCCCATCGGCCGGCCGCCGACCGGAATGCGATGGAAGCGTTCACTGTCCTTCAAGAGCTCCGGCTCGACATGGTCGGTGCCGCCGTAGTCCTTCAGCGGCAATCCGTCCGTGCGATAGACGAGCAGTTCGTGCGTGCCGCTGGCCGAGACGACGAGCCGCGATTCATCGCTGGTGAGAGCCAACCCATGTACGTCGGCGATGGCCTCTCCTTGCGGGTCGAGCGACATTGCCTCTCGGCGGGCCGGGCCGTCGAGTCGCAGCCGCGCGATGCGGCTGGCCATGACCCAGCCCAGGCGAATGTTCCCCTGCGATATCGGATTGTTGCGATAGACCATCCACGGGAAATACACGTGCTGTCCGTCCTTGGTCGCGGCCAGATGGCCAATGTTCAGGCCGACGAACTGCTCCTGATACGCGGCTTTGCGATTCTTCGTATCGACGACGGTCAGGCCGCGGTCGCCGCTGGTGCCGACGGCGAGCCGCGAGCCATCGGGCGACAACGCCACGTGCCGGGGCCAGCGGCCGACGTCGATGCGAGCGGCGACCTCGCGCTTATCGAGATCGAGCACCGCCACCTGAGCATTGGCGGTCGTTGCGACGTAGGCGGTTTTGCCGTCCGGAGCGATGGCGATGCCGTGCGGCTGATAGCCGACGTCGATCGTGCCGGCCTTGGTCAGCTTCTCGCCATCGGTGTCAAGCAGCGCGACCTCGCCCGAGTAGTGGCAGCTGACGAGCAGCGTCTTCCCGTTGGGCGCGAGAGCGATGCCGATGGGATGGTCGCCGACGGGGACTTCCGCGAGCACCTTACCATCAGACGTGCGAACGAGCGAGGTAGTATCGGCGGTCTGGTTGATCGTCACCAGCCAAGCGTCCTTCAGGCCGAGGACGAGGTCGACGGGAGAGCGGTCGGGTTCTGTTGCCAACGATGCCCTCGCGCCGGCGAAGATCGTCAGGATCAACGCAAAGGTGCAAAGGCGCAGAGGTGCAGAGGGAGGCAGTTTGAGGTAAGGGAGTTTTCCTCGCTTACGCTTCGGGTTGGTCTTCGCAATTGCCATTGTTCTCCTGCCCTCTTTTGCGACTTTGCGATCCTTCGCGCCTTCGCGTTGAATTCGATGTGCGTTCCAAGCCGAGGTGGTTTACTTCGTCCCTTCCTTCACCCACGCCAGCGGGAAGTGGGCGAAAACAAGCTGCTTGTAGTTGTCGCGTTCATAGAGCAGTCCGATGTCGCCACCAGGGAGTTCCGCGAGCGCCGAGTAGGCGGCGCTCCCTTCGCACACCAGCCGCGAGCTGGGCCACGTCTTCCCGCCATCGTCTGAAAGTCGCGCGGTCAGGTGGCTGCGTCCCTTGGGGACCGCGGGGTTTGAGAAGACGACCGTGCCGTCGCTGTGGCGAATCAAGCTTGCCTGGCAGACCGACTCGACAAGTGTTGGATCATCGGTCGTCGGCTCCCAGGTCGCACCGCCGTCCTTGCTCAGCGAGATGCCCCGGCAAGCCTTGCCGCGATAGCTCCGGCTGTTGAGCATCAGTGTACCGTCCGCCAGTTCGATTACGGCGCACTCGTTCATCGCATAGTCGGTGGAGCCGCCGGCCTTCCAGGTCTGGCCGTGGTCGTCGGAATAGACGACGTGCGAGCGGCCGTGGTGGTCCCAGCCTTGTGCATTGTTCAGGCGAGTGCCGACCCAGTGGTCGCATGGAATGACGAGCCGCCCAGCATGCTTGCCGTGCTGGAGTTGAATTCCGTTGCCGGGGCCCATCGCATACCAGGACCAGTCACTGGGTTTCACGTCGGCCGTGATGTCGCGGGGCTTGGCCCAGGTTTGGCCGTCGTCGCTGGAACTAGTCACGAGGACGCGGTCGTTGTCGCGATTGAACGGCAGCCAGATCACGCCGGTCGATTGATCGACGACGGGGCACGGGTTGCCGATCGTGACCTTTGCGTCGCCACCTTCCTCGTAGATCAGTTCCAGTTTGCCCCACGTCTTGCCGCCGTCAGTGCTCCGTTTCTGCACGAGGTCGAGGTTGCCGTGGTCGCCGCGGCCGTTCTTCCGTCCCTCGCAGATGGCGAGCAGTGTCCCTTTCTTCGTCGCGACGAGAGCGGGGATGCGGTAGGTGTGATAGCCTTCTTCGCCGGCCTTGAAAGGGATGGATTCGGCCAGTTCGGCCGCCCCCGCCATGCGTCCTGTCAACAAGACGGCAATGGTCAGTGCAATCGACGGATAGCGAATGGAGGGAGCGGACATTGGAATGCTCCAGTCAATTAGAAGGCGCGATTCAGTTTGTCGTCGCAGGCCACTCTTTCACTTCGCGGACCAGTTTGGTCAGCGGCTCTTCGAGCGAGCGGCCGAGAAACTTGCCGTCGGTAGATTGGCCGAGGTTCGTCAGCACCGCGAGGTTCGTGCCGTCCGGGAAATGCATGAGCGATGCGGCTGTGCAGGGGAGTGCACCGCCGTGGCGGGCCACCAGCAGGCTCTCTTCGTTCTTAAGCTGCCAACCGAGGCCGTAATAGATGCCCGTGCTGCCGCCGGGTTCCGGTTTGGTGATCGTAACCTGCGGCGAGAACATCAGCCGCGTGGTGGCCGCTTTGAGCAGTCCGCCGCGGGTTTTGCGGCCTTCATCGACCATGTCGAAGGCAGCCCCGAAGTTGACGAGGTCGATCACCGACGCAATCCAGCCGCCGTGGGCGTCGAGCGTCTCCTGCCGCCAGACACCGTAACTGATCGGTACTTCGTCCTTCCCCGCGCCGGGGCCGACGGTGGCCAGCCCCTTGCCGTTATGGACGTCGTAGTAACGGACTTCCCCTTCCGCTCGCTCGGCTTCGAGCGAACCGCCGATTCGCGGCCGCTCGATGCCCAGCGGCTTCAAGATCGACTCGCTCACGTATTTTTCGTACGTCTGACCGGCGATCTTCTCGATGATGCGGCCAAGGATTGAGTAGCCGAAGTTTGAGTAGGCGTAGCGGGTGAGCGGGTCGAAGTCGAGCGGCTGGCCGAGCTGATAGCGGATGATTTGCTCCGGCAACAGCGGCAGGTCGATCTTCATCGACTTGGCCATGCGAGCCGCCTGGAACATCGGGTCGTACGATTTGTCGCGATCCCAGCCGCCGGTGTGGGCGAGGCATTCGACCACCGTGATTTGCTTCCAGCGCTCGTCGAATTTGCCCCCCTCCTCGAAGAACGGCTCGTTCGGAATGTAATCGAGCACCTTGTCTTCGAGCTTCAGTTTCTCGTCTTGCACGAGCTTCATGATCGCCACGCCAGTGATCGGCTTACTGACGCTGGCGATGCGGAAGAGGGCGTCGGGCTGCACCGGCGTTTTTTCGTCGCGGTCAGCAAAGCCGTAGCCGCGGGAAAAGACGACGCGGCCGTCCTTCGCCAAGGCCAGCGCCGCACCGGGAATCTTGTGCTCAGCCATCCAGGCGGTGAGCCAGGCATCGAAGGGAGCAAACTCAGGGCGGGCATCGCCGGAGATGGGGAGGTCGGTATCGGGCATGGTCTGACAATCGTGAGGCAGGAGCACCGGGCAGCATGATACTCAAATGTACGCTGTGACGACACAGATTTCAGCAGGATCAACCAATTCAAAGCAAAGAAGCCAAGAGCGCAAAGGCCGCGGAGAGGATCGCCGCTCGCGCAATCTGCAAAGCGCCTCGCTGGCGCTTCGGGTTGGTATTTCAATACAGCCGGCACGGGGCCGTCCGTGCCGACCAGGCCCTTTCGTCGAAAGCGGTCAGCGACGTGAAGTCGGCTGGAGTCAGCGGCGAATTGTCGGCCAGACGCTCCTGTAGGCGGCGAGCGCCGAAGAGGATGCTGATTGGCCCTTGGGCGTATTCGTACTCATACGGCGGCGGAAGCCAGGCAAACTCATTCGAATAGAGGCGAGCGACGGCTGCCAGTAGCTGCACGGTGGTCGCAACGGGGCGGTAGGTGTGGCGATTGGTCACGTGCAGGGCGAGGCCGCCACAGCGCTGATTCTGCCATTTGTCGAATGTCGGCACGAAACGGAACGGCCGCAGAATCACGCCAGGGGGCGGATGGCGATTGATCTCATGCACCAGCGCGTGCGGGTCGATGAACGGAGCGCCGCAAACCTCGAACGGGAGCGTGGTGCCGCGGCCCTCCGAGAGGTTCGTCCCTTCCAGCAGCACCTGCCCCGCATAGACAAGCGTCGTTTCCAGCCGCGGCATGTTCGGCGAAGGAAGAATCCATATCCGCGATGCCGGCCAGGGCTCGTCCGGCTGCCAACCGGACATGGGGACGACCTCCAAAGAGACGTCGATCTGCTGTTCGCGGTGAATGAGCCAGGCGAGCTCGCCAATCGTCAGGCCGTGGCGGAGGGGAATCGGCCAGCCTCCGACGAAGCTCGTCATTTTCGGATCGAGAATCGGCCCTTCTGCCGTCCGGCCGATTGGATTGGGCCGGTCAAGCAGGATGACCGGAATGCCCGCCTCGGCACATGCGAGCAGGCACTTCTGCACGGTCCAGATGAACGTGTAGATCCGCGTGCCGACATCCTGCAGGTCGATCACGAAGCAATCGAGGCCGCGGAGCATGTCGGGGAGCGGTCGCCGCGTGCGGGAATAGAGGCTGTAGATCGGCACGTCGAGCGGCTCGTAGTGGCCGTGTGGCGACTCGATCATGTTCGCCTGTTCCTGGCTCCAGAGGCCGTGTTGTGGCGAGAAGATCGCGGCAAGCTGGCCGGGGAATCGCTCGGCCAGCACATCGCACGAAAGCCGCAGGCGGGCATCGACTGAGGCCTGATTGAGCAGCAGTCCGAACTTCGCCCCGGCAGACAAAGCAGCCGGCGGCGAGGCCAGGCAGCGATCGAGGCCTGTTTGGAAAGGTTGCATGGATCAACGTTATAGCATGGGTGGAAAGCGAATCGCGAGTCGGGAGGGAACGAGCAGCATCGAGGCCGGCTGGCAAAAGGCGGGTCGCGAAAACACGAAAGGGGCAGAAAGCACGAAGGGGATGGAGTTCGGCCGTTTCACTGGGGACGCATAGCGGCGATACTAGCGGAACGCTGTATTTCGCTTTTCGCCTCAATTTCGCCTCACCCCAAATTGCCTTCATGCTCGCTCGCAGTTTTGCATTGCCGTTGACCGTGTTGGTTTTCGCAAACGTAGCCGTTTCTGCGGACGACGCGCCGCTGCCGGCCGGAATGCTCAAGACCGAGTTCCTCTACGAGACGGCGCCGTTTCCCGAGTGCCACGCTTCGACGATTGCCGAGACGAAGGACGGCTTGGTGGCTGCTTGGTTTGGGGGAACGGAAGAGAAGCATCCCGATGTGGGGATTTGGGTTTCGCGAAACGACGGCAAGAATTGGTCCACGCCGGTCGAGGTGGCCAACGGCGTTGAGTCGGCTGAAAAGCGGCATCCGTGCTGGAACCCTGTGCTGTTTCAGATGCCCGATGGTCCGCTGCTATTGTTTTACAAGGTCGGCCCCAGCCCGAGCACGTGGTGGGGAATGCTGATTCGCTCGACCGACGGCGGGCGGACCTGGTCCAAGCCGGAGCGCCTGCCCGACGAAATTGCCGGCCCCATCAAGAACAAGCCGATATTGCTGGAAGGGGGCAAGTTACTGTGCCCTAGTTCGACCGAGGATAACGGTTGGCGGATTCACATGGAATGGACGACCGATGCGGGCCAAACGTGGAAGCGGACGCCGGCCCTCTGCGACGGGACGACGAAGCAAGCCATTCAGCCGACGGTCTTTGAGCATAGCAAGGAGCTGCAGGCGCTGTGCCGCAATCGGTCGTCGGGGCAGTTGTGGGAAACGTGGTCGAAAGACGGGGGCGAAACGTGGAGTGAACTAGCAGCGGTAAAGCTGCCGCATCCTGGTTCGGGAATCGACGGGGTCACGCTCAAGGACGGCCGGCATTTGCTCGTCTATAACCACACGAACCGGGGCCGCTCGCCGCTGAACGTGGCCGTGAGCGACGACGGCAAGACTTGGCAAGCGGCACTGGTCCTCGAAAGCCAGCCGGGCGAGTACAGCTATCCCGCGGTGATTCAAACGGCCGATGGGCTCGTCCATATCACGTACACCTGGAAGCGGCAGAAAGTGAAGCACGTCGTGGTCGATCCTGCGAAGCTTGTGCTGCAGCCGATTGTTGAAGGGAAATGGCCGACGCCGTAGGTCGCCTTTCGCTGCACGCGCCGTGGTTCGCTCCGCGACCACCGCCCCCTTCGCCATTTGCCTTCGCAGCAACGTCGCGCTACCATTGCCGGCCCACCATTTTCCTCGTTGTGCGGAGCACATTCCCATGTCCGATTCAACTTCCGCCGCTCCTGCCCATCACGCCGGCTGCGTCGCCGATTCCGATCACGATCGGAACCTGCCGGAGACCGACTTGCTGACGCCGCTCACCATTCGGGGCGTGACGCTGCGGAACCGGATCGTCGTTTCGCCGATGTGCCAGTATTGCGCGGTGGATGGAATGCCGGACGATTGGCACCTCGTGCATCTGGGAAGCCGGGCGGTCGGCGGTGCGGGGCTGGTGTTCTGCGAGGCGACTGCCGTGGTGCCTGAAGGGCGGATCACGCCGGGAGACACGGGGATTTGGAACGACTCGCAAATGGAAGCGTGGGCGCGGATTGCAAGCTTCGTCCATCGCATGGGCGCGGTTGCCGGTATACAACTCGCGCACGCCGGCCGCAAAGCAAGCTGTATGCCGCCGTGGACGGGCGGGGCACAGATCAAATCGGCTGCCGAGGGAGGCTGGACGCCGGTCGCTCCCAGCCCGATTCCCTTTCATGAAAGCGACGTGACGCCACGCGAACTTGACCTGGCGGGGATTCAGGGGGTGAAGGACGCATTTGTTGCAGCGACCAAACGGGCGCTCGTGGCGGGCTTTCGTGTCATCGAACTGCACGCAGCGCACGGCTACTTGCTGCACGAGTTTCTCTCGCCCCTATCGAACTCGCGCAAGGACCAGTACGGCGGAAGTCTCGAAAACCGGATGCGGCTGGTCATTGAAACGGCACAGGCCATGCGCCGCACGCTGCCCGACGATGTGCCGCTCTTCGTGCGCATTTCGGCAACCGACTGGGTCGAGGGTGGCTGGGATCTCGCGCATTCGGTCGCGCTCGCGAAAGCACTGAAGCCCGTCGGCGTCGATCTGATCGACGCAAGTTCCGGGGCGCTCGTTCCCAAGGCGACGATTCCCGTCGGCCGCAACTATCAGGTGCCGCTGGCTGCCGAGATTCGCAAGGAGGCAGACATCGCGACGAGCGCCGTCGGCCTTGTCACGGAGCCGGACCAGGCAAACGAAATCATCACGTCCGGTGCTGCGGACCTCGTGATGATCGCCCGCGAGATGCTCCGGGAGCCGTACTGGGCCCTCAAAGCACAAACCGCTTTGAATCAAGAGCCGTCGTGGCCCACTTCCTACGGCTATGCGGTGCAGCGTAGGAAGCGGTAAATCCGGCAACGAAACTACGGTGCTGCGACTGCCTCGCCGCCGGCGCGGGTGCCGAGTTGGTGCAGCGTCTGCGGGGCAATGTTCTGGCTCAGGAATTTCACGCTCCCGTCGGCAAAGAGGGCCAGGTTGCCACCGGGATGATTCCCCTTGGGCATTCCTCCGGCCAGTTGGGCCAGATCGACCTCGCTCGGTGCGGCCCAGCTCCCCCCGGTCGATTGCACCTCGATGAAGGCGAGCGTGTTCGAGGTGCCGTCGGTGATGGTCTGGATGCGGATTGGTTGACCGGCCTCGAAGAGCGAGCCCGTGCCGGTGACGAACGCATAGCTGCTGTCGGGGCCTTGGTTGGGATTCGACGGATCGACAAAGGTCGAGACTTTCGTATGGCTCAGGGCCATGTTCGCCGGACTGTCCCAGCGTTCGTTCTTGTTGAAGGCGTTAAACAGGGCCTGCTGTTCCATGAACGGCAGGAGCAGCACGCGGCCACTATAGAGCGGCTGGCCATTGGCATCGGTCACGACGGCTGGCGGGAACTGGTTATACGTGTCGTGATAGTTGTGCAGAGCAATGCCGATCTGCTTGAGATTGTTTTGCGACGCAGTGCGACGTGCCGCTTCGCGAGCGGCCTGCACGGCGGGGAGGAGCAACGCCACGCCGCAGGGACACATCAGCACGAGGACAGCAAGCACGATGACGATGGCCACGGTTCCGCCACTGCCACTGCTGCGGGCCGCAGCTTGCGGGGCGTAGTATCCCGGCGGCGGTACCGCGCCGGGAATGGTCATCGTTTGTCCGCAGGCGGCACACGGCCCGGTTTGGCCGGCATACTGATCGGCGACGTTGAACTGCTTGCCGCAATTGGGGCAGGAATAGCTGATGGGCATGGGGGTAGCTCCTTGCTCGTTATCCTAGCGATTCTACTTCGCCGGTGGCATGGTCGGTGCTTCAGGGACATTGGGCCAATTGGTTGGCACCAGGCGAATGTGGCCGCCGGAGGTGCCAATGGCGAGCCGGCTGCTGTCGGGAGCGAAGGCAAGCGCGGTGATCGACTTGGACTGCATCAGCCTGGCGACTTCGTTACCGGTGTCGGGATTCCAAACGATCGCTTCGCGACTGAGTCCCCCCGCGACGACCCATTTGCCATTCGGCGACCAGGCGACCGCGCCGAGCGGCTGAGGAGTGGTTAGTGAGCGCTGCTCGGTTCCCGTCTGTCGGTCGCAGATGCGGACGGTGCCGTCCATGAGGGCGATTGTCAGGCGCTGTGCATCGGGCGAAAGGGCGAGCGCTGTGCCGGTGGCGGGCAGCTTGGTCGTTCGCAGAAGCTCGCCCGTTTGCGGATTCCAAGCGCGGAGCTCGCCGTAGTTCTGACCGCCGCCGAGGAAGAGCAGTTCGTCCTTGCCCGGCACGAAGGCGAGCGCGGCCACTTTGGGCACGTCGCATTCCAAGCTACGGAGTCGTTCGCCGGACTGGGCATCATGGAGATGCACCAGCGGTTCACCGCCGACGAGAGCGACTTGCTTGCCGTCCTGGCGGAGCGCCAGTTCGTTGACGAGAACTTCGTCCCCCTTCCACTTCTGTGGCTCGCCGCCGTCGAGGCTCCAACGATGCACCTGCGGATCGCCCGAGGCAACGACCCACTGGCCGTCAGGACTGATCCCCAGGCTGCTGATGTTGTGGACGACGCCGGTGAGCGTGGCGAGTTCGCGTCCTTGCTCGGCATCCCAGACCTTGAGCGTGCGATCCCAGGCGCCCGAGACAAGCCGTTTGCCGTCGGGAGTGAATTCCAGAGCGTGAATCTCCGAGTTCTGTCCCGCGAGGAGGAGGTCGTTGTGCTGAGCCATGCCGTCCCACATTCGCGAAAGCGACGGTCCCTGGCCTAGCAGCCAGCGGCCATCGGGGCTGAAGTCGAGCTTGCCGACAAAGCGGAGCATGCCCCGCTCGCGAAACGAGAGGAGTTCCTGCCGGCTGGGGATGTCCCAGACGGTGACGTGCAACGTGGCCGATCCCGCACCGGTGGCCGCGGCGACGCGCGTGCCGTCGGGATGAAAGCCGACGCGGCCCATTTTCTCTGCTGCCGGCATGATGGCGGTGAGATGTCCCGTCGCGAGATTCCAGATTTGCACCCCCGTTTCGTAGCCATGCACCGTTGCCAGCGAGGCGCCTTGCGGATCGATGTCGAAGTCCATGACCCGTTCCGGCGGCAGGATGCGAGCCTGCTCGATGTGCTCGGTGTTCCAAACGATGATGCGCCCGGAAACGAGCACGGCGAGTTCCGGCGACGGCCAGATGAACTGCAGGCGAAAGATCTTGGCCGGCATTCGCTGGTTGGCCAGGTTGCTGCCAGTGGCCAGGTCCCAAAGCCGCACAATGTTGTCGTCGCCGGTCGAAGCGAGCCGCCCACTTTGCGGCTCGAAGGCGAGATGCGCGGTGTGGGGGGCTGCGGGCTCAAGCACCAGTTCGCCCGACTCGGCATTAAAGATGGCAATTCCCGCTGGGCCGCCGGTCGCGACAAGACGGCCGTCGGGACTGATCGCGATACACGACGATTTGCCGGGAGCGGTCTTTCGCCGGATTTCCCGGCGCGTCGCCGCGTCGTAAATGGCCCAGCCCGCTTCGTTCTCAGCCGAGGCGACCAGCTTGCCGGTCGGATCGAAGGTCTTGTTGCCGGTGCAAACCCAGCGGACGACTTCCGGATCGTAGCGCGGATCCCACAGACGCACGGCCTCGTCCGAAGTGGCAACGAGTCGCGAGCCGTCGCTGTTGAAGGCGACGCTATCGACCCGCCCCTCGTGGCCACGAATCGTTGCCACGAGCGGCCCCTGCAGGTATTCGACCGACTGCGTATCCAGATTCCACACGCGGATCGACCGCTCGGAGCCCGCCACCGCCAGTCGCTTGCCGTCGCGGCTGAAGGTGATGTCGAGTGTGTTGTCGGGAACGCCGCGAAAGGACTGGAGCAGCTTTCCATCGACGGCGCTCACTACCTCGACGCCATCCATCCAACCGCGGGCGATCTGCTGGCCGTCGGGCGAAACGGCGAGTGGATTCGACGAAGGGGAGATTTTACGGAGCACTTCGCCGGTCGGCGTGCGGAGCACGATTTCGTTCGTGTCGGCGACGGCACACCACTCGCCGCTCGGCGCCCAGACCGCGTCGAGTGCACGGGGCAAAGCCGCCAGCGTCTGATTGCCGGTCGTCGCGTCGTACACGGTCCCCTTCGGATCGAGCAGCCAGCGGCCGTCCGGGCTGAACGAGATTCGTTCGCGGATCGTCGCTTCGACCTGCGCGATCTCGGCGATGGTCCTGCCGGTTTCGATCTCCAGAATGCGGACGCCGCCGGTCCCCGTCAGCACGGCAAGGCGCTGGTTGTCGGGGCTGATGGCGACTTGATTGGCGCGCGTCGGTTCGAGCGAGAATTGCTTCAAAACTTTCAACGTCTGGGCATCGAGCACGAGCACATCCTGATCGATGCCGACTGCGACCCAGCGGTCGTCGGCGCTAAAGACGGCGTTAGAAACGTGCCGCGTATTGCCGCGGCTGTAAACGCGGCCAAGGTCTGCGTCGCATTGCCTGCGAGAGTAGTGCCACTCCCAGCCGCGCAGGTCAGTGGGTGTTTGATCGAGGAGCAGCGCCGCTTCGGGGACGTCGCCGTTTTTCCAATGCTGGTACGAAAGGCGGAGGCGACTGAAGGCGAGGTTTCGCTGGGCCGAGGCGAGCGCCGTTTCGGCGACCGCTCTGGCCCGCGTGGTTTGGATGTTGGCTTGGATCGCTTCGTCTTTGGCTTTGGACTCGCGAGTGGTCGCCTCCATCGCGTCGTTCTTTGCTTTCCGTTCGCGACCAGCGGCAGCGACGGCGTCGTTCTTGGCCTTCGTTTCGCGATCGGTCGCCGCAATCGCCTTGTTCTTGGCGTCCCTCTCTTTGACGGTCGCGGCGGCTTCGCTCTCCAGGGCGCTCGAGATGCGAACGTACGAGACGGCGAGCGTGACGAGCACCGTGGCCAGCGCAGCGGCGACGGTTCCCACCAGCGCTGCCGCCAGTGGATTGCGCCGGCACCAGCGGATGGCATGCTCAACGCGGCTCACTGGTCGGGCGAGAATCGGCTCGCCGCGGAGGAACCGGCCCAGGTCAGCGGCCAGGTCAGCAGCCGATGCATAGCGCCGCGCCGGCTCTTTCTGCAGGCACTTGAGACAGATCGTCTCCAAGTCCTGATTGACGGCTCCGTTCAAGAGCCGGGGGGATGCTGGCTCTTGCTCGGTCACCTGCCGCAATGTTTCGACGAACGTGGCAGCCTGGAACGGCGGCCGCCCGGTGAGTGCGGCGTACAGGATCGCGCCGAGGGCGTAGATGTCGGCGAGCGGGCCGACCTCGTGGACCTTCCCCGCGGCTTGTTCGGGGGCCATGTACTGCGGCGTTCCCATCACGTCGCCGGTGAGCGAGAGGCCGCGTGATCCTTCGAGTTGCTTGGCGAGGCCGAAGTCGGTCACTTTGGGATGGCCGTCGTCGTCGAGCAGCACGTTACCCGGCTTCAGGTCGCGATGGACGATGCCGCGGGTGTGGGCGTGATGAACCGCCTCCGCCACTTGCCTCAGAAGGTCAGCGGCGGCTTTTGGAGCGAGCGGGCCGGCGGCGAGCTTGTCGGCCAGGGTGCCGCCGCCGACGAACTGCATCGCGAAGAAGTTTTGCCCGTCGTGCTCGCCGATCTCGTAGATCGGAACGATGCCGGAATGTTCGAGCTGCGCGGCGGCGCGGGCCTCGGCTTTGAAGCGTTCGATCTGCTCCGGGCCAGCGAACTGGCCCGTAAGGATCATCTTCAGCGCGACGGTGCGATCGAGCTGCGCGTGGCGGGCCTTATAAACGACCCCCATGCCGCCGCGGGCGACTTCGGCCAGAATCTCGTAGTTGGGAATGTTGACGCGCGGCGCGGTCTGCGCAGCGAGCGAAGCTGCCGTGCGGTCGATTGTCGGTGTGGTACCGATCGACGTGTCGGTTCCGGGACGGACGAGCGAGACGGTGGAGGCAGGGTCGGCAGCAGCGGGCTGTTGACCGCGCGGCGGTACGGGCTCGGTTTCGGGAGACATGCGAGGAGCTACCTACAGCAGAACGGGGCCACTCTATTGAACGTGGCTGGCGGCGCTGCTGCAAGCGAAAAGATGCCCGCATCACGGGACACGGAGTGAGCCTGCTGCTTACGGCAGCATCACCGTTTCGCCGCCGCTCTTGGTGGCGGAGGCTTGGATCGTCTGCGGGAAGGTGCCCGCGGGGACCGTGCGAACCGAACCGTCCCCCATCGCCATGATGTTCCCCGCCGCGTGATTGCCCGCTGGGAGCGTTCCCGATGACAGGTCGAGATCGCGCGGCTCCGCCCAATTGATGCCGCTCCCTTTCACCTCGACCATCATGATCGTGTTTGAGAGGCCGTCGGTGACGTTGGTCATTTTGACGTTCTGCCCCGGCTCGAAGAGCGAACCCGGGCCAGCCGAGAAGAGGTAGCTCGTGTGGCTCATCGGGCCGGTCTCGTTCGGATCGCGAAGCGTAGGAATGATCATGTCCGCCAGCGGCTTGTTGGCCGAGCTGTCCCACGACTGCGACTTGTCCCACTGTTCGTAAACGGACGCTTGTTCCAAAAACGGCAGCAAGAGCACGCGGCCGCTATAGAGCGGCTTGCCGTTGGCATCGGTGACAACAGCCGGCGGGAGCGACTGATAGACGTCGTGATAGTTGTGAATCGCGAGGGCGAGCTGCTTCATGTTGTTCGAGGACTGGGCCCGCTTGGCCGCGCCGCGGGCCGCGCCAATGGCCGGCAAAAGCAAGGCCACCAGGATGCCAATGATGAGCAGCGGCACGACCGCCAGGGCGATGATGATGACGGCGAGCGACGCTCCCACGCCTGTCGCGGCAGCCGCTTGCGGAGCATAGCCCGGCGGCATCCCCATCGGCATTCCGCCAGCCAGCGGAATCGTGATCGGCTTGCCGCAGGCGGCACAGGGGCCGGACTGCCCGGCATATTGATCGGCGACGGTGAACTGCTTGCCGCAACTGGGGCAGGAATAGGCGATAGGCATGGAATAACTCGCAGACGAAAGGACGAGTGAGTTAAACTGGGGATGACAATTTGTCTGTTTTTAGCCCGCGGCGGAGACACCGGGCAAGCGGGAGCGTTCTATAAGTGTCATTGGTCACTTGTCCGTTGTCATTTGCGAGGGGCGTAAGCACCGCAACTTCCAACCAGTGACAAGTGACAAGTGACAAAAAACGAAGGACTATCCATCATGTTTCGTCGCCTCATTCTCTCCGCCATCGGCCTTGTCGCCTTGGCCTGTTTCGTTCTTTCGCTCGGCGGGCAGGAAGCCAAAACGGGCAAAGGAAAGGGGAAACGGGAGGACACGAAGTCAGACGAACGTGACGCGCCCAAGGTCCGCCCGCTGCCGGACGACAAGCGGCTTTTGGCGCTTCACCTGGAATTCGTCAAGGAAGCCGAGAAATTGGGGAAGGAGTACGAAAACGACAAGGATTGGAGCAAGGCCCGGGCAGTGTATGAGGAGATCCTCAAGCTAGTGCCGCAGTATCCCCCCGCTCAGGCGAAGCTGGCGGAAATGCTCTCGCACGAGCGGGGGGCCCAGACGGCGAGCTTCGACATTCTGGCCAACGAAGGTTGGCAGGATACCGGCATCGACGTGATGCCCGACAAGCCGGTGACGATCACCGCTGCC
>CAYLLN010000102.1:0-22001 GCA_964384375.1 uncultured Pirellulaceae bacterium
TGATGACCCGCGGGGCGCTCACCACGTTCAGCATTGCCAACGACGTGGCTAAATACTTCGCGATTATTCCGGCTGCCTTTGCCACGACCTATCCGGTGCTCAACAAGCTAAACGTGATGCAACTCGCTACGCCTAATAGCGCGATCCTCTCGGCGGTCATCTTCAACGCCCTGGTGATCGTTTTCCTGATTCCGCTGGCCTTACGCGGCGTGAAATACCGCGCTGTTCCGGCCGCTGCGCTCCTCCGAGACAACCTGCTTCTCTATGGAGTCGGTGGCCTGATTGTGCCGTTTATTGGCATCAAGTTGATCGACCTGATTCTCTTTTACACCAACTTGGCTGGACCAGCGATGTCTTGAGTTTCCCATTCCGGGTTTCAAGTTTCGCGTTGTAACTGACGAGTGACTTATGACAAACGACCTCCTTCGCAACCTCCGCCCGACCATCGTCGTCTTCATTGCCTTCACGTTGCTAACCGGCGTCGTCTATCCTCTGGTGGTCAGCGCCGTCGGCTGGACGTTGTTCCCCACGGAATCTGGCGGCAACTTGATCGTTCGCGACGGCAAAGTCATCGGCAGCCGGCTGATTGGCCAGCCGTTCGATGACGAAAAGTACTTCTGGAGCCGACCTTCTGCGACGGGGCCTTATCCGTACAACGGCGGCGTATCGAGCGGTTCGAACCTGGGACCTCTCAATCCGGCTCTTCTTGACGGTGTAAAATCCCGTGTTGAAACTGTCCGCTCCCAGCATCCCACCCAGCAAGGTGCGGTCCCTCTCGATCTGGTGACCGCCTCCGGCAGCGGGCTCGATCCGCACATCAGCCCCGAGGCAGCGTATTATCAAGTCGATCGTATCGCCCAGGCTCGCAGGCTGTCCGCCGACCAGGTACGCGGGCTTGTCGCTCGCCATATTGAACCTCGAACGCTCGGCGTTCTGGGCGAACCACGCGTGAACGTCTTGCTCCTGAATCTCGCTCTTGACGATCAGCCAACCACGGGGCAGCCCCGCGTGCAATGACCACGAGCCGCCCCGATCCCGATCAACTCCTCGCCCAGGTACAGGCCGCCGAGTCGCAGTCGCAGCGCGGCTCGCTGAAGATTTTCTTCGGCTACGCGGCCGGCGTCGGCAAGACGTTCGCGATGCTCGAAAACGCCCATCGGGCGAAGTCCGAAGGGCGCGATATCGTCGTTGGTTACATCGAGCCGCACGCCCGGCCGGAAACGCAGTCGCTCCTGGCGGGGCTCGAAACACTCCCTCCGCGCGAGCTGAACTACCGCGGCGTCACACTCCGCGAATTCGACGTCGATGCGGCACTAGCGCGCCGCCCCGAACTATTGCTCGTCGATGAACTGGCTCACACCAATGCCGAGGGGAGCCGCCACACGAAGCGGTGGCAGGATGTCGAGGAACTCCTCGCCGCGGGGATCAACGTCTGGACGACGCTCAATGTGCAGCACCTGGAAAGCCTGAACGACGTGATCGGGCAGGTGACCGGCATTGTCGTCCGCGAGACAGTCCCCGATCGCATCTTTGAACTGGCCGACGACCTGGAACTTGTGGATCTCGCGCCCGACGACCTGCTCGCCCGGCTGGCCGCTGGCAAAATCTATGTTCCCGAGCAGGCGCAGCGGGCGATCCAGAGCTTCTTTCAGAAGTCGAACCTAAGTGCCCTCCGTGAGCTTTCGTTGCGGCAGGCGGCCCGGCGCATTCACACCGACGTGGAGCTCGCCCGCCAGCAGCGAGCGGTGCGGCATCCGTGGGCGACGGCGGATCGGTTGCTCGTCTGTGTCGGTCCCAGTCCGACGACGGCCCGAGTCATTCGTACGGCGAAGCGGATGGCATCAGCCCTCGATGCTCCCTGGCTGGCCGTCTCCGTCGATCTTGCAGGGCGAAAGGCGAGCGACCACGCGAAGGAACAAATCGCACAAAACTTTCGTCTCGCAGAGCACCTGGGCGCCGAAATAGCGACGGTCTCCGGCCAGTTTATCGCGCCGGCGATTCTCGACTACGCCCGCTCGCGCAACGTCACAAAGATCCTGATCGGCAAGACGAACGAGCCGCGCTGGCGGAGGCTGCTCTGGGGAGCGGTCGTCGATGATTTGCTCGAGCAAAGCGGACCGATCGACGTGTATGTGATTCACGGCGAGAAGGAAGAGGCTGCAAAGACGGCGAAAGTTGCTGCGGCGACTCTTGTTGATTGGCGGCCGTACGGCCTGGCTACGGCGGCGATCGTCGCGTGCGGATTCATTGCCGCAGCACTGCGGCAGTTGCATTTGGCCGATGCCGAGGCGAACACAGTGATGTTGTTTCTGGCGGCAGTAGCACTCGTAGCGTTTCGCTGGGGGCGCGGGCCGGCAATTCTGGCCAGCGTTCTGGCAGTGTTGGTGTTTGACTTCTTCTTCGTGGCTCCGGAACTCACGTTTGCCGTCACCGACACGCAGTACGTTGTCACGTTCGCGGTGATGCTGTCGATCGGCCTGTTGATCGGTACGCTCGCGGCCCGACTCAAGGCCCAGATCGAGAGCACCAAACTTCGCGAGCGTCGAACGGCGGGGCTGTACGAACTAGGCAAGCAGCTTAGTTCGCTGTACGGCGGCGTCTTCCTGATTTCCGCGGCAGCCGACAAGATCGCGGAGTTGACAGGCGGTGAAGTCGCCGTGTTCACTCGCCGTGGGAATGATCCGCTGCAACTGGTTTTCGGCCACGACACATCGATCGCCAAGCATCCGACGAGTGCCGCCGTCGCGCAGTGGGTCGCCGAGAACGATCAGCTCGCCGGGGCGGGCACGAATACGCTCCCCAGTGCCGCGGCGCTCTTCCTGCCGCTCGTCGGTTCGCAGCAAACCGTGGGCGTTCTGGCCGTCGCGGTGGCCGATGCCGAGCGACTGCTGGAGCCCGAACAGCGGCGGCTCTTGGAAGCGTGCGCGAGCCAGCTTGCCCTGGCCCTGGAACGGGACCAGCTTGCGATCGACGCAGCGGAGGCTCGCATCTCCGCCGAAGCCGAGCAGGTCCGCAGCACGCTCCTCGCCAGCGTGTCGCACGACCTGCGGACGCCGCTGGCCGCCATTGCCGGCGCGAGCAGCAGCCTGCTGGAGGCGAAGACGCTCGACGACGATACCCGCCGACAGTTGCTCGTGACGGTGGCCGACGAGTCGATCCGACTCAATCGGCTGCTCGAAAACATCCTACAGATGTCGCGGCTCGATGCAGGAGCTGTCACACCGCACAAGCAGTGGCACGTGATGGAGGAGATCGTCGGCTCCGCGCGGGCCCGAACGCACCGCGATTTGGAATCGCACGAGCTCGACGTCCAATTGCCGAATGGGCTACCGCTCGTCTTTGTCGATGGGCTACTTTTGGAGCAGGTGCTCGTCAATCTGCTCGAAAACGCCGGCCGGCACACGCCGCGTGGGACGAAGGTGACGGTGGCGGCGGCGATCGACGGACCGTGGCTGCGCCTGGCGGTGAGCGATCGTGGGCCGGGCCTGCCGCCGAGAAACGAGGAGCGGGTGTTCGACAAGTTCTATCGGGCCGACGAGCGCGGTGACGCCACTCGTGGCAGCGGACTGGGCCTCGCGATCTGTCGAGCGATTGCTCGGATTCACGGAGGACAGATCGCGGCAGCAAATCGTCCCGGCGGCGGGGCCGAATTCGTTGTCCGCCTGCCGCTGGGCGACCAGACGCCGCCAGACGTGCAGATAGAATGAGACCGCCAGATCCTACTGCCGCATCCATCATGTCATCCCCCGCGCCGCTGATCCTGATTATCGAGGACGATCCGCCGATTCGACGGCTCTTGCGGGCAGCGCTGTCGAGCGAGGGGTATCGGCTGAACGAAGCCGCTGGCGGCGAGGAGGGACTGCAAGTCGCCGCGAGCCAGCCGCCGGACCTGGTGATTCTCGACCTCGGCCTCCCCGACCTCGACGGCCAAGAGGTGCTCCGCCGCTTGCGAGAATGGCTGACCACGCCGATCCTCATTCTCTCGGCCCGCGATCTTGAGCCGCAAAAGGTCAAGGCCCTTGATACTGGAGCGGACGACTATATCACCAAACCGTTCGGAACCGGCGAACTGCTTGCTCGCGTGCGAGCGGCGTTACGGCACGCGAATCGGGCCGGGACCGAACCGGCCGTCATCAAGATCGGCGAGCTGTCGGTTGACCGGGCCGCCCGGCTGGTGCAGTTGCGTGGCGAAAGCGTGCATCTCACGCCAATCGAATATAAGCTGCTCGTCGCACTCGTCAGCCAGGCGGGCAAGGTGCTCACGCATCGCTGGCTGCTGAAAGAAGTCTGGGGACCCGACAGCAGCCAGGAGACGCACTATCTCCGCGTCTTCGTCGCCAGCCTGCGGCGAAAGCTGGAAGCGGACCCCACGCAGCCGCGATACCTGCTGACCGAATCGGGCGTGGGATATCGGTTTGCCGCAGAATAACCGACACCGCAACACATTCCCTCCTGCGGTGTTTCAAAGGAGAATTTGCGCGCGGCACACACTCGTCACGTCTGCATAGGAATATCGCATCGGAGTCTGGCGATGGCTAAATGGATGTCTGCTCGGCGATTCGGGAATGGTGTGTTGACTTTGTTGTGTTTTGTGGGCATCGAGAGGATGGCGGTGCCGGTCACCGCCCAAGAAGCAGAATCTGCGTTCGGCCTGACGAAAGTCTGGTCGATCCATCTACAGCTTTCTCCAGAGGAATTCGCCGCGATGCAGCCCGCGGCGTCTGCGTTTCCAGGCTTTGGCGGCCCACCACCGGGTGCTCCTCCGGCCGCTCCGGTGGAGCGACGAGAAAGCGTACAAAATCTGTTCGGCACGTCGTTCCCCTGGGCCAACGGCGAGCTGACGATCGACGAGATAACGAGCGAGGAGCAGCCGGGCGAAAAGGTCGGCGTGCGATATGCTGGCGACATCACATACTTCGTCTCGGCAACGGGACTGAAGCGGCCGCTCGCCTTGCGGCTAAGCAAAGAAACAAGCAAGCACCTGCAAGGAGCCACGTCGCTGCAATTGCATTCAATGCCGCTCGATCCGTCGAAGGCTCGCGAAGTGCTGGCGATGGACCTGTTTCGAGAGGCGGGAGTCGTCACGCCGCGCACCGCGTTGGCGGAAGTGACGTTGACCGTGCCCGGGAAGCACGACAAGGCATACCTTGGCCTCTACGCGGTCATCGAGGGGATGGACAGTCCGTTTGTCGCCCTGCGGTTGAAGGCCGACAAGGCGCTCGTGATGAAGCCGTTCGGCGTGCGTGGCATCGACTTTCTGGGCGAGGACTGGAATCGGTATGCGTCACAGTATCGGCCGCAGCGTCCCGCCACTGCTGACGAAGCGAAGCGAGTGATGGCGTTCGCTCGGCTCGTCAATCAAGCGACCGACGAGGAGTTTCGCCGCGAGATTGGCTCGTTCCTCGACACCGATGCGTTTCTGCGTTTTCTGGCCGCAAATGCACTTACCTCGAATGTCGAGAGCTTTTTTGCCCTGGGCCAGAACTATCACGTTGTCCTGCTGCCGGAAACGCAGAAGTTTGCGTTCGTTCCCGGCGACCTGGAGTTTTCGCTCGCCAATTTCTTGCTCATGGGTTCGCCGGACGAACTGATGGACCTGAGCCTCAACAAGCCGTATCCGGGGGAGAACAAGCTCGTCGATCGGCTCCTGGCGATGCCGGAAGTCAAGCAGAAGTACCAGACGCTGCTGAAGGAATTGGCCATGGCCGTCTTTACGAAGGAGAAGCTCCTCGCCAAGATCGCCGCCGTCGATTCCGCGACAGGTGCCATTCGCGAGAAAGAGGCTGCGGCAGTTGCCGCTCGCCGCGAGCCGCCGCCCGGTTTTGGCGGACCCGGCGGCGCTGGACCGCAGCCGCCGGATTTGAAGACATTTGCTGAGAAACGTACGGCGTCGATTGCCAGTCAACTCGTCGGCACAAGCGCGGGCTACATTCCGCGGCCGTTCAGTTTCGGGCCGCCTGCCGGTGGCGGAGGAGCGGGCGGTCCTCCTGGCCGCACTGGCCCCGACAAGCCGATCGACGAAGCGGCGTTTCGAGCGGGCGTGCAAGCGCCGCCAGAGTTCGAAGCGACGCTCTTCGCCGCACCGCCGCAAGTGAGTTATCCGGTCGCAATCTCTGCCGCTCCCAACGGCGTGGTCTATGTGGCGGTCGATGAGCAAGGTTCACTCGGTCGCACGCCTGGCAGTGGACGAATCGTGCGACTGGTCGATCAAGATGATGACGGCCGTGCCGAGTCAGCGACCATCTTCGCCAAAGTTGAGCATCCCCGCGGCGTCTGCTACCGGGCCGGTTCGGTCTGGGTGATGCATCCGCCTGACCTTTCAGTGTTTCACGACGACAACGGCGACGGCGTCTCCGATCGGCAGGAGAAACTCGTCACGGGCCTGACGACCAACCAGATCACCGATCGCGGCGGCGACCATACGACCAACTGCGTCCGCCTGGGAATCGACGGCTGGCTGTATATCGGCGTTGGCGATTACGGAATCAAAGAAGCGGTGGGGAAGGACGGCCGCAAGATCTCGCTGCGTGGCGGCGGCGTGGTGCGGGTGCGGCCCGATGGCACGGAACTCGAAATCTTTTGCACAGGGCTGCGGAATCCGTTCGACTTGGCCATTGATCCGCTGCTCAATGTCTTCACCCGCGACAACACGAACGACGGCGCAGGCTGGGACACGCGCGTGAGTCATCTCGTGCAGTCGGGTGAGTACGGCTATACGCGGCTGTTCGCGAATTTCACCGAAGAGACGATGCCGACGCTCGGCACCTTTGGCGGTGGCGGCGGAACGGGCGGGCTGTTCTTGCAAGACCTGCGCTGGCCAGAGGCGTTCCAGAACTCGCTTCTGACGGGCGACTGGGGGCGGAGCGAAGTCTATCGGCACGAACTGCGGCCGGACGGGCCGACGTTTGCCCTCATGCAGGAAGTCTTTCTCAAGCTGCCGCGAGCGACGGGCATGGATTTGGGGCCAGACGGTCGGCTGTATGTTGCGAGTTGGCTTGGCGGAGAGGCGTCGGTCTTCGTCGGGCCGAACGTCGGCTTTGTCGCGCGCGTTTCGCCAAAAGGGCTCAAAGCCGCGGAGTTCCCTGATCTGGAGACTATTGATCTCACAAAGCTCGTCAAACTGCTGGCCGATCCCATCGCATCGACACGCTGGCATGCGCAGGGGGAAATCCTTCGCCGCGGCCCGAGCGACGATGCGACCATGGCAGTGCTCGCGCTGGCATCGAACAGCGCCGCGTCACTCGAAAGCCGCGTGGCCGCGATCTTTACACTCAAGCAACTGGAGGGCGCCAAGTCGCACGCGGCACTTACGAAGCTCACTAAGGACGCAGTCGTCCGTGAATTCGTCCTGCGTGCGCTAGCCGATCGCCGGTCGCAGTTGGACGGCGTTTCCACAGAGCCGTTTGTTGCAGCCTTGGTCGATCCGTCGCCGCGAGTTCGAGCACAGGCGCTCATCAGCCTCAGCCGCCTCGGAGACGTGTCGGTCGCTAAGCACCTCGTGCCGTTCACGATGCGTCCGACCGGCTCTGAAATGTCAACGCGTCAACCGGTGCAGAACCAGCCGGACCCGGACCGGGTGATTCCACATCTGGCGATGAAAGCACTCGTCTCACTGAATGCTCACGAAGCATGTCTTGCCGCGCTCGACGGCAAACATTGGCCCGGCGCTATTGCGGCCATGCGGTCAATGCATCGCCGCGAGGCCGTGGACGGACTGATCCAGAAGCTCGGGAACGCTCGCAACTCCGATCTGCGCCGCGGCATTCTGGTGACGCTCATCCGCCTGTATCAACGCGAAGCCGACTACGACGGCTCGTGGTGGGGGATTCGTCCGGACAGCACCGGGCCGTACTACGATCCGGTGAAGTGGGAACTGAGCGACCGCATCGGGGCGGTCATCACTGCGGCGGTGCTCGATAGCGATGCGAAAACGGCGGCCAACCTGCGGAAGGAACTCGCCCGTCATCAGGTGTCGCTCCCGGGATTGCCGACGACTGCCGAGGCGGTCGCTCAGGTCGAGGAGAAGCCGATCGTCCTGCCGGCAGCCGATCCGGCCAATCCCAACCAGATTGGCAACTTGGCCTATGAAGTCGCCCACTCTCGTTCACTGGCCGCTAAAGGGGACGCGGCCAAGGGGCAAGCCCTATTCAAGTCGCAGTCGTGCGTCGCCTGCCACACGACGGCCGACGGGCAAACGCCCAAAGGGCCGCACCTCGTCGATATCGGCAAGCGCTACAAACCGCACGAACTGGCCGAGTCGATCCTGAATCCCAGCGCGAAGATCGCCCAGGGGTACGAAGCGTACCTCGCGCGGATGAGCGACGGCCGGGTCATCACGGGCTTCGTCGTCAGCCAAAGGGCCAGCGCGATCGTTCTCCGCGAAGGGAACGGCACGCAGCACGTCCTGCCGCTGGACGACATTGACGAACGCGTGCCGCAAAAGGTCTCGGCGATGCCAGCGGGATTGGTGGCGAATCTGACCCCCGAGCAGCTTGCGGACTTACTGGCGTATTTGCAGTCGCTGTAGTGACGCGAGGGTGGTTTGTAACATCCGCAGGTTCGGCTAGGAGCATTGGAAGACGAGCCACGCGTCGTCAAAGCGAAGCTGTTTCAGATCTTGCTGCTTGACCCAGAAATAGATTCGCCCAACATCCCCCCACATCCAACCTGGTCCATCTTCATCGGTATCAATTTGCAGCAGAAGCCTCCAATCAGCCGCTCCGGCTTCGAGACGCCCCGCCTCTTCGCTTTGGAAGACTTCAGGACCGCCACAGTAGATGCCGTTAGACGCCAGTTGGCACTCGAGCTCCATTGAGCCTTGGATAAGTTGCGGATGACCGAGCAATCGATGGGAAGTGTTCCCAACAGACTTCGTGACGTCCTCTAAGAGGCGTCGGTACGCTTCATAAGGTGGCGTCCCGTACCAGAGGTCGGATAAATCGTCGGGCAATGTCAATTCGGGCCATGCTTCAACGACACACGGTTCTGCAACGTGTTCGAGATCCTTATCCGAGGGTGGTTCGGTCCGAACCAGGGCTGAGCGATCGCAATCGGCGTAGATGATTCGGCAGCAACCGCGATCTGCTGGATCAAATCCCCATGGTTCGCAGTAACGGTCGTAAAAGAAGTAAAGCCATCCGGATCGCGGCAACGTGTCATCGACCTGCGGAATATGGCTCAGATCAAGTTGTGCAATGAAACCCTGAGGCAATGGAACATCGGGACGCCAGGGTTGACCGAATTTGTCGTCCCGTGGGCGTGAAGGGGACCAACGTGGCCACTCAAAATCGGACGGAACATCCGGGACGCCCCCAATGCGAGAATCACCCATTGCGATCCGAGCATACGGGACACGCTGCGTGGCTAGTCGAATCGACGGTCGAACCAGCGAAATCCAGTCACGCCGATACAGGTCTGGGTCCGACGCGATCCGGCTTCGCAACGACTCAAGCAGAAGTTCGGTGACTGGATTCATGCCAAGAATATATATCGCGTGCGGTACGCATGTCGCCAGTAAGCCACAAGGAACTCTTCTTCGGTCTCGAAACATCCATGTAACTCACGTGTTTCGTCCGTGGCTCCCGACCTTGCACTCCCGCGTGCGTCTATGTCTTAGGCGTAGTATCATGATTCACGATTTCCACACCATTTTGGAGTTTACATCGTGCCATCGAACCTCTCCCTTGTTCTCATCATCGGGAGGCTCACGCCTCCCGCTCGCCTGCTGTTGGCCATCGCCTTGCTGACCGCTGTGCCGCTCGCCGCTCAAGACGCTGCCTGGCCTAAGGGGGAAGTCACCAAGTATTCGTTCGACCAGAGCAAGATTTTTCCCGGCACCGTGCGGGACTACTGGGTCTATGTCCCCAAGCAGTACGATCCGGCCAAGCCCGCATGCGTTTATGTGAATCAGGACGGCGTGCAGTACAAAGCGCCGGAAGTGTTCGACGAGTTGATCCACAAAGGAGAGATGCCGGTGACGATCGGCGTCTTTGTGATGCATGGACGAGTGAAGGCGAAGGATGGCTCGGCGGCACTCGATCGGTTCAACCGGAGCTATGAATACGATGGCCTGGGGGATGCCTACGCCCGGTTTTTGCTCGACGAACTGTTGCCGGAGGTCGAGAAGCAAAAGGCAAGCGACGGGCGCGAGATCAAGCTATCCAAGAGCGGCAACGACCGAGCGATCGGAGGTGCTTCGAGCGGAGCGATTTGTGCGTTCACCGCGGCGTGGGAGCGACCCGATGCGTTCAGCAGAGTGTTCTCGGCGATCGGTACGTACGTGGCCTTACGCGGAGGCAACGAGTATCCGTCGCTCGTGCGGAAGTATGAGCCGAAGCCGATCCGCATCTTTCTGCAAGACGGCTCGAACGACCTGAATATCTACGGCGGCGACTGGTGGATGGCCAACCAGGAGATGCAGCGGTCGCTCGCCTTCGCCGGCTATGAACACACGCACGAGTGGGGCGAAGGGGGGCACAACGGCGAGCATGCGACGAAGCTCTTTCCCGCAGCGATGCGGTATCTATGGAAGGATTGGCCGCAGCCGGTGAAAGCGGGCCAAGGCTCGCAGCAACTGAAGGATATTTTGCTGCAAGGTGAAGACTGGAAGCTCGTCGGCGAAGGATACAAGTTCACCGAGGGGCCAGCCGTCAACGCGAAGGGGGAGGTCTTCTACAACGACGTCGGCAGCAGCAAGACGTTCAAGGTCGATCTGAAAGGCATCGTGAGCGAGTTCCTGGCCGACAGCAAGCGCGGCGACGGGCAGGCGTTTGGTCCCGACGGGCGGCTGTACGCCAATGCCGGCGGGCTGGAGCAGGTCGTCGCTTACGACGCCGAAGGAAAGCCGACGATGATTGCCGACGGCTTTCGTGGAAATGATCTGGTCGTGCGGCACGACGGCGGCATGTACGTAACCGATCCGTTTGGTACTCCGAACAACAGCAAGGTCTGGTTCATCAGTCCGCGCGGCGAGAAGAAGGTGGTCGATGAGGGGCTGAAGTTCGCCAACGGCCTCTGCCTCTCGCCCGATCAATCGCTCCTCTACGTCGCTGACAGCCGCTCGCACTGGGTCTATAGCTACCAGGTGCAGGAGGACGGGTCGCTGGCGTACAAGCAGAAGTACTACCACCTGCATGTCCCCGACACGGCCGACGACAGCGGAGCCGACGGCGTGCGGGTCGATCGAGATGGCCGGCTCTGGGTGGCGACGCGTCTGGGGCTGCAAGTGTGCGATCAGGCGGGGCGCGTCAACTGCATCATTCCGACGCCTAACGGCAAGTGCTCGAACCTGACCTTCGGTGGCGAGAACTTCGACACGGTCTATGCCACCTGCGGCGACAAAGTCTATTCCCGTCGCGTGAAGGTGCAGGGAGCGAACAATTACGAGCCGCCAATCAAGCCGGCCGCGCCGCGGCTGTGAGTAGGTCCCGCCGGCCCGGCGGGACATGGGACCGATTTACCAAGCGTCTCCTGCTTGTCGCGCGTTGCGGCTCGCCGGCGACGCTGACAACGCGAGAGGGTGGGAAACATGAAGACGTGGACTTTGGCATTGGGACTTGTGGCGCTCGCGCTCGTCGGCACGGCAAGCGCCGCCGATCCGAGTGGAACGTGGAAGTGGACCGCCATGCGCGGCGATCAAACGATTGAGCAAACGCTGACGCTGAAGCTCGAGGGTGACAAGCTGACCGGTTCGATCCGACGGGGCGACCAGGACATTGCCATTGGCGATGCGTCGTTCAAAGAAGACACCGTTTCGTTCACGATCACCCGCGAGCGGAACGGGAACAAGTTCGTCACCAAGTACAACGGCAAGCTGAGCGGCGACGAGATCAAGGGGAAAACCGAATCCGAACGCGACGGCCAAAAGCAGGAGCGCGATTGGGTCGCCAAACGAGCAAAGTAGTCTGCCAGGGCGTTCAGCCATCGCCGATCGCAAGGCAAACACCGGCAGTCCGCCCGATCGCCGGTGTTTTTTTGGGTGGCTCGGGGCACCGCAGCCGCCTCGGCGAATCGGCCTCGATTGGCCGAGGCGTGCTCTCGTCTGGAGAAGCCAAAATACCCTGACCTACCACCGGTAGTAGGTCGGCAATCACTGACCTACAAAATATAGTAGGAGTGTTGACATACGATCACTATATGAGTTAATTTCTCGCCACACTCTCGATTCCCGCCACGATCTGCGCGGCGCAATGCTCTTTGGCATTTCGACGTTTGACTTTGTGCTTGGCGGGGGGCGAAATCGCTCGGCTGATGCTCCTGGCAGGGGAGAACGATACGAGGTTACCGGGAAAGGCCGTTTTCGGCGTTTTTGGTAACCAAATTGCATTGCTCGCGGCGAAGCGATTGCCGGAAGTGATGGAGACAGAGGGACTTGCGACGAGTTGATTGTTGACGCTTCGCAGTGCAGGTTACCACGAAACGCAAAATGGCGGTAACCAACGTTAACGCCAGTCGCAGCTTGGGTTTAGGAACGAAAATCGGGGCCAAGTGCCCGGAATCGGTGGTAACCTGAGTGGCCGCGGATACGCGTGTCACGGGTGAAGCAAATGGCTTCGATTGCCGCTAAACTCGGCGACCATCAACTCGCCCAAGGCACTGCTGGCAAGCCAGCAGTGGCATCCGGCGCCTATAGAACTCTACAAGAAGCTGATCCAGCGATGGAGGGGCAAAACATGAAGGACTGGCGCCCCGATCCACAGGCACTTCGTGGCCGCATCGCTGTTGTCGCCGGTGCGACGCGCGGGGCGGGACGCGGTATCGCGGCCGCCTTGGGCGAAGCGGGCGCCACCGTCTACTGCACTGGTCGCAGCAGCCGCAATAGTTCCTTAAAGTCTGACTACAACCGTCCGGAGACCATCGAGGAGACCGCGGAACTTGTCACGTCGCTCGGCGGTCAAGGGATTCCCGTCGCTGCGGACCATCTCGACGCCGACCAGGTCCGGCGATTGGCGGACCAGATTCGCGCCGCGCACGGTTACATCGATCTGTTGGTCAACGACATCTGGGGCGCGGAGCAGCTCAAAGGGGGGCCGCCGGATTGGAACAAGCCGATCTGGCAACTCGATCTGAACAAGGGGCTCCGCATTCTCCGCCTGGGGATCGAGAGTCACCTGATCACGTCGTACCACCTGCTGCCGCTGCTCATCAACCGCCCTGGCGGACTGCTGGTCGAGGTCACGGACGGCACCTCCGAGTACAACGCCACCCACTACCGGCTCTCCGTGTTTTACGATCTGGCCAAAGTCGCCGTGAATCGTCTGGCGTTTTCCCAGGGGCACGAGCTTGCGCCGCAGCAGGCGACGGCCGTAGCGATCACCCCCGGCTGGCTGCGGTCCGAGATGATGCTCGATGCGTATCACGTCTCCGAGGAGAACTGGCGGACCGCGGCAGCGCCACCGGGGTTTGCGGCTTCGGAATCGCCCCGCTACGTGGGCCGGGCGGTCGTGGCTCTCGCGAGCGATCCGAACCGCGCGTGCTGGAATCAGCGATCCGTGACCTCGGCCCAGCTCGCCGCCGAGTACGGCTTCACGGACCTGGACGGGTCGCAGCCCGACGTGTGGGGGTACGAACAGGCCGTCGAGAACGGAGATCGGGACGCCGACCCCAACCGCTTCCGATAACGGTCGAACTTTCTTTGGCCTCACTCAGTCAAGAGGGCGCTCTGCGATTGGGGAGGAGCGAGGATCGAAAAAATGGGTGCGGCCGGGAAGGCCGCACCTACTGCGCGACTGCAACTTGCTTCAGCAGGTTCGCATACTCGCGGTGAAACTGCCCCCGGCTCAGGACGAGATCGGCACCACCTGCTTGGGCGGCCAGTAGCACGGCTTCATCGACGTGTGGACCGTAGGCGACGATCTTCGCTTGCGGGGCCAGCTCGCGAGTGGCAGCAACGACATCGGGCATGGAAACGTTTTCCAAGGTCAGATCGACAATCACCAGCCGAGCGTCTTCGCCGAGTTTCGCGCGGGCCTGCTCGACCGAGCCGGCGATCAGTACCTTCAAGCCCAGTGCCGATCCCGCGCCGAGCACCTGGCTCGAAAACATCAAATCGGCAGTCAGAAAGACAACGCTCACGCCGCCTCGCTGGTCTTCATGTCATCCTGGGCGTCGAGCTCCTTCAGCTCTTCGAGCCAGAGGCGAATGTCGTTGTCGTACTCGCTGGCGAGGTTGCCCATGACGAGCTGCCGGTGGAACGCGGCGGCCCCTTCCTTGAGCAGTTCGGCCGCCTCGGCACTGGGGAAGCGGCGGGTGGCATCGGGAGCGATCATGCCGCGGATGAAGCTGCAGAGGAGTTCGCACCGGAGGACTTCGTCGGGCAGAATTTCTCCCAGCCGCAGCGGCAAGAGTCGCTTCGCTTCCTGCAGCTCGCGATGGTCGCGAATCCCCGCGAACGGCTGCCGGCCGGAGAGCAGTTCGATGAGGACATAGCCAAGCGAACAGAGATCGCTGCGGGGCATCGTCTCCCGGTTTTCGAGCACTTCCGGGGCGGCGTAGGCCAGCGTGCAGGGCTTGATCCGCGGCGGATCGCGCAACTCGAACGCCGAGCCGATATCGACGATCTTGGCGATGCCGGTCCGCTTGAGCATGATGTTCGACGGCTTGATGTCGCCGTGAACGATGCCGTGGCGGTGCAGGGCGGCCAGGGCGTTGAGGCAGTCGCGGACGATGGCGACGGCGACGCCCGCCTTCATGCGCGGCTGCTGCGGGCCGGCGGTGACGATGACCTGATTGACGTATTCCCAGCGGCGCGTGCTCACGCGGACGCGAATCCGCTCGAGCATGTCGGGCACGAGCAGCCGGGCGAGATCGTAGCCGTCGATCCACTCCATCAGCAGCATGCGGATGCGGTGGCGATCGACGAAGTTATAGACGTAGAGGAGATTGTCGTGCTGAATCTGGGCGACACGGGCGGCCGTGCGGCCCGAGCGGAGCATCGTTTCGTCGTAGTCGGCGATGTCGTCGAATCGCTCGGGAGAGAAGATTTTGACGGCCGCCGGCAGCGTGAAATCGTCCGTGCCGCGCAGCTCTGTCTGATACACGACACCTTGTCCGCCCGAGCCGAGCAGCTTGATCAGCCGCAGGTGGCTGGTCCAGTTGAGCCGCCGCTCGGCAATGATCGTCTCATACTGGGCGACGAGCTCGTTGGGTGCTGTCGGCACCGGGTTGCCGCCACTGGTGAGGGTCAGATGAACGTCGTGCCGGGTCGTCGTCAGCATGCCTTCGCTCCGCGAGTCGCCTGCTCGCGCTGACACGACGATCCGGATGGACCGGCCGCAGGTCAGCCTCCATGACAGCTTCTGTCACGGATGAATGTAGAGCAATTGCGGGGCCGAGGTAAAGAGGAGAATGGTGGTGATCGCAACTCGCATGCACGAAGTCCCGCCGGGCCGGCGGAACCTATGAGGGAGTTACGAAGCCTTTCGTAGCGGCTGGGCTTCGTGGGCTGGTGCGATCGGAAGCGTCAGCGGTTCGTGCGGGGCAAGCTGCCGCAAGATGTACTCGGCCGCGGTCTGGCTCGCGCCGCCGCGAGCCGCCTGGTCGCGGAGGTTGGCAAGGCCCGCAATCGCTCGCTGCCGAGCCGGTTCGTCGGTTAGCCACTCGGTCACGTGCGAGGCTAAATCGGCCGAGCGGTCGCGCCACGTTGGGTACTCGGGCAAGAGGACTCGCTCATGGCCAGGGGCGTTGCGTTCGTACATTGCCGGATGCTCGGCGTCGGCATCAATCTGATCGGCTGCGAGCAAGTTGACCAGCGTGATGTAGCGCACCTTCACCAAGCGGCGAATCACGGCATACGACCAAATCGGAACGTGGTACAGGATCACGCTCGGTTTCGCGTGGAACAAAAGCTCCAGCGACACCGAGCCGCTCGTCGCGAGGCAGGCCTCTGCCGAGAGGATCAGCTCATGCGTGTGGCCGACAAAGACCTCGGCGTGGATACCGGAACGTTCGACCATGCGCCGGGCGAGCACTGCTTGCCGCTCGTTGTAGCTGGCAATGGCAAGCCGCACGCCGCTCACTTCGCGGCTGACCCACTGGGCGGCTTTCAAGAGCTGCGGCAGATTGCTTTTGATTTCCTGCGTGCGCGAGCCGGGCAGGATCGTCACCAGCCGGCCGCGCTGCATGGCGAGCTTATCCAGAAACGGATGGTCGAGGCGGTGGCTGGCAAGCTCGTCGAAATACGGATGGCCGACGTACTTGGCACGGCAACCCCGTTCGTTGAACCAGGCCTCCTCGAACGGCAGCTTGCACAGGGCGTGATCGACGAACTCGCGGACCTTCTTCACCCGCCACTGGCCCCACGCCCAAAGCTGCGGCAGGCCATAATAGAAGACGGGAATCTCCAGTTCCTTGGCCGCCCGTGCGATGTGCCAGTTGAAGCCGGGATAGTCGATGAGCACGACCCCATCGGGCCGATGCTCACGAAGGTACGCCGCAGCGCGATCACGGAGCGCAAAGAACTTGGGCAACTTCGCCAGGACAGGAAACAGGCCCATGACGGCGAGTTCCGTCATGTCCTGCGAAAGATCGCACCCGGCGGCAGCCATCTTCGGGCCGCCAAAGCCGGTGCATTCTACAGACGAACCATGTGCCTGCTGGCGCAGGGCGCGAATCAGATTCGCGCCGTGCAGATCACCGCTCGGTTCTCCGACCGAGAAGAAGAGCTTCATGCCGATTCGTCCGTGAATCGCAGCAATCAACACGGTGAGTGGCCATGTACCACTCACCTAACCACTACTCTCAATCCATGGTGCATTGCATGCACCCTACAACTACTTCTTCTCCGGCACCTTGAAGCCCTTGTCGAACGCCTTGTCGGCGAAGATCAGGGCGACCTGATCCTTCTCAGCTTCGGCCTTCCCCTTGCACATGCCGCAGCAGAACGAGACTTCGACGCCGTTGACCTTGACGGTCTGGGCGGCATCGACCGCTTCACCGGAGAACGGGCAGGCGACTTGCTTGGCTTGCTTGGTGGCGGCGAGTTGGAAATTGGCCGAGGTCGAGAACTTGGCCGTGTCGGCCGAGAACGCCTTCGGGCAATTCATGCAGCAGAAGAAGACCTTGCCACCCTTGTAATCGACCGCGTTGGCGGCCTTGGCGGGGTTCTTCGCGGCGACGACGCACTTGATGTCGTCGAGCTTGATCTCGTCAGCGGCATAGGCAGTGGCGACGACAGCCGCAACAGCGGCAACCAGACCGAGAATCACACGGCTACGCATGGCAGTTCCCTTTCAAAATCGGCGAAATGGGGAAGATATCAGCGAGAGGTTATATTTGAGGAGGGCACACGTCAAGAGTCAATCGGATTTTGACAAATGCACCTTCACTTCCAGCCATTACCTCCCCGCCGGTCATAACGTGGGCGGCAGTTTGTCATTCACGACGACTTACATCATCCCATCAATGATTGCGGGAGGATTGCTGATACTCACTCTCAGGCAACTGCCGCCACAAGCGAGCGAATTAGAGAGATCTGTTCTCGACAACGGATCGTCGTAAGCCATTTGGCCAAAATGAGTTACTTCTGCCTGGACAGCCAGTCGAAGTTCGTTATGATCCCGGATAGAGATGCCACCGTACCGACCGCAATAAGCCTTGGCCGGGCGTTTGCTCAGGGAAAGGTTTCGACGTCCGATTACTTCCATTAGGCCCGGCCGTGAACTGAAAGGAACGAGACATGGACAAATCCAAGATGATCGACAAATTGAACGAGGCCCTCCGCCACGAATGGACGGGAGTCGCTCAATACGCACAAGCCGGGTTCGTCGTTGCCGGCCTGTGGCGCGAGGTGTATGCCGACATGTTCTTCGACAGTGCGAAGGAATCGTTCGGCCACGCAAAGCAAGTCGGCGAGAAAATCGTGGCGATGGGTGGCGTCCCGACCGTCGAGCGCAATCCGGTGAAGCAGACGCAGGATTTGCAGGAGCTGTTGAACATCGCTCTGGAATTCGAGACCAAGGCGGTGAAGGTTTATTCCGAAGCTCTCGACATGGCCGAAGGGGATCGACCGTTAGTCGTGTTCCTGGAGAACATTCTCGAAGACGAACAGGAGGGCGTGGACGAACTGACCCGCATCTTGCGCGACCCGAAGGCCGTCTCGGCTTCGCTCGGGGCGTCAAAGGTTGGTTAGGTCGTGGGCTTCCGTATGGCGTTGCCGCACCCACGTTCTGTGTGGGTGCTGTTTTCGAAATCAGCGAGTAAGAGCCGGCGCTCAGCCGACCGGCAGACCAAAGTGCAATCCATCGGTGATTGTCATGCGGTACTCCCTTTGCACCTTGTTGAGTCTGCTGGCCGTGGCCCGCCATTAATGGCGATGTCTTGGTGGTATCGCGATTCGATTTGGTTTCAACATAAAGCGCTGCCAGTGTGGGCCGAAGTCGGATTTGAGCTGTCGTGCGCGGCACTCTTGCTCGCCATCCCAGTGGCTATCGCCTACGTTCAAATGAAGGTCGCTGATACCTTGATCGGGAGCGAATAGAACAAGACGCCTCTCGTGCCGATACGTCGCAGAACCTGCTGGTAGAGAAATGGCAGACATCTGTTTACTGCGCACATGAGTATGATTTTCTTGCGAAATGCCTGGACTGATTGGGCAACCCCGCCAGAACGTTGAGTGGAACTCACCGCGGTGACTTGAGTTGTTTGGCAAGCACTGCCTATTGATTTGGCAGGTGCCGTTGGGACCTTCAGCGACTCAACTCTACTGCGAGGGAATCAAAGGTCCTAAGTCGCCGCGACTTAGCCGATTCCGCGGTAGGCCCTATCGCTCGGAACAACAATTGCTACGCTGGTGTTGATTTTGCTGCGCCCCGCTCCCGGCGGGGTGCGCTTCGGCAATGCCCGGCCATGTCTCAGTGCCGCTTATGCGGACGAGGCTCGGTTTGCGGCCCACCCCGAGACCTCTCCATGGACGCGGCCGGTTTCTGGCGATAGGCCGGCTCGGGGCTGTGCCGATAGTTGGCGAGTCGCTGTTGGATCGTCGTTCGATTTGGCTGCCGTGGCATTGGGAGGCGGACCCGTTGCTATCGGCCCTGCTATGCGTCCCTCCTGAGCCTGCTTCTGACCGAGATTTTTCATGGCTATCCGCGTTGCTCTGCATCACCACACGGAATATCGCTACGACCGGCTCGTGACGATCGAGCCGCACGTCGTTCGCCTGCGGCCCGCGCCACACTGCCGCACGCCCATCCTCAGCTACTCGCTGAAGGTGCAGCCCGAGCCGCACTTCCTGAACTGGCAGCAGGACCCCTATAGCAACTACGCCGCCCGGCTGGTCTTTCCGAAGCCGGCCTGCGAGATCGCCTTCACGGTCGATCTGGTCGCGGAGATGGTGTCGATCAACCCGTTCGATTTCTTCATCGAATCGGCGGCGGAGAAATTTCCGTTCCGCTACGACGAGATCCTCTCGCGCGAACTGATTCCGTACCTGGAGAAGCAGGCCGCCGAAGGGAAACTAGCCGAGCTGATTCGCGAGACCGATTTCAAGGGACTGAACACGATCGACTATATCGTGGCCCTGAATCACAAGCTCAACTCGCTGATCAGCTACGTCATCCGGATGGAGCCGGGTATTCAGTCGTGCGAACAGACACTCACGCTCGGCAGCGGCTCGTGCCGCGACAGTGCGTGGCTGCTGGTGCAGCTGATGCGGCATCACGGCCTGGCGGCGCGGTTTGTATCGGGCTACTTAATTCAGCTCACGGCCGACGTGAAGTCGCTCGACGGTCCGTCCGGCCCGGAGCAGGACTTCACCGACTTGCACGCCTGGGCCGAGGTGTATCTGCCCGGCGCAGGCTGGGTGGGGCTCGATCCAACGAGTGGATTGCTCGCGGGCGAAGGGCACATCCCGCTCGCGTGTGCCGCCGATCCGATCACCGCCGCGCCGATCACCGGCACTTATTCGTGGACCAAGCTCGCCGACAAAGCGGACGACAAAGTCCGCGAAGACTTCCGCTTTGAAATGTCGGTGAAACGGATTCACGAAGATCCCCGCGTCACAAAGCCATACACCGAACGGCAATGGAAGTCGATCGCGTCGCTGGGGCACGATATCGACGAATTGCTGCGGGCCGGCGACGTCCGGCTGACGATGGGTGGCGAGCCGACGTTTGTGGGCATCGACAATCGCGACGCAGACGAGTGGAACACGGCGGCCCTCGGGCCGCACAAGCGAGAACGAGCCGGCGTGCTGTTCCGCCGCCTGCGCGATCGCTTTGCACCGGGAGCACTCCTGCACTTCGGCCAAGGCAAATGGAATCCCGGCGAATCGCTGCCGCGGTGGGCGCTCGGCTGCTATTGGCGTAAGGATGGCGAGCCCATCTGGGAGCGGCCGGAACTCGTGGCCGAAGATACGCGGAATTACAACATCGGCCCCGAAGACGCCGACCGCTTCGTGAAGCTTTTGGCGGCAAAGCTTGTGGTGAATCCCGAGCACGCGGTTCCGGGCTTTGAAGACGCGTGGTACTACCTGTGGCGCGAACGGCGGCTGCCGACGAATGTCGATCCGCTCGAAAGCAACCTCGACGACAAGGAAGAGCGGGCCCGGATCGCCAAGATTTTCGATCAGGGGCTGAACAAGGTCGTCGGTTACGCCCTGCCGATTCAGCGTATTCACACCAATAGCGGCTCGTATTGGATCAGCGGCAAGTGGTTTGTCCGCCGCGAGCACCTGTTCCTGATTCCGGGCGATTCGCCGATGGGGTATCGCCTGCCGCTGGATAGCTTGCCGTGGGCCGGGCCGGGCGACATTGCCCAATTGACGCATCGCGATCCGTTCGACCGGCCGGATCCGCTGCCTCCGTATGCTGATTTTCTGGCTCGCGGACGTAAGCCGACTGAAAATGTCGGTCTGCTTTCGCCACGCTTTCAATCACCCGCTGATGGCTCAGGAAGCTCGCGATCATCGCTCGGCTCATTGCGTTCCCCGCTCACGACGGAACTGTTCCCGCATGGCGACAGCCGCAGCACGGTTCCAATGACGAGCTACTATCCCACCGCAGCCGTCGGACAGTCGCAGCCGGGAATTGTCCGCAGCGCCCTGTGCGTCGAGCCGCGCGACGGGCGGCTGTTCGTCTTCATGCCGCCGGCCGGGTATCTGGAGGACTATCTCGACCTCGTCGCGAAGATCGAAGCAACGGCGGCCGAGCTTTCGCTGCCGGTGCAGATCGAAGGGTACACCCCGCCGCACGATCATCGCTTGCAGCACCTGAAGGTGACGCCCGACCCCGGCGTGATCGAGGTCAACATTCACCCGGCATCAACCTGGGACGAAATCACGGAGAACACGAAGGCCGTGTACGAGGAGGCGCACTACTCGCGCCTCTCGACCGAGAAGTTCATGCTGGACGGCAAGCACAGCGGCACTGGCGGCGGTAATCACGTCGTGCTCGGCGGGCCGACGGCCGGCGACAGTCCGCTCCTGCGGCGGCCCGATCTGCTCCGGAGTCTCGTTGGCTACTGGCACAATCACCCGTCGCTCTCGTACCTGTTTTCCGGCATGTTCGTCGGCCCGACGAGCCAGGCGCCGCGCGTCGATGAGGCCCGCAACGACGCCCTGTACGAACTGGAAATCGCGTTCCAGCAAGTCCCCGAAGCGTCGCACGTCCGGCCGTGGATGATCGACCGCATCTTCCGGCATTTGCTCGTCGATCTGACCGGCAACACCCACCGGGCCGAGTTCTGCATCGACAAGATGTACTCGCCCGATACGGCCGAGGGGCGCCGCGGCTTGCTCGAGTTCCGCGCGTTCGAGATGCCGCCGCACTGGCAGATGAGCCTCGTGCAGCAGGTGCTCTTGCGGGCTTTCGTCGCCCGCTTCTGGCACCAGCCGTATCAGGCGAAGCTCGTCCGCTGGGGGACCGAGCTGCATGATCGGTTCATGCTGCCGCACTTCATTCAGCAGGACTTTCAGGACGTGCTCTTCGAGCTGCGTCAGGCGGGCCTGCCGTTTCAGGAGGCGTGGTTCGCGCCGCACTTCGAGTTCCGCTTCCCGCAGTTCGGTCACA
>CAYLLN010000103.1:0-21689 GCA_964384375.1 uncultured Pirellulaceae bacterium
CTTTCGCTCAGCTTTGGGGCGCACATCGTTCAGAGCAGATCACGGCTGTCGTTGCTCACGCCGGTGCGCCCATGGGAACTCCCGTTCCAAATCGGCCATTTCCAGTCATGTTGATCGTCGGGTCCAAGGATTCCCAAGCACCCGTCGAGTCGATCCGCCAAGCAGCGGCAAAGTACCGGCGCGACCATCATCCAGTGGAGCTGCTCATTGTTGACGATCTCGGCCATCAATGGGCCACATCGACAAACCCGCAGGTTTGGGAATTCCTGTCGCAACATTGCCAGGAATAGCGGCCTTGGTTTGGTCACTTGATTCATCCGACAGAGCCGATCCGCTCGAAACCCGTGTCTCCCATCCTGCAGGGTGGTATCCACAAAATGCGGGCTTTTCCCGCATGGATCGCGACATCGGAATGCCACCTTTTGACGCGGTGATCGGCAACACGGCCGGAGCAAGACGCACAATCGGATCGCCTTGACCAAAGCCTAAGCCAGTCCTAGACTTGGCTGTTTAATCGCCATTTCCCGCTTGCACGCGCATCTTCCGGCTGCCGTGCTCTTCCAGGGCCGGCTTTGAGGTTCTCGGTGTGAAGCGTGCCCTGATTAGCGACATCCACGCGAATCTCGAAGCGCTGCGAGTCGTGCTCGACGACATTCGCGCTCAGAACATCGCCGAGACCTACTGCCTGGGGGATATCGTCGGCTACGGCCCCAATCCGTGCGAATGCCTGGACGAGGTCATCAACCGCTCGAAGTTGACGATCCTGGGGAACCACGACCAGGCGACGCTCTTCGACCCCGACGGCTTCAATCCGATCGCTCTGCGGGCCGTCTATTGGACGCGCGACCAGCTCGAACACGGTCCGGGCACGCCGTCGCAAAAGAACAAGCGGTGGGACTTCCTCGGCGAGTTGCACCGGACGCATACCGAAGGTGATTACCTCTTCGTGCACGGCTCGCCGCGCGAACCGACGAACGAGTACGTCTTCCCTGAGGACATCTACAACCAGCGGAAGATGGACGCCCTGTTCGGCCGCATTCAGAAGTATTGCTTTCAGGGGCACACGCATCTGCCGGGCGTCTTCACGTCGGATTATCGCTTCATCACGCCCGAAGACTGCAACTATCAGTATCGGCTCGACGATTCTAAGGTGATGGTCAATGTGGGCAGCGTAGGCCAGCCGCGCGACGGCGACCCGCGGGCCTGCTACGTGATCCTCGAAGACCGCCTGGTCACTTTCCGGCGTCTGGAGTATCCGGTCGAAGAGACGCGGCGTAAGATTTACGCCGTGGCGGATTTGGACAACGCTCTCGGCGACCGATTGCTGTCGGGCCGCTGAAATCTGCGGCGAAAAGTATCGGCGACCGAGCCTCCATGAAGCGGGCCATCATCAGCGACATTCACGGCAACCTGGAGGCGCTCCAGGCCGTGCAAGCCGACATGGCCACGCAAGGCGTGGATAGCGTGTATTGCCTCGGCGACATCGTCGGCTACGGGCCGAACCCGCGCGAATGCGTCGATTTCGTGATGAGTTGCCAGCTCTCGATTCTGGGCAATCACGACCAAGGGGCGCTCTACGATCCGGAAGGTTTTTCGAGCGGCGCCGAGCGGGCGATCTTTTGGACTCGCGAGCAGCTCGAGATGGACTGCGGCGATCCAGCCCAGCAGGCGAAGCGGTGGGAGTTCCTCAGCGAGCTGCCGCGGACGCATCGCGAGGGGCAATTCACGTTCGTGCATGGCTCGGTCCGCAACCCGCTCAGCGAGTACGTCTTTCCCGAGGATGTGCATAACTTTCGCAAGCTGGAAAAAATCTTTGCCCTGATCGACCGCTTCGCCTTTCAGGGGCACACGCACGTGCCGGGCGTCTTTACTGAAGACGGCCGCTTCCTCAGCCCGGACGAGATTGCTGGAAGGTACTCGCTGCCGGGGCACAAGATCATGGTCAACGTCGGTAGCGTCGGCCAGCCGCGCGACGGCGACCCACGGGCCTGCTACGTCGTTCTGAGCGACAACGAGATTGAGTTCCGACGTGTGAACTACCCGGTCGAAAAGACGATGGAGAAGATCTACGCGATCCCCGAGCTCGACCCATTTTTGGCCGATCGCTTGCAGGACGGACGGTAATTCGTGCCAAGCGGCGTCCCTTGGCGATTAGGCAGCCGCCCGTCGCCCGACGAGCGCGTCCTGTTCGCGAACAAGATCGAGATTGCCGAGTTCCGGCCGGTCGTACCAGATATTGAGAATCGTGTTGCGCTCGACCGTGTTGACTGGCAACGTCGAGCGTCCGTGCCAACTCTTCAGCCGCAGCGAGTTGAGCACCACGAACGCATACGCCGCGTTGGGGACGTAGGGCATCGTCTTAACGACCTCAAACCCGCGCGGCTCGCACAGCCAGTGGCTCGGCTGCAAGCTGCGGCGATAGAACTCAGTGCCGAAGTGGGGATGATTCGCATCGGCCGCGAGCGAAATCTGCATCGTCACGACCTTCTTCCGCGTATCCGGGTGCGGCGCGATCCGGTAGCCGCTCACTTCGTGAAACAACTCCGGCAAGGCAAAACCGGGCAGCGACGGCGTGGCGTTTTCTTCGCAGCCGTAACGAAATGCGAGACCCGGCGCGAGCTTGCGAAACACCGCATGCCGCAGCTCGTCGCTTCCGAGGGCACTGCGCACCGCAAACCACAGTTCTTGCCGCGGCTTATCGAGCTTCTGTAGCGATGAGTTGTCGAACAAAAACCTGAGGCGGTTGCTGGAGCCGTCGTTTTGGTGGTGCTTGTGATACTGAAACGGCTCGTACATCGTCCGCTGCGGCAGTTGGTCGAGCATAGCCGTGTAAGTCGCGGGGGGCAGGAACTCTGTGATGCCAATGTGCGGAAAGGGATCGGTGCAGAGTGGCGTCGCTTCGACGCGGCTGACGAGGTGCGCGACGATGCGCTGGCGGATGGAAAGATCGAGGGGGTACGGAAGCGAATGCACAGCTTGGCCCTTGCCGCAGAACGAAACGAGAAAATCGCGCCAGAGGTGTTTAAGCCGCGCAGGCCGGATCGTCAAGGCGAAATCCATACCAGAGGCGCGAGCAAGTGCTAGCAAGCGGGCCGCGGCAGCCCCGTTGGCGTTGACTGCTATCGTGCGCGGCAGCTACATTCCTCCGCTTTCGCGGACGAGTTTCCCGCCGACCCTGCGATTCTTCATGGCCGAGCGCATCACCGTCTTGATCGCCGCTGCCGGCAACCCTGCGCTCCTCGCGCGGACGCTCGCTTCGATTGCCGCATGCCAGCGGCCCGACGGATACACCGGCATTGTCGTCGTCGAGAACGGCCCGCCGAGCGGCATCGAGGGCGTCGTTCGCAAGCTGCCGGCTGACGCGAAGGCCCGCTACCTTTACGTGCCGCAAGCGAACAAGAGCCACGCACTGAATGTGGCCCTGACCGAGATCGACGATGGCCTGATCGTATTCACCGACGACGACGCCCAGGCCGACAAGGATTGGCTCTTGGCGTATGCCCGCGGTGCTACCGGCATTTCTCGCGGCGAGTACTACGGCGGCCCGCTGCTCCCGGAGTTCGAGCGCGAGCCGCCGGACTGGATGCGGCCCCTCTTGCCCAATCACATGCTCGGTTGGCGTCTCAATGTGACTAGTGACAAGTCGCCGCAATTACGGACGTTCATCGGCCCCAATTGGGCTGCGTTTCGGAGCGACTTGCTCGACATTGGTGGGTTTGAGCCGCGGCTGGGCCCCGGCGGGACGACCGGCGGAGCAGGACAAGACACTGATGCTCAAGAACGGCTGCGGCGGGCTGGTGTGCAGGGCTACTACTTACCCGGCGCGAAAGTGTCACACCTTCTGCGGGCTGAGTACCTCGAAGCAGGTTGGATTCTGAAGCGTGCCTTTCGCCAGGGACTTGGGTGGGGAATCCGCTTGGGACGGAGTGGCGGACTTCTCCCGCTGAAGGTCGCGCTGGCCTGGGTACGGCGGACCCAAGCGCGGGCCAAGGCTCGAATCTTGCGGCGACGCGGCGACGCAGCGTCCCGACTCATTGCCGATTACGAAGAAACGAAGTGGCGGGCCCGGTGGGAGGGGATCGCCATCGGCCGAAACTGGGACCGCATTCCGTCACTGCGCCCCCCCTGGGAAATCGAGCCGCGGCAAGCAGCTTGAGCAACATGACGATCCTCCTCCATCTCGCCTACATCGCTCTCTGGCTTTGCCTGTTGCCTGGCATGGTATGGCGACGCCTGCGCGGCTTGCTGCAGCCGGACGCGAGCGTCGGCCGCCTGCTTGGCCTGGTTGAACCGCGAACAGGCGATCGGCCCTGCATTTGGCTGCAAGGAGAAGGACTCGGCGAACTGACGGTGCTCTTGTCGCTCTTGCCGCATCTGGAAGAGGAACATTCAGCAGCAGAATTTGCGATCGTCACCGCAACTTCGTCCGGCTACGAGCTGGCCCGCCAGCGAACGAAACACCGCGTGTTGTTCTGTCCCTTCGACCTGCCTTGGTCGATCGCCAATCTGCTTGACCGGATTCGCCCCACGGCGATTGTCGTCGTCGAACGGGCCGAACATCCCATGCTGATTGCGGCCACGAAAGATCGCGGTATTCCGCTCACACTCGTCAATGCCCGCATCCTCAGCCGCGAGCATCGGGGTCAGTTGCCTTCTGCTGCGATTCAGCGGATGGTTCGCTGCTACGACTCGGTGCTCGCCCAGACGCCCGAGGACGCGAAACTGTTCGCGGGTTGCGGCGTGGCACACTCGCGACTCGCGGTGGGGGGGGCGATCAAGTTCGACAATGCTCAGTTTGATCGTGCCAACGTAGCGACACAGCGGCTCGCGGAACTCGCGGGAATCGCCGAAGAGGACATCGTGCTGCTCGCTGGCAGCACGCGGGGCCACGAAGACGAAATCGTCATTCGTGTTTTTTCGTCGCTCGCCTCCGAGTTTCCGCAGCTCAAGCTGGTCGTGGTCCCGCGACATGCCAAACGGTTCGATGCGGCGGCGAAATGCTTGGCCGACCACGACATTCCATTCGCCCGGCGGAGTGAGCTTCCGCAGACCTCTCCACCGCGTGCCGTGCTGGTCGATATGTTCGGCGAACTGCCCGCGTGGTGGGGCGTAGCCCATATCGGCTTTGTCGGCAACAGCCTCGCCAAACGGGGCGGGCAGAACATGATCGAGCCTGCCGCGTACGGTGTGGCAACCTGCTTCGGTCCGCATAACGAAAACTTTCAAGACGTGGTCGCCTTGCTCCTGCGCAATGAGGCCGCGGTGATCATCGAGAGCGAAGCGGCACTGAAGGCGTTCGTGCGGAAGTGTCTTGAAGAGCCGCAGTACGCTCGCCAGCTTGGCATCCGGGCACAACAAGCAGTCGCCGGCCAGCGAGGCGCTCTCGCTCGGACGCAGCAGCACCTGTCGGTCTTTCTGCAAGGCATCGGTGAGACGGAAAGCCGCGTGCTACAGTTACCGGCTCGCCCCGCGCCGACCTCGCTTCGAGCCGCTTCGTGATGCCACCTCTTGACGCCCGAGGTTCGATGAGCGATCCGCCGCCACTGCGAGTGCTGCACCTGGAAGGGGGCCGCGAATTGCTCGGCGGCGGCAGGCAGGTAGCGCATCTGGTGGCTGGACTTGCCCGGCGGGGCATGGAGAACATCGTCATTTGCCCGCGTGGCAGCCGCCTGGCCGAGGCGGTTGCCGGCATCGCGCAGATCGAGCCGCTGCCGCTGCGAGGCGACCTGGACCTGGCGACGGTGTGGCACGTCGCTCGGTTCGCCCGCCAATATCGCCCCGACATCGTTCACGTTCATAGTCGCCGCGGTGTGCAATGGCTTGGTGGCATTGCCGCCCGCTGGAACGACTTTCCGGTCCTTTATTCGCGACGAACCGATGCTCCCGAGCAGCCGTCGGTAGGCCGCCTCAAATACGCACTGTACGACCGAGTGATTGCGATCTCGTCGTGCATCGCCCGCCAGCTGCGGCAAGTCGGCGTGCCGGAAAGCAAACTGCGGCTCGTGCTGAGTGGTGTCGATCCGCCGCCGCTTGTTGCCGCCACTCGAGACGAACTCTGCCGCGAGTTTGACTTGCCCCCGGATGCCATCGTCATCGGCAGCATTGGGCAACTGATTCGCCGCAAGGGGCACGCGGTGCTCCTCCAAGCGGTCGCCGCGATTCGACCGCGGTTTCCGAGGCTGCATGTGCTAGTCTTCGGCCGCGGCCCGCTCGAAGGCCAGTTGCGACGCCAATTGGCCGCGCTCGATTTGCAGCCCGTGGTCCAACTCGTCGGCTTCCGCTCCAACGTGCGGCACTACCTTCCCGCGTTCGATCTGGTGGTGCATCCGGCACTGGCCGAAGGGCTCGGCGTCGCGCTGCTCGAAGCGGCAGCGGCGGGTGTGCCGATTGTGGCATCGGCGACGGGTGGAATCGTGGACCTCGTAAAGCACGAAGAGACTGGCTTGCTCGTCCAGCCGGGAGATGCTGCCGACCTTGCCGCGGCGATCGAGCGGATGCTTCTCGATCCGCACTTACGCAGCCAATGCAGCAACGCCGCCCGCCAGCTCATCGCCCGGCAATTCACCCACGAGCAGATGGTGACGGGCAATTTGGCCGTTTACCACGAGGTCTTGTCAGAACGGGGGGCAAGTCGGCGACGAAGAGCAGCGTAAGCAAAAATCAGACCTTCACCTCGACCGACAACTCAGCTCCCGCCGTATATCTTTGGCGGATCGGCTCGACGACTTCCGCCACGAACTCGTCCACTTGCTCGGGAGCGCGACCGACGAACTGTGACGCATCGAGGGCCGCCGTCACGTTCACCTTGGCAAAGCCTGGATCGGCTGCCAGTCGCTGGGCCAGGTCGTTCGGCTTTCCTTCCTGTTTGACAACCGCGGCGGCGGCTTGCGAGTGGCGACGAATCAGTTCGTGCAACTCTTGTCGATCACCGCCAGCCTGCACCGCGGCCATCAGGATGTTTTCGGTCGCCATAAACGGCAGTTCTTCGCCCAGGTTCTTGGCAATGACTTGCGGATAGACGACGAGCCCCGCAGTGATGTTCTGCAAGAGAATCAGGATCGCGTCGATCGCCAGAAACGCCTGCGGGATCACCAAGCGGCGGTTGGCGCTGTCGTCGAGCGTCCGCTCCATCCACTGCACTGACGCCGTGGCGGCAGCGCTCGATTGCAGACTCGTCACGAACCGGGCCAGGCCACAAACCCGCTCGCTCCGCATGGGGTTCCGCTTGTACGCCATCGCCGAGCTGCCGATCTGATCCGCCTCGAACGGTTCTTCCATTTCTTTCCGAGAAGCCAGCAGCCGCAGGTCGGTCGCCAGCTTGTGGGCCGATTGACCGATCCCCGACAGCACGTCGAGCATCTGGGCATCGACCTTCCGCGTGTAGGTCTGCCCGGTGACCGCGTAGCTACTGGCAAAATCGAGCTTCTCGGCGACTCGGGCTTCCAGCTTGCGGACTTTGGCGTGGTTGCCGTCGAAGAGCGCGAGAAAGCTGGCCTGCGTGCCAGTCGTTCCCTTCACGCTGCGAGCCCGCAGTTCACCCAGACGATGCTCGACTTCCGCCAAATCGAGCGCCAGGTCATACGCCCAGAGACACGCCCGTTTTCCTACGGTTGTTGGCTGCGCTGGTTGCAGGTGCGTGAAGCCGAGGCAAGCGAGGCTCCGATGCTGCGCGGCAAAGCGGGCCAGCGCGTCAATCACCGCCGCCAGTCGGCGGGCGGTCATTTGCAGCGCTTCACGGATCAGGATCAGGTCGGTGTTGTCGGTGACGTAACAGCTTGTGGCCCCGAGGTGAATGATCGGCCGAGCGGTGGGGCAGAGATCGCCGTAGGCATGCACGTGCGCCATCACGTCGTGCCGCAGCTTTTGCTCGTAAGCCGTAGCAACCGCGAAGTCGATGTCGTCGGTGTGAGCTTTCAGCTCCGCGATCTGTGCTTCGCTGATCGGCAGGCCCAGTTCGCGTTCCGCCTCAGCCAGGACGACCCAGAGCCGCCGCCACGTGCTGAACTTGCGCTGCTCGCTCCAGAGCGCCGCCATCTCGGGCGAGGCATAGCGGCCGGTGAGCGGGTTTTCGTAACGGTCGTGCATGCGGGGAGGGGCGAGGGATTCGGGGCTGGGGGTTCGGGGGCGGAGTTTCAGGTTCAAGGTTTCAGGTTGGAACTCCCAAAATCTGAAATCCTAAATTCACTTCCTCGCTGGCAGAATCACCAGCCCCTTCACGCCCAGGTCGATGCGGAACAGGCCACCTTCACCCGCTTCTTTTCCGATGCCGCCGGTGATGAAGAGCTGATCCATGTTCGGTCCACCGAAGGCGACATTGCTCGTCGTCGTGTTGCCACCGTCGAAACGGCGAATCACCTTGCCGGCAGGATCGAGCACTTGCACCTGTTTCATGCCGTAGTGGGCGACGTACAGGTTGCCGGCCGCGTCGAGGCACATGCCGTCGGGCTGGTTGTCGATCTGTCCGGCAGCCGGGTCTTTCGCGGGGAGTTCGGCAAAGACTTTCGGCTCGCCCACTTTGCCGGGAGCGGTCACGTCATACACGAGAACGCGGTTCTTCTGGCTCTCAGCGAGATACAGCTTCTTGCCGTCGGGCGTCAGGACGATGCCGTTGGGGAAAGCGAGGCCGTCGTCGAGCATCGTCGTCTTGCCCGCCTTATCGACGTAGTGGATCGTGCCAATCAGGTTGTCGATTGAGCTGCCACCCGGATCGCTGAAGTAGAAACCGCCGCTAGCCGTATCGAGCGTCAGGTCGTTCGGCCCCCGCAACGGCTTGCCGTCGCACTCCTTCGACGCCGGTTCGAGCATCTTGCTGTCAGCCGCCAGATGCAGCACCGCATGCTGGCTCGCATCGCAGACGAGGTGCGTCCCGTCGGCCAGAATCTTGTGGCCGTTGGGAGCGCCGGTTTCTGTCCAAACCGCGTTCTTGCCGTCGAGCGAGAACTTCGTGATCGACTTCCCCCACGAGATGTAGCCATTGCCGTCGTGATCGAAGCAGACTCCCTCGCAGTAGTTCGGCACGCGGAATAGCTCGACCGTCTTCACCGCGTCGGCTGCCGGCAGTTCCTGACCGCAAGCAAACTCGGCAACAAAGCCGCACATCACAAGTGAAACAAGGCAAACAAACCACCGGCAGGGCATTGCACGATCTCCGAAAGCAGGCGGGAAAATGGGGAGGAAACAAGCGGCAAAACAAACCCCCACTATCTCTGAAACCCCACCGGTTTCGTAAGGATTCGATTGTTCATTGGCGGGCCTGTCTATGGTACGATTTTTGAAATTCAATCCACAATCCACATTCCGCCATTCCTCCCATGCCCGAAGCTCCTTTCGACCTCGCCAAAGCCCACCGCTGGTTTGCCATCGAATGCAATAACGGCGCGTGGGATCTTATCGAGAAAGCCAACCGCACGAGCGACGAAACGGAGCAGATGATCCGCCTGGCGCACGTGGCAGCGTATCATTGGGATTCCGCTGGCAACGACCTGAATCGCCAGCGGGCCGAAAACCTGCTGGCGACTGCCTATGCTGCGGCCGATGTGCCCAAAGCGGCCGTCCATTATGCCGAGCGGTGCCTGTCGCTGTCCGTGAAGAACGCCAAGGAAGAAACGCCCTTCGACCGGGCGACGGCTCTCGGCTGTGCGGCCCGCGCCCATGAATTGGCGGGAGATGCGGCGATAGGCCAGCGGTTACGGACGCTGGCCAAAGCGGCGAGCGAGGCGCTGGAGGATGAAGATCGGGGGGTGTTTGAGAAGTTGTATTCGTAGGACAACCGTCCCGGTTGTCTTGGCCTCAGTTGTCCTAGTCATGGACAAGCGAGACGCTTGTCCTACGGCGCGAGAAACTCCTCCTGCATATACTTCGCCGCGGCATCCCACTCTTTGGCCGCGGCGGCGAAATCGACCTGCATCGCCTTCACGGTCTTCGGCGTTTCGACCCGCGGCTTGGTTTCGACCGCCGGGTTGAGCGGAATCTGGGCGCTGGGGCAAAGAGCGAGCTTCGATTCGACCTCCGAGGAAAGGAGATAATCGACCAGCTTTTTTGCGGCTTCCGGGTTCGGGCAGTTCTTGATGATCGCCAGCGTGTTGGGGATGAACAGCGTGCCGAGTTCGCTCTCTTCGCGGTCGGGATAGACGATCGTCACGGGATTCGCCTTTCCGATCTCGATGATCGCGTCGTCCGTGTCGGTAAGGCCGAAGGCGATTTGCCCTGACGCGGCGGCAAGCGCGACTTGCTTGTTGCCGCCGAGAATCTGCACGTCGTTGGCCTTGAGGCTCTGCAGATACTCCTTGGCCTTCTCTTCGCCGAGTGCCGCGAACAGGCACGCGACGTGGCTCGCTGTCGTCCCCGCGACCGGGCGGGCGATTCCAATCTTGCCTTTCCACTTGGGATCGGTCAGGTCGTAGATACTCTTGGGCCGTTCGTCCTCTTTGACGAGGTCCGTATTCACGATCAGCACGCGGGCGCGTCCCGCAAACCCGTGCCAGGTGCCTGTGGGCGAACGGTACATCTCCGGATACGCAGCCGCAGCGGGCGACTGGTACGCCTCGACGAGCCCCTTTTCCTCCAGCCGGAGCGTGTTGAGGATTTCGTTGTTCCAGAACACGTCGCACCGCGGACGGGCAGACTCAGCCATGATTGCCGCGGTTAAGCCCACCGTCTTCGTGCTTTCAATGTCGTACTTCGGCAAGGCCTTGGTGCCCGTGTCCTTGGTAAAGTCGTCGAGGATCGGCTCGGAAAACTCGCGGTCGAGGGCCGCATAGACGACGACTTCTTCGCTGGGCGGGGTGCTTGTCCCACAGCCGGGAAGAATGCCGACGGCTGCAACCAGAACGAGAAGCGATGAGTATGTTCGCATGGGAGGGCCTTTAGTACGATAGTACCCGCTGACCGTACCTGCCGCTTCACCCTATGAACCAAGCCGCCAATCCCATCCCTGTTCGCCCGATGCTGCCGGCCGGCGGGCTGGAATCGGGCGTTGAGATCGGCGATTTCCGCATCGAGCGGCGGCTGGGCGCGGGGGGGATGGGGATCGTCTATCAGGCCAGGCAGATTTCACTGAACCGGCCAGTGGCGCTTAAGGTGCTCGGTCGATCGCTCTTCCGTCAACCTGAAATTGCTCGCTTTCAGCGCGAAGCACAGGCGGCGGCCCGGCTCAAACATCCCGCGATCGCCCAGGTGTTTTTCATCGGCCAGGACAATCATGTCTGTTATCTGGCGATGGAATTGATCGAAGGGACGTCGCTTCGCAAAGTGCTCGATCGGCTCGGGACGACGGCGGTGGCCGATTCGAGCCTCGATTCGGTCGTCCGCGACGATCTTGCGCAGGAGGATGCCGAGGCTCAGCCGGTCCGGTTTGACGTGCCGACGGAAGCGACGAACGAAACAAAGCCTCCGTCCTCGCCACCTGAGGAGATCAATCCGTATTTGTCGCCGCAGGCCCGCGAGTTGCGGACGACGCAGCAGTACATTCGTCGCGTTTGCGAGCTTGTTCGCGAAGCGGCCGATGCGCTCGCACACGCTCATCAGCAAGGAGTCATTCACCGTGACATCAAGCCCGACAACCTGCTGCTCGACCGGCAGGGGAAGGTGCACCTGATCGACTTCGGTGTCGCCCGGTTTTTCGAAGATCAGGCGGTGACTTACACGGGGCAACTCGTCGGAACGCCGCTCTACATGAGCCCGGAGCAAGTGAACGGCCGATTGAAAATCGACGTCCGGACCGACATCTACTCTCTGGGGCTGGTGCTGTACGAACTGCTCACCCTGCGGCCGCCGATCGAAGCGACGAACCGCGAAAGCCTGCTGCGGACGATCGTCACCAAGCCGCTGGCTCCTGTGTCCTGGCGCAATGGCTCGATCAAGAGCGACCTGGAACGAATTGTTCACAAAGCGACCCAGAAGGATCCGGACCAGCGTTATCAGTCGGCAACCGACTTTGCCGCGGACCTCGATCGCTTCCTCGCGGCAAAGCCGGTGGAAGCGCCGGCGTATCACTTTCGCCTCGACGAACGGGAGATCACCGCGGCCCGGCCCGGTGGCGTCGTGCTCGCTGCGTTCATTTTCTTCGTCGTCTCGCTGGCGGTGTCGCTGTTCACGGAGGCTTCAGCCCTGATGATGGGGCTGATGATTATGAACTCGGTCGGCCTGGGCGTCTTCGCGATGCAGACGCTGCTCGCCGTGTTGATTCTGGCGGTCGGACTGGCCGTGGGCTACGGCATTTTGGATGCGCGCAAGTGGGCGCGCTGGACAGGGATCGTGCTGTCGGGACTTTTCACTGTGTTCACCTTTGTGGCCGTTATCGGATTGATTTTCGGCATCGTCACGGTGGCGGTCGCGGATGCGTCGTCGTTTGAGTTTCTGAAAGTGCCTCCGGAAGAAACGACGGTCCAGAATCCCGACGGCACAACAACGCACACCATGGAGATGTTCGACCCGCGGAACTTCATCGTCGCGATGGCAGCGTTCTACGGCCTGCCGTTGGTGGTGGCATTTATCCTGTGGGGAACGGCTTTATGGAACTTGCTCGCCAAATCGACCGCGGCCTGGTTCAGCTCTGCCGCCGAGTTACGTGCCGAACACCATCGCGTGCGGCAGGAATTGTCGATCTAGCGGTAGTTCAGCCGCCGGCGTTGATGTCGCTCACCTGCTCGTTGAGCGTCCACAGGTCGTAGAGCCAGCCGAGCAGGAAGAAGCCGCCGGTCAAAAGCCAGAGGATGCCGGTGAAGACCTTCCCCAGGTAGAAGCGGTGGATGCCAAAGACGCCCAGGAACACGAGCAAGAGCCAGGCAACGTTATAGTCGAGACGCCCCGCGACATAGCGGCGATCGGCCCGCGCGTCCATCGAGGGAATCAAGAACAGGTCGATGATCCAGCCGATCAGCAAGAGTCCGCCGGTGAAGAACCAGATCGTCCCCGTGATCGGCTTGCCGTAATAGAAGCGGTGCATTCCCAGAAAGCCGAGCAGCCAGCAAAGATAGCCGACGACGATCGAGTGCGTGCTGGGACGAGCTGCGGGGTAAGTAATGGCAGCGGACATGATAGGGGCTCCTTCTTTCAGTCTATTCGCAGAGGCCAGGTGGATCTTGCCGTCTGTCCCTACCGCCCCGCTATCGCCCCGATGATCCCCATGCAAATCACGATGCCGACAATCACGGCAATGACAATTCCCACTACGCCCGCGATCTTGGCATACGACGTCGGCGCGGTGCCGGTGCATTTCCCCGTCTGGCCGTTGACCAGGAAACGGTGGACCTGCTCCTTGTACCGATAGGCCATGATCCAGACCGGCAAGAGGACCGGTTGGCCGGTGAGTCCCTGCGTACGGACGTTGACCTTCAGATTGCGGCAGTTGCCGGGGACGTACTGCCGGCAAGCTTGTCGCTCCTGCTCCTCCAATCCAGCCTGGGCAAGCGGGCGGGCATATTTCCGCTGCACGCGGAACTGTTCATAGACCACGTTATCCAGATCGACCTGTTCGGGCGGAACGCCGGCTGACAGATCGAACGGCTGGAGGGCGTAGGTCTCGGCTGGCGTGAGGACACTGCTCGCGCCGACGAGCAGGCCGGTGTAGCTCGACTGGTTGTGGCCGCTCATCGGGCACCAGTCGCCCCGGGCTCCTGGCGGCCGCTGGCTGGTATCAGCGGTCCAATAGGTGAAAACGCGAGCCGCAAAAACCCAATACGGCACATAGACCTGCCGTAGCTGCGTCACCTGCGCCATCTGAGCCAGGTCGCTCGGCCGCCAGTAACTGCTGCCTAGCCATTGCCGCATGTTCGCCAGTGCCGCGGCCTGGTCGATGGCGAACGGGACGACCCACTCTGGCCGCAGAATCTTCGCATCCTTTTGCTCCTCCAGCCGCTCGGAACCGCAGAAGGGGCAGCGAAGCGTTTGCGCGGAAGCGTCGTAGCTCATGCTCGCGCCGCACCCTTGGCACTCGAAGTTGTGCGTGGCAGTGAGCGTCTTCCCCGCGGACTCGTTGGCCTCGCCCGCGGGCGCCTCTGCGCCGCAGTTGGCGCAGAAGAGATCCTCCTCGTCGAGAAGGGCGTGGCAGACGCTGCATTTGGTGAGAAGGTCGGACAAAGGAGGAGTCAGGAATCAGGAATCAGAGGACAGATGACAGAACGGTCAGTGCATGTTGGCGAGGACGACAATGATGAGCACGATGATTGCTATGATTGCCACCGCCACGCCAACGACGATGCCAATCCGCTTGCCGGAAACCGGTTTGTCGCCGTCGAACTTGCCGGTTTGGCCGTTCAGCAGAAAACGATAGACCTTGTCTTGGTACCGATAGCTCAGGATGTAGATCGGTAGGAGGCACAGGTCGCTGTTCTGGTCGCTGAACTGCGTGCTCGCCGAGAGGCCCCGGTGCGTATTGCCGGGCAGAAAGGCGGCGATGTTTCGCTGCTCCTGGCGCTGAAATTCCTGCTCGCAGATTGCCAGAGCCTCATCGCGCGTGACCGAGTACTCCTCGGCCAGCCAGCCGGCGAGAAAGTACGGCTCGTAGCGCTTCAGTGCCGGCAGGTTGAATGGCTGAATGCGAAGCGACTGGCTTTGGGGTAAGCCGCGGCTGCCGCTTACCAGGTAGCCGCTGTAATAGCGATGGTGCCGGCCGGCGAGGGGCCACCACTCGGTTTCTTGCACCTGCCGCGTGTGGTGCTGCACGTTCCCCTTGGCATCGGTCGTCGTGTAGTGCTCCGTGCGGTACCAGTATTCACCGATCTGCGCCTGCCACTCGCTCTGGGCGAGCATCGAGAATGACCAGAACGGGAGGTAGATCCCCTTCATTTTGTCGGCGATCGAAGCCACGGCCAAATCCCCGGGCCGATACCAACTGTTTTCGCGGAGCCAGTGTTTGAACTTTTCCAGGGCCTGATCGGACGTCACCGCAAAGCCGATGACGAACTCCGGCGGCTGACGGCCCGATTGATCGGCGGGAACTTCGACGACGTAGGTCGAATCGCAAAACGGGCAAACATACGACCGCTGGTCGGGATCGGTTGCCACCTGAGCCCCGCAGGTTTTGCACTCGAAGTGCTTCGAGAGGGGCGAAGGGGCCGCAACTTCTGCATCAACGACGGAAGCTGCCGCCGGTGCCTTGAACTCCGGATTCGGCGTCCCGCATGCCGGGCAGAACTTGTCCAGCGGTTCGACGGGCGTGCCGCAGGCGTTGCACGGCCGGCCGGATGGTGCAACGACCTCGGCATCGACGACGGGAGCGTCGAGGAACTGGATGTCGGGAGGTGCGGCGGTCAAGGAGGGTTCAGGGTTCAGGGTTCAGTGAACGCGACAACGTGTATTCGTTGTCGGCTGTGGCAGATTGCGAATTGTAGATTTCGCGTCGCGAATTGAAATCCGGTGGTGCGAAGTCTTAGCTGAACCCTGAGCTCCGAACCCTGATTCCTAGCTGTGCATCCTCGCCTCCACCTCCACCTCCGCGATGATCGCCGCTTCCGCCTCGGCCAGTTCCGCCAGCCTCGCGTGGACGGCTTCATCGGGTAGGAATTCTTTGGCCAGCCGGACATACGTGCTGTGGTGACGCGCCTCGCTCTCGAAGAGGCTGCCGTAGAAGTCGGCCAGTTCCCGGTCGGCCAGATGGTCGCGCAACAGGCCAAATCGCTCGCACGAACGGGCTTCGATCAGCCCCGCGACGAGGAGCCGATCGACAGCCCTGTGCGGCTCGTTCTTGCCAACCAGTTCGTGCAATCGCTCGCCATAGCGGCTCGGCGGCAGCTTGTAGAACCGGATGCCGCGACGGTCGATCAGCGCCCGAACCTGGTGAAAGTGGTCGAGTTCCTCCTGCACGATCTCGGTCATGGCCTGGGTGAGTTCCCGGTGCTCGACGTAACTGAAGAGCAGATTCATCGCCACACCCGCCGCCTTCTTCTCGCAATGCGCATGGTCGATCAGCAGCAGGTCGATCCGCTCCTGCACCTGGGCGAGCCAGCGATCGGGAGTGGGGGCGTGAAGGCTGAGCATGACGGCATCTTAGCGAATCGCCGTCGTCGCATAGAATGGGCAGTGCAACGCCCTCGTGCTCGTTCAGTAAGCCGCGATGATCCTCCTTTCCATCCAAGACCTCGTCAAACACTACGGCCCCGAGCCCGTGCTCGATGGCGTGACGTTTGACATTCGTCCCGGCGAGCGCGTGTCGCTCGTGGGGCCTAATGGTGCGGGGAAGACGACACTTATGCGAATCATCGCCGGCCTGGACGAACCGCATAGCGGCAAGGCCCTGCGACACAGCTCCGCCCGGCTCGGCTACTTGGAACAGCACCCGGAGTTTGCTCCCGGCCGCAGCGTGTGGGACGAGGCACAATCGGCTCTAGCCGAGATCGCTGACCTGGCTCGTCGCTCGGAGGAACTCGCCAGCGCGATTGCCGTCGAAACGGACGAAGCCGAGCGGCAGAAGCTGGCGCACCGCTTCGAGCACATCCAGTACGAGCTTGCCCATCACGACGCTTACAACCTGGAGCACCGGATCGAGCGGGTGCTCGAAGGGCTCGGTTTCGCCAAGTCGTCGTTCCAGCAGGAAGTCGGCAAGCTTTCTGGCGGCCAGCAGAATCGGCTGCTCCTCGCGAAGCTGCTGCTGGCGGAACCGGACCTGATGCTGCTCGACGAGCCGTCGAACCACCTCGACATTGACGCGACCGAATGGCTCGAAAACTTCCTGATCGAGTCGGATCAGGCGATCCTCGTCGTCAGCCACGACCGCTATTTCCTCGACCGCGTGACCAACCGGACGCTCGAACTCTATCACGGCACCGTCGATTCGTATCCGGGGAACTTCACGCAGTACAAGCGGCTGAAGGCCGAGCGGTTGGAGGTGCAGCGGCGGACGTACGAAAAGCAGCGGGAGGAAATTGCCCGGATCGAGGACTTCATCCGCAAGAACCACTACGGCGTCCTGGCCACGCAGGCCGAGGACCGCCGTAAGAAGCTGGAGCGAATCGAGCGTGTGCCGCCGCCGCGCGAGATTGCCGCCCCGCCGATGGGCTTTCCCGCTGCGTCGCGCACCGGCGATATCGTCCTCCGCGTCGAGCGACTCGCGAAGGGCTTTCCCGGTAAGCCGCTGTTCGCCAATCTCACGTTCGACATTCTCCGCGGCGAGAAATGGGGCATTCTCGGCCCCAACGGCTGCGGGAAGACGACGCTCCTCCGGTGCCTTTTGGGCGAACTGCCGCTCGACGACGGCCGGGTGGTACTCGGCAGCGGCGTGAAGCCAGGCTACTTCGACCAGCTGCTCTCGGGCCTCGATGTCGATGCCCAGGTGGTCGATGCGGTCCGGCCGTCGCACAAGGAGTTCATCGAACAGCAGCGACGCGATCTCTTGGCCCGCTTCGGCGTGATCGGCGACATGGTTCAGCAGCGTGTCAGCAGCCTCAGCGGTGGCGAACGAAATCGCACGGCGCTGGCGCGCCTGGCCGCCAGCGACGCGAACTTCCTGATTCTCGACGAACCGACGAACCATCTGGACCTGTGGGCTCGCGGTTCGCTGGAACGGGCACTCCGCGACTTCGACGGCTCCGTGCTGTTCGTCAGCCACGACCGTTATTTTCTGAACCAGGTCGCGACGAAGCTGCTCATTGTCGAGCCCGGCAGGTTCCGTGTGATCGACGGCAACTACGACACCTACCTGCACTTCGTGAAGCAGGGACTCGCGAAAGAGGCCCGTGCGAGCGTTTCCTTAACCGGGAGCAAACCTGCTCCCGGGACGCCACGACAAGACGAAACGCCAAACAAGCCAACCAAAGATCGCCGCAAACGGAAGTTCCCGTACCGCAAGCTTCCCGAGATCGAAGCCGAAATCGCCGAGCGAGAATCGCGAATCGAGGTCGTGCATCAGCTATTCGCTTCCGAGGAAGTCCTTCGCGACGGCAGCCGGGTGAAGCAGCTCAAGGCCGAACTGGAGGAGCACGAGACAGCTCTGCCGCGGCTGTATGAGCATTGGGAAGAGGCGAGCGAGCTCAACTGACGATCGTGGACGAACAGTGCCGGCGCGGCAATCTATTCGTAGCGTAAGGCTTCGATCGGATCGAGCTGACTTGCTCGCCGGGCCGGATAAAAGCCGAAGAAAACGCCGACCGCCGCCGCAAAGAAAAACGCCAGGATGGCCGCGTTGATCGATATGACAACCGGCCACTTCGTGCCGCTGGTCAGGGCGTTGATCAGCATCGTCACGCCAACGGATGCCGCGCAGCCGAGCGCGAAGCCGATGATGCCGCCGATGAAGGAGAGCAGGATCGCCTCGACGAGGAACTGAGCCAGGATGTCGCGCGAGCGGGCGCCGACAGCCATCCGAATGCCGATTTCGCGGGTCCGCTCGGTGACGCTCACGAGCATGATGTTCATGATGCCCACACCGCCTACGACTAGCGAGATGCCGGCGATCGACGAGATCATCATCGTGAGCGTACCAATGATGATTCCCAGCAGGTTCGAGATTTCTGCCGTTGTGCCGACTTCGAAGTCGAGCGGCTCGCCCGGATTGAGCTTATGCCGCTCGGCCAAAAGCTGATTGATCTCGGCTTCTGCTTCGGCCATGACGGCCATCGAACGGGCCGAGCACATGATCGCGTTGACGTTGTCGAACTCCGAACCTTGGAGGCGACGGCGCATTGTCGTGTACGGCGTGAGGACGAGATCGTCCTGATCCTCACCCACCATGTTGGCCCCTTTTGTCTCCAATACGCCGATCACCTCAAAGGGGACTCCCTTGATTCGAATTTTCTCGCCGATCGGGTTGCTGGTCTGAAAGAGCTTGGCAACGACCGTGTGGCCGATGACGCAGACTTGCGACGCCGACTTGATGTCGCCGTCGGTGAAGAAGCCACCGTGTCGCAGCGGCCAATTGCGAACCTGCAAGTACTGCTCGCCGACTCCGAACATCTCCTTGGGCTGATAGTTGGAATTGCCGTAGATTACTTGGGCCTGTGTGCCGACGATCGGCGAACTGGCGACGATGGTTCCGCAGCTCTCGGCGATCGCGTCGGAATCGCCGGCGGTGAGCGTCGTCACCATTTGCCTGGCTCCGCCCCGATTGCGGCTGCCGGGAAAGACGATGACGACGTTGGTCCCCAGGCTTTGCAACTGATCCTGCACCAGCTGGCTTGCGCTTTGTCCGAGCGACACCATTGCCGTCACGGCGGCAATGCCAATGACCACGCCGAGGACGGTGAGGCCGGCCCGCAGCTTGTTCTTCGCCAAGGCTCGCAGGGCGATCCGGAGTGTGAGCAGCACGGCCATTATCCGCCCCACGCCTTCGGCGGCTCGATACCGGTGACGAGTTTGTCGCCCACTTTCAGGTCGCCGGAAACGAGCTCAGTAAAACGGCTTTCGGAGAGGCCAACGACAACCTCGACGGCTTTCAGCTTGAAGCCATCCACGACCCAGACGTGGCGGATCTTGCGGGTGCGGCGGGCTTCGGCCCGCTCTTCGGCCGAGAGGCCCGTTTCCTGCACTTCGTTCGGATCGGCGTCCTGCTCCTTCTCTTGTCCCTCTAAAAGCGGCTTATCCTCGTTGCGGACGTGTTGGGGAAGTGGGAAATAGCGGAGCGCCGAGTTGGGAATCTTCAACACTTTCGCCTGCCGTGCGACCTCGAACGAGATGTTGGCCGTCATTCCCGGCAGCAGCTTCAGATCGGGATTCGGGGCTGCCACAACCACCGGGTACGTCACGACGTTCTGCGTCGTCGTCGAGCTAAGGCGGATTTCTTCGACGACCCCCGTGAACAAATCGGGATAGGCATCGACCGTAAAGGTGACCGGGAGCTTCTCGCGCTGAGCGGTTTGAATCATGCCAATGTCGGCCTCATCCACCGACGCATGAACGTGCATCTTCTCCCGCATATTCGGCGCGACGATGAAAAGCTCCGGCGTCTGAAACTGAGCGGCAAGCGTTTGCCCCGGATCGATCTTCCGATTGATGATGACGCCCGTCACCGGCGAGCGGATCAGGCAGTAGTCGAGATTGAGCTTGGAGTTGTCGAGTTGGGCATCGGCCTGCACGACGGCGGCCTTGGCGACCTTAACTTGAGCCTCCAGCGCTTCATGCTCGAAGAAGACGCGATCCATCTCGGCCTGCGACACAAACGTCGTTCGTTTCAGTCCTTGCTTCTCGGCTTCGTCGGCCAGATCCTTCGCCCGTTTCAGGTTGTTAGCCGCTTGCTTCCAAAGAGCCTCGGCCCGAATGAGATCGCTTTGGCGGCTCAGCTTGGAGGCTTCGTCCCGATCGACCCCCGCTTTGTAAATGCGTGGATCGACCTTGGCCATTTCGTCCCCTTCGCGGACCTCCTGATTGAACTCGGCAATGTTCAGCGGTTTGCCCGACTTTTCAAAAAGCGGCTTGCCGTCCTTGTCCTTCAGGTGATACTCCGCGTCGATTGGCCCGGAGACGAACGAGCCGACGGAGACCTGAAGCACCGGCTTGATCGTGCCGGTCGCGTTCACGACCGAGACAATGTCCCCTTCGATCACTTCAGCCGTCCGCCACTTGGGCATGTTCCGAACCTGCCAAGAGTGGCTGATCGGCTGCCAGGTGGCCGCGCCGATGCCGACAATCAGCACCAGAATGATGACGAGGGTGATGATCGTGCGCATACGGGGAGGGCGTTGGTTCCGCTGGCTTGGCGGGACAATCGTGCGTCCGCACAGTTCCGCCCAGTGGGCAAGAACACACGGTGACGCAACCGGCAGGGGTGGCGAAGGGTATCCTTCAGTGTAATCTGAACGAAGCGTCTGTATTCTACTCAGTCCCCTGCCGCGGGGTTTCGTCGCGGAAGCTGGTTAGGACCGATCCCCTTGGCTCTCATCGAGTTACGCGACATCGCGAAGATCTACGACCTGGGAGAAGTCAAGGTCGAAGCACTCAAAGGGGCCACGCTCGACATTGAGCGCGGGGAGTACGTTGCCCTGATCGGCCCTTCCGGCAGCGGCAAATCGACGCTCATGAATACGCTCGGCTGCCTCGACCGGCCGACGCATGGGAGTTATAAGCTGGCGGGGGAAGAGGTTGCGACGATGTCGCGCGACGAGCGTGCGGTCATCCGCAACCGCCGAATCGGCTTCGTCTTTCAGAATTTCAATTTGCTCGCCCGGACAACGGCGCTGGAGAATGTCGAGCTGCCGCTGCTCTACACGCGCGGCATTTCGGCTCGAGAACGGCGGCGGCGGGCGATCGAGAAACTGACTCTAGTTGGTCTGGCCGACCGGCTCGACCATCACCCCAGCCAGCTATCGGGCGGGCAGCAGCAGCGCGTCGCCATCGCGCGAGCGCTCGTGAACGAACCGGCCATCCTCATGGGGGATGAACCGACCGGCAATCTCGACAGCCGGACGAGCCGCGAGGTGATTGGCCTGTTTCGGCAGCTCAATGAGCAACAGCAGCTGACGGTGATTCTGGTGACGCACGATCAAGACGTGGCTCGTAATGCCAGGCGGACCGTAGTCCTGCGCGACGGATTGATCGTCGCCGACACCACCGACTTTGCCCAGGCGTTACAGGCGTTACATTCGTCGGCCGAAGCAGAACCGGTGGTTCAAGCTGAATCGGCAGATTGAGAAAGTCTGTTACGGCTGGCATCTCCGGCCGAAGCAGAATCTCATGCAGCCTTTGCGCATTGATCGACGAACTGCCTGGTGCATGAGCGGCAGTGAAATGCACCATGCCCACGCGGTGCATTTCGTTTCACT
>CAYLLN010000104.1:0-21670 GCA_964384375.1 uncultured Pirellulaceae bacterium
TTTCGCCCATTGCCGAAGATTCTCGACTGCAGCCACCCGTAGGTGTCTGGGCAGTTCTCAGTCCCAGTGAGTGGGGGCACGCTCTCACGCCCCATACCCGTTTTAGCCTTGGTGAGCCGTTACCTCGCCAACTAGCTGATAGGCCACAGGCCCCTCCCCAGGTGGAATCACACCTTTGGTCCGGAGACATTATCTGGTATTACCGGCAGTTTCCCGCCGCTATCCCAGACCCGGGGGTAGGTACCTATGTATTACTCTCCCTTTCGCCGCTCTCCATGTATTGCTACATTTCGCGCTCGACTTGCATGCCTAATCCACACCGCCAACGTTCATTCTGAGCCAGGATCAAACCCTTCAATTGATATTTGCTTAGCCGCCGGGTCGCCGAGATAGGCCGAAGCCCTTTCCCGCGTGCCCTGCGGATTGCGAACCAACTCAAGGTCTGACGACCTGTTTTGTGCCACTGGTCAAGTGGCACGAATGCCAATTCCAAACCACAGTCTCAAACTGACTGCGACTCAAAATTGAATTGAGAGGTCAACTACCAAATTGTCAAAGATCAAAGCTGAACAGTGCTCACGACGAGCGTGATTCACTGGCAGTGACGGGGAGGTTGCTCCCAGTCGAGTCACGTATTCTAGCGAGCCTTGCAGGCCTGTCAACAGGCCGGCGAAAATTGCAAATCGGGCCAAAAACAGGCCAAACTCACGATTTTCAGGCCGCTTGCCTTCTGGAAAACTTGTCTCCAGAAGCGCCCCGCATGGTGATGAACTGGCTAGACCAGTTCGCGGGGCAGAGACTTGAGTTTTTATACTCAAGGTCACCAGTCGCTGAACCAATTGGTTCAGGTCACTGACGACTTCCGAATCTTAACCGATGCACCAGGCGAGAAAAGGGGGCGTCGCAGTTTTCAGCCGCTCCGCAAGGAACTGCCGTCTGCTTGGCCGCCCGGCACTTGCTGGGCAACTCAGTCTCTTACGCAAGACGGTAGTTATCGGTTCGGGTTCGGGCCTATTCAGAGCATTTTTTGCGATTTAGGTCAGATCCGCCCACAAGGATCGCGAACCTGGGGAGTTTGGCGAAGGGTGAGGGGCCTTTTGGGCGTTCACGCATACTTGAGCAGCCACATGCAGAGCGCCCCAACTCCAATCGGGACGGCCGTCGCGACGACGAATCCCAGTGCTGCCGATGCCAGGTTCGTGCGCCAATACGTCGGCTCCCATAATTCGCCAGCCCGGCGAGCAAACGCCCACGCCGTCAGAAGCGGCGTGTAGCCGAGCGCACCAACGAGCACTACCAGACCGAGCGTGGAGAGCGGAAAAAGAACGATCCCGATGCCGCCAGCCACGAACATTCCCAGGCCGAGCACTCCCGCCAGGAAGGAGGCCATTCCCGGGGGAAATCGCCCGATCACCAGCACCAGGCCCATCACGATGACCTGAATCGCGATCGCCGGATACGCGAAATAGGCCTGCGGCTGTAGCGAATCGAAATTGGGCAGTTGCAGGGAGAAATCCAAGCCCGCAGCTTCGCTCCCCTTGAAGACGAGCGGATCGAACACGACGCACACGACGGGCATCACCACGCCCCACACGAAGTCGAACATCAGGGCCTGCCGCGTCCTGTCGTGCGGCTTCATCGCCGGATAGATGGCGAGCGTGAAGATCAGCGCCGCGCCGAACGACATTAGCGCGCCGTAGATGCCGAGGGTCCGAAACAGGGCCAAGAGCACGGCGGCGATCGTCGTCGCGACGAGCAACTGCGCCAGGCTAAAGCGAAGCGGCGTGGCCGCGTGCTTCTCGCTCTGCTCGGGCGGAAACAATTCCTGCACGACCTCGTCCAGGTCGGCACCTTGTGAAGTATCCGGCTCGCGGTACATGACCTTCTTTGTACGCTGGCGGCCCGGCGAATGCACGGTACGAATTGCCCCAACGGCAAACTCGAGCGCGACTTTCCGGCCCAAGTTGTCCGCGGCCGCCGACATTTTGCAAAGTGCAGATTCGATCGGCCGACTGCCGAATGACTCTCTGACGCCGGCCCGTTCCCTCCCGCCGGCCCAACCAACCCAGCGACGAAAATGGACTTTCGACGCAGCGGCCAGCTCGACGAGCGGCGGCGGCGCGTGCTCAGGGACGAGCTTGCCCAGCCTGCCGACAGCGAGACCGACGATGCCGCGCCCTCGGGCGGCACCTCGGCCAAGGGACCGGTCCGCGCGTACTCGCCGGCCGTCCTCGACGAGCGACAGCCCCAAATCACCGACCTGCTCCCCGTTCGTCCGCTCTGGACGGCGATCGCCATTCTGCTGGCCGTGACGGCTGTGGCGGCGATTGAATGTGCTCACATCTACGCCCGAACGACGCCCGTCGTGGGCGGCGAGCATCTCGCGGCCGCCGATGCCACCGTGCGGGGGAGTATTGCCGCGTGGTTCTCATCGCTGACGCTCGCTGCCGGGGCGGTGCTAGCACTCGTTGCTTTCAACATCCGCCGCCATCGGGTGGACGACTATCGCGGCAGGTACCGCGTCTGGCTGTGGACCGCAGCCGCACTGGCGTGGGGAAGCCTCGACGCCGCCACCGGCATTCACAGCGTTCTGGGGCTGCTATTGGCACGACTAGCGGGGCAAACGGCGGGTGATACAACCGCGTTTGCTGCCGCAACGACGATTAGTTGGCTCGCGCTTTATGGCCTGCTCTTTGGAACGCTGGCGATTCGCCTGGCGATCGAAGTTTGGAGCTCCGTCCCGGCACTGACGGCATTGGCCATTGCGAGTCTGGCTTACTTCCTCTCTGGCATGGCGACGCTCGACATGCTGCCGGCAAGCGGACCGCTCGTCGCTTCCGTCGTGCAATCGCTGATCCTGCTGCTCGCTCACGTCGCACTCGTTTCGGCCGTCGCCCTATTTGCACGCCACGTCTATCTCGACGCCACCGGCCGGCTGAAGGTGCATATCGACCCCGACAAGAAGAAGCAGACGAAGAAGCCGCGAGCGAAGCTCAAAGTCGTGAAAGCTGAGAAATCGTCGCCCGACGAATCCGCGACGACATCGCCCGCCACTAAACCCGCCGCCGCTTCGTCAGCGCCGGTGAAATTCCAGGCGTCGCCGCCGAGCGGCCCCCTCGCGGGCAAGCTGGCCGCAGCGAAGACTGCTGCGTCCGCTACCAATGACGACGACGAAGACGATGCGGACGAGGATGGTGACGAAGGAGCCAACCTGTCGCGTGCCGAACGCCGCCGCCTCAAGAAAATGGCCCGCCGCGATGGGCAGCAGCGGCGAGCAGCGTGAACGCGGGGCTAGGGGCTAGGGGCTAGGGCAAGGGGTCGGTAGATTGACTCCTGTCCTCTGTCCCCTGTCCTCTGTCTCCTTCCTCCCATGTCCGTCCGCACCCGCTTCGCTCCCTCTCCCACCGGCTACCTGCATATCGGCGGGGTCCGCACGGCTCTGTTCAACTGGCTCTTCGCCCGGCAGCACGGCGGGCAGTTCCTGCTCCGGATCGACGACACCGATGCCGAGCGGAACGTCGCCGAAGCCCTGCAGCCGATTCTCGACGGCTTCAAGTGGCTCGGCCTCGACTGGGACGAAGGACCGACTGACGACGGCAAGGGAAGCCGCGGCCCGTGCGGCTCGTATTTCCAGTCACAGCGACTCGGTCAGTATCAGGCAGCGGTGAAGGTGCTCCTCGAGAAGGGATTCGCCTATCGCGACTTCGCCACGCCCGACGAGTTGAAGGCCGAGCGTGAAGCCGCGGAGAAGGAGAAGAAGGCGTTCCTTTACAGTCGCCGCTGGATGGCCGAGACCGACGAGCAAGCGGCGAAGTTTGCCGCGGAAGGGCGCACGCAGGTCGTGCGGATGTTGATGCCGCGCGATGGGCAGTGCGAGTTTCAAGATTTGGTGCGCGGGCTGTGCGTCTTCGACTGGGACAACGAGCAGGACCATGTCATCCAGCGAGCCGACGGCACGTGCCTGTATCACCTGGCGAGCGTCGTGGACGACTACGATTTCAAGATCACGCACGTCATCCGGGCGGTCGAACACCTCAGCAACACGCCGCGGCAGATTTTCATCGCCCAGTCGCTCGGCTATCCGCTGCCGGCGTATGCCCACCTGCCCTATGTCGCCGAGCCGGGGAGCCCGCAGAAGCTCAGCAAGCGCAAGATCGCCCAGTACCTGAAGAACCCGGAATTCAGGCGGCTGTACGATCACGGGGCGGACATCATGGCACGGATGGGAGAGCCAATTGGCTCCGAGGAGAAGCCATCGGAACTTAAAATTTCAGATCGAAAGGGAGTGCCGCGGGGCGCAGACACCTTCAACCCGGTCATCGTCGATTTCTATCGCGAAGTCGGTTACCTCCCCGACGCGATCATCAACTACCTGATGCTCCTGGGGTGGTCGCTCGACGACAAGACGGAAGACCTCACCCGCGAGGAGATGATCCGCCACTTCACGCTGGAGCGCGTCACCAAGGCCCCGGCCAGCTTTGACCCCAAAAAGCTGTGGTCCTTTGAAGACCGCCACTTCCAGCGATTCCCGATCAAACAGAAGGTGGCGATGATGGTGCCATACCTCAAGCGTGCCGGCCTCATTGCCGATCCGACACCGTGCGAGGTTGGCCCGAAGCTAACTCAGATCGTGGAAGCCTCCGGCGACCGCCTCAAAACGGCAGGCGACATTCTCGCTTATGCCGATTTCTTCTTCGTGTCGGACGACAAGTTCGCATACGACGAGAAGGACTTTGCCAAGCGAGTCGCCCCCGAACCGCAAAAGGAGTTGCTACGCAAGTTCCGCCCGATTCTCGCTGCCGTCGAGCCGTTTGAAGTCGCGCCGCTCGAAGAGGCGCTGAAGAAGTTTCTCGAAACCGAAGGGATCAAGATCGGCGACATCGTCCACACGCTCCGCGTCGCCACGACCGGCAAGAGCGTCGGCCCCGGCGTGTACGACTGCCTGGCAATCCTGGGCAAGGTAGCCTGCCTCGCGCGGATCGACCGGGCGCTCGCCATGTAGTTGTCTGTGGGCTGGCGGGATCGCATCGCATGATCATCGAGAGGAGCAACCGATGAAACAGACTCCGCCCCTCTCTTGTCCACACTGCCGCAAGCGTGACTTTGAGTTGCGACTGCTCAAGGACGAAGGGGTTGCCGCCGTGCAATGCGCCGCCTGCCAGCGGCACTTTCTGGTGCTCGACAGCGGCGACTACTGGTTCGATGCGATCCAGCGAGGCTACCCGAAGCCGTCGCGATGCACGTGCCAATGCGAGAGGTTCCAACTGGCAATCGCTTACGTGCTGGATGACGACGACGAGGTCGAACGGGCGACGTTGACCACGACCTGCGTCAAATGCCACAAGGAGCAGCGGCGGCTGAGCGTGGCGATCGACTATCGCCCAACTTCGCACCTCCGCCGCCAGCCGCTCGCTGCGTGCAAGAACCCCGAGATTCTCTTCGACCTGCGCGAGTTGTCGCTGTATGCCCAGCCGGCTGATTTGCAGCGCGTGGCGGGATACCTGGCCGAACAAGGGTGCTCGTTTTGCGGCATCGTCCGGGCGGGAAAGGAGGATATCGCCAAATCGCTCAAGCCCGCGGAGGTGTCGGCGCTGCTCGCCAAACGGGGCGCGTTGCCGGCGTACTTGCAGATCTATGCCTCGATCAAGCCACTTGCACTCACCGAGGCTGACGTGGACACGGCCCGGAAGGAAGACGCGTTCTGGAAGCGGCGCGAAGTCGTCCGGTTCGATGCGCCGATGCAGATGGGAATGGGGAGCAAAGCGGCATTGCTGTATTCCATCCACTTCGCCAATGAGCACGTCGCCGGCGGGAAAGTGAAGCCCAAGTCCAGCCAATTCCGCTCCCTGACAAGCGGCCTGGTCGAGTGGCTCGGTCGCGAGTTCGTGACGTGGCGCGGCCCGGATTGCTTCGATAACGAGCAGATTCACATGCGAGTATTCGGCAAAAAATACAAGAGCAAGGCCCAGCGCAATTCGCGTTGAGCCCAGCCTGACTAACTCAGCCCTCCGCGGGCTCAAATGATCTCCTCAACCTCCGTATAAACGAACGTCACGCCACCGGTCGCATAGTTCGGCACATCGGCCACGGCCGCCTGCCCCTCGGGCGAGGCGAGCAGCCGCTCGAACTCCTCGCGGCTCTCCATATAGAGGTCGGCGATGTAGTAGTACGGCGACGGCGTGCCGTCGGGCGTTCCCGCGACCTTGCCCACGGTCCACTTCTTCAGCCCCTTCATCCGCTTGGCGATCGGAATGTGCCGGTCGGTGTAGTACTTGTCGAACGCGACTGGGTCTTTTGGATGGCCGTAGAGGACGAGCAAGCGGATCATGGGATTATCCCTCGGGACTGGTGGCGAGCGGGAGGTGTAAACCTCCCGATGGTATCGCATTCTGCTCACCCCGGTGGAGCGAACTGCTGCGCGATCTGCTTAGCCGTCCTCAGGCCATCGACCGCAGCACTGATGATGCCGCCGGCATAGCCCGCCCCTTCACCGACGGGATAGAGCCCCGCAATGCCGGGTGTTTGCCGCGAATCACGCTCGCGGCCGATGCGGACCGGTGAGCTGCCGCGCATTTCCGGGCCCACCAGCGTGGCATTCCGCAGAAAATCCCCTCGCCACTGCCGATCCATGAGCGGCAGACCGCTGCGTAGGGCGGCTAGCACGACAGGCGGCAGGACGGCATTGAGATTGGCCGGTACAACACCGCGCGGATAGGAGGACTCAAATTGCTCGCCGCTCGCAGGCGTACGGCAGGCTAAGAAATCGTCCGCCCGCTGAATCGGCGACAGGTACGAGCCGCGACCTAGCTCGAAGGCCGCCGCTTCATACTTTCGCTGAATCTCGACGCCGGCCAGCGGATGGTCGCTGCCGAACTCGTTCGGCTCAAGCGTCACCATCACGCCGCTGTTGGCAAACGACGTATCGTGCCGCGAATTGCTCATGCCGTTGGTGCAGAACATCCCCGGCTCCGAGACGCTGGGAATCACCACTCCGCCGGCGCACATGCAGAACGTGAACAGGTCGCGTTGGCCACGCGTGACGAGCGAATAGTCGGCGGCCCCCAGGATTCGCTCATACGCTTCGCCGTGACCGCCATACTTGTGCCGGTTCACCTGGGCCTGCGGCTGCTCGATCCGGAGGCCGAGCTGAAATGCCTTCCGCTCCATCGGCACGCCAACGCGGTGCAGCATCGCGTAAGTGTCGCGGGCGCTGTGCCCAATCGCCAGGATCACGACCGTCGACGGCAGGTATCCGCTCGACGTGCTCACGCCCCGCACGCGGCCATCGGCTATGTCGAGCTCCTCCATCCGGCAGCGGAAGCGATACTCGCCGCCGAGTTCTTCGATCTTTCGCCGAAAGTTGCGGACCAGCATCGGCAAGCGGTTGCTTCCCAGATGCGGCCGCTGCTCGTAACGAATTTCCGGCTTGCCGCCGCACTCGACCAGCCGCTCCAGCACCCAATCGACATCGGGCCCACTCAGGCGGCAGGTGAGCTTGCCGTCGCTGAACGTGCCGGCCCCCCCTTCGCCGAACAGGTAGTTGTTCTCGCGGTCGAGCGGCCCGCCCCGATCGAACGCCCGAATCGCCGGCACCCGCTCCTTCACCGGCTCACCGCGCTCCAGCACGAGCGGCCGATAGCCGCGAACCGCCAAGTAATAAGCCGCGAGTAATCCCCCCGGCCCGGAGCCCACGACAATGGGCCGCTCCGCCAGCGGCGCCGTTCCCTGCTGCGGCTCGTCAAATGCAGCCGGCTCAAACCGCTCGATGCCAGCCCGTCCCGCATTCTTCACCAGCCACTCCGCCTCTCCTGGCCACGAGACCACGAGCGTATAGACAAACCGCAAGCTGTCGCGCGATCGGGCATCCAGACTCTTGCGCAAGATACGCCACGTGATCGGCTCCCCGCTCCCCAGCCCCAGCCGCGCGCCAATGATGTCGCGCAGGCGCTCTTCGCTTTCTTCAACGGGCAGTTCCAGATTGGTCAGGCGGAGGGACATTCACCAATCGTAGCGGAAGTAGCACGGTATGACGGTGGGCGGCCGTAGGCTGTAGGTTATGCTTCAGCATAACGATCTTGCTGGAGCGTGACCGATATAGCTACGGTCAAGGTGGGCCGTAAATCCAGATCACGCTCAGAGTTAATAGACCAAGCAGAAATCCGACGCCGGCACCAATTAGGCCCCCTCTGAACTTCCCGACGAGCATTCCCACACCGACACAGGGAATGACCCAACCCGACGCAATTGCTACCCATGTCGGCACGCCGAAATAGCGATGGGCGATTGAGATCGTCGCCATTCCGATCGCGCAAATCAGTGTTATCACCATCAGGTCACGAATGGTGAATTGCACAATCTCTACTCCAGCAGTTCTTCGTCAATGCCTTCAAACGACGGTGGGGCGCTATCGGAGCAGCCCCACTCTGGTTCATAGTGCCCGCGCTCGACGAAGCGGTGAAACGACGACCACAGCCAATCCTTAGGACAGCGGGTGAGTCGATGCTTGACTGGATTGTAATGCACATTGTCGGCGTGTGCGTGCAAGTCTTCCTCGTCGCGAATCGTGTGCTCGATGAACCGAGCCTGCCAGACGCCCCGTCGTCGCTGGGAGGCATAACCTGAGGAGACTTGCACTTCCTCGCCACCGAATTCCAGCCAAGCAGCAGTGAACTTTGCCTTGATGGCCTGCCAACGCTCAGAGTACTTCTTGTCGCCGGCAGGCAGCGTCCAAATTGCATGCAAGTGGTCCGGCAAGAGCACGATTGCGACGGTTTCAAATGGCATTTTTGCGCACTGCTCGCGCATCATTCGACCGAGAAAGTGCCGCGCCCACGGATCACCGAAGATCGGTTCGCGCCCGGCCGTCACGACCGTGAAGAAATAAGTGCCCCCCTTCGACAAAATAACGCCGGTAGTCGGGCATGGGAAACGGCTCCGTGATTGGGAGCAGCGTATTGAAGAAGCATTGCCAATGTAGCGGCGAAGCTCACAGCAGCAACGTTATGCTGAAGCATAACCTACGTCTGAAATCACACTGACTACACCAGCTCCCCAATCACCTCTCCCCCCGGCAGGATTGGCAGGGGGCGGCCGCTGTGGTCGTGGAAGGAGTCGCGGGGGTCGATGCCGAAGCGGTGGTAGAGCGTGGCGAGCAGGCAGTTGCTGTCCATCGCCCGCTCGGTTGGCTCTTCGGCACGGCGGCTGGTGGCGCCGATGACCTGGCCCATGCGGAGGCCGCCGCCGGCGGCGAGGACGCTCATCGCGCGGGACCAGTGGTCGCGGCCGGGGCGGCCGCTGGCGTCTTGATTGCGAATGAGCGGCGTGCGGCCGAATTCGCCGCAGAAGAGGACCAGCACGTGCCGGTCGAGACCCCGCTCGGAGAGGTCTTCGATCAGGGCCGAGAGCGAATGGTCGAGCACGGGCAGCTTGTGCTCGTAGGCCCGGAAGATGTCGGAGTTGACCGAATGGTCGTCCCAGTTGCTCGTCACGCCGATCTCGGCAGGGAGGCGAAACTCGGCCTGGCACTGCACGAAGCGAACCCCCGCCTCGACGAGCCTGCGGCAGGTGAGCAGACTCTTCCCCCAATGCGTGTCGCCGTAGCGCTCGCGGGTGCGGCGATCCTCTTCGGCCAGGTCGAAGGCTCGCCGCGTTCGGCCGCTGGCGAGCATCGTGAGGGCTCGCGCTTGAAAGCCGCCTGCAGCCGACATCATGCCGGACCGGTCGAGCTCGCTCGGCAACCGATCGAGCGTTTTAAGCAGGTCGCTGCGGCGCGAAAGCGTGAGCACGCCTTCGGGGCTGATCGAGAGGTTGTCGCTCGTCGCCGCGGTGCGATAGAGGGGGATCGGGTCGTAGGTGTTGTTCCCCGTCGATGACTGCGGATTGGGGGCGGGCATGTACGGGGCATAGGCCGGACCAAGGTATGCCGGCCCGCTGCCGTAAAGCTTGGTATTGGCGACGAAGGGAGGAACGTCGCTCTTGCCTGCCAGCTTCCGTGAAAGAACGGAGCCGATCTCGGGGAACTCCGCGTCCTGCAAGTTGGCCGCTCGCGAGGCATAGCCGGTGAGGAAGCGGTGCGTGCCGCCGGAATGTTCGTTCCGCTCGTGATGCAGGCTGCGAAGGAGCGTGAACTTGTCCGCCAGCTTCGCCAGGCGCGGCAGGTGCTCGTTGATTTCCATCCCCGGCACGGCGGTGCGAATCGGGCGGAACGGCCCGCGATATTCAGCCGGGGCCAGCGGCTTCATGTCGAAGAGGTCGATGTGGCTTGGGCCGCCGTTGGCCCAGAAGAGGATGACGGAGAAGTCGCGGTCGGCTTTGGGCGAGTTTTGCTCAGCGGCGAGAAGGTCCGCGAGTCCCGGCAGGCCGCTGCTGGCCAGAGCGCCGAAGCTCAGTCCGCCGATGGTGAGCCAGGAGCGGCGGGTGATTGGTCCGCGACAGTTTGTTGGATCGCGATTCATGGCGCGCTCCGGCGACACGGTGACGGCACACGGAGTGTGCCTACTACTTACGAGAGCCCAAACGCCTGCTGCATCTGCTTACGAACGGTCGTCAGCCGCTCCAGGCCGCCGCCCCCTACTTCCGCCGTCGTCCAGCCGGTAAAGCCGATGTCGTCGAGCCCCGCCTGCACCTCTTTCCACGGCACGTCGTCGTCCTCCGACGTAATATCGACGAACTTGTTTTTCGCCCGGCTGAACCCCTTCACGTCGAGCTTCACCGCGCGGCGGCCAAACGCGTTGAGCCAGGCTCGCGGCTGGCCATATTTCCAATGGTTGCCGATGTCGTAGTACATGCCGACCCACGGGCTGTTGAAGCTATCGACGAAGCGGATGAAACGATCGGGCGTTTGCTCGGGCGGGGCGTCGTGATCGTAGTGCATCTTGTTCCAGACGTTCTCGAACAGGATCGGCTGGCCGAGGGCGGCTGCCAGCGGCAGAAGCTTTTTGATCTCCTGGCGGGCTCGCTCGTCGATCTCGTCGGCTGGGCCGTCGTCGCCGCGACCGATGACGATCAAGACGCCGCTGCCGCCAGCCGCGTGGGCAACACGAATGCAATGCTCGATGTTCTTCACGCCCTGAGCACGTTCCTCCGGCTTGGCACTCGTGAGCCGCTGATTCCAATGAGCATGGTTAATCGCGTTGTGAACGAACACGCCCGACTCTTGCACGGCAGCGCGAGCTTCCTCCGGTGTGAACGAGCCGGCCTCGTCGAAATCGACACCGTCGAAGCCGGCCGAAGCAGCCAGCTTGAGCCGCTCGACAATCGACAGTTCTTTGTCGCCCTCCTTCTTGGCGATCATGCCGAGCTTGCACGAGAGGAGAATCCGCTTGCCAGTGGGCGGCAGGACGATTGCCGAAGGCTTCGCAGCGGGAGCATCTTGAGCGGTCGCTCCGCCTGTCATGGCGAGAGCAGCAGCGGCAGCGGAGCCGGCGGCGAGAAGCGAGCGGCGGGCGAGACGAGTGTCGGTGGACATGGCGAAATTCGGCGAGGTAGGTGCAACTGGCCGCCATATTACCGCAGTCGGCGCGCGGATTGCAAAACAAATTCAACAGCGAAGAAAGGCACAGTAAGCCGCCAAAGTGTCGCCATCCGCGCCACGCTGTCGGCATTCAAGGAGATCCGTCATGACGATCACCGATTTCACGCTCACGATCACGGGCGTGCCGCAAAGCTATCACGTGCAGTTGCAGGCGGCAGGAGACGCGGACTCGATGGCCGACCTGCGCGAGCGGCTGCGGCCGATCCTGGGGAACATTCGGCTAACGAGCACCGAGGTCGATGCCGACCTGGCGGCAAGCGGCAGCTATGTCGCCCGGTCGCTGCCGGTGATGGAGGGCAGCGAGCTGGCCTAGAGCACTGAGTGGCCGAGCGCCGCCCTCGCCCCCTCCTTGCCACGGGCCTAGAATGCAGCGGTTGCCTACGATTCGCCGCATTCGATCCCCCGAGGTTGCTCCGTGAATTCACCCCGGCCCCCCGCCGAGCCGATTGGCGTGCTCACAAGCGGCGGGCTGGATTCGGCGATTCTCGTCGGCCACTTGCTTCGCGAGCGGAGCGTGCAGCCCATTCACATCCGCACCGGCCTCGTCTGGCAGGAGGGAGAACTGCCCGCACTGCGGCGATATCTGGCCGCCATTACTACGCCTGACCTGGCCGAGCTCGTCGTCCTCGACCTGCCGCTGGCCGATCTGTATGCCGGCCACTGGAGCCTGACCGGCCGCGGCACTCCCGATGCCGACACGCCGGATGAAGCGGTCTTCCTGCCTGGACGCAACGCCCTCTTGCTTGTGAAGGCGGCCGTCTGGTGCCAGCTGCATGGCATCGGGGAGCTGGCCTTGGCCCCGCTGGGAACCAGCCCGTTCGAGGACGCGAGCGAAGCATTCTTTGCAGACTTTCAGGCGGCGATCAACCGCGGCAGTCCGCGCCCCGTGCGGCTGGTGGCGAGCTTCCGCGAACTGACCAAGCGGCAAGTGATGGCCCTCGGCCGCGACCTGCCGCTGGAATTGACGTTCTCTTGCATCGCTCCCGTCGGCGGGTTGCACTGCGGCCATTGCAACAAATGTGCGGAACGGCAAGCGGCGTTTCGCGAAGCCGAACTTGACGATCGAACCACGTACGCCCAGGCGATGAGATAACCATGTTCCGCGTTTCCCGCGAAATCGACTTCTGCTACGGCCACCGCCTGCTGAACTACGACGGCAAGTGCCGCTACCTGCACGGACACAACGGCCGGGCGATCATCACGATCGAGTCGGCGTCGCTCGACGAACGCGGGATGGTGATGGACTTCACCGAGATCAAGCGGCACGTCAGCACGTGGATCGACGAAAATCTCGACCACCGAATGCTGCTGCACAAGAGCGATCCCTACGTGAAGCTGCTCGGAGACCTGGGCGAGCCGCTGTTTCTCATGGACACGAACCCCACCGCCGAGAACATCGCCCGGCTGATCGGCGACTACGCCCTGTCTCGCGGGTTTCCTGTCGTCGAGTGCCAGCTCTGGGAAACGCCCCGCTGCTACGCGACGTATCGGCCCGCGTAGATCCCGTGTTCAAAGCCGCGACCAGTGCTCGCGGTTTCTGCTATCCCGCTTAGCCGCCGCGTCCACGTGGCGCAAGTGCTTCTGCGTACACGTCAAACCGTCTGTACGCCGCCGATCCCCCGCCGTCCGCTTGCGTCGATTCTGACGGTTTTGCCGCGTAGCTGCCGGATTTGGCGAGCCGCTGCACCGCGTTAGATGTCCGTTTCGCCCCGCGAATCGGCATAGAGTTTTGGCATGGCCGTAACGCAAGCGATGATCGACGCCCTCTTCGAGCCGCAGTCCGCGGACGCTCCGCTATCGCGCGAGTTGGATGCCTCGGACCGGACGCACTCACGGATTCCGTTTCGCGGCCGGGCTCCAGCTGTTGTCTTTCCGCCCGCCGGGTCCAAGTCCGAACCGGTCGAAAGCGAAGTCCTGACGACCGACATCTCGCGCGGCGGCCTGAGCCTCTTGCACAAGCGCGAGCTGCGCCCCGGCCAACAAGTGATGCTACAGCTGGCTCGCGGCAATTGCACCGTCGAAGTTTGCTGGTGCTGCCGCGTCTGGCCCGGCCTCTATGTCGCCGGCTGCCGGTTTGTCGATGCGGCATTCACCGACGGCACGCTCTAAACGCCTCGCCGCAGTCGATAGCCGCACGAGCGGACGAGGCCAATCGCGGCCAGCAGCAGGCCCACTGCCGGGCCAAAGGCCACGGTGGCGAGCAGCAGTTCCTTGGGCTGTTTGAGCGCATCCGGATTGAGCACTCCCACGGTCACCAAATAGATCGCAGCCGTGAAGAGGACCGAGACGATTGCCGCCAGCCAGAACGATCGCCAGGAGAGGCCGACGAGCAAAATCACAGCGCCGCTTACGAGCAGCAACACCTCCAGCACCACTTCTTGCCACGGGTGTGACCGGTTCGCGAGCAGCAGCCCCAGGAAGATCGACAGGCCGCCCGTCAGCACAAGCAAATCGCCGATCGAAAACTGCCAGAACGGGACTTTGGGGATCGAGCCTTCCGCCGTCGGCCTCGCCAGCCGATGGAGTTGCCAGCCGCGACGGCGGACGAGCACCATCGGCAGCGCCCAGCCGACGCCAAGGTGGCCAACGCCGAGCGCGAGCTGATCGGGCGAATCGGGCCAACCCGTCACGGCCAGCACTGCGGCCAGCATTCCCGCCAGGCCAATCGCAAAGTGAACGAGCCGCACCCAGATCGAGCCGACCGACAGGATGCTCCAGGCAATCGACCACGCATACCAGCCGGCCATCGCGACGATCAAGGCGATGATCCACGCGATCGCCTCAAACATTCCCCAGTCGCGACGGTTGATGTAGGCCACCGTTGCCATGCCAGGCACGAGGAACAACAAATGGGCGTGCCAGGGAGCAGCCGCCGCGAGCCACGAGCGACCGGCTTGGCCAGCCGCGCGATTCTCACCGGCTGCCGCGATCGTGGTCTCGTTGTCGCTCGCGATTTCCGGCATTGGTCGTGATGCGAAGGGTGAAAAACCACGAATCGAACGAATCTTGCGAATCGAGCAGCGGAAGAAGGCCAACAGGATGAACACCGATGAATCAAGGATGGATTCAGCGGCAGTTTCAAGCGGATACTTTTTAACGCAAAGCCGCCAAGTTCGCGAAGGCGCAAAGGGACAAGAGAATGCTTTGCGGCCTTTGCGCCCTCCGCAGCTTTGCGTTCCTCCGAACCCCTACATCGCAAGCGATTGTATCCATTCGTCCGATTCGCAGGATTCGTGGTTGTCTTCTGCTTCTCCGCATCGACTCTATGATCCCCCGGCACTTCCGATACTCCCACCAGAAAACAACGCGACCCGGCCGCGCGTGTGCGGTCGGGTCGCTTGAGGACAGTCGTTTTTCGCGAAGGCTACTCCGCCGGCGTCAGCTTCAGCGGCACCGTACTGAGCAGATTCCCTTCCACGTCGTAAATGTGCAGATCGGCATTCGCGGGCGACAGCAGGCCGAGCGACGGGAGGCGGACGACGATCGCGTCGGCGGTCCAATCGGGAGTGGCGAGCGACACCACGAGTTCACCGACTTGCAGAATCGCGTACCCTTCGTCGGCGCCGAAGTTCGTCCCGCCCAGCGGCAGGTCGCTTCCCATCGGAACGGCGAACCGCTTCACCACCGGCTGCTGCGGCAGAGGGACGACGATCTGCGGCACGTTGGGAACAACGATCACCGGCGGCTGCGGATCGATAAACACCGGCCCGTGGTTGTGATGGTTGTGGCCCATCCACGCCAACCAATAGAGCCACTCCTGCCAATCGTGGTTGTGGTTGCCGTTGTTGCCGTTGCCGTTCCCGTTTCCATTGCCGTTACCGTTGTTGTCCGGCTGCTCCTCGTCCTGCGGGCCGGGCTGGTCTTGCGGTCCGGGAAGGTCAAGCGGCGGAGCCTTGTCGTCCGGGCCGGGGAACTGGTCCTTCGGCTTGGGAGCAATCTTGTCGGGGTTCCACGGCTTCTTCGGCTTGGGCTGCGGCGCGAAGTCCTGCGGGAAGCCGGGCTTCTTCGGCTCCACTTCCGCGACGAGATCCTTCGGCAGGTGCGGCTTGGCCGGCTTCAGCTTCTGCACCAGATCTTGAGGTAGCTTGTCTTGCGGCAGCTTGTCCTTGGGGAGCACCGGCTGCATCGGCTTCATCGGCTGCATCTGCTCAGCCTTGCCGTTTTGCGGCAGCTTCAACTTGCCATTCATTACCACCTTCGGCGTCGCTTGCTCGCTGTCCTGCGGAGCGACCAGCAAATCGGCAGCCTTCACGGCCGGCTTGCGGGGACGGAACTGCGCCGCAGGCTCCGCGGCACTCGCTGCGTATCCAAAAGCGAGCGACAACCCGAAAGCCGCCGCCAGCGAAACGAGCCAGGTGTGGGTCTTGCGAATCGACATTGCATTTCTCCTCGAACTTGAATTGGGGCCAGGCGAGCCAGCCAAAACTGGCGTCGCATGTTGATGCCGGGAGAAATGCACGCGGCAGGCCAAGAATGAGCGGCGGCGCGACGCAAGTGACTGTGCAGAAGTACTTTATGCCGTGATAGCAGGCCTGACGGCTACCGTGCCAAACGCCAAAAGCGCACTCAAACCGATGACACCTACGGTGCCGGAGTGATGGCGCGGGGCCGGTTCATTAGGCGTAAAAGGTTGGCGACCGTTACGAACCGGCGGTGAATTAAGTTCCCCGTTTCCGTTTCTTAGGCGCGGAGGGGAGAAGGGGAGCGGTGAGCTTTTCGTAGAGAGCGAAAAGGTACTCGACGCGCTCGCGGTCGCTGTGAAAAGGGGCGGAGCGATAGCAGCGATCGACGGCCCGATCGAGCGCATCGTGGGCTTTCGTCAGCTGCGCGGGCTTTGATTGGCCGCCGTAAAGGTCGGCGAGCGTAACGGCCTTGCTCTTGTTGTGTACGGGAAGGTAGCCGTGTCGCCCGTCTCCACAATCTCTTCGCGCGTCAAGAACCTTCTGCGCCGCCTCGGCCACTCGCTCAAGGAGTTCTTCTCGCGGCTCCGCGGGCCAGGGGAAGTTGTTATAGACAATTTGACCGGAGTATCGGAAATCGCTCTTCAATCTCCCGCACACTTGCCTCACCCACGACATGTGCATCGCTGATGTAAGCACGCCGAAGTGATAGAGAGTCGCACCGGGAACGACATTCGCAAGATTGCTGGCAATTACATGAGGCCGAAGAAAACCAATGGGAATATACGGTCGAGTCTCACTTGAAACCCCTGGCACCAGCAGATAATTTGTTGACGGTTGACGGTTCTCGCCGAAAAGGTGCGGGTACTTGGCAAGTTCCTTCGTCGTAGCCCGCGGGCTAGCTTGGCGGTGCTTCTGCACGGCAAGAATCCGATCACGCACAACCTTCAGACGCCGCAATGTCGCCGCATTGGCATCGGCGAGCCACAAACACCATCGTTCCAGACCGTTTATGAATTCTTCGGCACCGACGAATGGTTGAATGAACTGAGCCGCTTCAGGTTCGGCATCAATCAGAGCTTGCTTCTGTTCGCTGGTTAGCAACAGATGCCCTCCATCATTGGGCATCGATCCGAAGGACATTGGTGGCACTTCGCAGAGTGGCTTCGATCGCTTGGTGAGAGCCGTATCTCCACCTTCAATTAAGTACGGACTGATATTCCGCACTCGATGCACGAGGACTTGATCCCCTTTGTCCGCATACTCGTAGAGAAACTTGCTGGGTGGGTCGGAAGCACCGAAACCAACGATGACAACATGCACGTGGGCCTTGCCGCGCGACTCGCTGGCCCACGGGAAGGTGCGATAAGCGAAATGAATCTTGGCGTGCCAACGTCCAAAGAGTTCGCCCCACAGGATGCCGACTTGCTCGCCTTGCGTAATGGAGTTGGTCGAGACGAAAGCCACGCGAATGCCGGTACTCTCAATGTATGCGGCTGCTTTCCGATACCAGCACGTCACATAATCGAGCACGCCTGAACCTTTCACATCGCCCCAGATCGAATCGACATCGGCTTGTTGTTCCACGGTGCGATACTGCTTCCCGATGAACGGCGGATTCCCCATCACGTACACACCGTCGCTCGGCGGCAGCACTTCATGCCAGTCGATCCGCAGTGCGTTCCCTTGCACGATGTGCGGGCTGGTTCGCAGCGGCAGGCGTTCGTAGGCCCGGCCGAACGCCTCACTGGCCCGCTGGTTCATTTGGTGGTCCATCAGCCACATCGCGACTTCCGCAATGCGAACCGGCCACTCGGAAATCTCGATGCCGTGGAACTGATCGACATCGACGAGGATCAGGTCGCGAACGTTGAGCACCCGCTGGCGGTCGTCGGCATGAATCTCCTTGAGCAGTTCCAACTCCAGTTGCCGCAGTTCGCGGTAACCGATGACCAGAAAATTGCCGCAGCCGCAGGCGGGGTCAAGGAACTTGAGTGAGCGAAGCTTCTGGTGAAATTCTTCCAGGCGCGCCTTGCGGCGGGTCGAGCGATCGGACTTGAGGTTGTCGAACTCTGCTCGCAGGTCGTCGAGAAAGAGCGAGCGGATCACTTTCATGATGTCCCGCTCGGACGTGTAGTGTGCGCCTTGCTGGCGGCGCTCCTTGTCGTCCAGAATGCCCTGGAACAGGCTGCCGAAGACGGCGGGCGAGACCCTCGCCCACTGGAATTCGCAGGCCGCGACGAGGGCCGCGCGAGTTTGCCGCGTGAACGGGGGAAAGTCGAGCCGGTCGCGAAAGAGGTCGCCGTTGATATATCGAAAGCCGGCGAAGGTTTCGCGGTCGCCGGCGCGCCACTTGTCTTCCGGCTTGTTCAAGATGTCGAAGAGTTGGTTCAGGCGCGAGCCGACGTCGCTGCCGTCCTCGCGGGTTTGCTCCTTGACGAAGGTTTCGAACGTGGCCGGTTCAAAGACGGCCGTGTCGTCGGCAAACAAGCAAAACAGAAGACGGACGAGGAGCCGTTCGAGGTCCGTGCCCGTAAAGCCGACGATTTCCAGCTCGTCGTGGAGCTGGCACATCAGCTTGTACGCTTTTTCGTTGGCCGGATCTTCGGGATCGAGCCGGACGGTCCGTTCCCCCTTCAGGAAAGCGAAGTGGCGGACGACGTTGTGCAGGTCGTCGAGCGTGAAGCTGAGCTGCGAGTAGTTGATCCCTTCGAAGAGCGGCAGGGTTTGCTGTTCGTCTGGCTCCAGGTCGTACAGGACGAAGCGGGCGAAGTCGGAGACGATGACGTAGCGGGGGATTTCGTCGTCGCGCCCTTCACGGGCGAGGCTGGCGATATAGTCGAAGGCCTGCGTCTGGGCGATATCGAGGCTTTTGCCGAAGCTCTTGTGTTCGACCAGGAGAGTGCCGCGCCAGAGGAGGTCGATGAAGTCGGTGTTTCCCTCCAGATTCCGGACGGCGACCTCGAACGCGGCGACGGTGCGGCGGTCGCGCCCGAAGACGGCGAAGAACTCATTCCAAAACGACTGCTTGCCCCCTGACTCGCTAGCCTCGCCGGCCCAGCGGCGCGAAAACGCCAGGGCACGGTCGCGGACTTCAGACCAGGAGAGGTCGGGCATGCAGGATTTTGGGGTTCGTTGCCTTTGGCGACGGGCGATCTGTCCGCGAAGGGTAATTTACTACCCGGCAATCGCTTGCCAACCGCATGGTAGCGAGTCGGATCAGCGTGGACCGAATTGTAACAACCTGCCAGTCCAATGCAATAATTCTGTCCACTGGCGCATCCTGGCGCATCTAGATAATAGCGGCAGCGCGCGCAGGGCGGGGTCGAGAGACCCGCGCCCAACGGGTGGCGGGTTAGCAGACCACGCCCAACAGCGTCGGGCTGGAATCCGCGCGATCTTCGGCAACTTGGTGGCAGGTGGAGTGGGAGTGCAGCGGCTTGGGTTGGCGGCGGGAACTACCAACAGAGTTGCGCCGGGGTTAAGCCTGCCGAGATCCCGCCCGGCAGGCGGGATCTACTAATGGAGGACCGGCGGGACGTATTCGCGAGTCATACGATTCATAATCGCATCCCTCGACATGGGGGCCATTATGAATGGCTGTAAGCGACATCTAGCAAAGGAGTTGCGGCGGATTATTACCGCTCGCGGCAGAACGGAATGTCGCGAAAAGTATGACTGCCGGGGGTGAGCAAACCGCGGTCGTGGCGGCCATAGTGCAGCGCGACCACTGGTCGCGGCTATGTTAATGAAGCGGCCACGGGTTCAGACGATCGTTTGGCTGGGGCGGCTGGAGGCGGCCGAGCGGAGGTGGAAGAGCATTGCGGCGCGGGCCGTTTCGGCATCGCCCGAGCGGAGGGCGGCGAGGATGGAGAGGTGTTCTCCGTACCCCTGCTCGATCGTGGCTTCGGGTTCGGGGGCGGCAAGATAGGAGATCCGTTTGAACCGCCAGATTTTGCGAATCGTCTCGGTGAGGGCGAAGTTGCCACTCCGCTCGGCAATCGTGAGGTGCATCGCGAAGTCGAATCGCTGGGCCGCGGCGAGCCAGTCGTCGTGGCTGTGCGGCTTGGCTTCGCGAGCGAGGGCATCGAGGCGGGCGAGATCTTCGGGGGTGATTTGCTGGGCGGCGCGGGCGGCAGCGGTCGGTTCGAGCAGCTCGCGCAGCTCGTGCAGTTCCACCAGCCAGTTCTCGGCGCCGGGGCGTACAACGGCTCGCTTATTGAGTTCGAGCGTTACAATGCCGTCGGCGGCCAAACGCTGCAGAGCTTGCACCACGGGCGTGCGGCTGACGCCCAGCTGCTGGGCCAGGATTGTGCTCTTCAGCTCGGTGCCTCCGCGGAGGTTGCCGCGGACGATTTCGAGGAGGATTTGCTCATAGACGGCATCAACGCGGGAAAGCTCGTCGGGGGAGCGCGAGGCCGATGGCTCATGGGGCTGACGCCCCATGCTCGCCTGGCTCGGTCGGCGGTTGACGCGGTCGCTGGTCACGGCTAAAGTGAATTCACTTTCATTGGTGCGATACCCCGATTTTACCACCCAAACCGGCCATTGTCACGAAGCCGTGGTTGCTATGACACATTCTGTCACACCCCCAATTCTTCGTGCAGGTATGGTCGGGATGGGGATGATCTTCGACGAAACGTACCGCCCTTTCTTCGAGCAGACACATGCCGCAGGCCTTTACGACCGTGCGTTTGGCATCCTGAATGTGGAGCTCGCCGCCGTCGCCAGTCGTACTGGTAGCCGGGCGGATGCCTATCGTACGGCAGCGGGCAATCGGATTGCTCCGTTTGCCAGTTTTCGTGAGCCGAACTCGATCGAGCAACTGCTGGCCCACGGCGTCGATTTCGTCTGCGTCGCCACCCCCGACGACCGCCACTTCGCTGCCGCGAAAGCCGCCCTCGTCGCCGGCAAGCATGTGCTCATCGAAAAGCCGTCGGTGCTGTCGCTGGCCGAACTCGACGAGCTCGATCGACTGGCTCGCGAGCGCGGCGTGCTGGCCAAGGTGGTCTATCACAAGCTGCTCGATCCCGATCACAAGAAGCTCCGCACGCTCGTGGCCGATGGCGAACTGAGGCACGTCAACAATGGCTACTGCACGCTGCTCGAGCCCAAGAGCATCAGTGGCGGGCAGTTCGCCGAGTGGATCGTGGGTCGCAACCCGGGCACGTATGTTGCCGTGCATTACATCAAGCTGATCGACTTTACGTTCGGCGGCCGGCTGAAGAGCGTGGCCTGCACGGGCCAGCGCGGCATCGTTGGCCCTGCGAGCGGCCCAACGTGGGACTCGACGCAGCTCCGGCTCATTTATCAGTATGCGGACGGTCGCGAAGCCGCGTTCGACATTCATACGAGCTGGGTCACGCCCGATAACTTCCCCGGCTACGTCGATCAGGAGGTGCAATTCCGCTTCGACAACGGCGTCTGGATCGCGCATCAACGCGAGCGCGGCGTCGAGGTGACCATCGAGGGCCGAACGCCAGGCGAGCTGAAGATCACGCCGAACCATCACTACAACGGTAAGTTTCTGGAGCCGTGGAACGAACGCAGCCAGCGCGGCTACGGGGTCGAGGTGATCGGCCGATTTTTCGAGGAGGTGGCCGGCGTCGAGCATGGCGGCCCGGCGGCGGAGCGTGACACGCGCCTGGCGAAGACGCGGCAGCTGGGCTACGCTGATCTGAGTGCGGATCGCAACACGGTGGCCGGCGTTGTGCGCGCATGGTCGGCGCTGAAACAG
>CAYLLN010000105.1:0-21576 GCA_964384375.1 uncultured Pirellulaceae bacterium
TATCCCAACCACCTCACGCCCACCAAGATCACTTTGGAAACCGTGAACGGCTACTACCGGACGGGGCAGGCGGGAAGAGTTGTCCGGCCATGGCAAGGTCAATAACCGTGGCGCATGTGGCGGCTCGCTCCTCCGTACAGCGCGCACCGCCCTCAATTGCCTTGATAGAACTCTTGCTGACCCGCGTTAGGCCGAACTGATCAGCAACCATAGAGCACGCTTCTGAGAATTCGGCCTGGATCAGTCCGAGCAGCAGCCGAAACACTCGCAGTGTCTCCGGGTGATCAGTGATGAGACGCGTCAAGTCTTGACGGCTCACCGCCGAAAACCCTGCTGTTCCCGAATGAGCAAGGCCGTACGCCGCTTCGAGCGGTGCCAACTCATAGTCGTCGCGCCAATGAACGTAAGCGAAATCCGGCTCGATTGACGGAGCATAAACTCGACTAGCGATCGCTGAGTAAACTTCCGCATGTTGGCTAGTTCCAAATGTCTCAGGAACGCGACGAATTAGCGCAATTCGAGCGTCCCAGGTTGCTGCGGCGACGATCGCATCGACGATTTCAGCGGTGGTCGGCAACGATGACTCCGTCCTAGCGGCCAGACTTCATTCGCTCAGGTAAGCAGGTTACATATTGAGGATCGATTTCAGTAACGAGCCAGTGGCGGTCCAACTTTTCAGCCGCAACGGCAGTTGTGCAGGTACCCCCAAAAGGATCAAAGACAAGTTGGCCGGGTTTTGTCATGAGGTTGATGAAAAACGAGGGCAATTGAACGGGAAATCGTGCAGGATGCCCTGTTACGTTGGGTCCGAATTCGGGCTCGAACCGTAGCAAGGTAGACGGTCGCACCATGTCGGGACCGGCTTGCACGCGCTTTCGCCCTTGGCCCGAAGGCGAATTGGCTCGAACGTAGTTGTGCGCAAGTCGCTTACGGCGCTCGCGATCCTTCACGTCCCAACGTGCAGGGCTCAAGCACTGTTCCGGAAAAAATTGCCAGTTCGGAGTTTTCGCAAAGTGAAAGCAGTATTCCACGGCATCTTTAAGAAATCGATTGAACCGTCCGGGTGGTGGCGACGGCTTTCCCCAAACGAAGTCGTCGCAGAAGAGATAGCCTTGTTGGCGAAGCCAAAAAACGAGTTCGTACTGAATCGTGCCACGCTCGTCGCCGTGCCGCTTTGATCGGTAGTTGAGAACAAAGCTGCCGTGGGGCTTGATTGTTCGAAGGATCTCCTTCGTCACCCTGAGAAAAAACTCTTGGTACCAGGCTCGCTCATACAGTTCTCCGTTCCCGTACTTCGGTTGCCCGTCGTACGGCGGAGATGTGACAACCAAGTCAAACGTGTTGTCAGGAATCTGGGTAAGCAAATCAATGCAATCCCCAATGACAACCGCGCCAAGGTCAGTACGAAATGCGCCTTTGGCGGAAAGTGGAACGCCGGGGACTCCATTCGCGTGATTCAAATGTCGCTTCAACATCCCCATTGATAGCGGTAGCGCCGGCAATTTGGGTTTGGCCTTTCCATTGCCTTTCACATGTTCGAGCGAGGGAAGTAGCAGCAGTTGTGAGCGTGGCTTCGTCGCCATAATGCCTCTTTTCGGTCGTGGTTGCTTCCGCTCTGTTCCCATCGTGGTCAAGTATACCATTGATTAGTTCTTCGACTACCCCAAGCGACTCTCGCCGGGGTGACGCTGCTGCACATCCTAGAGGAGACTTTCCATGTCCGATTTGCTTTCCCGCCGGTCGTTTGCCGCGCTCGCTGCTGGGGCTGTGGTGGGGTCCACGGCCCGTCTGAACGCCGAGGACCAGCCCGCGGCGGCTAGCCCCATGCAGGCGCCGATGCCGACCGAAGCGCCGTTCGAGCGGGATTATGAAGCCCCCAAGTTCCAGCCTTCGTGGAAGCGGCCGCAACTCAATCGGCTCCTGATTCAGGATTTTGTCATCTTCGCCCACACCGATCTGGAGATGACCAAGCGTCTCGTGGAGAAAGAACCCGCGCTGGCACTGGCGACGATGAATTGGGGGGCCGGCGATTGGGAAAGCGGGCTCAACGCTGCCGCGCATATGGGGCGTCGCGACATCGTCCAGTTGCTGCTGGCCAGCGGCGCGCGGATGGACATCTTTTGTGCTGCGATGCTCGGGATGCTGGAGCCGGTGAAGACCTTCCTGACCTTCGAGCCGAAGTTGATCGATGCCAAAGGTCCGCACGGCTTCAGCCTGCACTTCCACGCGCAGGTCGGCGGCAAAGAGGCCGAGCCAGTGCTCGACTACTTGCAGTCGGTCAAAAAGATCGAGCTCAAGCCGAATCCGTTTCTGCCGAAGGGGGAGACGAAGCCGGAAGAAAAGAAATAGCGGTGGGGTGCGGCGAAGCATGGCGTCCGGAGGCGGGAGGGTAGGTTCGCCTTGCCGAGGCGGACCTGCTCAGCCGGTGGTTGTCGATAAACCGAGCAAGATCCCGCCCGGCAGGCGGGATCTACGAAGTAGGGACTACTTTTCTTGACCAACCCTTTCGCACGAAGGCGGGACGGTTGGGGCGCCCGTCCTGTAACGACGTGAGAGTTCCGCGTGGACTTTTCAGTCCAGATGCCGAACACTGCACTGATGGTTTCGTCCCGACTTTCGTGGTTGTCCCCTTGGCTGCGGCGCGGCTCGCGGCTGTTGCGCTTTCGCTTGGCGACGCTGCTCGTGGCGATCACGGGGATCGCAATTTTCCTGGCGTGGAAGTTTCACCGGGAGCCGATCCATGCGGCCAATGTCGGCCAGTTGAGCAAACTGAGCGAGATTCCGTGCCCGAGCATTTACAAGTTGGTCTATAGCCCGGATCGACGCCGGGTTGCGTTTGTGGGGTGGGAGAAGCCGGTGGAGATTCGCGAGGCGGTGACGCTGTGGCCGGTCCGCACGATCGGCGCGGACCGGAAGCTGATCGACTTTGCCTTCAGCCCTGATCCGCAGCTAGTCGCGTATTCTGAGAACAGTACGATTGCCGAGATTCTCATGCTCGGGAGCCAGAAGCCGATCGTTTTGGAGACGGAAAATCCGCAGCCGGATGTCGTCTTTAGCCCGAATGGCAAGCTGGTGGCGACCGCCGGCTATGCGACGGAGATCAAACTGTGGGATGCCCAGACGGGGAAGCTGGTACGCAGCTTTCCTTGTCGAAACTCGCCTAGCGGCTTGCGGCCGGTGTTCAGCCCGGACGGCGCAACGATTGCCGTTGGCGACCGGAATGCGGAGACGCTCGTTTTCGATGTGGCGACGGGTGCAGAGCGTTTTGTGTTGCCCGTGCGCGAGACCCAGGAGTTGGCCTTTCATCCGTCGGGGGATTTGTTGGCGGTCGCGTATGCAAACGGCAGCCTGCGATTGTGGAATGCCAAGACTGGCGAGCTGCTCGCCGAGCATGAAAAAGTGTGCGAGGAGATCTTCACGCTCGACTGGTCGCCGGACGGTATGTTGCTCGCCTCGGCAGGTTTAAACGGAGACATCTGCCTGTGGGACACCGATCTCAAGCTGCTGCACAAGCTTCCCGCGCCGGAATGGGTGATTAGCGTCAAGTTCAGCCCGGACGGCACGCGGCTGATGACAGCCGGCGGCTCGGCGGACGATCGCGGCGACTCGCGGGTGACGATCTGGGGCGTGCCGCCGCTGAGCGGGTCTTGGAGCAGGAAGTAGATCAATGACGAAAGCCGCTATGCAGGCGGCGACATCGATTACCACAGCCTGCTACGTGCCGGGGAGCTTCAGCTCGTCCACCCAGGCAGCGAGGTATTCGTCGATCTGTTCGGCGCAGCGGCGGTACAGATCGGCCGGGCCGCCGATCGGGTCGCTCACGTCGCCGCGGCCCTGCGAAAGAACGTGCGTGCGCGGTTCGGCTTCGGGCCAGTGGGCCAGGATGGCATCGCGATGGCTGCGTGTCATCGTGATGATCAGGTCGGCGAAGCGGACACTCCGGTCCGACAGCGGCTGGCTCTCGTGCAACGAGAGGTCGAGGCCCCGCTCGCGCATCGCGCCGATCGCTTCCGTTGCCGCCCGTCCGCCAGGGGCCGCCGAAATGCCTGCCGACATGACGAAAATGCCGCGATCTTCGAGCTGATCGACCTTCAGCTTGAGTTTGTCGGCCAGCCGTTTACGCAGAAGGATTTCGGCCATCGGGCTGCGGCACGTGTTGCCCGTGCAGACGAGCACGACCATGAAGCTCGCCAGGCGTTTGAGGTTCGCTTCGGAGACGACACCGGGGCGGAGGATCTCGAAGCCGCCGTCATCGACGCGAACGATCGAAGAACGCTGGGCGAATTTGCTACGCCCCTCGTCGAGAACCACATCGACCTGCTTGCCGAGGCGAGAGACAACCTCCTGAGCCGTGACGGAATCGCCATCGCTAGTGCGGCGGGCGCCGATCATCACCAGTGGTCCCGCAAGAAGCCGCAGCACGCTAAGGACCAGTTCGTGGGCCGGCACGCGAATGCGGATTTGCCCCTTGGGAGCGACGACCTCGCGCACCGGCGCGGGAAGCCGCTGGATGACGCTCTCCGGCTGGGCGTCGGCCAGTTGCAGCGTGAGCGGGCCCGGCCAGCAGCGGCGAGCCAAACGCTCGCCTACGGGGGGAAGCTGTGGAACATAGTCGAGCACGTCCTGAGCGCTGCGAACGGCGAGCGTGGCCGGGCCATCGAGCTTGCCGCCGCGCAAAGCGAGCAGCCGCTCGACCGCCGACTGGCTCAGGGCGCTGGCTGCGGCGACATAGACGGTTTCCGTCGGCAGGGCGACGACTTTCCCCTCGACGAGCGCCTGCACGGCCCGATGAATGGCGTCGCGCGGATCGTCCGCGGCAGTCGTATCGATAACGAGCGGAGCCATGCCCGAGTGCGAGTCCTACGCGCGGAATGGAGTCCAGCGGCGCCGAAGGGGCCGAGAATTGACGTAATCACTTTATTTTCAGCCACTTGCGGCGAAAGGTCAAGTGGCAAGAATTGCGAGCCCGTGTTGCCTCCGGCAGTTCGATGCGTTGGCTTGCCTGTTGAATCGCGCCCCGTTTGCTGCTTAACTGACAACGCGAACTCTCCCCGAAATTGCTCCTGCGAGAATCCCATGAAACGCTTCTGTCTGCTGGCTGCGGTCGCTGTTGCCTCTGTTATCCCGCTGCAACTTCTCGCGCAGGAGCAGCCGAAGCCGCCGGAGGTTCCCGCGGGCGTGAAGTACGAGCCGGATGTGGAATTCGGCACGGGCGGCGATGTGAAGCTCGCCCTCGATATTGCAAGGCCGGAAAATCTCGACAAGCCCACCGCATGCATCGTCTTCATTCACGGTGGCGGCTGGCGCGGCGGCAATCGAAAGGTTCACGTGCCGCAGATTTTGGAAGTCGCCAAGCGCGGCTACGTTTCGGCCACCATTCAGTATCGCCTGGTGCCGTCGGCTCGTTTTCCCGCCCAGGTCGAAGACGTGAAGTGTGCGATCCGCTTCTTGCGGGCCAACGCCGACAAGTATCAGATCGACTCCGAGCGAATCGGCGCCATCGGCTTTTCGGCCGGCGCGCACCTGTCGATGCTGCTGGGTGTGATGGACAAGAAGGACGGCCTGGAGGGGAGCGGCGGCAACTCGGACCAGTCGAGCAAGGTGCAGGCCGTGGTCGCGTACTTCGGACCGACGGATCTGGGAGCGAAGGACTATCCGGCAATCTCCGGCGGCATGATCAACGACTTCCTCAATTCGACTCCCGACGAAAACTCCGAAGTTCGCAAGCTCGCCTCGCCGGTGACGTATGTCGATAAGGCCGACGCGCCGCTCCTCATCTATCAGGGGACGAAAGATCGCCTCGTACCGCACACCCAGGCGACACTGATGGCCGATGCGATGTCGGCCGCGGGAATGCCGGGCCGCGTCGAGCTGCTCATTGGAGCCGATCACGGCTGGGGTCCACCGGAATTGACCCGCACCGTGGAAGGGACGTTCGCGTTCTTTGGCGAGCATCTGAAGAAGTAACAAGCTCGCTTACGGGAGTTCGATCATGGCGGGCGAATCCAATCCTAGTCTTTCCACGGCAGAGCCCCTTGCGCCACCGTTTGATTGGATCGCGCTGGCGCGGGGATTGGCCGGGGCCATCGTCGGCGGAGTCGTGGGATACTACGCGTTTCGGTGGCTGGGAAAGAACGGCATGCTTGCGCCGATGCTGCCGGGTGTGCTATTGGGACTCGGTGCGGGCTGGGCCGCTCGCCGCCGAATCGTCGCCTTGGGTGTGATCTGCGGCATCGCGGCTCTCGCACTGGGTGTGTTCAGCGAATGGATGCGTTCTCCCTTCGCGAAGGACGAGAGTTTTGCGTTTTTTGTCGCCAACATCACGAAGGTTACCAACGCACCGCTGAAGCTCGGTGGAATTCTGCTCGGTGCGGCTGCTGCGTTTTGGTTCGGGCAGGGACGGTGACACCAACCCGACGCGCCAGCGAGGATCTTGTAAACAGGTTTTGCTCGCGCGAATTTCCGTTTCACTCTAACGCATCTGCGAAGTGACATAAGCAACTATGCAACACCGTCTTCTCGGCCGAACTGGCGTGCGTGTTTCCCCACTCTGCCTCGGGACGATGATGTTTGCCGGCCCGACGAGCGCCGCCGATTCGACTCGGATCATCCACAAGGCGCTCGACACCGGATTGAATTTCATCGACACAGCCGACATGTATGTAGCCGGTGAGTCGGAGCGGGTTGCCGGTCAAGCACTTGCCGGCCGGCGCGACCGCGTGGTCCTCGCCACGAAGGGGCGGCACAAGATGGGGGAAGGTCCAAACGATTGGGGTGCAAGTCGCCTGCATCTTCGTCAGGCGCTCGACGCGAGTTTGAAACGATTGGGTACCGATTACGTTGATCTGTACTACGTTCACGCTCCCGACGAGGGCACGCCAATCGAAGAGACGCTCCGTTTCCTCGACGATGCTGTAAAACTAGGCAAGATTTTGTATCCCGCGTGCTCGAACTTTCGTGCCTGGCGGGTGTGTGAAGCTCTGTGGACCAGCGACAAGCTCGGCCTCGCGCGTTTTGCCGCGGTCCAGCCGCTCTATAACCTGGTCAACCGCGACATCGAGGTCGAACTCTTGCCGCTCTGCCAGGAGCACAAGCTAGGCGTCGTGACGTACAGCCCGCTGGCTCGCGGCATTTTGACGGCCAAGTACAAACCGGGCGAAACCTTCCCCGAAGGGAGTCGGGCTGCCCGCAACGACAAACGGATGCGCGAGGCGGAACTGCGCGATGAAAGCCTGGCGATCTCGCAGCAACTTGCTGCCCATTGCGAGGCCAAAGGTTGCCCCCCGTCGCAATTCGCGCTCGCTTGGTGCCTGGACAACCCGATCATTACGTCGGCGATCCTGGGCCCGCGCACCATGGAGCAATTCGACGACAACCTCGCGGCCCTCAGCATCGCGATCACACCCGACGATGAAGCGTTCGTCGATCGCCTCGTTCCGCCCGGCGAACACAGCGGCAAGGGGTTCAACGATCCGCTGTATCCGGTGAAGGGGCGGCCGGCACGTTAGAGTTTTCTTTGCCCAGCGGGAGTGTAAATTGAGCCGCGACCTTTTCGATCAGAAGTTGAAGTAGTAGTAAAACAGCAGTTGGTCCATAGACTGGTCGTGCAACAGGATGAACAGGAATTCGCCGTCATCCACGTATACTTGGCCTGGTCGGTTGGCATAAACGGCAACGCGGCTTGTGTCTGCTGGTTGCCACTTTTCTGGTAGTCGCTCAAGGATTCGCTCCGTTTCGACTCCGCCAGTTGCCACAAGCTTTAGTTTGAATTCGCTCAGGTGGGCATCGAGCCATCCGTCCGATGACGGCATTCGCCAGCAATACTCCGTGAACATACCGACAGAAGCGACCTGAACTTGGCCAATCGTGGATTCGTCGGCGTCCGCGACTTTAAGCAACTGCTGCAGCTCTCGCGGCCACTTTTCACGCGGGAGCAATTCCGGTTGCCAGTCGGTACGAACGACGATTCCGACGCAGCAGAGGAGCGGCGCAAGTGCTGTGAGGGCAAGGAGCAGCGTGCGTAGGGTAAAACGGTAGGCCACGGGTGCCTCTACGTGGTTCGTTCCAGCAGCAAGTGCGAACAAGCGAGAACGATATGTCCAGCGACCCGAATCCATCATCGCACGGTGCAAGTCCGCCGCAACCGATCAATCCCTATGCGGCCAGTGATGAACCCGCCAGACGGCTTTCAGGCTCTGGCGATGAGGGAGTACATTCGCGTCAATATCGCATTCGCATGGATTGGGGCGATCGGCGCAGGTTTATGCGGTCGGCGGGAATTTATCGCATCTTGGCCGTAGCTGGCGGCGTGATGGGTGGATACACCGTGTTTTTGCTGGTGCAGGGGTTGATCGAAGCGGGGCGTCTCGGGGGTTCATTTACATTCCAGAATCCGCATTTCGCAGTCACGACACTGCTGACCGTGCTGCGCGGCTTCGTGCAACTCGTTCAGTTCTATCTGTACTGGAAACTTGCCGAGGCGATGATCGCGACTGCTGGCGGCAGGACCGGTAGCACCCGCGAGTGGAGCCTGCAACAGTGGAACCTTGCCAGAATTATTCTGGCGTCGGTTGCGATCTCGCTCGTCATTCAAGGTTGGGACTGGTTGTATGTCGTCCTGCTGGAACGCGGGATTGTTTCCAGCGATTTGTAGGAACGCTATTGGAAGCAGAGGCCCAACCAGCAACCTGTCAGGTCGCAGCGTTTCTCGCTAGAATCCAATGGTTTCGCTTGCCAGCCGTTGGTCCCGCATAGGTTGCTCGTCCGTGGATCTGAAACGCTTTCTCTCCCCGTTTTCGCCCCCCACCACTTCACTCGTCGATGCGCTCCGTTACTGGACCGAGCAGCAGCCGCAGGAGGTGGCGTACTACTACACCGATGGCGAAGCGGACGAAACGAGCCTGACCTACGAGCAGTTCGACCGGCATGCGCGGGCGATCGGGGCGCGGCTGTCCGACTTGGGGATGTCGGGCGAGCGGGCGCTGCTCCTTTATCCGCCGGGGCTGGAGTTTATCACCGCCTGGTTCGGCTGCTTGTACGCGGGCGTGGCGGCGGTGCCGGCTTATCCGCCGCGGCGGAACCGGAACATGGAGCGGATTCAGGCGATCTCGGACGACGCCCAGGCGAAAGTCGCCCTGACCGAGCACGGTATCATCGGCCGCACCGAGGACTTGCTGGACGAAGCGCCGAACCTGAAACAACTCACCTGGCTGGCGACCGACAAGATTCCCGATAGCGACGCCCAGGGGTGGACCGCCCCGCGCATTCGGCCCGAGTCGCTGGCAATGCTGCAATATACGAGCGGCTCGACCGGCACGCCCAAGGGGGTGATGCTGTCGCACGCGAACCTGATGCACAACGTGCAGATCATCTGCTACGGGTTCGAGCCGCATCGCAAGAGCAGCGGCATGTCGTGGCTGCCGACCTATCACGACATGGGACTGGTCGGTGGTGTGCTGATGGGCATGTTCTACGGCCGTTCCAGCGTGCTGATGTCGCCAATGGCCTTCCTGCAGAAGCCGATTCGCTGGCTCCGCGGCATTACGAAATACGGCGTCAGCATCAGCGGCGGGCCCAATTTTGCTTACGAGCTATGCACTGAGAAAATCACCGACGATCAGCTCGCCGGTCTGGACCTGTCGAGCTGGGAAGTCGCGTTCAACGGGGCCGAGCCGGTGCGGGCCGATACGCTGGCCAAGTTCACCAAGCGGTTTGGACCCTATGGATTTCGGCACAAGGCCCATTATCCCTGCTACGGGATGGCCGAGACGACGCTGATCGTCACCGGCAAGCACCAGCCGCAGCCGCCAACGGTGCGGAGCTTTGATGGTCGGAAGCTCGACGCGAAAGAGGTCGTGCCGCTGGGCGAAGGAACCGCCGGCTCGCGTCAGCTCGTCGGCTGCGGGCGAATACTGCCCGACGAGGATGTACGAATCGTAGATCCGGAAACATTGCAAGAGTTGCCTTCCGACCGGATCGGCGAGATCTGGATCAACAGCCCCAGCGTGGCCCAAGGGTATTGGCACAATGCCGAAGCGACCGAGGCGACGTTCCGCGCTCGCATCGCCGGCTCGAACCACGGCCCGTTCCTGCGTAGCGGCGATTTGGGCTTCCTGCTGCACGGCGAGATTTTTGTCACCGGGCGGTTGAAGGACTTGATCATTGTCCGCGGCGTCAATCGGTATCCGCAAGATATCGAGATGACGGTGGAACGAGCGAGCGAGCGGATCGCCTCGCAGGCCGTCGGCGCCTTTGCCGTCGATCTGGCCGGTCGCGAGCGGCTGATTGTTGTGGCCGAGGTGGAACGGACGCGGCGCGACGATTGGTCGGATGTGATTGCCGCCGTTCGTAAGGCCGTTACCGCCGAGCACGAATTGCCCCCCGACGCGGTGATCCTCGTCCGCTTCGGTTCGATTCCCAAGACGTCGAGCGGCAAGATTCAGCGGCACGCCTGCCGGCAAGAGTTTGAAGCGGGCACGCTCCAGATTGTCGGTCAGTGGCGGGCGTGGGAAGCCGGGGAAGAAGCGGACAGCGGAGCAGCTGTCTCGCCTGCTGAACCTACCGCGGAATTAGCCAAGGACGAACTGATCAGCCCTGCCGTCGCTCAGATCGTGATGGACCACGTCCGCGCGATTGCCAAGGAACGGGCCAAAACAATCACGCTCGACTCGAACATCGTCACCGACCTCGGTCTCGATTCACTCGAACGGCTGCAGATCGCCAGCTCCCTCGAAGAGACCTTCGGCGGCCGGTTCCCGGAAGACGTGCTGGCCGAGATCGAAACGGTTCGCGAGGTGGCCAGCGCCATCCAGACGTATATCGGCACGGAGCCGCGTGTCGCCCGGCACATGGCGACTCCGGCAGCCAACTGGGCCAAAGACGGTGACATCCCGGCCGAATGTTACGACTTCAGCCAGATCCCGGAGTACAAACGACTCAAGCAAACGATGGCGCTTTTGACTTCGACCGGCGTGCCCAATCCGTACTTCAGTGCCCACGAAAAGGTCGCCCGCGATACGACGATGATCGGCGGCCGCGAGCTCCTGAGCTTTGCAACGTATAACTATCTCGCGATGTCGGGCGATCCAGCCGTTACGGCCGCAGCGAAGGACGCCATCGACCGCTTCGGCACGAGCGTCTCGGCCAGCCGGCTCGTGTCGGGCGAGAAGACGGTTCATCGCGAACTCGAGCAGGGAATCGCCGACTTCCTCGGCGTGGACGACGCGATTTGTTTCGTCGGCGGCCACTCGACGAACGAAACGACGATCGGTCATTTGTTTGGACCGGGCGATCTGATTGCACACGACTCACTGGCCCACAACAGCATCATTCAAGGAGCGATTCTCTCCGGGGCTCGCCGGCGGCCGTTCCCCCACAACGATTGGCAAGCGCTCGACGAATTGCTCGCGGAGATTCGCCGCGAATATCGCCGCGTGCTCGTTGTGATTGAGGGGGTGTACAGCATGGACGGCGATTTCCCCGATCTGCCGCGGTTCATCGACGTTAAGCAGAGGCACAAGGCGATCCTGATGGTCGATGAAGCTCACTCGATCGGCACGATGGGGCGGACCGGCCGCGGCATCGGCGAACATTTTGGGATCAACCCGCGCGACGTCGATCTGTGGATGGGAACCCTCAGCAAGACGTTCGGCTCGTGCGGCGGCTACATCGCTGGCCGGCGGGAAGTCGTCGAATACCTCAAGTACACCGCGCCGGGCTTCGTCTATAGCGTGGGGATTCCGCCGTCCAACGCGGCTGCCGCCCTGGCGTCGCTCAAGGTGCTCAAGGAACAGCCGGGACGCGTCGAGCGGGTACAGGCCAACTCGCGGCTCTTTCTCGCACTCTGCAAACAGCATGGTCTCAACACGGGCCTCGGGAACAACACGCCCGTCGTGCCCGTCATCACCGGCAACTCGATGCACGCCCTGCTCCTCTCGCGGGCGCTCTTCGAGCGAGGCATCAATGTTCAGCCGATCCTCTATCCGGCCGTGGAAGAAGAAAAGGCCCGGCTACGGTTCTTCATCACCGCGGCCCATACCGAAGAGCAACTCCGCCGCACAGCCGACGCGGTGGCGGAGGAACTGGGGAAGATTGATCCACGGTACTTGCAGCCAGCCAATCCCGTTCGCGGCACGGTGCAGTAGTTGCCCTATCACTTTCCAGCCGCAGGGGCAAGCTGGCGACGGACGGCATCGAGTTCTGTCCGCAGCGTTTCGAGGGCCTTTTCCTGCTCGGCGCGAAGCTTTTGCTCGGCGGTGAGTTGGCGGCGTTGGAGGTCGATCACCGCTTGGTAGCGCTCGATCGCCTTTTCGAGGACGGCGATCTTCTCGGCGGGAGTAGCTTGAGGATTGGCAGGCGAGTTGGCCGGTGCTGCGACGGGGTGCTCCGGTAACGTGAGCGGCGGCTGAAAGACTTCGCGGATTGTGTCGCTGGGTCTTGCATCACTCGGACGACGAGCGACATAAGCCCCGTTTTCGCGAAAGACCTGCACCTTGGGCTGAATCAAGCCGGAGAGGACGTCGAGCGGGGCGGACGCGACCTCGACACCGCCGCCCAGGACGATCTTCACGTCGTGCGTTCCTTTGGCGCTGCGAAGGCGATAGGTAATCAGATCGCCCGGCTGCTTGTACAGCGTCGGTAAGCTCGCCTGGTAGATCGAGCGAATGGCGACCCCCTCGGCTGAGAGCACCTCGTCGCCTGCCTGGATGCCTGATTTCTCGGCTGCACCGCCGGTAAAGACTCGCTTGACGATAATTGCTTCGTCCTCTTGTTCCAATTCCCAGCCAACCACCGGGCGGCGACGCTTGATGATCGTGACGCCAGCGGTCTTTTGAGCGTCAGCCGTGCGAAGGAGGCGCTCGACGTGCGAAACAGGAATCGCGTAAGCCCAACCGCGGCGAGATTCGGGGCTGTCGGCGGCGACGATAACACCAATCAACTTCCCTTGGCGATCGACTACTCCCGCTCCGCTCGATGTATCGGTGGTGCGCAGGTCGCACTGGATCAGCGGAGGATAGTTCGCGCCGGGACGCGAGCGTTCGGTTCCCGCAACGATGCCCAACGAAACCAGCGGCAGTTCGACACCCCAGCCAGAAGCGGTCATCACGCTGCCGCCAACGGCGGGCGTTTCCGCGGCTAGTTCGATCGGCGCGGCCGGCTTGGCATCGCACTTGAGCAGGGCCAAGCCCGAGAACTCGTCGATTACCTGGAGCTTGGCTTCGGCCTGCTTGCCGCCGGCGATGGTGATGCGGATCTGCGAATCGGTGCCCGCCATGGCCGCCGTAACGATCTGTCCGTCGCGGACACAGACGCCGGAGCAGACAGTGACGGCTTCTGGGGCGGCCTCTTTCGCAGCCGGCTCAACGAGCTTCATATCGGGCCTTGCGGTCCAAATGCGGATCGTGAGCGTGGCTTGCTGGAGCTTCTTGGCGGCCGATTCCCAGCCTTCTCCTTGGGCGGGCGCATCCTGGGCGATGGCTGGAGAGGCCAAGGCGAGGAGGAGCGCGATGGTGGTAAAGCGGGGCATTGTGGAAGTCGATGGTGGTGGGCGGAGCCCACCCTACGGCTCTGTGGCTTGCCAATTCCCGCCCGGCAGGCGGGACCTACTTAAAAGGAAATGCTGGCCATCGAACGCGGTTCGTTGTCGAGCAAGTCGAGCAGCGCTTCGAGTTCGGGACCGGAAAGTTCGCCGACGGACAGTGTCGCCGAGGTCGAGACTGGAAATGACTCGGACGGCGATGCTGTACCGGACGTCGCTATTGGCGCGACAGCTACAGGCTGACGTGGCGGATTCGTCTGCGGCGATTGCCGCGCGGCGATGATGAGCGAAATGCCGAGGGCCGCGACCGTCGCCAGGCCAGTGCCGACGACGGCGGCCGAGCGGAACCAATGCTGCCGCTTGATACGACCGGCTGATTGGACTAGTTCGGCAGCCAAAGCCACTTGCGGCGTGCGATCAGCCGGATAGCGAGCCGACAGATGAGCCGCATCGTCGCCAAGTTGCTCGGCTAGCGCGGCAAGATCTGCCGGCAGGTCGAGTTCGCCGTCGGACCGCAGCGGCGGCTCGTCAGGATGAATGAGTCTTGGATCAAACGGCATGGGAGAGGTCCTCACCGGGGAAGGCCGGCAATTGGCGAGCTTCGTCGCCTTCAGCATCGAGAATTCGCCGCAGGCCGGCCAACCCGTGGAAGATTCGCGACTTGACCGTGCCGAGCGGACACTCGAGCACGTCAGCAATTTCTTCGTACCGCAATCCTTCGCTGAATCGCAAGACCAATGCCTGCCGCTGGCCGTCGGGCAGGCGGGCCACGCGGGCCCACAGGCTCTTCTTCCATTCAGAAACTTCAGCAGCCGCGTCGGCACCTGGCGTTTGCCCTTCGTCAGTCGTTTGGTTATCCCACAGGACGCGGAGCTTTTTGCGACGCATGCCATAGCGGCGGCGCTCGCGGCGGTCGAGGTTCAGCAAGATGCCGTAGAGCCAGGTGTAAAGCGAGCTGCGGCCCTGGAAGTTCGACCCCTGGCGCGAAAGGACGAGGAACGTCTCTTGGGCCAAGTCGTCGGCATCCCACGGATTGCCACATAGCACCAGAGCCGCACGGTGAATGCGACCGAAGTACTGCCGGGCGGTCTCGTCGATGTCGAACGGGGCCATGAACGCGATTGTACCAGTGCGGTTGCCGGATTGGCCAGAATTCGGAGGGTGTGAGTACGACCTGAATTCTGGCCGCTTCTTAGTGCGCCAGCAACGGTCAAAGGTTCAGTAAGGTTCTCGATCAGGTGCCCCTCAATCTTGGGGGCATCAGTGATCGGGCCTACGGTTTTGGGTGCTTTCCCATGTCGCTTAAATAGGCGCGCACCGCTCGCTGACGCTCGGGCGGAGGAAAGTGCTCAAACTTCCGAGGGCGCTGTTCTTCAACAACGGTTTCCAGCAGACGTAACGCATGCGGGGCGGCATTTCCGCGACTGCCAACCGCGTCGATCAGAGTGGGGAGCCATGACTCATTGGGTTCACCCCTCACGGAATAGCCAGACCGCTCAAGCAGGATCACCCTCGCCTGTTGCTCAGACACCTGCCCCAATCGGCGCAGTAAAGGTTCGATTTCGGCTAGTTGGCGAGTGCGATCAAGTTCGAGGGCAACCGGGTCAAAGTCGAGGTCCGACTGCAATGTAAACACAAGGATGTCCGCTCCCTTCTTTCGCTCAGCAAGCGATTTGGATTGGAGCAGCTCCAAAATCTGCTCCGCAAATACATCCGGGTGTCCCGGATACAAGGCATCCAGCACATACGTCAGGTCCAAGTCGATTTGCAACTCGTGCGAAAACTGGTTGAGCCTGGTCTGTTTTTTCCTTTTGACATAGCTGAGGAAGCGAGCTTCGGCTTCCGGTGCGTCCGCATCCAGCAATGCGGATAACCCTTTGTAAGATCGCTTCTCGAATAACTTGTCTGCGGCTTCCAAGAGCTCATCGACCGCGTCCAAATTCCCTCCTCTCACCTTCAAGGCCAAACGTCGAAAAGTAGCAGTCTCGTCGGCATTGCGGATCGGATAACGTGGCGCCCACAAACCAGCCGTTTCCATGGCCTCGTGAATTTTGTGATTGCGATCGGAGGACGGGATCGTTGCCAAGCGAGCCGGCACCCCGCGTTTCTCCAACTCTTTGCGTGTCTTTTGCGGACAAATCAGGGCGTAGTGCGTGAGCAGCTCGGGCAGAGAATAGCTGTGGTGGCCGCTAGCCTTGGGCACGGTGTCGAGGGCCTCGGCCAGAATCGGAATGACGCGCGGGTCGCATGCTTGTTTGGCGTCGCGCAGCAATTTCTCCGTGCGATTCTCAATCAGCCCTCGATAGATGGTACTCTCCGAATTCAGCAGTTCGTGCCGGAGGGCATCCAGATCGACCGTGACATCGGCCAAGGGTACATACAGGAGATACTGCGTGATCTCCTTCCGCGTGCGCTCCGGAATTCGCTCATCCTGAGCGGCTTTTCGCAGTTCGTCCACAAGCCACGAAGGATCGCCGGGCAGACCTCGAAAGCGAGGATAGCCATAGTGCTCCTCCCCCTGCAGCAACCTCTGGACAGCCCCCAGAGCGGTCTCTGCCAGGTTTGTCACGCGAAGCATCTTTAGAGCAAGTTCCGCGGCTTCTCGCTTGGGGATTCTTCCGATCCCCGACAGTGCTCCTTTGCGAACTAGCAAGGGTGACTCCTCGCCCGCGAGCTGGGGCAAGTCAGTCCAAGCGCGATCTTGATCGACGATCGACATGATCGTTGCTAGGCTATAGAAGCGATACGGACTGGCACCGGGAGCGGCATCCGCCATCCGTTTTCGCGCTCGGTCGTAAACGTCGCCGTCTCGGTCACCAAGGCGCGACAAGTAAGTTGCGGATTGGGAAGAAAGGTGTTCCTCATCAGAGGGTGGATCGGCGATCCATACGAATAGCTGATCGAGACATCTCCCATCACGGGTCCTACCCAGTTCCTCCAGTGCATCGCGCGACAGTTCGCCGTTGATGTGCTGCGTAAGTCGAAACAGCAACTCCATCGGCTTGTCATCCAGTGCCTGTTGCCAGCCCATTTTGAGGAGCGGCGACTGGATCTGGCCGCGGATTTTCAGCGTAGGTTTGGCAGAGTCCGCAAAGAAATACAGTGCCGGTTCGCGTGCGTCCTTGCGGATGGGCATGGGAACCAGGCCGCCCGGATTGATGATCTGGGTCTGGTAGCACAGCTTGGGAACTCCGTCGCCAGGCTTCTTCTCGTTGCCGAAAGCTTCCCAGCCGACTGGTCCCGTTTCGAGCGTGTAAAGGTGCTGTAGCTCAACGACCAGTGTCTTGCGAGCTGGGGCGCCCTTGAGAACCTCCAAAACCGTGAGCGTAACCGTCTTGTCCTGATGCGATTCGTACCTGGCAAGCACGACCAGTTCGGATGCCAGTGCGCCATCCCAGGTAAGGGGCGACTCAGGATCGATCCAGATTTCCGCGTTTGCATGAGTGGACCATGAGGCGACAATTATCGCCAAAAGAAAAATTGCCGCCGAACGAGCGAAGTCGCGCATAGCTTCATACCCTTTGCAGCGAGTGACCTGAATTCGCCAAGACGATCTTAACGGGTGTTCAGCCGAAACACTTCCTACATTCCGCACATTTGACGACCGAGTGGAGCGTGCGAGACCAGGATTACTTAGGCCGCTGGCCCGACCCGGAATCGTAAGCTATAACCCTCTCGGCAGTTGTAACTTGCGACGATTTGCCGCCTTGCGCGAGGGCTCCCCTTTGAACATCGTGTTTGCCAGCAGCGAAGTGACCCCGTTTGCCAAAACCGGGGGGCTGGCCGACGTGTGCGGAGCCCTGCCCGTCGATCTGGCCCAGATGGGGCACAACGTCGCCGTCATGATGCCGGCCTATCGGCAGGTGAAGCAAAGCGGCCATGCGATCGAGCCGCTGGGGGTCAAGTTCGACATCCCGATTGGCAACAAGATCGTTCGCGGGCGGCTGCTTCGGGGCGTGCTGCCGGGATCGGACGTGCCGATCTTCTTCGTCGAGCAGGACGACTATTTCGACCGCCAGGAGCTCTATCGGACTCGCGGCGAGGACTACAAGGACAACTGCGAGCGGTTCGTCTTCTATTGCCGGGCGGTGCTGGAGTCGATTCGGCTGCTCAACCTGTCGGTCGATGTGATTCACTGCCACGATTGGCAGACCGGGCTGATCCCCGCGTATTTGCACATCGAGTACATGCACACGCATGGCTACGAGAACATCACGTCGCTCCTGACGATTCACAACCTCGCGTACCAGGGGATTTTCTGGCACTGGGACATGCTGCTGACCGGGCTCGACTGGAAGTATTTCAACTACAACCAGATGGAGTTCTACGGCAAGCTGAACCTGCTCAAGACGGGCCTGGTCTTCGCCGACGGCCTGACGACGGTGAGCCGGCAATATGCCCAGGAGATTCAAAGCGATCCGCTCGGCTGTGGGCTGGAGGGTGTGCTGCAGTCCCGGCGCGACGATCTCACCGGCATTGTCAACGGCGTCGATTACAACGTCTGGAACCCGGCGAGCGATCCACACATCGCCCAGAAGTTCGACGCCAGCAACTGGCAAACCGGCAAAGCCGCGTGCAAGACGGCTTTGCAAGCAGAGCTGGGCCTGCCGCAGTCGCCCCGAACGCCGCTCGTGGCCCTTGTTGGCCGGCTCGCCGATCAAAAGGGCTGGGATCTAGTCGCCGACGTGATGCGCCGCTGGGTCCATGAGATGGACGTGCAGTGGGCCATTCTCGGCACCGGCGAGCCGTACTATCACGACCTGCTCGGTGAACTGTCGCGCAATCATCCGCAGAAAGTGGCAGCTCGGTTGGAGTTCAGCGACCCGCTCGCTCACAAGATCGAGGCGGGGGCCGACATCTTCCTCATGCCCAGCCGCTACGAGCCGTGCGGCCTGAACCAGCTTTACAGCTTGAAATACGGTACGGTTCCGGTGGTGCGGGCAACGGGTGGACTGGTAGATACGGTCGTCGATGCCAGCCCCGACAATAGGTCGAGCGGCAAGGCGACAGGGTTCGTGTTCCACGACTATAGCCCCCCCGCGCTGGAAGCAGCCCTGCGGGCGGCGATTGACACCTATTGGCAAAACCAGCCGGCGTGGCAACAACTAATAGCAGCGGGAATGGCCCAGGACTGGTCGTGGGCCGCGAGTGCCCGCCAGTTTATCGAAGCCTATTCCGCCGCCGGCCAGCGTCACCGCGAACACCGCGAGCGACTGAAGGCGCACAAATAGCGCGGGTTCCGAGCAGTTGCCCCCATGCCCGAGTACCGCCAAGATCCGCTGTCGCGCCGCTGGGTGATCGTGGGAAGCGACCGGGGGTCTCGGCCCAACGAGTTCATCGAAGATCCCGTTCGTCGGCAACCCGGCCCGTGCCCTTTCTGCCCGGGGCACGAGACCGAAACGCCGCCGGCAGTCGCTGAATACCGCGACGGAGCCAGCAGAGGCTGGCTTGTCCGCGTCGTGCCGAACAAGTTTCCCGCCGTCACGACCGACGAGGCGGCGTGCCCCAAGTGTCTGCCGCTCGGCAGCGATCTGGCCGAGAGCGAAATTCCCGGTTTTGGGCGACACGAGGTAATCATCGAATCGCCGCGGCATGTGGCGAGCCTGTCGGAACTGACACCGGCCGAGGCTGAGCAGGTGCTGCTCACGTATCGCGACCGGATGCTCGCTCTCAAGGTGGAGGGGCGGTATCGCTACGTGCAGATTTTCAAAAATGTCGGTCCGGGAGCGGGCGCTTCGCTCGAACATGTCCACAGTCAGCTTGTCGCACTGCCGGGAGTTCCGGAGATCATTGCGACCGAGCTATCCTCCTGCCGCGATCACTTTGCCCAGCATGGCAGGCCCCTTGTCTCGGACCTGATTGCGGCGGAACTGGCCGCCGGCGAGCGGATCGTCGCTGTGGCATCGCACTTTTTGGCGTTCTGTCCGCGAGCGGCTCGCTTCCCCTACGAAACGTGGGTCTTGCCGCGGCGAGCTTTGCCGAGTTTTGAGGCTGCGCAAACTGGCGAACTTAGCGAGCTTTCGGGCCTCTTGCAGGACGTTATCGGTCGTATCGAGCGAGCCGCGAACTTTCCGGCTTATAACGTCGTTTTGCATTCGCAGCCGTTTGACACACCAGCAGACGACCACTATCACTGGCATATCGAGATTATTCCGCGTCTTACGAAGGTGGCCGGGTTCGAGTGGGGGACAGGTTGCTTCATCAACCCGCTGCCACCGGAAACGGCCGCCGCGCAATTGCGAGCCTCTCCCTCGCCCGCGGATAATGCCCCACAAGGTGCGGGTTCTTCCGGCTACAAAAGATAGCGCTGCCGCGGGGAGCCTGCCGATGAAATCACGAGCCAGCCTTTCGCGGGAATGTTGCGCGCCGGCCCAACCTTGCGCCTGACATATTTCCGCGTTCGCGTTTCCCTGCACGTGCCGCCGCCTACAATTCCGATCTACCCACCGCCTCTGGCAATCCGACGTTTCGCCCGGCCATGATCCACCCGATTCGCCTGTGCCTGGTCCTGCACAATCACCAGCCGGTCGGCAACTTCGACGGCGTCTTCGAGCAGGCTTATCAAGACAGCTACCTGCCGTTCCTCGACGTCTTCGAGTCGTACGACGATCTGATCATTTCGCTGCACACTAGCGGCCCCTTGATGGAGTGGCTCGACGACCGGCATCCGGAATACGTCGATCGGCTGGCGGCCCTGGTCGCGGCTGGGCGGATCGAGATCATCGGCGGGCCATTTTATGAACCGATCATGACGATGATCCCCTCGCGCGACCGCGTGGGGCAGATCACGAGCTACACGCAGTGGCTCGAGCAGCGCCTCGGCGCGAAGGTGCAGGGGATGTGGATGCCCGAGCGTGTCTGGGAACAGTCGCTCACGGCCGACCTCGTCGCCGCCGGCATCAAGTACACGGTGCTCGACGACTTCCACTTCAAAAGCGCCGGTCTCATTGAAGAGCAGCTTTATAGCTACTACATCACCGAGGACGACGGCCGCACGCTCGCCATCTATCCCGGCAGCGAACCGCTACGGTACTTCATTCCGTTCCAGGAGCCGTTCCAAACAATCGACTACCTTCGCGGGATCGCGGAGAAGAACCCGAACTCGGTCGTCGTATTCGGCGACGACGGCGAGAAGTTCGGCACGTGGCCCGACACGAAGAAGCACGTCTATGAACACGGCTGGCTGCGACGATTTTTCGATGCGCTCGTTGCCAATCGAGACTGGCTGAAGCTCACCACGCTCGCCGAAGCGACCGAAAGCGTGCCGCCGGCCGGCAAAATTTACCTCCCCGACTGCTCGTATCGCGAAATGACCGAGTGGTCGCTGCCAGTGAATCGCCAAGTCGAATACGACCACCTCTATCACGAGCTCGAGCACGATCATCGCTGGCCGCAGATCAAGCGGTTCTTTCAGGGTGGTTTCTGGCGAAACTTCAAGGTGAAGTATCCCGAAGCGAACGAGATGTACGCACGGATGATGATGACGAGCAAGCGCATCGCTCAGGCCGCGAAGGACGGCGCTGCGGGCGATGCGTTCAACCACGCTCGACAGGCCCTCTATCGCGGCCAGTGCAATTGCCCGTATTGGCACGGGGCCTTCGGCGGCATTTACCTGCCGCACCTGCGGAACGCGATCTACAACCAGCTCATCGCCAGCGACAACCTGCTCGACCAGGCGACCGGCAAAACGGGGACGTATGTCGAAGCCACCGTCGATGACTTCAACTTCGACGCCCGGCAGGAAATCCGCCTTGCCAGCGACAAGTTGATTGCCCTGCTCGCCCCGGCTGCGGGGGGCATGATGTACGAGCTCGATGTACGCACGATCTGCCACAATCTGCTGGCGTCGCTGGCCCGGCGGCCTGAGTCGTATCATCGCAAGGTTGTTGCCGGCCCCTCCAGTGAGAACGGCAACGTCGCCAGCATTCACGACCGCATCGTCTTCAAGCAGGCCGGCCTCGACCAGCGGCTGCAATACGACCGAACGCCGAGGAAGTCGCTGATCGACCACTTCTTCGACATGGGCACCACGGCCGACG
>CAYLLN010000106.1:0-21010 GCA_964384375.1 uncultured Pirellulaceae bacterium
CCCCTCGTCGAAGCCGCCAATACGGATTCCGCTTCTCTGTTCGCTCGGTTCTTTGCGGCAGGAGACGTGCGATGAGTAGCTGGATTCGCGACGCTTGCTGGCTGTCGGTTGTAGTCGTACTCGCCGTCGGCTGGCTTCTCACCGCGCAGTCGAAGGCACTCTTGGAGGCTCGCTACCAAGCTCTCGTCCGCCACCACAATTCGGGTAACTCGGAACTGTGGGACCCATAGTGGCCCCGAAGACAGATAAGAATGTGGAATCGTCTTTCTGGCAGCGAGTTAGTGAGTGTCGAGCCTTCCAACTGCGACGACTGGAAATTGCCGTTGACCAAAATTGTCGCTCCGGCGTAGGATTCCGCCCGTGCTATGGAGGGCACACTATCGGCCGACCCAGCCGATGGCAAGGATGCCGATCTGTGGGGCCCGAATCTCGCCCCGCCCTCGGCGCGTTATACTCCGGCAATTGGCCGCGACTTTCCCGCGGTCAGCGCCAATTGAGGAGTGCTTGTGGCCGCGATCCACGACGACGCCAAAGAGCAGGTTCGTCAGGCGACCGACATCGTCGATCTGATTGGCAAATACATCGAGCTGCGCCGGCAGGGGCGCGGTTATGTCGGCCGCTGCAAGTGGCACGACGACCGCAAGCCGAGCTTGCAGGTCAATCCCGAACGGCAGACCTGGAAATGCTGGGTCTGCGATATCGGCGGCGATGCCTTCAGCTTCGTGATGAAGAACGAGGGGTGCGATTTTCGCGAAGCCCTCGACATGCTCGCCCAGCGGGCCGGCATCACGCTTAGCCGCGGCCAGCAGCGCAAAGCCGAGCCAGGCAGCCCGGACGACAAGAACACGCTCTATGCCGCTTGCGATTGGGCCGCCCGGCAGTTTCACGAATGCCTGCTGAAGAGCGATGCCGCCCGTGCCGCACGGGATTACGTTCAGGAGCGGGCGATCACTCCGGCCAGCGTCGAGCGATTCAACGTAGGGTTCGCCCCCGATGAATGGACCTGGCTGGCCGATCGGGCTCGTAACACGCCGTACACGCCCAAAGTGCTCGAAGCGGCGGGCCTCGTTGGGCAAAGCGAGCGGGGCGGCTATTACGACCGCTTCAAAGGACGGCTGATCTTTCCGATTCGCGATACGCAGGGACGCACGATTGCCTTCGGCGGCCGAGTCCTGCCGGGCAATACCGATCCGCGAGCGGGCAAGTACGTCAATTGCCCCGAAACGCGGCTCTACACGAAGAGCGACACGCTCTACGCCCTCGAAATTGCCCGCAACCACGTCGGCACGCCCAAGCAGCTGATCGTCGTCGAAGGCTACACCGACGTAATCCTCGCCCACCAGCACGGCGTTGGCGAGGCGATCGCTTGCTGCGGCACCGCGGTGACCGAGCGGCACATCCGCACACTCAAGCGATTTGCCGACACGATTTATCTCGTCCTCGACGGCGACGATGCCGGCCAGCGGCGGACGAACGAAGTGCTGGAGCTGTTCGTCGCGGCGCAGGTCGATCTGCGGATCATGACGCTCCCCGACGAGCTCGACCCAGCCGAATTCATGCAGGAGCGCGGTGGCGAGGAGTTCCGCAAACTGCTCGCCACGGCGACCGACGCCTTGGAACACAAGATTCGTCTGGCGACGCGAGGACTGGACCTCGTGCGCGATACGCACCGGGCGAATCAGGCCCTGGAAGACATCCTGGGGACGATCGCTCGCGGCCTCGCGCCCAGCGCGATCGACAATTCCGGTCTCAAGGCACAGCAACTGCTCGCTCGGCTGGCCCGGCAATTCCAGCTCGACGACGGCGACGTCCGGACCCGCTTCACGCAGCTTCGCCGCAACGTGAAGCCTCGTGCCGAAGCATCCACCGAAACCGCCAGCGATCAGACGCCGGAGCCCGAATACAAGCTTTCCGCCCTGTCGGCGTGCGAGTGCGAGTTGTTCGAGATTCTCGACTTGCACTGCGAGCTCGCTCCCGTCGCACTCGCCGAAATCGGCGAGGACGATCTGTCCTCGACCGTGGCTCGCGCGATTCTAGCGACCTATCGCCGCCGCGAAGAGGCGGGCGAGTCGCTCGACTTCGGTCCTGTCCTGGCGGAAATCGAAAATGCGTCGCTGAAAAACGTGCTGGTCGCGATCGATGAACAGGCCCATGAAAAATCGCCCAAGGCGATTCTGGACGGGCCGACCCGCCTGCGGAGCGTCATCCGCACATTTCGCCAGCAGCACGAACAGCGCGAGCAGCGCCAGACGGAAGTTGCCCTGGAACAAAAAGTCTTTCAGCCCGAGGAGGAACATAGCGTACTTTTGCAGATGATCGCCGCCAAACGCCGGCAGCAAGGATTGTCCGCGCCCCTGGAGGGGTAGCGGCTGCCGCGCGGAAGTGGTCAGTGCTGGTGACTAGTGGCTCGTGGTTCCCGCAACCACCAGCTTCCATCACTAGCCGCGAGCACTAGCCACCAGCCACTCAAGTTCAAGGAGGAACTGATCGTGAAGCACATGGAAAAGGATTTGCAGACCCTGGTCGTCAAAGGGAAATCGCAGGGATATCTCACTTACGACGACGTCAACGGATACCTGCCCGATCAGGACGTGACGCCGGAGAAGCTCGACAATCTGCTCATCGCGCTCGACGAGATGGGGATCGAGCTCGTCGATCAGGCTCCCGCCCCGGCCGAGCCGCAGCTCAAAATCTTCCCCCCGCCCGCCAAGGAAGAGGAGCAGCCCTCACTCGTCCTGAAACCGGACGAGATGGAGAAGAAGCTCAACAGTGACCCGATCCGGCTTTATCTGTCGCAGATGTCGCAGATTCCGCTTCTCGACCGGACGGAAGAGATTTCGCTGGCGAAAAAGATCGAAGTGACTCGCAAGCGGTTCCGCCGCTCGCTTCTTTCGTGCGACTACGCGATGCGAGCGACCGTCGAAGTGCTCACGCAGGTCTATAAGGGGCAGCTCCCCTTCGACCGGACGATCAAGGTCTCGCTGACCGAGGCCCTGACCAAGGAGCAGATTCTCGCCCGGATGCCGCACAATTTGGCGACGATCGAACATCTGCTCGATCTGAACCGCCGCGATTTCGCCCGGCTGATTCGCAAGTCGGCCACGCCGGCCGAGCAAGCCGAGGCCCGCAAGCGGTTCCTGCGCCGCCGCCGCAAGTGCCTGCAACTCGTCGAGGAGATGTCGCTGCGGACGCGCCGCATCCTGCCGCTGATGAAGCAGCTCGAAGAGTTCTCCCGGCGGATGGACCAGATTCGCGCCCGACTTGCGCGGATCAGCGGCGATCCGGCCCGTCGCGACGAGCGTGCCGATCTGCGGCGCGAACTGCGCGACCTGATGCTGATGACGCTCGAAAGCCCCAAGAGCCTCCGCGAGCGGGCGACGACGTTCCGCAAGCAGTTCATCGAGTACGAAGCGGCCAAGCGGCAGCTGTCGAGCGGCAATTTGCGGCTGGTCGTGTCGATCGCCAAGAAGTATCGCAACCGGGGCCTCACGTTCCTCGACCTGATTCAGGAGGGGAACACGGGCCTGATGCGAGCGGTCGATAAGTACGAGTATCGCCGCGGCTTCAAGTTCAGCACCTACGCCACGTGGTGGATTCGCCAGGCAATCACGCGGGCGATTGCCGATCAGGCTCGGACGATCCGCATTCCGGTCCACATGATCGATGTGCTCAGCAAGCTGCGAAACATGCAGAAGCGATTGCTGCAGGAATTCGGCCGCGAAGCGACGATGGAAGAAATCTCCGAGTTGTCGGGCCTGCCGCTGGAGGAGGTCCGCCGCGTGCTCGACATCGGCCGGCACCCGGTCAGCCTCGACCGCCCCGTCGGCGACAGCGAGGACTCAAGCTTTGGCGAGTTCATCGAGGACAGCACGAGCGACAATCCGGTCCACTGCGCCAACCACGTGATTCTGCGGCAGAAGATCGACGGCCTCCTCAAGACGCTCACCTGGCGCGAGCGCGAGATCATCCGCCTCCGTTACGGCCTGCAGGACGGCTATACCTACACGCTCGAAGAGGTGGGCCGCATCTTCAAGGTGACGCGCGAGCGGGTGCGGCAGATCGAGGCGAAGGCGGTTCGCAAGCTGCAGCACCCGGTGCGGAGCAAGCACCTGGAAGGTTTCCTGAAGCAGCTCGCGGGTTAGTTGGCACGGAACCCCTTGGATTTCATCGGCCGCCGGCCCCTTGACCGGCGGCTTTTTTGTATGATGGGGTCATGGCCACGCTTACTGAGTCCCTGCGCACGCTGCACCGTATCCACCGGCAGCTTGCCGATTTGCGCGACCGGCTGGAGCGGGGGCCCAAGGCGACGCGGGCGGCCGAGGCGGCAGTGACCAAGTGCGAAGCCGACCAGACGCAGGCCAAGGACACCTACAAGCAGGCCAAGATGGCCGCCGATGAGAAGCAACTGCAGCTCAAGCAGCGCGAGGCGAAGCTCAAGGACTTTGAGGCCAAGCTGTTCGCCGCCCAGAGCAACAAAGAGTATCAGCTGCTCAAGGACCAGATCGCGGCCGACAAGCAGGCCAATAGCGTCCTGGCCGACGAGATTCTGGAAGCCCTCGACAAGCTCGATCACCTGCAAGCGGCGATCAAGACGGCTGACGGCAATCTTGCCAAGACGAAGGAAGAACTGGCGAAGGTCCGCAAACGGATCGACGAACAACAGCAAGGATTGGAGACGGAACTAGCCCGCGTCCAAGGTGAACTAGCGGCTGCCGAGGGGGAACTGGACGGCGATTTCAAGCCGAATTACCTGCGACTCGCCAAGTCGATGGGCGAGGAAGCTCTGGCGCCGGCCGAAGGGGAGTGCTGCGGCGGCTGTTCGCAAACGCTCACGCCGCAGACGATGAACACGCTCCGGCTCGACCGGCCCGTCTTTTGCAAGTCTTGTGGAAGACTGTTGTATTTGCCCGAATGATGCGTCGCTGATCGCGGCCAAGCGGGCAAATTGTCTCTCCCGCGACAGATTCTGTCGCACTCGCGGGAAAAAACGCGGATTTCCGGCATCTTTCGCCGCCGACTCGCGTTGACCCCACAAGATTAGGGCGGATACATTCAATGCGGTGGATGCACTCGAGGGCGCGGACGCGCTCGCAGGGAGGGGTAGGGATGGACGGAGTCGTAGGGATCGTCGAGGTCCAGCCGGCAGTGGCAGACTGGGGTGATGGAAGAACAGGCGCAGATGGATCGCCTTTGGCAGGGATCGCACGCCGCAAGTTCGGCGGCAAGACACTGCTCGAATGGGTCGTGCGCCGCGTCTCGGAGTCGGAACGGCTGGCAGGGGTGATCGTGCTTGCCGGTGACGACTCGCTCTCGCGTGGACTGGTGGAAGGCTGCCCGCCCGACGCACACGTGATGCACGCGAGCCAGGCCGATCCGCTCGCTCGTTTCGCCGCAGCGGTGCGACAATTCCATTGCCGCTGGGCGGTGCGCATTAATGTCTGCAATCCGTTCGTCGATCCGGAACTGATCGATCGGCTGGTAACCGCCGTCGAGTCGGGCCCCGGCTGCGACTACGCAAGCTACAGCTTCAGCGACGGCCGCCCCGTCACGCAGTCGAAGCTGGGTGTCGTTGCCGAGTGGTGCCGCGGCGAAGCGGTGCAACTGGCCGATCGGCTTGCGCGTCCTGGCATTGAGCGTGCCGACGCCACGCGGTTCCTTTACACGCATCCCGAAATCTTCGCCCTCAAGCTCACCGGCCTGCCGCAGCGGCTGGATCGCGACGACATTCGCCTGGCGATTCAGGACGAAGAGGACTGGGAACACGTGCAGATGATTCTCGACGCGCTTGGGCCGGAGTCGCTCGATTGGCAGCTCATCGCCTCGCTTCTCGACCGCCAGCCGCAGATGCGCGAGCAAATGGCGCGGCGGAATCGGTTGGAAGCGATTGCGAGCTAGCGGCGTATGCTGGCGTGTCTTTCGCCAGCACGAACGAAATCTTTTCGCAGCCGGCAATCTTTGCGTAAAGCGCCGGGCTGCCACGCGACGATATTAGCGGCGAAGCTGGATGGGCCGCGCAGGTGCGCGCCCAGAGCCGGCATCGGCTCGCGAAGGGAATCGCACATGGCATCTCGTTTCGGTCTCCTATCGCTCGTCCTGGGTGCGATGCTGTCGAGCGGCTGCGCGATGTGCTGTGCCCCGTTCGATTGCAACTATCCGTACGTCGGCGGACGCTGGGTGCGCGACAATCCGAGCGAAGGGCGGGTGGGCTCGGCATTCGCCCCTGCCGGACATCGCGTCGATGACGTGCCGACTTCGCACGGCCCTGAGCCACAAGACGTCGAGGTTGTGCCCTCACGCGATGGGGCGGAATATCTGCCAACCGAATAGCGGCTTTCGGGCAGCGATTGCATCGGTTAGCGTGGTCGCTTTCTACCCACGCCGACGACGACCATGCCCCGCTACGTCACTCATCTGGAAGGTGCGATCGACGGCCAGACGCTGCCGGCCGATACGCTCCAAACGCTCCATCGCGACCGGCCAATCTGGGTCCGGTACGACTTGCCTGCGATCCGCACCGCGCTTGCGAAGGAGGAGCTTCGCGGCCGGCCGGAGACGATGTGGCGGTACCGCGAGTTGTTGCCGTTTTTCGACGAGAGCGAGGTCGTCTCGCTGGGCGAGCGGATGAGTCCGCTGCTGGGGTGCCCGCGACTGGGCGAGAAGCTCGGCGTGGCAGATCTGTGGATCAAGGACGAGTCGCAACTTCCCACGGGCTCGTTCAAGTCGCGTGGGATGGCGATGGCGATCACCATGGCCAAGCACTTCGGCGTTACTCGCGTCGCCTTGCCGACCGCAGGCAATGCCGGCGGCGCCGCGGCAGCTTATGCAGCGCGGACGGGAATGGAATGCTTCGTCTTCATGCCCGCCGACACGCCCGCCGTCAATCAATATGAGTGTGCGCTCGCCGGCGCTCGCACGTTCCTGGTGAGCGGCCTGATCAACGATTGCGGCCGAATCGTTCGCGAAGGACGCGAGCGAATGGGTTGGTTTGACCTTTCGACCCTGAAGGAGCCGTATCGCCTGGAAGGGAAGAAGACGATGGGGCTGGAACTCGCCGAGCAATCTGATTGGCAATTGCCTGACGTGATTCTTTATCCGACCGGTGGCGGAACGGGTCTCGTCGGTATGTGGAAGGCGTTTGCCGAACTGGCGGCCCTCGGCTGGCTCAACTCGCCCAAGCTCCCGCGAATGGTCGCCGTGCAATCGACCGGCTGTGCGCCGATTGTGCGGGCGTTCGAGGCCGGCGAGCGCTTCGTCCAGCCCTTTCCAAACGCAGCAACCCTGGCCAGCGGCATTCGCGTGCCAGCAGCGGTTGGCGACTTCATGATCCTTGATGCCGTCCGTCAGAGCGGCGGGACGGCGATCGCGGTGGAGGAGCGTCGTCTGGACGAATGGATGCGTATGGCTATTTCGCACGAAGGAATTCCCGTTTGTCCCGAAGCAGCCGCTTGCGTCGGCGCCTTAGAAACGCTCGTCGCAACGGGCTGGATTAAGCCGCAAGAGCGGGTCGTCCTCTTCAACACCGGCGCGGCGCAGAAATACGTCGAGGCAATCGCCAGCGACTTGCCGCGGATTGACCTTTCCCAGCCGATCGATTGGACCTCCCTGGAGCAGGGATGAGAACTATTCGCCTCCCCCCATCAGCATGTTTCCCAGGCCGCCGGCCATATTCAGCACCGAGCCTTCGTCGCCGCTCTTGCCGCGTGGTCCCGCGTGGGCGAGAACTCGGCCGGCGAGCCGACTGAAGGGGAGCGATTGCAACCAGACCTTGCCGGGGCCGGTGAGCGTCGCCATGAAGAGCCCTTCGCCGCCAAAGAGCGTGTTTTTGAACCCGCCGACGAAGCCGATGTCGTAGTTCACGGTTGGTTGCAGGGCGACAAGACAGCCGGTGTCGAGCTTGATCGTTTCGCCCGGAGCGAGAATCTTCTCGACCAGTGTGCCACCGGCATGAACGAGGGCCAGCCCATCCCCCGCCAGCTTCTGCATGATGAACCCTTCGCCGCCGAACAGGGCGACGCCCACTTTTTTCTGGAAGGCGATGCTCACCTGCACGCCGCGGGCGCCGCAGAGGAACGAATCCTTTTGGCAGATGATCTCGCCACCGAGTTGATCGAGATGCAGCGGGATGATCTTGCCTGGATAAGGCGAGGCGAACGCGACCTCTTCCCGTTTGTTCGACGCGGCACTGAACGTCGTCATGAAGAGCGATTCGCCGGTCAGCATCCGTTTGCCGGCCGACATCATCTTGCCGAAGAACCCCTGGTTCTGCTGGCTCGGATCGCCAAAGACCGTCTCCATCTTGATGCCGTTTGACATGTACATCATCGCTCCCGCTTCGGCGATGACCATTTCGCCCGGATCGAGCGTGATCTCGACGAATTGCATCTCCTCGCCGAAGATTTCGTAGTCGATCACGTCGCTCCGCTTTCCGCCGGAGCGCCCCTGCACGGCTGTTGGGGCGTCGATGATTTCGAGCCCCTGCCCGCCGACATCGACCCGCACCTGAAACGCGTTGCCGCAGGATTGGCAGCGAACCTGTTTGCCCTCGAATTGCGGGTTGTAGGCGTACTGCTTGCCGCACGCGGGGCAGGAGATCATGCTCATGGACGACATTTCCGGTGGATCGAAAGTGGGAATGAGAAGCGATTCGCTCGCGGGCTCTTAATCTTGGCCACTGCGAGCTGTCGGACAAATCGCCCGCATTGTGCCGAAGAGGTCCGCCGGCTGTCAATTCGGATGATTCACGTCCCATTCTGTGAAAAGCCCATGACGATTCACCACCTGACGCCGATCCTCAACGTCGCCAATGTTCCCGTCAGCATCGCCTGGTTTGAAAAGCTCGGCTGGAAGCGGCACTTTTCGTGGAACAGCGGGGGGATGATTGCCGCGGCTGCTGATGCCAACGCAGCCGGCCCGGCTCACTTTGCCGGTATTGGCTCGGGGAAGTGCGAAATCTTTCTCTGCCAGGACGGGCAAGGTTCGCGCGGCGGGCCGATGCCGCGGCACGCAGGAGACGACGACACCGGCGGCGTCTGGATGAGCTGGTGGGTCGATTCTCCGAAAGCCGTCGATGAACTTCATGCGCTCGCGCAGCAGCACGGCATGACTGTGACTCGCCCGCCGACCGACGAGCCGTGGGGTGTTCGCGAGTTCCATCTGCGGCATCCCGATGGTCACACGTTCCGGGTGAGTGCGGGGACAAAGTAGGTCTCGCCGGCCCGGCGGGACCTTGAACCGCACATCCCCTTTGCAGGTAAAAGGTCCGGCCCGGCAGGGGCGGACCTACTTTCAAAACGCCTCCACCGAATCCGTCGCCGTCCCCATCGAATCGCCGGGCCGCGTAGCAACCGAGAGGGCGACAAGGTCCATGCGGATGCGGTGATACATGAAGTACGCCGCGACAAAGAGCGCGACGCTGGCGAGGATCAGGATGGTCACGTATTGCCGGCTGTCGCGGCCTCCCCAGATGGCCAGTAGCAATCCTAAGAGCGGCACAACGACAGTCAGCCCGAGAAAGATGCTGGATGACTGGCTCAGTGCGGCAAGTCGTCGCTGTTCACCCGGTTCGGGAACCGTCGAGCCAAGCAAGGCGGGGAAGTTCACCCGCAGCGTCAGCCAAGTCGTTGCCAGAAATGGAAACGCGCACGAAATCAAGCCGCAGGTGAGCATCGACAGGAAAAAGTGAATGTAGCCGCTCGGCGGGAAGTCGGTTTGCAGATCGATGCCAATGGGAAACGCCAGTCCGGCAACGACCCAGAAGGTGAGGCCGACGGCAGCGATCCAGTAGCCGAGCGTGATCGAGCGGCTGCGGGCACGGCGAAGCTGGTCGGGCGAGCAGGGTTTATTGGCGTTAATTTGATGCAGAGCTCGGGCAACGGGCCAGGCAAAAGCGAGGACGAGAATGATGGCAACAAGAAAAAGTGCCACATTGATTGGAGGGACTAGCCGCTCAAACGCCTGCTGAACGTTGGCCGCAATTTGTTCGTTCGCGAAAGCCTTGGCGTTGTAGATGAAGGCATCGCGGTTGTAGAGCCAATTGAAGGCTGCCGCCAGCAAGAACGGCGGCAGGTTAATCGGAAACAGGGCGAGAATCGGAAACCGCCGCGCCCAGTTCCGCCAACCAGTGCCGAGATCGTTGACCAAGTCCCATGCCCGCGGATTAAGACAGAGCAGCAACTCGCGGGCTAGTGCCGCGCCATCAACATGGCGGTTGGCTGGATCGGGCGAGAGGACCTTGCGGAGGATGTGTTCGATGCGGATCGTCACGGCATCTCGCGATGCTCCGGGGGGAGTCCACGGCGGCTCGGTGCGGCGCATGGCGGTCATTGCGTCGAGCGACGCCGACCAGCCGCCGATGTCTTCGTCGTTGAAGGGGCGTTCGCCATGCAGCAGTTCCCACAGTAGCACGCCAAGGGCGTACAGATCGCTCCGTCCGTCGAGCTGATCGGGCGTTCGCTCGTGTGCCGGGTTGCACGCTTCGAGCTGCTCGGGCGACATGTACGCAATGCTGCCGCCGAAGTAAGCGGCCGGCGTCGCCCCTTCGATCTGTGAGGAAAAGCTGATGTTGAAGTCGGCCAGCTTCGGCGATCCCTCGGCCGAAAGGAGCACGTTGGCAGGCTTCACGTCGCGGTGCAGAATCCCTTGGCGGTGGGCATAGTCAAGTGCGCTGGCGAGGGCCGCGCCGAGACGGCAGACCGCTTCAGGCCAGCTCATCGCGCCGACACGCCGCCGCCATGGCGAATCCTCGCTCGCGAACTGCCCCGCCTTCTCCATCGCTTCAGACACGCAGCGAATCAAAATCGAGCCGCTACGGGATGCAGGCTGTGTATCGCGGACGAGGCGGACGACCTCGGCAAGCGTGCCGCCGGGGGCATAGACCATGTAGAACAAGAGCACCCGCTTATCGGTCAGTCGCCGCTGGTCGAAAACGCGGACGATGTTCGGATGGTCGAGCGCGGCCAGGGTGCGCGGCTCGTGCCCTTTGTCGGCCGAGACCTTGAGCGCGACGAGCCGGCCCAGCGACACCTGCCGGGCGAGGAAGACGGTGCCGAATGACCCTTTGCCGACTTCAGCCAGCAAATCGAAGTCGTCCAGCCGCTCGCCGACGGCAATCCCCGCGATCCGGCGGCTGGGATTGAAGAGTTGTGTGCTCGTGCTCCGCCCTTCGGTCCCCATCAGCCGCTTGAGAGCAGGTGCCGACTTTGGGAACCGCTTACAGTAATCCGAGAGGGACACATCCTGTCCCGCCCCGCGGCAGATGTGATATTCCTCGTAAATCAGGTCGCACGGCGGCTCGCCATTTTCGAGCAGTTCGGGAAACTCCGCGACGTATTCTTCAAGTCGGCGTTGCTTGCCGCGAGTGGTCCGCTGTTCCAAATCGACCTTGATCAGTTCGACGAGCACGAGGCGGCGATGCGTTGGCGGCTCGGGTGGCAGAAACTCGGTGAGAGTGGGCTCGATCTCGCGGCCGGAATCCCACGTGGCAATGAAACGCTCTAGGCGCGACGCCAAATCGTCCCAGGCCTGGGTCGCGCCTTCGGCGTTGAGACGGAGGGACATATCTGTGCAAGCGAGGCAGCGCCCTGCTCAGCGACGCTGGGGCGCAAAGTCTCGTTGTATCGCAGCGGGGGCCGGTTGACTACACTCCGATTTAATTCGGGAAGTTGTGGTTCGGTGTGGCAGCGGGCATCGTAGCCGACCACGGTGAATTTCCGCTAACTTCGTTCCACACGACTCGCAATCGCCCCGTCTGCCAAGCGAGTCTGGATCACGTCACCCACCTGCACTTCATCGCTGGTGCGAACGATCTTTCCATCGGCAGCCCGCGTTGTCACGCTGTAGCCGCGGGCGAGAACGGCCAGCGGGCTGAGCGATTCGAGCCGGCCGGCAATCGCTTTCATGCGGTCGGTTTCGCGGGCCAGGCGACGGCGGATTGCGCGAGCGGCTTGTGATTCCAGGTCATCGAGACGGTGACTCAGGTCATAGAGCATCGCCTTCGGCCTACGCAGGACGCGGCTGCGGGTGAGTTGTTCCAGCCGCGACCGGGCCGCTGATGCCCGCTGCCGGAGCATGCTAGCCAGCCGCCGCTGAAACTGCGTGAGGCGCTGCGACAATTCGTCGGCCGATGGAATGACTCGCTCGGCAGCTTCGCTGGGCGTGGCGGCACGCACGTCGGCCACGAGGTCGGCGAGTGTCACGTCAATCTCATGTCCGACGGCAGAGACGACGGGCACGCGCGAGGCAAAAATCGCCCGCACAACCGCCTCGTCATTGAAGCACCAGAGATCCTCGACGCTGCCGCCTCCACGACCGACAACGAGCACATCAAGCGACGGGTGAATCTCATTGGCGAGCTCAATGCCGCGAACGATCTCGGCCGTCGCCCCTTCCCCTTGAACGCGAGCGGGAATCACCAGAACTTCAACACCGCGAAACCGCCGGGCGGCAATCTCCAGAAAGTCGCGAATGGCAGCGCCGGTTGGACTCGTCACAAAGCCGACACGTCGCGGAAATGCCGGCAGCGGGCGTTTGCGATCCGGGTCGAAGAGCCCCTCAGCCGCCAACCGCTTCTGCAGTTGAATGAAGGCGAGTTGCAATGCACCCAGCCCCTGTGGCTCAACCTGCCGCACGACGAGCTGGTACGTGCCGCGAGGGGGATAGACATCGAGATCGCCGAGGCAAATGACTTGCTGTCCCTCTTCGAGCTTAAACTTGATCCGCGCGGCCGCACTCCGCCAGATGACGCACCGAATTTGAGCCGCTTCGTCTTTGAGCGTGAAATAGGTGTGGCCGGAACTGGGCCGCGTCACCTCGCTCACTTCGCCGCTGACCCAAAGCGAATGGAACTGTGATTCGAGCGTCCCTTCGATCAGGGCCGACAGTTCGCTGACGGAGAGGACGCGTGGGGATGTCATCGGTCACTTGGTACTTGTCACTTGTCACTTGTCACTGGCAACGGTCGGTTTGCCGGGATTCGTCGCCGCTTGCGCCGCAGCCGGAACCACTTGCGGCGTTTGATCCTTTCGCGGTCGGCGCGGACCAAGGCTCTGCAGATCGTCGCCCAGCATTCGCTCAATCAACTCGACAACACCACGGCCGTGATCGGCCATCGTCACCACATCGCACTTATCTTTAAGAGCCTGCAACGCATTCTCGACGGCGACGGCAACGCTGCACGAATCCAGGAAGGCATGGTCGTTCTCGGCATCGCCGACCCCAACGACATGTTGCGGCGAAATCTCCAGCTTCCTCAGTACGCGGGCCAGTCCGGTTGCCTTGTTCACGCCGCTAGGGAGCACCATCACCGCCTTTTTGTTGAAGATGATGTGAAACTCCAGCCCCAGTTGCTGAATCACCTCCAGCACCGCTCCCTCGTGTGGCCGCCACGTCGCGAAGATCACTCGGCCGAGCGAAAACGGCTGAACGCCACGGGTCGTCATTTCGGTCACGAAGGTGGCCGGCGGCGGCTCGGCGAGCATCTCCTCCCGATTGTCAGCCGGCCAGTAAAGCAGTGCGCCGTTTTCAGCCACGACCGCGTCGCACAGACCAATGTCGGGGAACGTCGCTTGCAACTCCGGCAGTTCGCGGCCGGTCACCAGGATGAACTTGCGGCCCGATTCCTTCAGCCGCCGCACTGCTGCGAGCGTGGTACGCGAGACGTGACCGTCGTGGGCTAGTGTGCCGTCGTAGTCGGAGGCGAGGGCGAGATATTGCATCAAGCGGAGAAATACAGCAAAGCGTGTTCCTGAATTACCCCGGCCACTCCCCGCTAAACACCTCCACCGCTGGTCCGGTTTTATAGACGCAGCCGTCGGCCTCGGACCATTCCAGTTCCAGGTCGCCTCCGCGGAGGTGATTGATGATCTTCCGCTCGGTCCGGCCCGTGAGAACGCCAGCCACGCAGACCGCGCTGGCACCCGTTCCGCAGGCGAGCGTCTCGCCGCTCCCCCGTTCCCAAGTGCGCTGACGAATTTCCGTCGGCGAAATGATCTCGATGAACTCGACGTTCACGCGGGCGGGGAACATAGTGTGGCGCTCGATCTTCGGCCCGAGGCCCAGCACGATTTCGTCGGTGGCTTGCTCGACATAGGTCACGCAGTGCGGGTTCCCCATCGAGACGCTCGTCACCTGTAGCGTCCGGCCATCGACCGACAGCGGCACGTCGAGCGGAGGACTGCCGGGGAGCTTCGTCGGAATCTTCGCCCCTTCCAGAATCGGCTGCCCCATATTCACGCGGGCTCTGTCAACCTTTCCCCCTTTGAGCTCGACATCGACCGTCAGAATGCCGCGGCCCGTCTCGATCCGCAATCGCTCGGCTCGCTTGATGCCGTGATCGTAAACGTATTTGGCGACGCACCTTAGGCCGTTGCCACACATTTCAGACTCGCTCCCGTCCGCGTTAAACATTCGCATTCGGGCATCGGCATCCTTTTCGCTGGGGCAGATGAGGATGAGCCCGTCCCCCCCCACTCCAAAGTGGCGGTCGGCAATACGGCGGGACAGTGCAGCCGGGTCAGCAGGCATCGGCTCGGCAAAGCAATCGACATAGACATAGTCGTTTCCGATGCCCTGCATCTTGGTGAAATGCATGGGGTTCACGCTCTCGAAATGGAGTGCTTTCCAGTCAAGATTCTACTGCCGCATGCAAGACACGCCATCCGCCGAAGCGTTCACCTACGCGCTCCAAAGCTGTGGGACGTGGTCAAACAATTTTGCCAAAGAACTTGGAATCTGAGACGCGAGTTGTTACATTCAGTGGCTTGATCCATTTTTCTTCGTCTGTTCTTGGGGAGATTTCCATGTTTACACGTCGTCAGGGGTTCACGCTCGTTGAACTCCTTGTCGTGATCGCAATCATCGGAGTGCTAGTCGCCCTGCTGTTGCCGGCTGTGCAGGCCGCCCGCGAAGCCGCCCGCCGCTCCCAATGCCTGAACCACCTCAAGCAGATGGGGCTGGCCGCCCATAACTTTGAAAATACTTACAACTATCTCCCGCCCACGCAACACACCATCGTGCTGCCGCAAAACGGGACCGGTGTGCCAACGACCTATTCTTCCGGCGCAACGGCCCAGGCTCTGATGTTGCCATTCCTGGAACAATCGAACGTCTCAGCGCTGTTCAATCACAATTATAACGTCAACAGTGATGCGCCCATCCACACGGGCATACCGGCATTGACAGGCGCCAACGCAGCGGCGCGCATTCAGGATTTAAAAGTTTTTCTCTGCCCTTCTGACCCGTCCCAGGCCAAGACATTCAACGCCGGTCGGCTCAGCTATATGGGTTCGCTTGGTTGCTCCGCGAGTTACCGCGGTGGAACCGTTGACGACGGCATTTTTGCAATTCCCTTTCCCCCTGCCGGTTCAGAAATGAAGGGGACGACGTTCGCAGGCATTCTGGATGGCACGAGCAACACGGCTCTCTTCTCTGAAGTCCGTCGGGGTACGTTTCCCTCGGGCAGCGGCGCTAGTTTCGACTCCACGACGAGCATGATCGGCGGGACGTACACGGGAACCCAGCTCGTCGATGGGCGCAATGTGACGGAATGCAACAACGTCTCCGGCACCAAGATTCACTACGTTGGCCAGCAGTACTACCGGAACCTGCCGCAGAATTTTCTTTACACCCACACGTTGCCGATCAATTGGAATCGCAGGAATAACGTCCCAGCCCAACAAAAATTTCCCTGCGGCAACTCGGCCTTCACAGCCATTCATCAACCCGCATCGAGTCATCATCCAGGCGTTGTGTGTGTGTGTCTGGCCGATGGCTCGATCCGTCCCGTTGCTGAAACCATCGATTTTGCGGTCTGGCAGGCGGTTGGAACCCGTGCCAAAGGGGAGTCGCTCCAACTCCAGTAAGGTCGCTGGCTCGCTTCAGCTTATTACTCGCGCCCCTGGCTACCGGTCTGCCTCGGGCGATGGCAACCAATTGCTTACCTCCGTTTGCTGAGGGGATTTGCGTATGACGTGCTGCCGTCTCGATGGAATGCGAATGTGTCTCGTGCTGGCGCTTGCCCTCTACTCGCTCGGTTGTGGTTCGACCGAGAGTGCTTCGGCCCCAACGGGAGCACCGGGCGCCAAGGACAGTTTGAGTGATCTGGTAAGTCTGCTGAATCACCTCAAAAGTGAAAACAAGATGCCCCCCGCTCGCGTGGCAGACATCGAGCCCATTGAGCCGCTTTTTCAAGGCGCGTACCTCGGTCTGGTGCGTGGCGACATCGTCTATCTCTGGGAAACCCCCATCGATCCGGCCGGTGCCGAAAAGGTTCTGGCATACGAAAAGACCGTTGAGACGGGCTCCGGCTGGGTACTGATGCAGGACGGCACGCTGAAGACGATGGACTCGGCCCAGTTCCAGGCAGCGGCCAAAGCGGCGAAGTGATTGATCCTTGGCGATATGGCGTAGCGATCTACGGATCACACTCGACCGAGCAGCCGCGATCTTGATAGACGGCTTCGAGTTGGGCTCGCTCCTCGTCGGACATCGTCCGCTGCGAGCTCATCGGATGGCCGGCATCTGCACCTGAATCGGCGGGCTGGGGCGGCAAGGGTTCGTCGTGGACTTTCTCGCCGTCAGGCATGGCCAGGGCAATCAGGGCAGCAGGGAGGAATAGCGTTCCTGCGCAAACGAGCGCAATGCGCAGGTCGCCGACGGGGCTGACCAGGCCGAAGAAGACCGTGCCGGCCGCGGCGGCGATACGGCCAATGTTGTAGCAAAATCCAGCCCCCGTCGTCCGCAGGAGTGTCGGAAAGAGCGGCGGTAAATACATCGTGAACAGGGCGAAATAGCCCGAACAAAGTCCCAGCAGTGGGAAGCACCACCAGAGCGTGGCCAGCGATCGGGGAACCGCGTAGGCGAGCATCATCGCGCCAAAGTATCCAAGCGCCATGATCGCGATGGTCCGCTTATAGCCAATCCAGCGGGCAATCGCGGCAGCGAGAAAATTGCCCGCGATCGACGCGAGCATGAGCAGAATCCACGCCTGGCTGACGATCGACGTTTGCGCGGCAGGAGTGAGCGACTGCATTTCCGGCAGGCGGCGGAGGTGCTGCGTCTGCCAAAAGACGAACGCCCAATGGGCCGACAGCGAGAGGGCGCAGACGGCCATCGTCAAAAGCGTGGTCCGCAGCACGCTGCCGCGAAAGAGATCGACGATGCCCGGCTCGCGATCGCCGGCAGTTCGCTTGGCAGCATGCCAGTCGTCGGTTTCCGGGACCGCGCGGCGAATCCAAAGCACGATGAATGCCGGCGCGATTCCCGCGAGAAACACAAACCGGTGCGGCAGGCCGGACATGGCGAGGGCGACGACGCCGGCCAAGAGAATTCCCAAGTTCACGCCCGTCTGCAGCACGGCGGCCAGCCAGTACCGCCAACCTTTCGGCCACGTCTCCGCCAAGAGTGCCGCGCCGACCGCCCACTCGCCGCCAATCCCCAGCGCCGCCAGAAAGCGAAAGATGAGCAGATGCCACCAAGTCTGTGCCAGGAAGCCTGCCCCCGTGAAGATCGCGTAGGTCAGGATCGTCAGCACCAGCGCCCGGCTGCGGCCGATCCGATCCCCCAGCCTTCCAAACAGACCACCGCCGAGCGCCCAACCGAGCATGAAGGCGGCTTGAATCCACGAGCTGTAGAAGCTGACGCTCTTGTGGGTTTCCGGCACCGCGAGCAGCGTCGCCACAAACGGCGCGGCGACGAGCGTATAGAGGTGCATGTCCAGCCCGTCGAACAGCCACCCCAGCCACGCGGCAATGCCCGATTTCCACTGAGCGGGCGTGAGATCGCGAAGGCGAGGCGAAACTGGGCTGACGATTGGCTGCATCGGACGCGAATCTACCCCGAACCACGGCCAAATGACATCTGACGATCAGGTATCCGTCCGCACGTCGTCCCACGCCTGATACATGTACGTCGTCAGCCAGTTCAGGGCGTAGTGCCGCTCGTAGATGATGTCGGGGTCGAGATCGGGATGCGGCGGGTGGCCGGCTTGGCGGGCGTTCACTGCGTGCCAGTGGGCGCGGTAGTAGAAGTCGAGTTCGTCGAGGATTTCCGCCGCGGGCCGCAGCTTCGCCTGGCCGACGAACTGCTCCGGCGCGGCTTGCTGCACGAGTTGCACGGCGTGCTTGGCGTTGCACTGAAAATTTGGCGGGCCAACGCGATCGATGTGCCCAAGCGCCCAGAGCAGCGTCCAGAGCGCCTCGTACCGCCACGTCAGCTTCCGCATCTCGGCTTCGTCGGGCTGGGCCTGCTTCAGGAACTTTAGCTCCTCGGGGCTGAGGGCCTTCGTCGCGTTCTTCCCTTGCAGGAACTTGACGATGCGGGGCTGCTCGACCGCTTCAGCCCGGAGGGCGACGGCTGTTAGAGCAATCACCCGGCGGGCGACCTCTTGTGCCGGGCGAAGGAGGGCTTCTTCGTCGGCGACCGTCACCGGCAGATAATCGGGCGTAGCGAGCCCCAATGTCGCAAGGCGTCCTGCCGATCGCTCGCGGCGCTCCTTGGCGGTGCCAAACTCATAGAGCGCCCCGTCTCCCCGTTCGTTCTCGGGACCGAGCACCAGCCGGCCCCAAGGATCGGTCAGCACGCCGTTATAGAAGACGATGCCGCACGTCACTTCGGCCAGTTGCGTGATGAACTTGGGGACGATCTCCTCGTCGATTCCCGGCTCGATCTCGAGGCCGAATCCCTGCCGGGCTTTCGACACGAGGTAGTAAATCTCCCAGAGCCGCGGATCCATGTTGCCGGCAGCGAGGGACAGGACGTAACCGAGAAAACCCTGGATGTGCTCAGCAAAATCGGCTTCGCGATAGTGAAAGTGGCGGAGCTTGATTTTGAGACTCGGCCATTCCAAGTCGCACCACTGGAGTCCCTCGGCATCCTTGCGCGGCGTCGCCTTCGCGCGTGCAGCGAGGCGTCCATACTCGCCGGGATCGACGAGCGAAGCGTAGGTCGTGTAGATGGCGACGTTGTCGGGCACGGTGGCGATGAAAAGGACGAAGGTCGAACGTCAAATGACGAATGGAGAGAATCGTCCAAGAATAGCAAATCGCGGTGCAAGCACCGCGGCGAAATCTTAGGACGCATTCTTTTGCTTCTCGAACTTCGCCACCACTTCCACAAACTGCCGGGCGAGTGATTCGATCTTCTGCATGTCCCCCGCGGCGAGTGCCTTCTGATCGACGAGCGAGCTGCCGACGCCCAGGGCACATGCGCCAGCGGAGAGAAAGTCGGCAGCCGTGTCGAGATTGACGCCGCCCGTTGGCATCAGGCGGATGTGCGGCAGCGGGCCGTGGAGGAGCTTCAGGTACTTCGGTCCGACGAGGTCGCTCGGAAAAACCTTCACGATGTCGGCCCCGGCTTGCCAGGCGGTGACGACTTCCGTCGGCGTGAACGCGCCGGGCATGACGAGCTTGCTGTAGCGGCGGCACATCTGGATGACTTCGACGTTCACGGCCGGCGAGACGATGAACTCGGCCCCGGAGAGGAACGCGATTCGGGCCGTTTCGGGGTCGAGCACCGTCCCCGCGCCGAGCAAGATGCGGCTACCGAGCTTGGCAGCAACCTGCTCGATGACCTGAGCGGCCCGCGGGACGGTGAAGGTGACCTCCATCACCTCGACGCCGCCGGCCAGCAGCGCCTCGGCGACATCGACGAGCTGGTCCGGACTGGAAGAACGAATGACGGCGACGATCTTACGGTCGAGGACGCGGGCCAACGGATCAAGCTCGGTCATTGGGTATTGCGGCCTATTGTGGAGGAACGGTTTGTGTGACAGCAGTCGAATGGGAGGCGAGTATAATCAAGTCGCCGCCGGAAGTCGTGCCGGGGCAATCGTTTATGGCGATTCGTGGCTTGCCGGCGTACTATCGAACCAAATCCAAGGCCGCACCGTAGGAACAGCATCACACGGGCGACGCTGAGGAGTCAATCGCGAGCCCGGACACGTTGGTGTTCTTCCGGCAGGGATGGCCGAGTTCGGATTGGCCAGGCTGGCAGGCGAAACGCCTGCCCCACAGGTCAAAATCTGGACTGCTCTGGCAAAAAGCTGCATAATGATTGGATGATGCGCGTCGGCGAAAGTTTGCCGCCGCATGACCCGAGCCGATGCCTGCCATGATGACGACCGCCACCCTGGTGCAGATGCTGATCTCGCTGGGCATTTTGGCCGGTCTCATTGCGGTGGGCTACCTGGTGGTGCAAAGGTTTCGCGGTGGTGCCGCTGACGAGGGGCGACCCGAGAGCGACATGCTGACGAAGTTCCAAGAAATGCGTCACGAGGGTGACATCAGCGAGCAGGAATACCGAACAATAAAGGCGGTGCTGGGGAAGGATCTCCGGCGCAGCGCAAAGGACGGCAAGACAAAGCCTTAGAACCACCAATAGCGGTCGCACTGGTAAGCTTCATTGCACCAGTCGCACCGCCGGCGGAGGGTTTAGCGTGCGGACGGATCGTTCGCATGGGGCAAGCTTTGCACGTCGTCCATTAGGCAGCGACTCGGCCTGGGAGGCCGACAGCACCACCAACCGCGTCCAATTACGTAGCTCGATTCGTGCGGACAAGGATGCCCCTTTAGGAAGCTGGCCTTCGCAACTGCGACGGAGAGCGGCCTTCGAGCAGAACACCTGGGATTACGCCGCGGCGAGCAGACTCGCCCCGGCAGGCCGAAAGGAAACAACATGCCCGCAGGAAAGGATCTGGGCGGAGGGCGTCGTGGCACCAGCACGACCAAAAAGAACGCCTTCTGCTCGTTCTGCCGCAAGAGCTACCGCGACGTTGGTCCGCTCGTCGAGGGGCCTGGCGATGTTTACATCTGTGGCGAGTGCATCGAACTGTGCCAGTCGATCCTGGACCAGGAACAGCGCCGCCGCGGCAGCACCAAACCGCTCTTCAACCGTATTCCGACGCCGCGCGAAATCGTCGCTCAGCTCGACGGCTATGTCGTCGGACAAAACCACTCGAAGAAAGTCCTCGCCGTTGCCGTTCACAACCACTACAAGCGGTTGTCCCTCGGCTTCGAGG
>CAYLLN010000107.1:0-20372 GCA_964384375.1 uncultured Pirellulaceae bacterium
TCAGCGGAGCGACCGCCGTCACTACGGCCACAAGTGGGGCGGATGTCGGGTCGATCCAATTGAATGGCATGATGCGTACGACGGGGACGCAGACCTACACCGGCGCGGGCACCACAACGATCGCTGCGGACCTGCTCTCGACCAACGCGACGATCACTCTGGGCAATGCCGTAGTTCTGGCCGGCGATTTGTCACTGACCGCCGGCACGGGGAGCGCGGTGTTCAACTCGACGGTCGATCTCGCCGGGTTCGAACTGGTCCTTGCCGCCGACGAAGTTGATTTTGCGGCCAACGTCACGGGCGGGGGAGGAATGCTGGAAATCCTACCTGGCACGACGGGCGCGCAGCTTCGCGTTAGTGGGGCCGGGACGGCGGCCAATCGGCTGGACCTCACCTCGGTCGAACTGGCACTGATCCAACCGGGGCTAAGCCACCTCACCCTGGGACGCAGCGACTCGACCGCGATTGCCACCGTCAATGCGTTCAATCTAGTCCATCCCACCACGATTCGCAGCGGATCGGCCCTAATGACCGTGGCCGGCAGCGTTACCTCGACCTCCGATCTGGAACTAAGCGCGGGAACCGGCGGAATTGCGTTCAGCGGCGCAGTCAGTGTGGGAAACAATAACCTCACGCTCGCTTCCAGCGGCGGAGTCACGCAAACGGCGGCGATCACGGCTGCGGGCCTGCAAGTGCTGGGGTCCGGCACGTTCACGCTGAGTCTGGCAACGAACGACGTGGGGACCTTGGCAGCCGACCTGTCTGGGTCGATCAACTATCGCGACGCCAGCGACCTGACTGTCGGCACGGTGTATTCAACGGTGGGAATCGCAACGGGCGGCCCGGCTGCGGGCGGTTCCGTCACGATCAATGCGGCTGGTTTTCTGACCGTCGATCAAACGATCGACACGAGCACGGGGAGCGGCGGCACGCTGACCACGACCGGAACCGTGATCAACGCGGCGCCGGTGCTCGGCGCTGGCAATATCGTCCTCAATGGGCTCAATCACGCGCCGGTGTTGTCCGGCGCCAACGATCTCGCGGCTATCAACGAAGACGATGCAGCCAACAGCGGCACACTGGTCACAGCGATCCTGTCTGGGTTCGTAAGCGATCTGGACGCGGCCGCCCTGACCGGCATTGCCGTCACCGCCGTGGATAACACCAGCGGCCAGTGGGATTATTCGACCAACGGCGGGACGAACTGGACGTCGCTCGGTTCACCCTCCGAGACAACCGCCCGATTGCTCGCGGCTGACTCGCTGACGCGCGTTCGCTTCGTTCCGAGTGCCCACTGGAACGGGACGGTCGCCAGCGGGCTAACCTTCCGTGCCTGGGATCAATCGACAGGCTCGGCAGGCGGCATCGCCAATGTCACGACCAATGGCGGAACGACAGCCTTTAGTGCCGCGACCGCCTCGGCAGGAATCAGCGTGACGGCGGTCAACGATCCACCGAGCGGGTCCAATGCAACCGTCGCGACGCTCGAAGATACGGCCTACATATTCACCGCTGTGGATTTCGGCTTCAGCGATTCCGACGACAGCCCAGCCCACAATTTTTCCGCCGTCCGCATCGCATCGCTTCCCACGGCGGGAAGTTTGACACTTGCAGGAGTGGCCGTGACCGCGGGACAGACGATCGCACTCGCCGACATCACTGTCGGCAATTTGCGATTCACCCCCGCTGCGGATGCGAATGGAACGGGCTACGCCAGCTTCACATTCCAGGTGCAAGACGACGGTGGTACGGCTAGCGGTGGCGTCGATCTCGATCCTACCGCCAATACGCTGACCATCGACGTCATCGCGGTGGACGATCCCCCGTCGGGATCGAGTGGAACCGTTACGACGCTGGAGGACACGGAATACGTTTTTGCCGTAGCGGATTTCGGTTTCAGCGATCCGCAGGATACGCCACCCAACAGTCTTTTGGCCGTCCGCATCGCCTCGCTTCCAACCGTCGGAACACTGACCAACGGCGGCGTGGCGGTGATTGCAGGCCAGACCATTACCGCGAGCGACATCAGCGCCGGAAACCTGCGGTTCGCGCCCGCTCCCGATGCCCATGGCACTGGCTACGCAAGTTTCACGTTCCAGGTTCAGGATGACGGCGGCACTGCCAATGGGGGCGTCGATCTCGATCCCACCCCCAACGTGCTCGCGATCGATGTCCTGTCCGTCAACGACGCGCCCGTCGGAGCGGATTTCGCGGTGACGACGCTCGAGGACTCGCCGTACGTCTTCTCCGCGGCCGACTTTGGACTCACCGATCCGATCGACAGCCCTGCCAACAATCTGCTGGCGGTTCGCATTTCCTCGCTTCCCACTGCCGGGACACTTACCAATGGCGGCATTGCGGTGGTTGTCGGCCAATTCATCAGCCAGAGCAATCTTACCGGCGGCAATTTCCGTTTCACGCCGGCCCCCAATGCCCACGGCGCAAGCTATTCCACCTTCACGTTTCAAGTTCAGGACGACGGCGGCGCGGCGAACGGCGGCGTCGATCTCGATCCTGTCCCGAACACGCTGACGATCAACGTAACCTCGGTGAACGACCCACCAACCGGAGCGGACACCACGGTCGTCACGCTGGAAGACACGACGCCTTACACCTTCTCTGCCGCGGATTTTGGCTTCAGCGATCCGCAGGACAGTCCTCCCAACAGTCTGCTTGCCGTTCGCATCAGCACGCTCCCGTTGGCAGGTACACTCACCAACGGCGGCGTGGCGGTGACGGCTGGGCAGTCGATCCTCCTCAGTGACCTTCTCGCGGGCAATCTCCGCTTCACACCGGCGGCGAACGCCAACGGCACTTCATACGCCAGCTTCACGTTCCAGGTTCAGGATGACGGCGGTACGGCGAGCGGAGGCAGCGACCTCGATCCCACGGCAGGCACGCTGACCATCGACGTCACCCCCGTCAACGACGTCCCCGTTGCTGCCGGCGACAGTTATGCCACCAGCGCCGACACGCAGCTAGTTGTGGCGGCATCTGGAGTGCTGGCGAACGATAGCGACATCGAAGGGACGCCCCTTTCGGCCGTTTTAGCCAGCGGTCCGGCCAACGGCACGCTACAGTTGAATTCCGATGGCTCGTTCACCTACACGCCGACGACAGGGTTTGTCGGGACGGATAGCTTCACGTACAGGGCCAGCGACGGCGGCGCCAATTCCAACGTGGCCACGGTGACGATCACCGTGCAGGCCGTCAGCCACCAGATCATTGCCGTCGGCGCCGCCAGCGGCCCTGCTGGCGCGTCACGCCCGACCGTTCACGTCTATGATGCCGTCACGAATGCCCTCAAGTTCGTCATCCCGGCAAGTGCCACCTATGGCGCGAGCAACGCCAACGGAATTCGCGTCGCGGTCGGCGATATCGACGGCGATGGCTTTGCCGACATCGTCACCGCCCCCGGCCGGAACACGCGACCCGATATCAAAATCTTCCGCGGCACACCACTAGGGGGCTTGCAGGGGACGCTCCTGGCGACCATTCCGGCAGCCAACACCTTCGGCAATTCGTTTGTTGGCGGCGTGAATCTGGCGGTCGGCGATGTCGATGGGGACGGGGCCGCCGACATCGTCCTTGCACCGGACATCGGCAAAGCCACGATCAAGGTCTTTCACAACCGGCTGCTCGAATCAGTGACCGGGCCTCTCTTCGTGCAGTCGCACAGCTTCGATGCCTACTCTGATATCTCCGGCTACAACGGCGGGGGACGAATTGCCGTCGGCAACCTGACCGGTGGGCCAAATTCGGCTCGCGAACTGGTGGTTGCCACCGGAGCGGGAACGGCTGGCAAGTTCCGACTCTACAACCTGGCCGGTGCGAGCCCCGTGAAGATGTGGACCAAGTCCGATCCGACCGGTTTCACGGGGGGCCTGTATATCGCCACCGGCGACGTGAACGGCAACGGCCTGGACGACATCGTGACCAGCAACGGCCCCAATGGAAGCGGGCGGATTCGCGTTTATAACCACGGCGGCACGCAGATCGCCACATTTCTCCCCTTTGCCATTAGCGAGAATCAGAAGGCCGCCGTTCAAGTAACGCTGCGCGACATCGATGGCGACGGTCGAGCCGAACTGTTTGCCGCCCAGGGACAGGATGGCACAAGCGGCTACAAGGTGAAAAAGTTTAACGCCCTTACCGCCGAGCTCGTCGATCAGTTCTTTGCCACCGGCCCCGACTTCGCCGGCGGTGGTCTCAACATTGGCTGAACGAGCGTCGGCAAACTCAACGTAATTTGCCGAATCTCCCTGTCCTGGGGATTCCGAACTGATCGACTTTTGGGATCCCAGCGGCCCAGGGACGTCGGGTGACGGACAAGTACCGCTGTTTCCGATACAAACGAAAGCCGCCGCAGAAACGGAGTTTTCGTCACCCGTTCAGGGAAGAGTGTCATGCCCCTTCGCCACGCGATCGCGCTGCTTGCGCTGTCGCTCGCGGCTGCTGGCTGGGCAACGGCGGCCGTGTCAGCTTCGGGAATAAGCGACTGGTCCCCTGAACCCGTTCAGGAGGAGGCGTTGGTCGCTGGTGATTGTCAAACCAACCCAGAGGATCACTTTTGCCCGCTGTCGTTCGTCAACCGGTGGGACTGCTGGATCGTGCAGGTGGATGTTCTTGCGCTTGATCGAACCAACGGACGCAACCTACCGCTTGCTGTGGCCAGCGGTTCGGGCGATAGCGTTCTCAATACGGGCGATCTGGACTTGGGGTTTGAGCTCGGTCCGCGACTGCTCCTCGACCACCGGACAACGAGCGAGGGCGGCTGGGAGTTGATCTACTTTGGACTCCACGAGTGGACAGCGGCAGCAGCGGTTGAGGACATCAACAACCTCGACATTCCCGGAAGCCTCGTCGGTGTCGCTCAAGACTTCACGGGTGCGGATCGTTTCGCAATTACTTTCTCGTCGCGCCTCCACAACGCCGAAGTGAATATCTTCCGCGACCGCGACACCTGGACCGCGCTTGCCGGGCTGCGATACCTCCGTTTGGACGAAGAATTGGTTCTTTCCGCCACCGACAGCGACAGCGGCACCAGCGACTACACGGTCCGTTCCAGCAACGATTTAATTGGCGCCCAGGTAGGCCTTCGCACGGGCCGGCTGCACGGCCCCTGGAGTTGGGACGCGACGCTCAAAGTGGCCGTTTGTGGAAGCATCCTCGCTCAAGACCAGTCACTGCTCGACGACGACAACACCTTTGTCCTGCGCGATGCTTCAGCCCTTTGCGGCTCGGCGTCGATTCTGGGCGACATTCAAATCGCCGGGTCTTACCAGCTCAATGATGTTTGGGCACTGCGGGCCAGTTACAACGTGATGTACGTTACTGGTGTCGCTCTCGCCACCCGGCAGCTCGACTTCGACAATCTTTCAGATGGCGGCCAGCACTTCAGCCGAAGCGATCTCTTGCTGCACGGTGCCAGCGTTGGATTGGAGGCTAGATGGTAAAGGACTTTCAGTGCCACAGTGAGAAATAGCGATTTGAGAACCGATTTCTAAGTGGCAATGAATGCGTCCTCTCCTCGACCGCCTCATTCTGTTGCTGCAATCTGCGCTCGATCTCAGCCAGGATTTCGCCCAGATTCTGCCCCATGGCCTCGGCCTGATCGGCCAGCTCTCCGAGGTCCCTCTCAATCCGCGCCAGTTTGGAAAAGACCCGCAGCACAGCTAGCGACGCCGCGGGAAAGGGCAACTGTGCGAACACATGGGGCATCTCCCCAGCAGACACCCGCCTCGTAGCCCCATTTCGGCAGCCACGTCCAGGAGCACTCCGTTTAAGCCGCAGACCTGGCCGCTTTCGAGCACTTCCGCATTCTCTTGCCGCAATTCTCCCAGGACTTCGTCGTCTGTGGCAGCGGCGAAATCTTGCGAATCATGCTGGGTCGGCCGCAATAATCATCTCCCCGGTCGCCGGCGATCGTCGCTCGATCCAGCAATGGTTACCGTGCGAATTCGCGACTCGGCGGGCGCCGCGCCGGAGATTTGACCCCGCTCAACGGCCCGGAAGAGAGCGTACTGCGCTTCCCGTTGCGTGCGGAATCGGCCCAACTCGACCCATGCAGCTTGCGGGTTGTCGCGGTGCTCCACGATGTACCAAGTCTGGGGCGGTTGCACAGGCTGGCGGTCCTGGCGGCCACGGCCAGCACCGCTAGGGCGGGGTTTGGCGCCGGTGTCGGTTGACGAAGACGCCGAAGCGCTGCTGGCCATCTCCTCGAGCTGAAAATCCACAATCGCATCGCGGTTGGTCAGGACAATCGTTTTTCCGGCGGTAGCATAACCCTGGGCAATTGCCTTGACGGCGTAGTTGCCGGCCGGCAGTTGCACGCTGAAGTTGCCGGCGGCGTTCGTCTTGCCCGTCGCCATCTGCTGAGAGCCGCGCATGATCGTCACCTGCGTCCCGGCGAGCGGTGTGCCGGTCGGCTTGATCGTCATCGGCGGCAGCGCAACGCGCCGCGCGACGTGGACGGTGAGCGTCGGCTTATGCGTCGGTTCGGGGCCGGGCCCCGCGCCGCGGCTCAGGACGACCTGGTGCGTTATGTCCCGGTCGGCAACGGCGACTTCGGCCGAAGCCTTGGCGTATCCTTCCTTCCCGACACCTACCGTGTAGGAACCGGGCTTCACACGGACGCTGTACCGGCCCGAGGCGCTGGTCTGGCCCGTGAACATGGGCCGCCCGGCCTGGGAGAGGTGGACCTGAGCACCGGCCAGCGGCGGCAGCGTCTTGGCGGTGACGCCTGCGCGGCGCTCGACGACGACAATTGTCAACAACGCCCCCTTGCTCGGCTCCAGCTCCGGGGTCGGCCCCGTGGAGCGATGCAGCACGAGCCGTAGCGGCGACATGTCAGTCCGCACTTCCGTCTGCATGTCGAGCGAATCGTAGCCGGCGGCCCGGACGTAAACGCGATAGCGGTCGGCCGGCAGCCGCTCGGCAAAGTTCCCATTATTGCTCGACAAGACTCTGGCTACACCGCTCCCGCGAGCCAGCAGAATCTCGGCCTTGGGTACGCCCACAAAGCGGCCGGCGCTGGTCTCCGTTACGACCTGCCCGGTGACCTCGACCAGCCGATCGGTTGGCTCTGGCGTGGGCCGCTCGGTACGGCGGACGATGAAGTACTTTTCGTGGGTGCCGGCGGGCACATCGACCCGCTCCGTCAGCCGCTCGAAGCCGGCGGGTGGCTCCACGCGGACCTGGTATTGGCCTGCCAGAAGTTCGATCTGGTATTTGCCGTTATTGCCCGTGGTTGCAAATTGAGAGAACGCCGGCTGATTGAACGCGACCCGCTCCCAGATGAGATTCGTGCCTGGCACCGACCTTAACTGGCCGCTGGTCTCGCGGAAGGCGACATAGCCGTTAACCGTCGTTTTTCCAGGCTGAACGTCGGTGGGCGGCGTCGGCTGCGGCTCGACCGGACGGACGGAAACCGCGATCGGCTTCAGGGCAATGACGGCGCGGTTGGTGGCAGTCGCGCGGACCGCCGTCTGGACGCCGTCGGGTTCATATCCGGCGAGTTGAGCCAGGGCGGTGTAAGCGCCTTCGCGCGTGACCCGCAGCGCTGCTTCTCCCTTGGCGTCGGTTGTGCCGCGGGCCGCTTCGGCCAACGACTGGCCTTCCTGTCGAGCGAGCACCCTCGCCCCGGCCAGCGGCCGCTTCGTCGCGGCGTCGGTAACGACCGTGGTAAGCAGGATTTCAGTCGGCGGCGAGGCCTCCTTGACCAGCTCAATGCCGACCTCGTGGCTCTGCCCCAGCGCAACCGTTCCCCGACCGTTGCCGGCGCCGTAGCCCTTCAGATGTGCCTCGGCGACATATTCGCCCGCTTCCTCAACCGGGAAGATCGCGTGGCCGGTCGCATCGGTAGTGCTCTCCTTCGCGGTCAGCGGGTCAGCGCCCGCCTTCAGCAGCGAGACCGTGGCGCCGGCCAGCGGCGTCGCCTGGCCGGTGCCGGCGGGCTTCGTATAGGCGAAGACCTCGACGATCGTCTTCGGCTCGGGCACGCGCTCGGCCCGCAGCGCGAGGTTGACTCGCGAATACCGCCCCTCCAAGACATACACGGGCGGACTTTCAGCGGCGGGGAAGCCCTCGGCGCTGGCCGTCACGCGGTAACGCCCCGGCGGCAGATCCTGGGAGAATGAGACGTTGCTCCCTTGCTGGACATCAATCGGCGGCTGCTGGCGACCCAAGGCCCTGATTTGAATCTTGATCGGCGGCGGCGTGGTTTCCGAATCGATGATCGTGACCACGCCGCGAATGCCCTGCCCTTTGCTTTCCGTGGGCTTGGACCGGGTGAGCACAAAGTCGCGCGTCGTTTCACCGCCTGCCGGGACTTCGATCGGCGTGAGGTCGATGAACGTCTCAAAACCGTCCGCCCGCACGCTGGCTCGGTAGCTGCCCGCTTCGAGAGTGACCTCATAATCGCCAACCTGGTGGTTGCCTTCGGCCGTGGCCCGGCTGCGCAGGATGGCGAGCCCGCGCGAACCTTCCCGGCGCAAGGCGATTCCAGCGTCCGCGATGCCGACCAGGCCATTGGGCGTTTTCTCGAGCACGCGGCCCCGCAGCTTGCCGATTTTCTTCGGGGGAATTTCGCGTGGCTTACGGTTGGGGTCGTCCTGGCCCTTGGTCACTGCCAGATTGAAGATCGCGTAGCCTTCACTCTGCGTGAGCTTCATGCCGCGGCCGGCGTCTTCCTTGCGATAGCCCGTCGCTTCGATCTTGTAGAGGTAGTCGCCCGGCGGCAGATCGACTTTGTAGTAGCCGTTTTTGTCAGCTGTGGTTTCGGCTGCCTTGCCGCTACCGGCGCCTTGGAACTCGATCTTCGCCCCGGCAACGACGCCCAAGGATGCGCCTTTTTCGTCGTGGCCGAAGACTCGGCCGTGAACGCCCGGGCCGGCGGCCAGCGCGGCGGAAAGTGGTAGCGAGGCGAGTCCCGCGACGACCGCGACCAGAATCTTGTTGCGTATGACGTTGGCTGACATGGTGAGTGCCCCTTCCGAGGCGGTGGAGTAATTGATGGTTGCGTCCTATCGGAAACGGTGCGAAACGGCCGGATTGGCGCAGGGCTTACGGCCGATCCAGCAGACGGACTCCAAATAGGGCCGGCGGATGGCTCGGATCGACGTTCGTGTAGCTGAAGCGATAGCTGGCTTGCAGGTTCATCCCCATGGGGCCGACATCTGCCGTGTCGATGTCGAAGATCAGCGGCACGAGCGGCGACGGCGCAAAGGCCGGATCGCCAGTCAGGTGTGCGTCCGCCGCATAGTCGTGCGATGCACCGGGGTTGGCCGGGTCAGACATGAGGCAATGTCCCGACACGTCCACCGTGGTGGCCCGCCCCAGCGCTCCATCGAAGCCGACAAACGCGATCAGGCGGAAACGGCCTGGAGGAACAGTCCCCGTAAAGCGAACCGTCAATTGCTCGCCATCCGCCATGGCGCGAGCCACCACGTGGCGTGGGTGCGACCCTGCACCGCCGGCAAAGACGAGGCCGCTATGCGCGTCGATCATTCCGGCAGGCCATACCGCCACAAAGGGAATCTCCGGGTCGGCGATGGGTGAGATGGGAAGGTCCGCGGTCATACCGCCGAAGTCGTAGCGAACCGACGGAGCGAGCGTCAGTGGATGATCGGATTCCAGCGGCCGAATCGCCGAGTAGCCCGGATCGACACCCAGCGCCGGATCTGTCGGCACGAGCGTCACGCGGATCGCCCAATAGCTGCGGCTCATCACATCGGCCGGGAAGGCAATCGCCAGCGGAGCCATATCGGTCAGCGGAAACGAGCGCTGGTCGGCTCCGACCTCCACCGGGGCGCTGAGCGCCGTGCCGTAAGGCACCTCCAAATCGGGACGCACCTGCACCATCTCAACGAGGAAGTGGTCGATCTGGCTCGTGTCTCCTATAACCGTCCACTCGATGTTGAAGGTGAACCAATTGACGACGACGTTCTCGACTTGCGGCGGCTCACCGACGGGATCCGGAATCACCCAGTCGGGCAGCACTCCCAGATGATCGAGGAGCCCGTACAGGAGCAAATCCAGCCAGCCGTCTCCGGGCGTCCAGCCCGGTCCCCAGCCTGGGTCCCATCCTGGCGGACCCCAGCCACCCGGGCCCCAGTCGGGCAGCCAACCGCCCCCCGGTTGCCAGCCCGGTTCCCAGCCCGGACCGAAGCCCAATTCTCCGGGGAACGGCTCGGCCACCGGGTCGTACCAGTTTTCTTGCTGTTGCTGGATGACGTTGATGTCCTGGTCGATGACCAGCCCCGGCTCAGGGTCAGGAAAGGTTTGGTCGTCCTCGGCCGGTAGCGCTTCAGCACCGCCATTGACCAGGTCAAGTCCCGCGCCGCTGCCGGCTTCCCACACGAAGGCCTCGCGGGCGATGGGTGTGTTGGCGACGACCTGTCCGCCGGCATTGAGGTGGGCCGGCGGAATCAAGCGAATGGCGGAGAGCGACGCCCGGTCGATGCTGTTGTCCTCGCTGTCATAGACCACGCGGCCATCGACCTCGACCCGCAGCCGCTGCGGATGCCAACGATCGGGAGCGTCGCCAGTCGGCTCGTGAGGAGCGAGTATGCCCAGGGCATAGCCGCGAAGGTCGCTGGCCGTCAGCGGAGCGGTCGCCAGATCGAGTTCGAACTCCTGCGGGCCAAAATCCGGCGAGAGCGGCTGGACGGCCGAGCCGAGCAGGTACTTGTGCCCGCCGGTGCGGAAGTAGATGTAGTTGCGCGTGCTCGCGCCGGTGTGCGGCGCGGAGACGACGGTCACTTTCAACTTTTCGATGGCCCCATTCGTTCGCCAAGCCGAGCGGAAGCTGCTTTCGCTGTAAAACGGGGCCGCACCACGGAGTTGCCGCTCCAGCCGCTGCACCTCGGCGAGCTGCGGACCGAGTGTCCGTTCGAGCTCGGCCAGCCGCGTGCGGTCGGCATCCGTCGCCAGGCTGGCCGCCACCAGGGCGCGGAGGTCCGTCAGTTCCGCCTGCTCGGAACCCTGCTCGCGACTCAATTCCATCAGCCGCTCGCGGGCTTCGTCCTGTTTCCCCCGACCGTTAGCGTTCACTGCGCTATTGGTTGCGAACGGCTTGCGGTTGACCTGGATCGTGTAGCCGGCCAGGATCCAGCCGTGATCGGCCGGGCTCGTGAAGCCAATGCGGCTGATGTCGCTGACGCGAACACCGGCGAGTAACTGTGGCGTGGTTCGCAAGTCGTCGAGGCCCGCCGCGCCGCTAGTCGAGAACTCAAACGTAGCGCGCTCCCCCGCACGGATCGAATGTGCGGCTGTGCCACGCTGGGACACTGCGCCAAAGGGGGCTGCTGTAGTATCGACGCGTCCCAGCCGGTGCAGCCACAGCGGAAACCCGAGGCCCAAATCAAGCGCCAGAGGCTCATCCAGATCCTCGCCGTCAGGCGCCACTGCGATCTCGACCCGAATCGTTTCTACGGCCTCGTTCGCCTGAAAATCGCGACCGACCTGCACATCGCCCGCCGCACGTACGAGCCAAATCCCGAGCGTCACAATCACCGCCGTAGCGATCCACTTCCATTGCTTGCCGATTAACATTGACACATCCCCATGCTTGTGAGAGTGCTTCGTCGTGGGGATGCAAACGCAAAGAATGTGCCGCGAGCGAGGATCGGCATCGCGTTGAAAGCAAACAACGGAGGTCGTGATTCGCGGCCTACGTGTGCGTTGGTGACACGCCTGAGTGATCTGGCTCAGATGCCAAAGCTCTGTGGGCTCCGGCAGAAGACCCTCGTTCAGCGAGCTTCAGCTCCCTTGGCAGAGCGTGGTGTGCGACCGGCGCGGAGTCCACGGAAGTCCCTGAGGCCGGCTACCGAGCAGGAAACCTGCTGGATGGGGTGAGCGATTTACGGCCGTTCGTGGCCGCGAACTATAAGCACGGAGCAAGGGGCGTGGGTCAGAATCTTCTCGGACGTGCTTCCCAGGAGCAGACGCCGCACAGCTCCTTGACGGCGCGCTCCGACGACCACCAGGTTCACCTGGTGGGCCCTGATCTCTTTGAGGATCTGGTCGGCCGCGTGACCAGGTACGACCAGCGGGTCAAGGCCGCGAAAGATCTCCGGCAGCGCGGCATGCCAGTGAGCAATCTCCTGGCGGAGACGCGCTTCCTCCTGTTCGTCGCGTTTGAAATAACCCATGCCGAGATCGGCGAGTTGTTGATCGGAGAGCTGCTCCACCAGCCACTCGGGAATTCTGCCTTCCGGCGTGGACTCCAGCACTGTGATGGTCCGCCCCAACGAATCAGCCGGCCAGGAGAAACCGCGGAGAACCTCGCCCGCGTGCTGGCTCAGGAGCGAGCCGTCGCTCGCGAGCAGGACGCGGATCGGCTCGGCTGGTGAGGTAATGCTGCCGCGAACCACGAGCACCGGCACGGTCGCATGGTGAACAACGTGCCGCGTGAGGCTGCCAACGGCCGGCTCGCGCATCGGTCCCGTGCCGCGGGCGCCGAGGGCGATCATGTTGGCTCGATGCTCGTCCGCCGCAACGAGCAGCCCCTGCCGAGGCTCCCGGCTGCCGACGATGGTTTGCACTTTGTCTTGCAGCGGCTGGGGCAGGTGTTGGCGGGCCTTGTCAAACACCGCGGACGTTAGCAGCGAGTGCAACTCACCGCGTAAATCGCCGCTCCCGGCTTGGCCTTGGACCCATATCGGCGGAGTGTAGTAGAGAAAGACTTCATCGTTCTCGGCGGCGAGCAATCGCCCCGCCCATTGGACTGCCGCCAGGCTTCCGAGAGAACCATCGACGCCAATGAGCACTCGCATGATTTCAAATCCTCGTTATCGGGATCCGCACACCGTCGGTTTTTTGGCCGGAGCGGGTGTCCCTTCTTGGGATTCGCCGAGCGCCTTAAATAGCAGGTTTAGGTGGGCGATGACAGTGTGATGCCGCCGTTTGAGTTGTTCGTGGACTTCCCGGTGCCGGGCGTGATCGACGCCTTCCTCGCTGTGCTTGCGAGCCATCTCGAACAGCGCATCCCCTTCCCCTCCCTTTTCGTATTCGGCAATCTCGTGTTCGTGCGAGCCCACGGATTCTTCCTCCAGCCGCAACGACGACGCGTGCTTTCGCAGTACGTCGGCGTGCTCCTCGAGCGCCTTTTCAAGCGGCTTCAATTCTCCCTGGGCACGGGCCAACTCCTGCTGCCAGACACGAAGGTCGTCGCGCCACAGGCTGATATCCTTTTCCCAACATTGGTGCTCACGGTGCATCCTGATATTCGTCTCGCTGGTCATGCCGATTCTCCTTGGACGTGATTACATCTTATTCTCGAGCTGCTCTTCTTCGGAAATGCTCGCATGCCGATCCGCTTCCGCCTCGGGATATTCCATCGGAGTGGCTCCAGGGCTTATCTATGCGATAACACCTCGCAATCCACATGCCACGATCGAATTGCGCTGACTTCCAAGCTGTTTTGCTCCAGAACAGGTTTTGACCATTGGGCACTGTGCTCGTGCGACCGCGCAGCGCAGGAAGAACCGGTCATTTCCGCACAGTTGCGCGGAAACGCTGGCCAGTCAGGTCCGTTCCGAAGTGCCGCCCCGCGTGGCTCGTCGTTCGGCCGTACTGAATGCCCTGCGATATCCGGTCGGTCGGCACGCGCCGTGCAGTGATGGGCGGTGCCCAGCAACGGAGGTCAGCCATGAATGCCCAATTGCCCGTTCGCAAAACTCCCAAGCAGCGTTTGGAGCACATCGCCATTATCAGCCGGCCGTTCCGCTGGGAAGTTCGGACGCCGAACTACCTGATCGCCGTTTCTCTGCTGATTCTGCTCGCAATCCTGATCGTGATTGCCGTTGTTGGAGGCGTCCTTGGGTCGGAGATTGTGGGCGAGTACGCTCGGAGCGTCGTCGAATGGGCTTGGCCTGGAACTGCACCTTAACTCCCTTCAAGGCTACGGAGATGTCCATGACGAAGCACACGAGCAACCATCAGTACGTCCGTGACGCAATGACCAAACACGTCGTCTCGGCCAATCCCAGCGACTCGGTGAGCGACGCCTTGACGCTGATGGTCGAAAACAACGTGTCAGCATTGCCGGTGGTGGATGGCCACGATCGCTGCGTCGGCGTCATTTCCAGCATGGATGTTTTGCAATTAGCCCTGCAATTCAGCGGCGAATTGGAGGCTTTGGGCTCCACCGAGGGCTTGGCTCATGAGCTGCTGATTGAAAAGCTTGAGCAGACCGGATTTTCCAACCAGGTGGTGAACGAAGTGATGACGCATTTGGCCGTGACTATTCTGCCCGAGACGACGATCGTGGCGGCAGCGGCGGCGATGATCCGCCACCGCGTGCATCGGTTGCCTGTCACCGATTCACGCGGCAAGCTCGTGGGGCTCCTCTCGACGCTGGATATTGTCAGAGCGGTGGCGGAATCGGAGGGGTAACGCACTACCTCATTCATTTTGTTTCAGCCTGCTGCCCCAACGTCTTCCTGGCCGCGGACTTCGAAAGGTGGCCCGGCCATGAAACCCACAGGCCTGCTCGAAGAAACATTGGAAGCAGACTTGGGAGCGGGTTGCTGACGCTCGTACGAACGACCGGATGTTCCATTCCCACTCCCAGCTGGAGCAAAGCCGTGAGCATTGCATCGACCGTTTCGGCCGTTGATTTCATCCGCCGCTTCGACGAGATCGGCATCGACGACGTGCCGCTCGTGGGGGGCAAGAACGCCTCGCTGGGCGAGATGGTCCGCGAACTTGCACCCCAAGGAATCAATCTGGCGAGCGGTTTTGCGATTACGGCCGAAGCGTACCGCTACTTTTTGCAGGTCACCGGCCTGGATGGGAAGATTCGCGACCTGCTGAAGGGTCTGGAGTCGCGCGATGTCATGAACCTGCAGCGGCGAGGGAGGCAGATTCGCCACGCGATCCTGGGTGCCGAGCTGCCTGACGACCTGCAAGCGGCGATCGTCCAGGCCTACGATCTGCTGAGCGAGGGATCGCATGAACCGCTCGATGTGGCGGTCCGCAGCAGCGCTACCGCAGAGGACCTGCCCGATGCCAGCTTTGCCGGCCAGCAAGAGACGTATCTCAATGTGCAAGGGCACGCGGCGCTATTGGACTCGTGCCGGCGCTGTTTCGCCTCGCTCTTTACGGATCGGGCCATTTCGTACCGCGAGGACAAAGGCTTCGATCACCACAAAGTCGCTTTGTCGATTGGCGTCCAGCAAATGATTCGGTCCGATCTGGCGTCGTCGGGGGTCATGTTCTCGATTGATACCGAAACCGGCTTTCAAAACGTGGTCCTCATCAACGCGGCCTACGGCCTGGGCGAAAACGTGGTGCAAGGGTCAGTCAACCCCGACGAATACTACGTCTTCAAGCCTACGCTCGAGCGGGGCTGCCGGCCGATCCTGCAAAAGAAACTCGGCAACAAGGAGTTTAAGCTGGTCTATGACGTCGGCGGCGGCCGGATGACCAAGAACGTCCCGGTCCCATTGGCAGAGCGGGAACGATTCGCAATCAGCGACGATGAAATCCTCACCCTGGCTCGCTGGGCCTGCCTCATCGAGCAGCACTTCAGCCGCCGCCGCGGCCGCTTCACACCGATGGATATGGAATGGGCCAAGGACGGTCGGACCGGCAAGCTGTACATCCTGCAGGCCCGCCCAGAAACCGTACAGTCGCTGCGGCAGGTTCGGCAACTGGAAATTTACAAGCTGTGCGAACGGAGGCAGGTGCTGGTGCGTGGCCGCAGCGTGGGTCAGAAGATCGCCATCGGCCCTGTCCGCGTCGTGAAGAGCCCGCACGATCTGCACGAGGTGCAGGCGGGCGACGTGCTGGTCACCGACAAGACCGATCCCGATTGGGAACCGACGATGAAGAAGGCCGCGGCCATCGTCACCAATCGCGGCGGGCGGACCTGCCATGCGGCGATCGTGAGCCGCGAGCTGGGACTGCCGGCGATCGTGGGAACCGAGACGGCTACCGAAGTGCTCCGCACAGGCCGGCAAGTCACCGTCTCGTGTGCGGAGGGGGAGACCGGCATCGTGTACGACGGCGCTGCCCGGTTCGAGGTCGAGCGGATCGACCTGACGGCGCTCGAACGCCCCAAGACGAAGATCATGATGAACCTGGGAAACCCCGAAGAGGCGCTGAAGCTCTCGCAAATTCCCAGCGACGGAGTCGGCCTGGCTCGCCTCGAATTTATCGTCAGCAACTACATCAAGGTCCATCCACTCGCCTTGCTGCATCGCGATCGCATTTCGCCGGACGACCGCGCGGCAATCGACCGTCTTACAGCCAGCTACGCGGACAAGCCGCAATACTTCGTCGACAAGCTGGCCGAGGGGGTGGCGATGATTGCCGCGGCGTTCTATCCCCGCGAAGTAATCGTGCGGCTTAGTGACTTCAAGACCAACGAGTATGCGAACCTGATCGGCGGCCGGCCCTTCGAACCAACGGAGGAGAACCCCATGCTGGGGTTCCGCGGCGCTTCGCGCTATTACCACGAGCGGTATCGCGACGGCTTCGCCCTGGAATGCCGTGCCATGAAGAAGGTGCGCGACGAGATGGGGCTGACCAATCTGAAGATCATGGTCCCCTTCTGCCGCACGGTTGAGGAGGGTCGCCGCGTCCTGGCAGAAATGGCCAGGCACGGCCTGGTCCGGGGCGAGGGGGGGCTGGAAGTCTATGTGATGTGCGAAATCCCCAGCAACGTGATTTTGGCGGAGGAATTTGCCGAGATCTTCGATGGCTTCTCGATCGGATCGAACGACCTCACGCAACTCACGCTCGGCGTCGATCGGGATTCGGAGATCGTCGCTCCCATCTTCGACGAACGGAATCCGGCGGTGAAGTCGCTGGTGGCCAGCGTCATTCGCCAGGCGCATGCCAAGCAGCGCAAAGTCGGCATCTGCGGCCAGGCGCCGAGCGACTATCCGGAGTTTGCAAGATTCCTGGTCGAAGAAGGGATCGACAGCATTTCGCTCAACCCCGATGTGGTGTTGAAGACAACGCTGGATTTGCTGTCGCTAGAAACCGCCTGAGCGTTATCAGAGTTGGTGGAATCGTGGACAGCGGCATACAATTTACACAATAGTCCGCGTTTAGCGAGAGCTTGCCAAATTGGACCGGCAGGCTTAGGGGGTAGAGGGCAGGACTGCTTTCTGTTTTTACCCACTACCCACCTGCGACTCAGTTATTCCCCAAAAACGCCGCGTCGGCGCCAAAGTCTTCGACCTTGTCGTAGGGGTAGAAGTCGCGAGCGATCCGATGCGAGAGCGTGTGGATGAACGCAGTCCGGAAGTTCGCCTCGTTCTCGGTTACGTGGCGAGCGCCGTTCTCGGGCCATGAAATTTCGTGCGACGGGCTTTCGTACACGACTTCACCACCGCGCTGCATGTCATAGACGCGAGTGGAAACCGAGGCCCGCCCTTTGAGCAGCGTCTGCCCCTCGTGGATCGTGAACGATTCGAGGTCGATCCCTACGACCATGTCCGCCTTTACGCCCCGGCCGATGTCTTTGTAGTCGGTGATGTCCTGACTGTTGTTGTCGAGCCAGTCGGCAATTTCGTTGGGACGCACGAGCTTGATGTCGGAGACGTTGTACCCGATCGTCGTCGCCACCGCGCGAGCGACGCGGTCCGCTTCGCTGCCGGGCCCTTTCAGCGAATCGGCGTCGAGGCAGACGACGGCGACGCGCTTCCCTTTCAGGCCGTCGAATTTTGCCGGATTCGTATTGCCGTAGAGCCAGTAGCCGACGGTGGAAAACGCGCTGCAGCCGGAGAGGGCAGTTGCCAGCAGCATCGCCCCACAAGCCATCGCGGCAGAGAGATTCGTTCGCATCGGCACTCCTTTGCCTATCCTCGGCGACGGGCGTCCTGCCGGTCGCAAATATCACCAACCGCAAGCCTCACCAACCAAAGTACAACCGCACGCTCCAGTCGATCACGGTCGTGACGATGATCGCGATTCCCACGATCATCGTGGGAAGCTCCCGCGGCGGACCCCAGAGCCAACGGCCCCAGATTCCGCTCGCCAGCATCCACGGACCGCACACGGCCGCGACCGCCGCCAGCAGCGCCCCGCCGGCATTGGCCCGGACGGCACTGGCCACCTGGCCGCGCATCATGTGTGACCAAGAGGTCGTCATGCCGCACGACGGGCAGCGGAAACCGTACCAGACTTGCAGCGTACAAGGCGGCAGGCCGAGTTGCTGGTGCGTGCCGTAGCCGCGGCTGGCCGGCCGGAGCGACGCCGCTGTAGCGAGCAAACCGACGAGCACCGCACCGACGACCACTAGCACCGCTCGCTGCCATCCGCGCAGGGCAAAGCCCCGCGGGGGGATGACAGGGGCGGGAGAATAGTTCACGGCGGGCGGGCTCCGCAAGAGGAACTTGAATTCTAGTCGGCGAATTTGGCTAACCAATAGCCAGCGATCAACTGCCGCCGGAAGCAGGCTGCTGGGGAGGACTCGGAGGCTATTAACCTCCCGCTGAAGAAGCCGCCAGCGATGGCAATTCGGCTTCCATCACGACCAGCCGCCGGATCGCCGTCGCCCGCCCTGTGGCCAGATCGGCATCGACGATCGTCCCCGACAGCCGCACGTCGCCGCTAGCAACCTCGAAGTGGGTCGGCTGGAAGGTGATCGTCGTTTCGGTCACGCGGTCGATTCGCCGGCCGAGGATGCTCTCGTGCGGGCCGGTCATGCCGACATCGCACTGAAACGCCGTCCCGCCGAGAAAAATCTGCTCGTCGGCCGTGGTCACGTGCGTGTGGGTACCCAGGACCGCCGTCACGCGGCCGTCGAGATAGCGCCCCATCACCTGCTTGTCGCTCGTCGCCTCGGCATGGAAATCGACGATGCGAACCTTCACCTCCGGCGGAATCTCGGCTAGTACCCGATCGACGGCCGCGAATGGACAATCGACCGGTCGCATGAAAACGCGGCCGAGCAGGCTGATCACCGCCACGCTCGTACCATTGGCGGCAGTCACCACCGTCCAGCCGCGGCCCGGCGCTTGGGCGGGAAAATTCGCCGGCTTGATGATGTTCGGCTCGGTGGCCAGCACGCTGCAGATTTCCGAGCGGCGGTAAATATGGTCGCCGAGCGTGACACAATCGACGCCGGCAGCGAGCAAGCGCCGGTACTGAGCCGGTGAAATCCCCGACCCTTCAGCGATGTTTTCCCCGTTGGCAATCACGAGGTCCAGCCCCTCGCGGCGACGCAAACCGGCAACCGTCGCCGTGACGATCCGCTCGCCCGGCTTGCCGACGATGTCGCCGATTAACAGAAAACGCACGAACTACCTCGCCACCTCCGAGAACCGCGATTCGCGGACGACGGTCACCTTGATCTCGCCCGGATACGTGAGCTGCTCCTCGAACGCCTTGGCGATATCGCGGCAGATTTTGGCTGCCTTGGAATCGTCGGTGTCCTTGGCGCTGGCAATGACGCGCAGCTCGCGACCCGCCTGAATGGCAAACGCCTGCTCGACCCCCGGAAACCCGCAGGCGATCGATTCGAGCTCTTCCATCCGTTTGATGTACCGTTCGAGCGATTCGCGGCGAGCCCCGGGACGCGACGCGCTGCAGGCGTCGGCCGTGGCGACGAGCATCGTGTAAGGATAGTCGGTCACGATCTCGTCGTGATGGCCGAAGGCGGCATGCACCACCTCGGTCTTCTCGCCGTTCCGCTTGAGCAGGTCCGCGCCGATCTTCGGATGGCCACCCTCAAGCTCGTGATCGGCCGCTTTGCCGATGTCGTGCAGCAAACCGCAGCGGCGGCCAAGATCGCCGTCCATGCCGATCATCTCCGCGAGCAAGCCCGTGAGAAACGCTACTTCGATGCTATGCCGCAAAACGTTCTGGCTGTAACTCGTCCGGAAATGGAGCCGGCCGAGCATGTACAGCACCTTGGGATTCAGTCCGTGGACGTTGACTTCCTGAGCGGCTTCTTCCCCCTTTTTCTGGATGAAGCCTTCGATCTCTTTCTGCGTCTCGGCAGCGATCTCCTCGATCCGCGTTGGGTGGATGCGGCCGTCGGCGATGAGCTTGTTCAGCGTCTGCCGGGCGATCTCGCGGCGAACCGGATCGAAGCCGCTGACGATGACGACCCCGGGCGTGTCGTCGATGATGACATCGACGCCCGTCGCCTTCTCGAACGTGCGGATGTTGCGCCCTTCGCGGCCGATGATGCGGCCTTTCATTTCGTCGTTGGGGATATCGACGGTGCTCGTCGTGCTTTCGGCCGTGTGGGAGGCAGCGTAGCGCTGAATCGCCGTGAGCAGCATCACGCGCGACTTCTGCTCGACGACTTCGGCCATCCGCTTCTCGTGCCGCAGGATGATCGAGCCCATTTCCTGCTGCAGTTCCTGTTCGAGCGAATCGAGCAGGCGCTTGCTCGCCTCGCCAGGCGA
>CAYLLN010000108.1:0-20162 GCA_964384375.1 uncultured Pirellulaceae bacterium
CACAGCGCATCAACCACCCGCCCATCAGGTCCGTCTCGGCAAGCCGGACCTGCCTTGCGGCCAAGATGCCGCACCTCACCCTCAGTCATGAGAAAATGCCAACTGTTGGATTGAATTGCTGCTCGAATGGCGGCACGCTATGGGATGGTTGTGTCTTTGCAGCCGAAGTGCGTGGATCGGACCCATGAAACCTTGGTGGCAATACTTCCCACGTGAATCTCGTCGCTTCCGCGAACGGACCGACGTCGATCGGCCCGATCCGATGCTTACGCCGGGCACGTTGGTTCGTCTGAACGGCAAGCCCGAGCGAATACGTCGGGTGCTCAAGTCAGAATGGCATCGCCATCGATGGCAGTTTGCATATATCGTCGAAACGACGGCGCGAGCGCCGTTTGAGCCGTATTGGTTCGCCGAGCAACTAGAGAGGGCGGAAGCGGCGAACTGAATCGTTTTGCCCACTGCGGCAACGGATCGTCCATTCTCTTTGGCGGGGACTGCTGCTTCGGACTCTACTTACGAGAAGAACGCGATTGACCCGTAGATCCTGCCTGCCGGGCGGGATCTTGCTCGAAATCACGTCAACCACCGGCCCAACAGGTCCGCCTCGGCAAGCCGGACCTACCTATGACACCAACAACAAAAAAGCCCCGCAAGCAATTGCTTGCGGGGCCTATGGGTGAATTCTCGCGCTGGGTTCGTTGCTTTAGTACTCCCGCGTCGCATTGATCCCCGGCAGCGGGATCGGGTAGCGGCCGCTGGCGTCGGACATGACCGGAGCCGGGCCGTCGGGCGTGAGCTTATCGACGGTCGGGGCGAACTCGTGTTCGCAATTGAGCATGTCGTCGTAGGTGATGATCTGCCCGGTGTGGGCGGCCATGCGGCCCATCGACGTGACGAGGCTCGCCTTCGCTCCGCGTTCGACCTCGTTGTACGGCTTGTCCTCGCGAACTGCCGCGACGAGATCCTCCCACTCGACCAGGTATGGGTTGTTCTTCTCCGGCTGCGGGAAGGCCCACGCGACCGCGTTCTTATCGACGGTTTGTCCCTTGTAGATCGCCGCCTTCGACGGCCAGTGCGACTGCGACGAGATCACGGCCATTCCCTTGCTGCCGTGGGCGTAGCTGGCGAACTGGTCGTGGCAGCCGGCCATCGTGCGGCCATAGTGCATGAGCTTGCTGCCGTCGCCGAAGGTGAACTCGACCGAGTAGTTGTCGAAGTTCTGATCGACGTTGTCGCCCCGATACTGCCGTCCGCCGCTGGCCTGGGCCTGCACCGGCCACGCATTCTTGATCCAGCAGCACTCGTCGATGTTGTGGATGTAGAAGTCGCTGAAGCAGCCGCCGCTGGCCCAGAGGAAGCTGTGGAAGCGGCGAATCTGGTACATCACTTCGCTTTCGCCCGTGGGCTTCGGGCCGGAAAACGCCGAGCCGACCGGCGGGTGCATGCGGTAGCTCCGCATCATGATGATGTCCCCCATCTCGCCGTTTTGCACGCGGTCGAACAGCTCGCCGCGAGCCTCACAGTGGCGGCACATGAGGCCCACACCCACCTTCAGGTTCTTCTGCACCGATTGCTCGCCCAGGGCCAGCATCCGCCGCGTGCTCGGGCCATCGACAGTGATCGGCTTCTCCATGAAGACGTTCAGCCCCTTGTCGATCGCGTAGCCGAAGTGAACCCAGCGAAACGCCGGCGGCGTGGCAAAGATGGCGATGTCGCCCGGCTTCAGGCAGTCCATCGCTTGCTTGTACGCCTCGAAGCCGACGAACTTGCGGTCGGCTGGCACGTCGAACTTGCCCGCGTGCCGCTGCTTCAGGCTCTCGTGGCTGATATTGAGCCGGTCCTCGAAGACGTCGGCCATGGCGACGAGCTTGACCGGGCCGTTCTTCACGCTGAGTGCGTCCGATGCCGCCCCGGTGCCGCGGCCGCCGCAGCCGACGAGGGCGATATTAATCGTGTTGTTCTCGGCGGCATGCACGCGAGGTACTGCCAGCGTGGACAGGGCCGAGCCAGCCAGGGCAGTCGCGGCGACGATGCCGCCGGTTTCTTTCAGGAACGTGCGGCGATTGGAAGAGCCAATCAGGGAAGAGGCAGTCTCGGACATGGCGGGAATCCTTGCGAGGTGGGAATGAACGCGATTTAGCCTAAATGGCGGAGAATGCGGAGTCAACGCAGCGGAGTTAACGCGGCCGTTAGCCGTCGCCCTCCTCCAATACTTCCGCTACGTGCAGCGGATGAAAATGGATCGTTTCGCCGCAGAGCAAAACCTGGTCGTGAAGCGGGTCGTTGGCGAGCGTTCCGACGTAGTTCTCGTCCTCGTCCACCTCGGTGATTTGCACCCACATTCGTTCCACTTCTCCATCCTGCCGCTCGGAATCTTCCGCGGCAAAGCGAAAGAGAAGCTTCACGTACTCGCCAGCCGCCAGGTTGTTCCGCACCTCTTCGTCCGGCGGACGGAGGTCGTCGCGATGCTGCGACATCCACACAGCATCCTCCAGGTAGTACCCGTTTTCCGCGAACGTCGGGAAGGGATTGTTCTTTTCGCGAACCCAGGGAGCAGCGTCGGACGCGCGAAATGCCCGCCAACCGCAGCGCAAATCGTGAAGCTGAGCCAGGCTTGCATCTCGCCCGACCATGCTTCCGAGCGAAACCACGCGGCCGACATCGGCCGTGGCGGGGTGATCGGCAGTACCGTGGAATTGCCATCCGCCGTCAAAGTCGTGATACACGCGCAGGATCGGCGCGCCATCGAGCACGAACGTCGTCGTGATCGATGCGGCGTTGGGCGGATCGTCGAATTGCCAGTCGTTGGCCATCGGATTTCAGCATACAAGTGAACCGCGGATTTCGCCTATGGCGCGGATGGAGTCAGGGCAACTCGCTGCTGAATCCGTACCAATCAGAGTTTGATCCGTGGCTACTACCTGGTCACTCCTCATCCGTGCGATCCGCGGTCCCTTTGATTCCGACTTTGCCGGCGGACTCAGCCGTGGAACAATCCACTGCGGATCGCTTCGATTACCAAGAACAGAAAGGTCGTCACACCGATCGTGCTGCCGAACAGGACGATCATCGCTGATGGAAAATGCTCAGTTGCGACCAGCGAGCAGAGAAACGCAATCAAACTAAAGAACCCGAAGAGCAGGCCATAGGCCACAAACTGATCGGCCCACGAGACATCGACCGGGTTGGGCGGCGAGATGGTCACGAACAACCCGAAGCAGACCACCGTCGCGACTGCAAACGATGTTGCGAAGATCGAAACGACGTGCGCTGCGCGGGAGGCGAATGAGATTTCCGTTTCCGCGTGATTGCCGAGCCATAGATGCCCGGCCGCGAACATCGCCACGACCGCGCTAGCTGCCACCGCTTGAATTACCGGAAGCTGCACCGCCCCGATGATCGCAAACAAGAATGAGAAGACAACCGTCACGAGCGCTAGCTGGCGAATCCCGAATCGCGGCACCAAGCGCGTCGTCGCTAATCGTACCTGGGTTCTCATTTTTTACCCCAAATCTTTTACCCACCCATCTTCTGTGTTCGATTTACGGCTACTCATTCTTCTTCTTATCAATCTGCGGTGGCTCCGACTTGTCCCACTTGGCCGCCTTCTCTTCCTCGCTTGGCTCCACGAGCGGCCGCACGACGCGAAAGCCCACATGCAGGGCGTCGGTGAAGTACCAAATGCTCTGCGGAATCTGCGGGTCTTGCTGCTTCCAGTCTTCGTTGCTGCCGACGCGGGCCGCCGAGCGACAGAGGGCCGGGTCGTCCTGCCACGAGCCGCCGCGAACCACGCGCGGATACTCAACGAGCGGCACCTTGAGCGGATCTTTGCTCACTTTGTCGGCCGACTCCCCGTAGAAGCCCCGCGAGTGCTGATCGAGCACCCATTCGGCCACGTTCCCGTGCATGTCATGCAGGCCCCACGGATTCGGCTTCTTCGTCCCGATCCGCTGATACTTCTCGCTCGAGTTGTCGTAATACCAGGCATAGTCGCCGAGTTGGGCCTGGTCGTCGCCGAATGAATACGCGGTGCTCGTCCCCGCCCGGCACGCATATTCCCACTCCGCCTCCGTCGGCAGGCGATAGTACCGCCCCGTCTTGGCCGAGAGCCACTTGCAATACGTCCGGCATGCGTGCTGCGTCATGCAGATCGCCGGGAAGCCCCGCTTCCCCATCGCGAACGTCATGTCGGTGTACGGCTTCGTCGGCTGCGAGATCTGAAACGTCTCGGCGATCTTGTCGCGCGGGGTCTCGGCAAACCCCAGAGCCTGCCGCCGGAGAATATCGAGGTCCGAAGCCCACGGGTCATAGGCGTCCCACGGAATCTCACACTTCGCCATCCAGAACGGGGCGATCTCCACCTCGTGCTGCGGCCCCTCGTCGGCCTTCCGCCCCTTCTCCCCGTCGGGGCTACCCATCTGGAACTTCCCGCCCGGAATCGGCACCATCTCGATCTTGCCGTCTGTGTGCTCGATCAGCTCCGTGTACGGCTTCATCTCGGTCTCGGTCTTGGCCTCGGCCTGGGGAATCGTCAGCGGCGCGGGGTGATCGGCGGCGGATGCCGACACACAGACTGCGGCAGCAACAAGACTTACGACAAACCAATACCGAGCGAACATCGTGCGAACTCCGCGGTCAATAGGGCGAATCGCAAGTCTGCATTCTAACGCACGGCTGCGAGAATTGCCGCTTGCGAGCGTATGAAGAACTGGCCTCGGCCTCGATTCCATGATTCCCTTTGGCTTTCCGGCGATTTACCATAATGCCACTTGGGATTTGCCCAAGCCGTCCGTGCCTCGTACGCCGGGAGATTCTTCCCATGCTTCCCAGTTTCACGCGCTCGCTTCGTGCCTCCTCGCGCCACACTCCTCGCCGCGGGTGGTTCGAAACCCTCGAACCGCGGACGGTGATGGCCGGCGACGCCATCTTGCACTGGAACGAATTTGCGATGGAGGTTGTTTCCGTCGATCACACCCTGGCGACGTTGAAAGAGCAGGCAGGGCCCGTAGCTGCATCACGGGCCCTCGCGATCGTGCATGGGGCGATGTTCGACGCCATCAACTCGATTCACGGCAAATACGAGCCTTACTTGCTGAAGGTGGTGGGAACTTCCGGAGCCGACATTGACGCCGCCGTTGGACAAGCCGCACACGACACGCTGAAGGAGTTGTTTCCTGGGCAGAGTGTGTCGATCGACGCGGCCCTGGCGAGCTGGCTCGGCCTGATTCCTGACGGCAAGTCAGAGAATCTTGGCATCGCACTGGGCAAGACAGTCGCGCAGGCAATCTTGGCCAGCCGTGAGAACGACGGCGCGCTCGAACCGTCGGACTATGCCTATTCCGACAACGTGCCGGGCCATCATCAACCCGACCCAGTGACGAAGGCGAACGGAGTGACACAAAGTCCGCTCGCGCCGCAATGGGGAGGGGTGACGCCGTTTGGCATTACCGACGCGCTCGATTACCTGCCGCCACCTCCGCCGGACATGACGAGCCAGGAGTACACGGAAGCCTATGCAGAGCTGCTCGCGTTGGGAGGGGACGGGAGCGCCAGCTCACCGACTTCGCGCACCGCCGACCAGACCGAGATCGGCATCTTCTGGGCCTACGATGGAACCGAGGGCCTCTGTGCTCCGCCGCGGCTCTATAACCAGGTGGCGGAAGTGATCGCCCAGCAGCAAGCCCTGAGCGAGTATGAGAACGCCAGGCTGTTTTGCCTGATCAACGTGGCAATGGCCGATGCCGGAATCGTCGGCTGGCTGACGAAGTATGAATACGACTTCTGGCGTCCGGTCGTGGGGATTCGCAACGGCGCGGCGGACGGCAACGCAGCGACTGTGGGCATTCCGGACTGGTCGCCGCTCGGGGCCCCAGCGAGCAACGAGACCTTCCCGAACGATTTCACGCCGCCGTTCCCGGCATACGTTTCGGGGCACGCGATCTTCGGAGCGGCCCTGTTTCAGACGCTGACGCGATTCTTCGGCACCGACGACATCGCGTTTTCGTTTACATCGGATGAATTTAACGGCACGACCACCGACAGCAACGGCGTCGTCCGGCCGGAGGTGACGCGACATTACGACAGCTTCAGTGAGGCCTCGCTCGAAAATGGCGTGAGCCGCATCTACCTGGGGATTCACTGGCGATTCGATATCGAGCAAGGGATCGAAACGGGCAACGAAATTGCCGACGACATCTTCAAGCGAATCCTGCAGCCGATGAAGTCGTCAATGCCGGCGGGGACAACCTCGGCGGCGAATATGCTGGCGGCGTTCGTCAAGTCGAGCGTCGCGACAAGGTCGATGGAGCGGCAGGACGGTGTGGAGCGGCACGTCGTGATGTTGCAGTCGAAGACGATCCAGACACAGACGGTCTATTTCGTGGCGGCGTCGATTAGCGAATACGTGCGGCAGAAGCTGCGCGGGCCGCAACAGGGGGATATCGTCCTGGTCGTTGGCGCGGGTCCGCTGGTGGCGGCGGAACGGCTGGCGTGGGTGGAGGAGGTGTTTGGACTTTGAACGCGGAATATAGGCAACAACAACGATTTGGCCGCACCGTGTTCTAGGTGGATTCTGTTTAACGCAAAGCCGCAGAGAACGCTGATGTCGCAAAGAGCATTTCCCGTGCTTTGCGGTCTTTGCGAACTTGGCGGCTTTGCTTTGGAAAAAGTCGGCGGCGGAATCACCGGAGTGGGCGGTTGCCACTGAATTTGGCTGCTGTTGGAACGCAGCTTGTAATTCGCGATCGCACTTGCAGTTTGCCGATGGTTCTAGATGGGGGTGAAAGATCGGAGAGTTTTTTACCCCCATCTATAACCATCCTGTTGAATCGCAGTTGTCGCACCGGCTGAAAATGAGCCATACTTGCGTAACAAATGGCTGCCGCTTGCGCTGTGCGACGGAAGCGGCGGGATCAATGTCTTATTGAGCAAAACCGATGACTAAGATGCAACTTCGACTGTTCGTGGTGGTTTCGATCGTCCTGGTGCTACCTGGAGTGGCGCTGGCTCAGGCTGCGAAAGCGCCGGCGAAGAAGGGAACCATGAAGGCCGCGCCCGCGAAGCCGGCCGAAGCAGCCCCCGCGAAAGCCGCCGAGCCCGCGACGCCCGAGCAAGCGGCCAAGGTGATCGACCTGCGGACGTTTCCGCTGATGAAGGGTGGCAAAGTTGGCGGCATCCACACGCTGGGCATCCTCATGTACGAAGCGCCGGGCACGCCGAAGGCGGCGTTTGAGTTTCAGCGGCAGGAGTTGCTGAAGCGCGGCTTTAAGGAGCAGCCCGGGGGGTACTTCAGCGATGACACGAACACGGCTCTGTTTACGAAGGACGGCTTTCGCGTCTCGGCCAGCAGCGGCAGCGGCCGCGAGAAGGGGAATGCGAGCGTGACGCTGGTCAACGACGGCAACGTCGATCTGGCCAAGCTGCCAGTGCCCGCCGGCGTGAAGCCGTTTCATCCGCGACCGACCGAGGCGAGCTATACGACGACGGCGAAGGTGGCCGACACGGCCGAAGCCTGCCGCAAGCTGCTGGTCGCCGCTGGCTGGCAGCCCTATGGGCGCAGCAGCGTGGACGACAACGACGGCTCGACGATGCACTATTTCAAGCGGAACGGCATTCAGTTGCATCTGTGGGTGATGACGACGCCTGCTGAGGGTGGCAAGACGCTGATTCGGTATAACACGGAGCTAATGCAGGTCGATCTGCCGGTGCCGCCGGACATGACGTCCGTTGCGGACTATTCCGATTCGCAAAAGACACTCCGGTTCGATGCTCCGAAGGAAACGGCCGACTCGATCGTTGTGTTCTATCAGGAGCAGATGCCGAAGCTGGGCTGGAAGGCGACGACCGACCATCCGATTCGCGACGATATTAAGAAGACGCAGTTCCTCATCTTCCGCAACGCGGCGAAGGAACTGCTCTCGCTCGACCTGGCGGAGCTCAGCGACATTGTGCGCGTCGAGTTGTATCACAAGACCGAAGCGGAGATGGCCGAGGACGAGCGGGTGGCCAAGATCGCCGCCGAGAAGGAACGGATGGAAGAAGAGAAGCGGAACAAAAAGTTCAAGGTCGTCGTGCCGGTGCCGGCGAATGCCAAGGAACTGGACAAGGTGAGCGAACGGACGATCGAGTTTCAGCTGGCGACCGGCAGCGGACCGGCAGCGATCAAGGCGCTCCGTGATCACTACGTGAAGGACGGGTGGAAGGAAAAGGAAGGTGCGGAACTGGGCAAAAACACGGGCGAGATTGCCGTGACCAAGGCTCAGGAGGAGGACGAACTGGAACTCGAATTCAGCTACTTCGACTCGGGCATCACCGACGCAGACATTCGCGTCTCCGGCTCGTTCAAGGTCGTGCTCGATACGGCGAACTCAAAGGAGAAGGTCGCGAGCGATAAGCCGGCCGCCGACAAACCGGGCGCTGAGAAGTCAAGCACAGCGAAGTCCAAGACGAAGAAGCCGGCGATTCCGGGCCTGCCCGACCTGCCGCCGGGCGTGGAACTGCCGGACGACGTGAAGGCGGAGTTGGAGAAGGCACTGAAGGAACTGGGCGGGAAGCCGTAGCAAGGCAAATGACCAAGGTCCAAATCCGAATGACCAATGCTAGCCACGGCATTGGTCATTGTGGCTTGGTCATTGGTCATTCAAATTGACCTCCTGCCCCAGCGACCGCGCCCACCGCATAAACGCGGCATGCTTGGGAGACTGCGTGCGGTCCTCGTCGAGCGATTGCAAGAGGCCCCAGCTTCCCCACTTCGACCACTGGCCGACCGACGAGAAGTGGCAAAAGAGGCCACCACCTTCGGCTTGCCAGGCGGCGAGGTAGGCGTCGTAGAGCTTTCCCATCCGCGGATCGGCATTGGCCGCATGCAAGAGCTTGGTGAGTTGGTCGTTGTTTTCGGCCCCCTGAATGCCGACGAGGTGCTGGCCCCCTTCGTACGCGAGGAGTGCGAGGCCGTGCTTGTCGGCGACCTTTTTGTTGTCTTGTATCCACCTCGTCGATTCGGGGAGCGAGTGATCGCGGAGATGAGTGAAGACCTGATCGAGCGACCAGCCGGCGACTTCCGGGGCGCTCGGCTTGGTCATCGGGCCAAGATTCAGTGAGAGATAGGGCGCGATCGCGAGTGCATCGGCATGTTTGGCAGCGTCTTTGTAACTGGTGATTCGCTCGCTGATGTACGGGTTGGCGGCTTGCGACGGGAGCACGCGGACGAGCCGCTCGCGGCCGCCGAAGACGTCTTCCCAAATAGCGAAGATTTCGAGCGACCGATGAGCCGTGTAGAGCCAGGCCGCTTCCCACGGTTTGTCGGCAAGCTTCAGCTTCTGCCCCTGCTCGGCGGCATAGCGATGCTGCGGGAACTGGCCGTTCCAGACTTCGTTGGAGTACTCGATATAGACTTTGCGATTCGGATCGAGCTTCGCCTTCACGACCTGGGCGAAGTTGCGGACATACTCGTCGTCGGCCAGGTGCGGCATGCAGAACCAGGGATCGGCCTGAAGGCGATTCGCCAGATCGACGAGCAATTCGACCGGCACTCCCTTGGCGGTGAACGTCGCGTCGTCGGGTCGCGGACGATCGGCCCAGGTCGCCACGTGCGAACCGTTCGTCTCCATCAGGTCCATGAAGCGAACGGAGGCCATGCCTCGCCAGGTTTCGAGGAACTGCGGATTCCACGGATTGTCGGCGATCGCCTTCTCCGCACCGGGCATCAGCACGCGGATGTCGCGCACCGGATCGGCCGGATCGGTTTCACGCAGCTGCAAGAAGAAGCCGCCGCGGCGCGGATCGACCGTGATGACGATGCGGCCCGGCTCGCTCGACTTGATCTTCGCCGCACCAGTGAAGGCGAGCTTCCCTTTGCCTGTGTAGAGCACCGTGTATTCGCCAGCCGGATAGTGCCCCCCTTCAATCGTGCAGATGGGCGTTTCGGCCCAACAGTTCGGTTCCAGTTGTTTCACCCAGCCACGCTCATCCAGTTCGAGCTTTGGCCCTTTCCCCCACGACTCTCCTTGACGCTGGCTGATCCATTGGCGGGAAAGGCGGAAGACATCCGCGAACGGAAGCTCCGTGCTCCAGTCAGCCGGGCCAGAAAGGTTGATGCCGGCTCGGGCGGGCGACTGGGCGACAGCGGCGGTGGTCGCAAGGAGACCAGTAGTGAGGAGAAGCGAGAACGAAGCGAGGATGCGAATGGTCATGGGAGTTCGTGACGGAGAGTAAGGCGCGACCACTGGTCGCGGCTAGGTTCGGTAACATCAATGGCAGCCGATGCGACATTTTCGCGCATCCGGCAGTACTTTGGGGCAGCCCAGTCTGCCACGCCGCGATGGCCGCCGAAACTGGCCATCCGTTCAAGGCTCTTCCGCGAATCCGCCGAGGTCGAGCAACTTCCGCCACTCCCCACTTGCGGGTGCATGTAACGTAAGTCCCCGCACGGTCATACCTTGGGTGGCGTGAGGTTTGACAAGTGGATGCACACTGGCTATTCTCACGCTAGGTTGCCGCCAACGGGCCGTAGGTGCGCCTTGGTTGCGATCTGGTTCGAGCCTGCCCACCGCACTTTCCCGCCCACCATCACCTGCCTTGCGGCACGCCAGCTGCTGCATGTTCGCGACCGACCGGTCGCCTTGCAGCCGTCCACCCACCTTGCCGCGAATATTCGCACGGAGAATTGCCACCATGGGAGCTAGCACAATGAAATGCGAAGGAAGCCGCCTCAGCCGCCGCAATATGCTGACGGTCGGCGCGATCGGCGGCCTGGGTCTCACGCTCGGCGACTACCTGACCATGCGTCAGGCCCGCGCCGACAAGAAGCACTACGACTTCCTCGAAGCCAAGGCCCAGAGCGTCATTCACATCTTCCTGCCCGGCGGCATGGCCCATCAGGAATCGTTCGATCCCAAGCCGTATGCCCCGATCGAATATCGCGGTGAGTGCGGCGTGGTGAAGACGAACACCGGCGATGTGCTCAGCGACACGATGCCCAAGATGGCCTCGATCGCCGACAAGATCGCCGTCATCCGAAGTATGACGCACGGCGAAGCGGCCCACGAGCGCGGCACGCATAACATGTTCACGGGCTATCGTCCCAGCCCGGCTCTCATCTTCCCCAGCATGGGAAGCGTCGTCAGCCACGAATACGGCCCGCGCAACAACCTGCCGCCGTACGTCTGCATCCCGAACGTGCCGAACGAATACGCCACGAGCGGCTACCTCAGTTCGTCGTTCGCCCCGTTCAGCCTCGGCGCCGATCCGGCCAACAACGGCTTCAGGGTGCAGGATCTGAATCTGCCCAACGGTGTGGATGACGCCCGTTTCACTCGCCGCCGCTCGGCTCTCGAAGCGGTGAACGACTACTTCACGAAGAAGGAGAAGTCGGACACCGTCGGTGCGATGAACACGTTCTACGAACGGGCCTACAGCCTGATCAGCTCGCAGCAAGCTCGCGAGGCGTTCAATATCGACGCCGAAGCGGCCAATATCCGCGATATGTACGGTCGCAACACGGCCGGCCAGCGCCTGCTCATGGCTCGCCGCCTCGTGGCGGCCGGCGTCCGGTTCGTCACGCTGACCTACGGCGGCTGGGACATGCACAACAACATCACCCAGGGAATGCGCGGCTCGATGCCCGCTCTCGACCAAGGCCTGCACGCCCTCATCACCGACCTCGATCAGCAGGGCTTGCTCGGCAGCACGCTGATCATGGTGAGCAGCGAGTTCGGCCGCACGCCTAAGATCAATGCGACGGCTGGCCGCGACCACTGGCCGAAGGTGTTCAGCGTGATGCTCGCCGGCGGCGGCATCAAGGGCGGCCTGATGTATGGCACGTCGAACAGCACGGCCAGCGAGCCGGATGCCGATCCGGTTGGCCCGGAAGACCTCGCCACCACGGTTTATAACCAGCTCGGCATCGTTGCCGACAAGGAACTGATGGCCCCCGGCGACCGCCCGATCGAAATCGTCGATGGGGGCAAGGTCGTGAAGGGGCTGCTGGCCTAGTTGGTGATTACAATAGTGTTCTTCGCCGGGATCAAACTTGGTTCCGGCGTTACCGGTTTGCAGAATCGCTTGGATCCCGCCTGAAACCGCCCTCGCACGACCGCGTGCGGCCCACCGGGCGGCTACGACAATAGCGACAGAGGCCGATATGACCCGTTCGTTCCTGCGCTTCGCCGCGGCTGTTTTGCTCTTCGCGATTAGCAGTTCTGCCTTCGCCGTCGATCCCGACCTGAATGCCGTCACCCCGACCGGCGTACAGCGCGGCACCGAGGTCGAACTGACCTTCAGCGGGGCCAACCTCGCCAAGTCGCAAGAGCTGCTCTTCTATTCGCCCGGCTTTACGGTCAAGAGCGTCACGCCCGCTGGCGACAACGCGGTGAAAGCCGTCGTGGCGATCGCTCCCGACACGCGGATCGGCATTCACGCTGTTCGCATCCGCGCCTTGGAAGGGGTGAGCGATCTGCGGACGTTCACGGTCGGCAACTTGCCGGAGGTGAAAGAGGTCGAGCCGAACACCGACTTTACCGCCCCGCAAGTCGTGCCGCTCAATAGCACCGTCAGCGGCATCGTGCAGGCGGAGGATGTCGATCATTTCGTCGTCGATCTGAAGAAAGGGGACCGCCTGACCGCCGAGCTCGAAGGGCTCCGGCTGGGTTACACGTTCTTCGATCCTTACGTCGCGATTCTGAATGCCGAGCGGTTTGAGCTTTCCCGTAGCGATGACGCCGCCCTCCTGAACCAAGATTGCCTCGCGGCAATCGTTGCCCCGGAAGACGGCAAGTACATCGTGCAGGTCCGCGAAACCTCTTTTGGCGGCAACGGCGCGAGCCACTACCGCCTGCACATCGGCGGCATGCCCCGGCCGACGGCTGTCTATCCCGCTGGCGGCAAGCCGGGGGAGAAGCTGACCGTGAAGTGGATCGGCGATGCCCGGGGCGAGTTCACGAGCGAAGTCACGCTGCCGACGACCGGCAATACGGCCGAACTCTTCGCCCAAGATTCCGCCGGCATGTCGCCGTCCCCCAATGTCGTCCGCGTCATCGACATTCCCAGTGCGCTCGAAGTCGAACCGAACGACGGCGTCGCTCAGGCGACTGCCGCCGGCGCGGCCCCACTGGCCGCCAATGGCATCATCGAGAAGGACGGTGACGTCGATTTCTTCAAGTTCACGGCTAAAGCCGGGCAGCAGCTCGATGTTCGCGTCTATGCCCGCAAGCCGCTCCGCTCGCCGCTCGATGCGGTGCTCGTTGTCTATAACGCCCAGGGTGGCGGCATCGCCAGCAACGACGACACGGGCGGACCGGATGCTTACCTCCGATTCAATCCGCCAGCCGACGGCGAATACCTGCTCTCCGTAAACGATCAGCTCAAGAGTGGCGGACCCGACTTCATCTATCGCGTCGAGCTGACCGAGATCAAGCCCGCCCTGACGATGACGCTCCCTGAACGGCGGCAGTACGTTTCGACGACGCTTACCGTTCCGAAGAACAACCGGATGGCGGTAATGGTAGCTGCCCAGCGACAGAACTTTGGCGGCGACCTCGGTGTGACGTTCGAGGGGCTCCCCGCTGGCATGTCGTTCGAGACGGTGCCAATGACGGCGAATCTCGGCGAAATCCCGGTCGTCTTCTCGGCCGCCGCCGATGCCTCTCCGGGCGGCTCGCTCGTCGATATCGTCGGCAAGCCGGCCGACCCGAACCTCCCAATCGTCGGCCACCTGCGGCAGCGGACGATGCTCGTCCGTGGCCAGAACAACATCGACGTTTGGGGGCACGATGCCGAGCGGATGGCGACCGTGCTCACCGAGGAAATCCCGTACCGCATCGACATCGTACCGCCGAAGGCGCCGCTGGTGCGCAACGGCTCGATGGGGCTGAAGGTCGTTGCCACGCGAGCGCCGGGCTTCACCGCGCCGATCTCGCTGCGGCTTCTCTACAACCCGCCGGGGGTCGCTTCGTCCGGCAGCATTAGCATCGCCGAGAATCAGAACGAAGCGATCATTCCGCTCACCGCCAACGGCGGCGCGGCGATCGGCACCTGGAAGCTGTGCGTCGTCGGCCGCTCGGGCAACCGCGAGGATTCGATCCGCTGCTCGACGCAGCTGGCCGACCTCGTGATCGCCGAGCAGTTCTACAAGCTCGCCTTCGACAAAGCCGCGGTCGAGCAAGGCAAGGAAACGGAAGTCGTCATCAAGGTCGAGAAGCTGACCGACTTCGCTGGTCCGGCGAAGGCCGAACTCGTCGGTCTGCCGGCCAATTCAACGACCACGCCGATTGAGTTTACCAAGGACACGACCGAGCTGATCTTCAAAGTCGCTGCCGCGGCTGAGTCGCGACCCGGCCGCTATCCGTCACTGATCTGCGTGACGACCTTCCCAGTTGAGGGCGAAACGGTCACGCACACGCTCGGCACCGGCGAACTCCGGATTGACGCGCCGCTGCCACCCAAGCCCAACGCACCGCCACCAGCCGCGGCCCCGGCAGCGCCGATGCCGATGCCTGCCGCCGCTCCCGCTCCGATGAAGCGTCTGACGCGGCTGGAGCAGCTCCGCCTCGAAAAGGAACAGCAAGGGAAGAAATGACACTCGGTCCCACGCTCTGCGTGGGACCACACGCCTGGACGCTCCGCGTCCCTGTACGACGCAGAGCGTCGAACCTACGTTCCCACGCGGAGCGTGGGAACGAGAATGCAACTACTAAGCCTGGGAACCAGGATGTTGAAATGAAATACACGCTCACCCTCCTCACCACCCTCGCCCTCGCCTCGGCCGCTTACGCCGAGCCGGCGATCACGTCGATTGCCGTCTATCCGCCGGACATCAACCTGAACACGAAGGCGGACCTGCAGCGCTACGTTGTCGTGGCGACGCGCGACGACGGCGTAACGCTCGACGTCACCGGCCAGGCCGCTGCGAAACTCGTCGATACAAACCTCTGCAAGCTCGACAAGAACGTCCTTACCCCTCTGGCCGATGGTCAGACGACGCTGGAGGTCGAATACCAGGGCTTCAAGACGGCCGCCACGGTCGCCGTGAAAGACGCCGCGGCCGGCCGCCCGATCAGCTTTCAGCTCGACGTGATGCCCGTCTTCATGCGGGCCGGCTGCAACACCGGCAGCTGCCACGGCGCCGCCCGCGGCAAGGATGGCTTTCGCCTCTCGCTCTTCGGCTTCGATCCGCAGGGGGACTACTATCGCCTGACGCGCGAGATTGGCGTCCGCCGCATCAACCTCGCCTCGCCGAAGGACAGCCTGCTCATCGAAAAGTGCATCGGCTCGGTTCCGCATACCGGCGGCAAGCGGTTTGAGGGGGACAGCGAATACAACGCCACGCTCCTGCGGTGGCTGGAAGCGGGCGCTCCGAACGACGCGACTCCCACGCCGGCCGTCGTCGGCGTCGATCTTTATCCGCCCGCCGCCGTGCTCGAAGGGGAAGGGGCCACGCAGCAGTTCGTCGCCCGTGCTCGGTATGCCGACGGGACCGACCGGGACATCACGAGCCTGGCGACGTTCATGACGAACAACGACAATTCGGCCCCGATCACGCCCGACGGCCTGATTACCGCGGCCGCTCGCGGCGAGGCCTTCATCATGGCCCGCTTCGAGACGCACACGGTCGGCAACCAGGTCCTCGTTCTGCCGAAGGGGCTCATGTACACGCCTCCGGCAATCTCTGGCAACTACGTCGATGAACTCGTTGGCGCGAAGCTCAACAAGATCCGCCTCCTGCCTAGCGGCCTGTGCACCGACGAGCAATTCCTCCGCCGCGTGACGATCGACATCACCGGTCTCCTGCCGACGGAAGAGGAATACGCCGCCTTCATGGCCGATGCCGACCCGGCGAAGCGGGCTAAGCTCGTCGATCGGCTGCTCGAGCGGAAGGAATTCAGCGAGATCTGGGCCATGAAATGGGCCGAGCTGCTGATGATCAAGACGACGAACGACGTCAGCACGAAGTCGGCATTCCTCTACGCGAGCTGGCTCACCGACAAGATCGCGAGCAATGTTCCGCTCGATCAGATGGTGCAGGAGCTGCTGTCGGCGACCGGCGGGACGTTCAAGTCGCCCGCCACGAACTATTACCAGATCGAGCGCGACACGCTGAAGACGGCCGAGAACGTCGCCCAGGTCTTCATGGGCATTCGGACTCAGTGCGCCCAGTGCCATAACCATCCGTTCGATCGTTGGACGATGGACGACTATTACAGTTTCGCCGCGTTCTTCTCGCAGATCGGCCGGAAGCAGAGCGAGGATTACCGCGAGATCATCGTCTTCAACAGCGGCGGCGGCGAAGTAGCCCATCCTGTCGGCGGCCGGCAGATGAAGCCCAAGTTCCTCGGCGGCATTGCCCCCGAAACGGCCGGCAAAGACCGTCGTGAAATCCTCTCCAAATGGCTCACTTCGACCGATAACCCGTACTTTGCCACCAGCGTTGCCAACCGGGTCTGGGCTCACTTCTTCGGCAAGGGGATTGTCGAGCCGGTCGATGACATCCGCGTGAGCAACCCGGCGAGCAACCCCGAGTTGTTCAAAACGCTCGGCGACAAACTCGTCGAATACAAGTACGACTTCAAGGCCCTGGTGCGCGACATCTGCAACTCGCAGGCGTATCAGCGGACGACCGACCGGAACGAATCGAACATGACCGACGAGCGGAACTTCGCTCACGCGAGCGCCCGCCGCATCCCGGCTGAGATGCTCCTCGACTGCATCAGCCAGGTGACGGTCTCCACCGACAAATTCGGCGGCCTGCCACAGGGCTCGCGGGCGGTGCAGATCGCCAACGGCGCGACGAGCAACTACTTCCTGACGACGTTCGGCCGCGCCCCGCGCGACACGGTCTGTGCTTGCGAGGCAAAGACGGAGCCGACCCTGTCGCAAGCCTTGCACATGCTCAACGGCAGCTCGATCGAAGGAAAGATTCAAGCCGGCGGACTCATCGCCAAATGGCTCAAAGAGGGGCAGACGCCGCAGCAAGTCATCGAGCGGCTGTACGTCCGGGCCTTGTCCCGCAAGCCGCTGCCGGAAGAGATGGACCGCCTGATGGCCGTCGTCGGCCAGGCGGCCAATCCGCAAGCCGGCCTGGAAGACGTCTTCTGGGCGGTGCTGAACAGCCGAGAATTTATCTTTAATCACTAACAATGAACCTTGGTCCCAAGCTCTGCTTGGGACTACAAGTGACGGACGCTCTGCTTCCAGTTGCACCAGTAAGGTCCGATACCCGAACAAGATAGAGAGAAGGAGCCACGTATCGAACGAATCAAACGAATCATGCAGGAAGATGAAATTCTCCCCGCCCATTCGCAAGATTCGTGGGATTCGTGGTTGTCCGTCCGAGAACGAGGCAACCATGCGTTTTGTTTTTTTCTATTCGCTCGTCCTGGTCGGTGTAGTGGCGTTTGTCGCTGCAGGTGGGGCTCAAGAAGCCAAACCCGATGCGGCCATGCCGCGGATCACGTACGACGATCACGTCCGGCCGATCCTCCGCGAGCATTGCTTCTCGTGCCATAGCGCCGATAAGCAAGAGAGCGGCCTGGCCCTCGATACCTACGTCAAAACGATGGCGGGTGGCTCCAGCGGCGAAATCGTGACGCCGGGCGATCTGGGCGTGTCGCGGCTCTGGGTGCTCGTCGCGCACCTGGAAGAGCCGAAGATGCCGCCGAAGCAAGATAAGCTGGCCGCGGCCAAACTCGACCTGATTCAGAAGTGGATCGAGCAGGGCGCTCCCGAAAACGCCGGCTCGAAGGTGACGGTCAAGAAGAGTGCCGTTTCGGCCGTCGCCGTAACTACTGGCAAGCCCGAAGGGCCGATTGCCATGCCGGAAGGGCTGCTCAAGCAGCCGGTGCTCTATACGCCCAAGGCCGGCCAGACGACCGCGATTGCCAGCAGTCCGTGGGCACCGGTCGTCGCCGTTGCCGGGCAGAAGCAGGTCGCGTTATACAACTCCGACACGGCGCAGCTGCTGGGCGTACTGCCATTTCCGGAAGGAATTCCCTACGTCGTCCGCTTCAGCCGAAACGGGAGCATGCTCCTCGTCGGCGGCGGCCGCGGCGGGCATTCCGGCACGGTCGTGCTCTACGACGTAAAGACCGGCAAGCGGATCGCCAAGATCGGCGACGAGCTCGACGCGGTCCTGGCAGCCGACCTGAACCCGCAGCAAACGCTCGTCGCCCTCGGCGGCCCCAATCGGATGATCCGCATCTACTCGACCGAAACGGGGGAGATGCTGCACGAGATCAAAAAGCACACCGACTGGGTTTACTCCGTGCAGTTCAGCCCCGACGGCGTGCTCCTCGCGACGGCCGACCGGAGCGGCGGCGTCTTTGTCTGGGAAGCCGATACGGCTCGCGAGTATCTGAGCCTTCGCGGCCACAACGGCGCGGTCTGCGACGTGAGCTGGCGCGGCGACTCGAACGTGCTCGCGACGGCTGGCGAGGACACAACGATCAAGCTGTGGGAAATGAACGACGGCAACGCGATCAAGTCGTGGGGCGCTCACGGCGGCGGCGTCTTTCAGGTGGCCTACACGCACGACGGGCGGATCGTTTCGGCCGGCCGTGACAACACAGTGAAGTCGTGGACCGGCGACGGCGCGGCGATCAAGACGTTCCCCGGCTTTCCGGAGACGGCTTTGCGATGCACGTTTACGCACGACGGCGCTCGTGTCGTCGGAGGCGACTGGCTCGGCAACGTGAAGGTTTGGGACGCGGCCGAGGCGAAGGATCTGTTCGTCCTCGCCGCCAATCCGCCGACGCTGGCAATGCAGGTCGATGCGGCCAAGGCCGATCTCGCTGCGAAGCAAGCGGCAGCGGCTGGGACTGCGAATGAACTGGCCGCGGCAACAAAGGCGGCTGCGGACAAGGATGTTGCACTCAAAGCTGCTAACGACCAATACGCTGCGACGGTGGCCGCTGCCGAAAAGGCAGAAGTGGATCGGATCGCTGCGGTGAAGGCGTCGGAAGTCGCCGCCGCCGCGGTGAAGCCGGCGACGGAATCGGCCACCGCTGCCGAAGCCGCGCTCCTGGCGGCTGTGAACGAAAAAGGGACCGCCGACAAGACGCTGGCTGACAAGGCCGCTGCTGCGAAAGCGGCTGCCGATCAGGCGGCGGCTGAGAAGGCCAATGCCGACAAGCTGGCAGCCGAGAAGAGTGCTGAAGCACCCGCCGCAGCCGAGAAAGCCGCTGCATCCGCCACGGCGGCCGCTCAGGTCGAAGCCGAGCGGGCTCAGCTCGCGGTCGTTGCGGCGCAGAAAGCCGAAGCAGCCACAAAGGCGGGCAATGCCAGCGAAGTCGCTGCCGCACAGCTCGTGAAAGCGAAGGCCGCTGCGGATGCCGCCGTAAAACAAGTCGAAGCGCTCACCGCCGCTGCGAAGGCTGCTGCCGATGCGGTTCCCGTTGCGAAAGCTGCCGTCGATGCCGCCACGAAGGAAAAGACCGATGCCGACGCAGCCGTCGTCGCCAAGAAGGCGCCCGCAGATGCCGCCGCGGCTGCGGTTGCCGCTGCGGATGCTGCCGTGAAGCAGGCCGAAGCCGACAAGGCAACGTTCGAGCAAATGACCGGCAAGCTCGCAGCCGCCACGGAAGAGGCCGGCAAGCAAGTAGTCGCTCAGACAACCGCACTGACTCAGGCCGAAGCCGAGAAAAAGGCGATGGCCGATGCAGCCGCTGCGAAGGCCGCGGTGACGAAGGACCTGGGCGACAAGCTCGCGGCCTTGCAGGCCGAGCTGACCAAAGCTCAGGCCGATCAGAAGGCCGCCGACGAAGCCGCTGCCGCGAAAGCCAAAGCCGCTGCCGATGCGGCCGCCGCCCTAGAGGCCGCCCAAGCCGCCGCGGAAGCCGCTGCTGCCGAAGCAAAGGCCTTTGCGGAGGCGTATGGGCCGAAGTCATAACCGACCATCTTCGACGCAGCAAAAAAGGCGTCACGATTTCGTGACGCCTTGGAAATTGTATCGGGCGATCATCTCGCCGGCAGGCTGGAAGCCTGCCCCACGTTACGTCGATTCCCGCGGGCGGATCGCGCCGACGAGGCCGTTGTAGTCGAAGCGGTCGTCGTTGTGCCACAGCGGCAGGCCGAGCTCGATCCGGCGGCGAAGGATCTCGATCTTCTCCGGCGAGCCGGCGGGCGCGTCGGTCGATTCGAAGTCCTTCCGCTCCGGTTCTGGCAGCCAATCTTCG
>CAYLLN010000109.1:0-19651 GCA_964384375.1 uncultured Pirellulaceae bacterium
TGAAGTGCTGCCCGCTCACCATCAATCAGGCAGCCGTAAACTGTGAACGGCTACCATTTTGCCTTGCTTGGTAGTTCCCGTCCCATTGACAGTGTGCTTGGGCAATTCCTTCAGGAATGCCCAATCCTTTTGCCAGTCGTCTAAGAACCCGTAGTACATTTCATCGCCAGGGAATTCCTTCTCCCTTTTGGCCATCGCATTCTTTATCGAGTCGTGCTTAAGCGGAATCCCCAAATAGGCAGGTGCGGGCTTGTCCCACGTCAAGTCTATTGCTTTCCCTTCATTGTTGATGCACCACGCATGGAGCACGAACATACTGGCAACATCATGGAAGGCGACCCCTTCGACGTATGTCAATTCATGGGAATGGCTAATCGCACCATTGAATGAGTTCTGGAAGCACGACTTTTTCGGCCCCTTCAGTTGCTTGAACTGTTTGGGAAGTGGTTCCCCTTTGTATTGCTTTCCGTATAGTTCCAGTGCTTTGTACGCTTCGGGAGGTATCGCGTAAAAGCTGCCGTCACTGCTGACGAGCGTAGCCAGTATTTGTTGCTTCGTAATCTTGTTAAGGTCAACCGTTATTTGTGCCATAGATGTCCTCTCTTTCTCTGCTTAAGCAGCCTTCTCCGCCTTGTTCACCAGCCCCATCATGTAGTTGTTCGTAGCGTTTACCGCGTCCCACACAGTCGCCGCCGACAACTGAGCGTATCGGGACGTTACTCCAATCGGTTTATGGTTCAGGGCTATCCCGATCACTTCATTCCCGTATCCACGATTCGCCATGAACGAGCCGAGCGTCCTCCGCAAGTCGTGCCTACGAATGACGTGCTTCCCATTTTCGTCAATGAGTGTTGCAGCTTTGCACAGACGAATCCAGCCACCAAGCGGAATGACCATCGGTTTAGAGCTATCCAGCGGGCTTGGAAACACCCACTCACTCGTTGACTGTTCCTGCCGCCGTTTAAGCAGGTCTCGGCAGTGCAGCGAGATGTACGCCAAGCCTTCACGACCGCCCTTGATTCTTGGAATCTGCCACAAGGGACGTTCATTTTCAAGCGACAAGTCTTTCCACTTCATCGACAACAATTCCCGTTGTCGTTGCCCGGTAAGCAACCCGACTAGCCAGAAGTCGCCGTGCTGGTCGTTTTCGCAACTTTCGACAAACCGAACTAGCTCATCCTCTTGCAACCATCGGTTGCGTGGCTTTTCGTAGTAGGGCATCACTTTTCTGAACGGGTGCTTGCCTAGCTTGTCCAAGTCAACCGCTGCACCGTACATGCACTTTAAGAGGACCAGACACCGATTGGCCATGTGGACGTGCGACTTCGCAAGTTCCATGTGCCACGCATTCACTTCCTCTTTCGTCAGCGTCTCGATCAGTCGGTTGCCGAACTGCTTTTCAATGTGCTTCTTGAAAACGAAGTTGTAGCCAGTCTTTGTCTTCTCGGATCGTTCCCGCTTGGCCCCGCGAACATTCGCCGGTTGTTCCATGTACAGAGCAAATAGCTGGCTTACCAGCATCGCCTTTCGTTCCGGTTGTACTTCCCCCTTGGCCAGCTTGCCGATTTCTACTTTGCAAATTCGGCGGGCGTCCTCAACGGTCAGACGACCATTCGGATTGCCCTTGCCATCGAACCACGTTCCGAGCTTCTTCCGCGTCTTGCCCTTGCTGAGCTTCCCAATCAGGTAGAACACCCGTTTGCCCTTGGGACTGACCGTCATCGACAGTCCCTCGCATCCTGCATCCTGATACCACGCTGGTTTGCCACTCTCGACGATCCCCAGCTTCCCCACACCTTTCTGCGTAAAGTTCACGACATTACCACCCCTACGTTTCGCACTCATTTTTGACCCCCACTTTTTGCAACTGGTTTTGCAACTGGCAAGGGCAAAGTCAGTTCCCTAGGCTTCGGCCTAGTTTGCAACTTCATTTGCATCCCGCGGCGACGATCCGACTACGTGTCGAAATTTCTTGCGTCGCTTCCAATCGCAAAACCGCTGCAAAATCCTACGGCGGCAAGGGTCGCGTGCAAGGAAGTTTGTCTGAGAGAGCGGCCAGAACTGGCCGTGTGGCACGCTAAGTGCTTACGCATCACTGCGGCGGATAAATCTGATACAGCATCAAGTACACAATCACGCCCGTGATCGAGACATACAGCCAGATCGGAAACGTCCAGCGCGCGAGGCGGCGATGGGCCAGCCGCTTGTTGGCCAAGCCCAGGTAGATCGTCGCGATCGTCAGGAAGGGAACGGCAGCGGCGAGGATGATGTGCGAAATCAAGATGACGTAGTACGTGATGCGAATGGCCGCCGGCGGATACTCTGGAAACTTCTTGCTGACCCCTTCCAGGTGATAGTGGTACGTGAGGTAGCACGCTAGAAAAACGACCGACACGGCAAAGCAGGCCAGCATCGTCCACTTGTGGGCGGCCTCCTGCCGGCGCTTGATGAGGACGTATCCCACCACGAGCAGCACGGTCGCGAGCGCATTGAGCGATGCATTGACGTGCGGAAGCTGAGCGACAAAGGCGTCCAAGGGCTAGTTCTCCTTGGAAGCGTTTGCGGGGATGGCGCTTTCGCGAGAACCCGGCTCGGCAGGAGCCTCGCCCTCCCGACCCTCACCCTCACCCACACGAGCCTCGCCCTCCCGTCCCGCGGGGGCGGGTTCCGGCTTTTTCTTCAGCTCCGCCGGCTCTTCGGTTTCCGCCAGCAGCTTGTCGAGCATGACACGCATCTCGGTCATTTTGGCCAGATCGTTCCACTCGAAGTTGCCGCGGACGTGCCCCCATTTGTCGGTGACGGAGAACCGCTCCGAATGAAAGTTCTTCTCCAACGCCACCTGGTACATCTCGGTCGCGATTCGCTGTAAATAGATGTAGTCACCGGTCAGAAACGACCAGTGCTTCTCGTCGGCATTGAGGCGCGAGGCATATTCCCGCAGGCGATCGGGGTGATCGTTCTCGGGATCGCATGTGATGCTCAGGAACCGCACTCCCTTGGGCCCGTACTGCCGCTCGATCTCCTGAATCTTCTGGTTCTGCTGCAGGCAGGTGCCGGGGCACGAGGAAAAAAAGAAGTTCGTCACGTACACCGTGCCGCGCAGGTCGGCGGTCTTCACCTTTTTGCCGCGCTGGTCAGTGAGCGTGAAGTCGGCCAGCCACGTTTGCCCGGCATCGGGCGGCGGGCGGAGATACGTCGGATCGACCTCCGCGTGTGTCCCTACGGTAGGCACTCCCGGCTGTGAATATTTAACGGCAAAGGCAACCGCGATCACCCCCGACGCGACGCACAAGAGCGCCAGCCCTGCCACGATTGCCCGGCTCATGATAAATCTCCCGCGCTTCGCTGCCGCGAGACGGCGACAGCCAGCGCAAAACAAACGAGTGCAAATCCCGCCGTGACGAGCCAGCACGTCGCCAGGCTCGGCAGCCAGCTGCAGCCATAGTCCACGTCCGGGGTGAGCAACTGCCGCACGCCGGCGACCGAGTAGCTCAGCGGATTGAGCCGCATCGCCACGTGCAGCGCTTGCTGCCCGATGCCTCCGCTTCCCAAGGCCGGCGCGGGAAAGAACCCGCCGGAGAGGAGCCACATCGGCATCAGGACCAGGTTCATCACGGCATGAAAGCCTTGCGTGCTGTCGAGCTTCCAAGCGAAGGCATAGCCCAGGCTCGTCAGCCCGAACGCCGCAACGAACAGGAGCGCCGCGAGCTGCACGATCGCCAGGGGACGCCACTCGATCGGCAAGGTTAACGCCACCAAGAGGAAGATCAACCCTTGCAGCAGGGCCACGAGCGTGCCTCCGAGCACTTTGCCCAGGGCGATCGCCCAGCGGGGTATCGGCGCGACGAGCACCCCCTGCAAAAACCCTTCGCGGCGATCCTCGATGATCGAGATCGACGAGAAGATCGCCGTGAACAGCACGATGAGGAGCAAGCTGCCGGGGAAGAAGTATTCGAGAAAACTCGGCCCGCCGCTCGCGCCCATACGAAACGACGGCGTAAGCCCCGCGCCAAAGAGCAACCAAAAGACGAGCGGCGTTCCCAGCGAACCGACGATGCGGCTCCGCTGGCGATAGAAGCGCACAAACTCGCGCCAGGTAAGCGCGCGGGCAGCAGCGAGAGGATTCGCGGTCATGAGCGCCCCTCGCTGCGATAGCGGTGACCGGTGCGGGCAATGAACACGTCTTCGAGCGACGGCCGGCCGAGGCGAATCGACGCGATTTGGCCGGGGAACGCCTCGGCGAGCTTTGAGATCCAGCAGTGCCCCTCCGGAACCTCCAGCCGCACGAGTCCGTCGATCACTTTCGCGGGCAGATTCAATTGGTCGCGAATCGCAGCAGCGAGCGATTCAGCCGCCGCGGTTTCGATCGTGATCGAGTCGCCGCCGACGCTGGCTTTGAGTTCCTCCGGCCGGCCCAGAGCGACGAGCTTTCCTTCGTGCAGAATGGCAATTCGATCGGCAGCGTCCGCTTCGTCGAGATAGTGCGTGGTGACGAGGACGGTGGTCCCGCGCTCTTCGCGGAGCGAGCGCAAATGGCGCCAGAGGTCGCTGCGAGCCGCCGGATCGAGACCGGTGCTCGGCTCGTCGAGCAAGAGCAGCCGCGGCTCGTGCAGAAGTCCTTTGGCAAGTTCCACACGGCGCTTCAGCCCGCCGGAAAGCTTTTCGACGAGCTCCCGCGAGCGGTCACGTAGGCCGAACTGATCGAGCAGCGCATCGCGCCGTCGGGCGAGTTCCGCTCCCGCCAGGCCGTACAGCGCTCCTTGGATATTCACGTTTTCGGCGACCGTCAGCTTGCGATCGAGACTCGGTGCCTGAAACACAACGCCGATGCTCGCCCGGACAGCAGCCGTCTCGCGGGCCACATCGTGTCCGAAGATGTTCGCCATACCGGCCTGAATCGGCAGCAGTGTGGAAAGCAACCGGAAGAGCGTCGTCTTGCCTCCGCCGTTAGGACCGAGGACGGCAAACACTTCGCCCGGCTCGACCGCAAGATCCAGTCCCGCCAGCGCCTGTCGCGAACCGTACCGATGCGCGAGGCCCTGCGTGGCAACGGCCGGCTCAGCGCTCGGACTTGTGCTCGCCGGCCGGCTCTGCAGCACTGGGCTCAGTGTTCTTGTGCTCGGTAGCGCCGGACTTGCCGGCGGGCTCGGAATGGGGATGGTCGTCATGGGAGGAGCCGGCGTCATGGGCGTGATCGCCGTCATGAGCGTCGGCAGCGTGAGCGTGGTCGTGTGAGGCCTGGGGAACGGGAGCGTGCAGCCAGCGCTGCGCCGAGTATTTTTCGGTGCGGCGGGCAATGTCGGGAATCAGCATGAGGAGCAGGAAAATGCTCATCATCGACGCGGGGATCGTGAGGACGTACTTCCAGTTCGCCTCCCACATCAGGTGCATGAAAAACATGATCACCAGCATCGCCTTCGCGCACGAGACGGCCATCATCATGGCCCACATCGCCTCGGGGGACTGATTGCGGAGCGTTTGGCTGTTGCCGACGGCATAGGAAATAGCCGTCAGCACGCAGAGGGCCAGGAAAACCGCGAGGTACTTCGACAGCCCACCCGGAGCGTGATGCTCGTGCAAGTCGTCGTCGAGATCTTTGTCGATCGGATGAGAGTGGTCAGACATCAGCTGTCATTCGTCATTTGTCACTTGTCATTCGTCACTCGTTGCTGACTGGCTTCAACAAGTGACAAGGGACTAGTGACAAGTGACCTCCTAAAACAAATACAAAAGCGGGAAGAGGAAAATCCAGACGAGATCGACGAAGTGCCAGTACAGGCCCGTGTTTTCGAGCATGTTCGCCCGCCGCGAATCGAGCTTGTAAAGCAGCACGATCGCAAAGACGATGAGCCCCACGAGCACGTGGATCGCGTGAAAACCGGTCATCAGGAAGTAGGTGCTGGCCCACATGTTGCCGCTGGGGATCATCATCGGCAGCATGAGCCACTCGTGGTGGGCGTTCAGGCCGTGGTGATGGCCGCCGACATCTTCCGCTTCGACGAGCAGCGGGATAATGTTCGCCCGTCCGCGGACAGCGGTGAGGCGAGCATCGACCGCAGCAGTCTGTTCGTCGAGCTTACCGATTTCGATGCCCAGTTCCTTATGCTTCATCTCCAGCGGAGCGAGCTGCGCGTCAAGAGCCTCGATCTGTGCAGTGAGTTCGACAACTTTGGGATTCTCTTCCGTTGCCGGCTGGGCTGCGTCTTGCAGGGCAACGAAACCTAGCGGCAGTTCGAGGTTCGCCGACGAAGCCTCAGCAGCCGGCGTTGCCGGCATCTTCAGCTTTTCGATCTCCTCGTTGAGCTTGGTCTTCTGCTCCTGCAGCATGGCGATCTGGGCGGCAAACGCCGAATGCTCGCCGGCCAGTTCGGTGCGCTTCGTCTGGATCGTGCCGCGATCGGCATCGAGCTTGACGATTTCACCGGCCAGTTCTTGCTCCTCGGACTTGAGCGTCGCAACGTACGCTTCTTGCGCCTTCAAATCGTGATGCAGCGGATAGATGGCCTGCGCCAGCATGGACATCTCATCGCGGCGGGTGATTGGATCGTCCCCCTTCGCCGCTTTCAATTCCGTCCACTGGACGAGGTTCGTCTGGAAATTTGCGATTTCCGCGATTCGTGCGTCGATTGGCGGCAGCAGCTCCTTGTCGATCACGGCGGCCCGCGCTTTGGCCGAGTCGCTGACGTTCTCGGCTTCAAGCAGCGTCTGCTTCTCTTTCTCGAGTGCTGTCTTCTGGGCCTCGGACTTGGCTCGCTTGTCCGCCAGATTCAGGCGGACGGCTTGCACGTAGTAGATGTCGGCCTTGTCGTGCAACAGGCTCCGCGGCATGGCGGGATAGATGCCATGAACGAACTTTTGCTGGTATTCGTAGGCCTTAACGCCCAGGAACACACTCCCCAGGACGAACGTGATCGCGAGCCACCCCTTGGCCATGCCGGCCTGATTCTGGCGGGCGGCCTCGAGGGCGAGGACGATCGTCACGCTGGAGCAGATGAGCACGAACGTGTTGATCGCGCCGATCGTTTCCACGAGGTGTACGTCGTGCGGGCTGGGCCACGTGCCGGACGGAGCGCCGAAGCGAAGCACGATGTACGTGCCGATCAGCCCGGCAAAGAACATGATTTCCGTCGAGAGGAACAGCCACAGAAACAACTTGCCGTTGTTGAGCGGCAGCGAAGGCTGGTACTCCAGCTTCAGGTGGCCGTGGCCGTGCGAGTGGTCGATTGCGTGTGCCATCTTGCTTAGCGGATCGTGCGTATTTGTACGACTGCGATGGTTATTGGGGAGCTAAAGCCAAGGGGCCAGCATGAGCATGGCCAAAAGCGTGGGGAGGTAAACGAGCGAGGCCCGGAGCAATAGCCGAGCACGCGTATCGCCGGGCGAATGCCAGAACGCTGCTGCCAGGGCGAGTTGCCCGAGGCCGAGAATCGCGGCAGCGACGATATACAGCACGCTGCCAGGACCAGGATTCTCCAGAACAGGGACAAGGCTGACAGGAACAAGCGCCGCCCCAGCAAGGACTGCCTGCCAGCCGGCGCGGCGGCCCGTCGGATCGACGACCGTGAGCATTTGGTAACCGGCGCGGGCATAGCCTTCGCGGTACAGCCAGGCGATGGCCATGAAATGCGGGAACTGCCAAAGGAACAAGACGAGCACAAGGGCCATCGCTCGCGCGTCGATGGCAGCACCGGTGGCCGACCAGCCGATGAGGACCGGAAGCGCGCCAGACACAGCACCGACGGCAGTGTTGGTCGCTGAGAGTGTTTTGAGCGGCGTGTAGGCCAGGACATAGACCGCCCAAGTGAGCAGCGCCCAGGCCAAACAAGCGAAATTGGTGAAAGTTGCCAAGTAAACCGCGCCTGCTACTAGCGCGACCGCCGAAAACCAGGCGGCTTCGCTGGACAAGAGGCGACCGGCAGGCAGAGGACGGTCGGCCGTGCGGGCCATGCGAGCATCGCGGTGGCGTTCGAGCCACTGGTTGGCGGCACTGGCACTGGCGGCGATAAGCAGCGTGCCGACCATGGCATGGACGACCATGAACGGGTCGGGCTGGCCCCACGTCGCCACGGTCGCGGCTGCGACCACCACCACGAGCTCCATCACCGCAATCCGCGGCTTCGTCAGTTCGATGTAGTCGCGCACGCGGGCCCAGAGCGCGGGACGCGCGGGGGAGACGACGGTGATCGAGGTGGCACTCATGCGAACGAAGTGGCAGGCACACTCCGCGTGTCGTTAACCGGTGACGGCACACGGAGTGTGCCTACGACTAAAAAAAGGCGGCTGGCCCTCATGGCGAGCAGCACGGAGGTAAACAGGATCAGCGAGCCGTTGGCGACGTGAGCCGTCGTGATCAGCGATTGTGACAGACTCTTTTCTTGTACGACGAACGACGCGGCAAATTGGTACTCGCCCAACCAGGCCGGCCAGGAATACTTCGCGACATAGGTGCCAATGCCGAGGGCGATTTGCAGCACAACTAGCGACAGCGCAAGCAGACTCGGCAGCCGAAGACGGTCGGCAAAAGTGCTGGTTCGCCACGCTTGAGTGGCCGTCCAACCGACTTGAACTAGCAGTGCGCCGGCCACAATCAGATGGAACAGCAGTGCGATGCGAAACGCCTGCGGCGGCGCGGAAAGCGGCAAGTGGCGCAGGATGGCGCCGATTACCAATTGCAGATAGGCAGCACCAGCCAGAAACCAGACCGATTGCAACAGCCGGCTGCCGGCAGGCGACGGCTGCCGCTCGATTGCGTTCCACCAGCGCGACGTTGTCACGACGAGACCCGCTAGGTACGCGAAGAACAGCGGCCCCACGCAACCGTGGATAAGAGCAACAAGTCGCTCATCCATGAGGACGCGCGCCCCACCAAGAGCCCCTTGCACGATCACGAGCGCGAGCGCACCAACGGCAGCCCAGCGGAGCCAAGCTCGCCGATCGGTACGGAACGTGACAATCACTAGCGCGATGGCAACGAAGCCGGCCGTCGCACCCAGCAACCGATGACCGTGCTCGATGAAGAGATCCCACGGTCCGGCAACCCACGTCGTCCACGGATACGCCAGCAGGTTGTAGCCGTAGGTTCCCGGCCAATCGGGTACGGCCATACCGGCGTCGTAAGTCGTCACGAGGCCGCCGACCCAGATGAGCGGAAACGTCACCAGCGCAAGCGCTACCGCCAACCGATGCGGCCAGGGGGAAGGCGAAGCTTGGGACGTTTTTTCCATCTTCCTTTGCCAGGATCTAGCAGCTCCCGGAGTGCGAAGCCAATGGACGCGGCTCTATGAACGGTTAGTGGTGTTCTGGTGGCGCTCGCCGCGCCGGATCGCTCGGCGGCGGCTGGGTTTGCGGGTAGTAGTCGGTATCCACCTCGGGTGAACCATACTCGTACGGGCCGCGATACACGATCGGCTGGAAATCGAAGTTGCCGTGGCCGGGCGGGCTGGGTGCCATCCACTCGAGGCTGTTCGCGCCCCACGGATTGCGGCCGACGGGAGTGCCGCTGAACATGCTGACGATGAAGTTGTAGGCAAAGATGACCTGTGTCGCGACCATGCCGATCGCACAGATCGTCATGAATTGGTTCATCGGCAGCAGGTGCCGGAAGGTCTCGTAGTCGTAAGGATCGGCCAGCCGGCGCGGGAACCCGACGGCGCCGAGGATGTGCATCGTGAAGAAAGTGCCGTTGAGGAAGATGAACGTCAGGAAGAAGTGAATCTTGCCGAGGTTCTCGTCCATCATCCGGCCGAACATTTTGGGGTACCAGAAGTAAATGGCCCCCATCACCGCCATTGCCGTCCCCGCGAAGAGGACGTAGTGGAAGTGGGCGACGATGAAGTAGGTGTCGTGAATGAAGATATCGACCGGCGTGGCCGCCATGAAAATGCCGGACAGGCCGCCGATGATGAACATCGACACGAACGACAGGGCAAAGAGCATAGGCGTGGTGAACTGAATCTTGCCACCCCAGACCGTGCCGAGCCAGTTAAACGTTTTCACGGCGCTGGGGAGCGCGATCATCATCGTGCTGACCATGAAGGTCATTCCCAGAAGCGGGTTCATGCCCGAAACGAACATGTGGTGCCCCCAGACAATGAAGCCGAGGCCGGCAATGCCGCTGATCGAATAGACCATCGGCTTGTAGCCAAAGAGGGGTTTGCGGGCGAAGCAGGCGATGATGTCGCTCACCATCCCCATTGCCGGCAAAATCATGATGTACACGGCGGGGTGCGAGTAAAACCAAAACAGGTGCTGCCACAGGAGCGGATGGCCGCCGCCGCTGAACGGCGCCGAGTTATTGACCGATAGCCCTTCCGGCAGGAAGAAACCGGTGCCGAGCGTGCGGTCCATGAGCTGCATGAAACCCGCTGCGGTGAGTACAGGAAGTGCAAATGCCTGCAGTATCGCCGTGATGAACATCCCCCAAATCGTCATCGGCAGGCGAAACATCGTCATGCCGGGAGCCCGCATCTGGATGATGGTCGTCATATAGTTGACCGACCCCATCATCGACGAGATGCCGACGAACGTGACACCGAGGAGCCAGAGCGTTTGTGCGAACTGGCTGCCAGGGGCCGCTTCGGGCACAGCCGAGAGCGGCGGATAGCTCGTCCAACCGCCGCCCGCGCCATATGGGGGCCAGAGGAACGACAGACCGATGCTGATGAACGCCGGCCACATGAACCAGTAGCTCAGCATGTTGAGCGTCGGGAAGGCCATGTCGTCGGCCCCGATCATCAGCGGGATCAGATAGTTGCCGAACGCGCCGGCCAGAATCGGGATGATCACAAAGAAGATCATCACCGTGGCATGCATCGTGAAGAGCGTCGTGTAGAACTCGGGCGAAATCTGGCCTCCTTCGGCCGAGAAGAGCATCCGCCCAATAATCGGCATGTCGCTCCAGGGCCAGGCCAGTTGCCAGCGGATTCCAAGCGCGAGCAGGCCGCCGACGAGGAACCAGAGCAACGTCGAAAACAGGAATTGCAGGCCGATGATCTTGTGGTCGAGCGAGAAGACGTACGTCCGCACGAACGTGCCGACGTCCATCGTTCCGCCGTGGCTGTGATCGTGCCCGTGGGCGTGATCGGCTGGTACCGCTACCGCACTCATTCCGCTTCTCCCGTCACGGGCGTGAACGACGCCCGGTTCTGCTCGTCTTCCATCTTGGCCAGCCAGCGGTCGAAATCCTCGCGGCTTTCGAGCGTCAGGCGGCCGCGCATCTTGTAATGGCCCCAGCCGCAAAGCTCGGCGCAGACGATGTCGAACACGCCGTTCTTTGTCGCCCGGAACCAGACCCACTGCTGCATGCCGGGGACCACGTCTTGCTTCACCCGCAAATTGGGCAGGAAGAAGCTGTGCAGCACGTCTTCACTCTTGATCTTCAGCACAATCTCTTCATTTGCTGGCAGGTGGAGGTCGTTGACCACCTGAATGTCGTCTTCGGTCCCGACCATGCCGTCCTTGCCGGCATAGCGGATACGCCATTCAAACTGGCGGCCAGTCACTTCGGCAATTTCGGGCTTCAATTCGCCGCTGGGCAAGCGAGGGCGGCGCATCTTGGCGTCGGCCCAGGCGTCCATTTGGTAAATGGCGATAAATACCAGTGTTGCCGCCGGAATAATCGACCAGACGACTTCCAGCGTGTGACTGCCGTGCGTGAAGGCGACGGGCTGCGGGTTCTTGGCGGCGTCGTACTTCCAGAGGAACCAGAACAGGGCGATGCCGGTGGCGATAAAGATCACGCCGGTCAACACCAGGATGAACATGAACAGCCCGTCGATGACGTGGCCATGCGTGCTGACGTCCTCGGGAAGCCAGTGACCCTGCATCGGCCACAGGTCGGCCATGGGCCAGACGAAGCAGCCGACGCCGAGGACCGGCACCAGCAAAAACAGGATGCTCCAGAACCGACCCACGAGAGACTCCTCAAAAACCGAAACTCAACAACCGAGATTTCAACAACTCCGCATTCCGCAATCTGCAATCCGCATTTCTTTAGCTTCCCTCGCGCTGCAGGGCGAGCGTCGCCGCAGCCCGCGGACTGCTGATCGACTCGTACGGAAGCGATTCGACGTAGTTCACGATGTGCCAAATGTCACCGGGCGTCAGCCCCTTGGCCGCCGCGTCGCCATCGGGCTTCATCGTGGCCGCGGGCATGGGCGTTCCTTCAATGCCGTTTTTAATCCGCCAATAGAGGTCGATCGGCCGCATGCCGCCGCGATAAACGCCCATTCGCAGGTTGCGAGGGCGAATCGTTCGCGGGGGCAACATGCCAAGCGCCTCAAACTGGTGTACGACTTCGAGATTTTTCCCGTCGCCGATGAACTCCTTGGTCCAGTCGTCGTAGTCGGTGAGCACGCCGTCGCCGAGGGCCGAATCGCCGTGGCATTTCACGCAGTTGGCGATCGCTCCATAGAACAGATCGCGACCGAGGCGGCGCGACTCGACCAGAGCTTCCCCTTCCAGTTTCGGTCGCTCAGTAACCTCAGCCAACTTCGACGGAGCATCGACCCATTGCTTGACGATTTCGGCCACCATGTTCTTGACGCCATTGAGTTGCTCCTGCTGGGCGGCTTTCTCCTCGGCCGTGGCGTTCTCCCCTACAACGTTAACCAGCCGCTCCCCTTCGACCAGGTCGGCCGAAGCCTTGAGCAAGACCCGCTCCGACTCGCCCCGAATCGCCAGGTACTGCACGTAATAGACGAGTGACTCGACTTCCAGATCGGTGAGCAGCTTGAACGACGGCATCGCCGTGCCGGCAGCCCCTTCGAGGACGACTTTCTTCAGGTCGTCATGCGTGGGGCGCGTGCCGATCGGTGTCGATTTAAATTTGAACTTGCCGGGGCGATAGTCGCGCGGGTACGGATTCAGGAAGTACGCCGTCGGTCCATTACCGTCCCCCGTGATGCCGTGGCAATGGGCACAATGCTCGCGATACAGGCCCCGTGGAGCGCCATTCTCATCGCTGCCGACTGGACCAGCCGCCATCTTTAGCCGGCTCAGGTCGAACACCGGCGACAGATCGACACCGTCGAGCGAATCGGTTCCGGACAGCGACGGAACCGCCGGCTCATCGGGCGTGCCGAACATTGCCGCCAGGAGCGCATCAACTTCGGCCAATTGCGAGGCCGGCAGCATCGGCTGATCGGAACCCGACTGTACGGTCACCAGGTGCGCATAAGTTTCGTACTGCTTGAACTCGGCCGGAGGCGAGCCGCAACCGGTCAAGAGCGCGGCCGCACCCACGACCAGCACTAGACCGCGGGCCAACCTGCTCGCTCGTACCATCCCCACCGCGGCGTGCATCAATTTCCTCCAAAATCCTTTGCGCTTAAGGTGAAACCAAGCTCGCGCTGTTCGTCGTTGGCCAGTTTGATATTCAGGCGGCCTTTCACAAACTTGTCGTGCTGGCCGGTGATCGTCGCGTTCTGAATGAAGCGGGATTTCTCTTGCCACACCCGAATCTCCAGCGGCACGCCGGCGGGAAGGTTCTTGAGCTCAAACTCCCCCTTGTCGTTGGTCACAACGAAGTACGGGCTCTTTCGCACGAGGCCATAAGCCGCCATCCACGGGTGGATGTTGCAGGCGACTTTGAACGGCTCGGCCGATTCGCCAACCGGCTGATACTCTGCAGTTGCACCGGATGGCACGTTGAAATTCGCGGACGCTGCACCACCGCCACCAGCGATGTTTGTGTTGTGGCCGACGGGGTCGCTATTCAGGATCTTCATCGTCGAACTGGCTCGCATCGCGAACACATGCGTCAAGAACACGCACTGCTTCTGATCGAAATCAGGCGTATTCGCCTTGGCGGCGACCGCCTCGGGATTTTCCCACTTTGGATCGCCGTCGGGATACTTCGTGAAAAGGTACACGACGACGTTCTTCAGCCCCCCGCCCTCGCCCACGACAACGTCGTTGGCATAGACCGGCGCTCCACCTGGTTGGCAGACCGCGTGATCGGAAGTAATGGACAGCACCGTCTTCGCCGGCAGCGCCCCTTCCAGGATGAACTTGCCGCGCAGTGTCGCCCAACCGGTCGGCTCCGGCGCGGCGGCCGCGGGACCGGCGGAGGCGGCCTTGTCGCCACCCATGGCGGTCCGCAGGAGGGCCACCGTGCTCTCGTCAAAGCTCGCGCTTTGCGTTTGCTTCCGCGCGCAGCCGGAGGCGACCAACAATGCCAATCCGGCTGCGATGCACCAACGGTTCATTGCCATCCTCATTTTGCTCGGCAACGGCACACGGAGTGTGCCTACTACTTAATCTTGAGCGCGGCGGGGGTGACCTCGATCTTGCCGAGCTTGTTCGCCCCCGGCTTGATATTGACCTTCACACGGCCGCGCATCCATTTGGTCGCCTTGCCGTCCACGGTCACGTCGCTGACGTAGCCAGCGTTTTCCTGCCAGACGACGAACGTCCATTCGCCGTCCGGGAGATTCTTGATCGAGACGTGCCCCTTGGCGTCCGAAACGCCGATGTACGGATCTTCGCGAACGAAGAGCCACGACTTCATCCAGGTGTGGATGCTGCACTGCACCGGGACGAACGCCGTCTCGGCGCCGGTGAAGGTCTTTTCGACCTTGCCATTGGCAGGAATCTGGTCATTGAACGCGGCATTCTGAGGATTGAAGAACTCCCCCTTCATGTTGTGGCCGAGCGGATCGCTGTTTTGCAGAATCAGCGGCTGCGACGTGCGGACGACCTGCACGCGCGGCTCGTAGCGGCAGTTCTTGTTGTCGAGGACGACCTTCTCCTTGGCCGTCTTCTCATAGTCGGGATGAACGGACGGCTTCTTGCCGCCGGCCGGCACGAACAGATACACGGCGACGTTCTTGATCGCCTTCGTGGTCGGATCGACGACGACGCTCTCCTCCATGAGCTTGTGCTTGCCGCAAAATTCCACGTCCTTATCGGGCGTGATCTTCGCGGCCTTGAAATCTCCCTTGAGGAAGAAATCGGCTTCGAGGTCGCCCCAGGCTTGCGCCCGGGCGGAGGCGGCCAAAATGGCCGCGAACAACAGAGCGAGAGCAAATCGTGCAATCATCGGAAACTCCTTCAGAGCGAGGCGCCTGGCAATTGGGCAAAGCGCGGCGGCCGCTCGTAACGTGGTAGGAGAGGTCGAAACGCGGCCGCTAAATTCGACGCTCAATTGGTGGCAAGTTGTATGGTTGGGTCGCGGCCTACCCGCATGATAGGCGGCCTAGCGTGCCGCGACTATCGACGGGGAGCCGCCGAATCGGCCTAGTCATTCTATGGAAGCTGTTATTCTCCTGAGTTTCCCGTGGCAGCAGGTGCTTCTCCGGCCGGCGGCGTCCCTTCAGCAGGAACGGTCGCGGGCTTCACGAGTTCGGCCACCTTGCGGCTGCTACGGGAAAACTGATCGTAATTCATAAGCAGATCGACGAGGGCGTCCACCTGCTCGGTGCTGGTTCCGTGATACAGGTCCTGGCTCACGCCCCCTTGGAACGGCGCTGCCGGATCGTACTTCACGTTGATGGGCATCGACGTGTACGGCAGGATCATGTTCGGCTGAGCGATCCAGCGGCGGACGTAATCGGGCTTGAAGCGGCGATAGACGTCGGACAGGTTCGGGGCCTTCGCCCGGTCGCGTCCCGGCACGCGGTAGTCGGCCACGTTGTGGCACTTCACGCAGTAGTTGCCGTCCACGACGATGTTCAGCGCATCCTGAAAACGCCGATCGATCAGCGTCTGAGTCGGCTGCTTGTCCCACGCCACGCCGTCGGGTGGAGCGACATTCGCCGCCGCGAGCGTTTGAGCATAGGCCCGCGCTCGTGCGGCCAGTTCGCTATCGAGCCGCTGTGGGGCGAGCTCATACGGATAGTCCGCGTTATCGACTGCCGCGAAATAACTAGCCAGAGCCGTCGCTTCGCTGCTGGACATATTGAACTTCGGCATCCGGAGAAACACCGCCGGCCGAATCGGATACGGTTCGAGCAAGAAGTCGTGCAACCAGCCGGGCTGAACCTTGTCCCCTTGGCCGATTAGCGGCGGCGGGAGCCACCCATACGCTTCCGAGCCGGAGGCATTCGGGTTTGATTGCTTTTCCAGAGCGGTCACTTCGGGGAGCAAGTACTTCGTCAGCACGCCGCCCCAGGTCGGCCGCCGGTCAGTCAGTCGATCGACCGTGGTGCCAATCGAATTCTGCCCGGTGATATAGCTGTGGCCGTCGATGATCGTATTCTGGAACAGATCGACCGACAGGCGGACCTCCGACGGCGAATACTGCTCGTCGTCGATCAGGCCTACTCCATCGACATCGGCCACGTCGGGAAAGCCATCGGCTTTCGAGAGCTTCGGCAGGCCGATGAGGTGGCTATGCAAGAGGTTCCGATGGTCGGGTGTTCCCTGCGAGGCCAAGTCCTTCGGGCTGACCTTCGGCAGGAGGAACGGAAAGACCGGCAGCGGCTTGTCGGGGGGGGACTGCGGCCCGTAGGTATCGGGCGGATAGCTGATCGACCAGCGCTCCACATCGAGAATGTGGCAGCCGGCACAGTTATACTTTTCGAGCGCCTGTCGGCCGGCGATAAGGGCTGCGGTCCGCTCGTCGGGAGTGAAGACGTACTTCTCGCGCGGCGGATCGGCCACGAGACCAAGCACGAACGTGATCACCGCTTCGCGATCTTCCGCGGTGAACGGGAACTGCGGCATGCGGAGCCGCTCGTTGTATCGTTTATTCTCGGTCTTCTCGAAGTCGTAGCTCCGGGGCTCCTTCAGTTTCTGATAGATAAAGCCGATCCGGTTCCCGGCTTCGACCTGATGGTGATAGAACTCCTCAGTCTGCTGAGCCGCCGTGTCCGCCGTTGGTGGGTGAGCGTCGGTTGCATGCTCGTCAGCGGCATGTTCGTCCTCAGCATGATTGCCTTCGCCGTGAGCCGCGTGGCCGCCAGCGTGACCGTGCCCTTCCAGGTAGTGCGTAATATGCTCGAAGGCGAGGCGGGCCGGGTCCTTGCGGCCCCAGTCGGCCAGGCCCGTGCCGATCGGCTTGGCGTCCTCAAAGCCTGGAATGTCGTGGCAGCCGAAGCAGCCATACTTGGCGATCGTCTTGCGGCCGATGTAGCGAAGCTGCTGCTGCTCGCGCTGCGCTTCCCAGGCGGCGTGGTCGGCAGGCTTCGTCGCCGGATCGACGATCAAGTCCTTCTCGGCCCCCTTAAGCTCCCCTTCCATCTCTGGCGGAATGCCACCGAGGAGGAACTGCTCGGCCTGCTCGCGATAGAACGCCTCGTTCAGATATTCGAGCATCAAGTCCTTGAGGGCGGCCTTGCCGGCTGCGTCGAGCGGTTTCTCGGCGCTGGCGGCCGCAGGAATCGGCTTCCAGTCGCTGCGCGAATCGGCGAGCAAGTAACTCGTGATGTCGTCCGCCGGGTCAAACGTCTTGTCGTCGGCCGAATTGTTCGGATCGGCGCCGGCGTCCACCTCGGGCGTGAGGAACAGGTTCGGCATCACCGTGCGCGTGTGATACCGGGTCGGCTCCTTGATCCAGCTGTACAGCCAGTCCGGCCCGGCCGGGTCCACGTCGGCACTGAACTTGTTGCCCACGGCCGAAAGGTCTGGCCCCTGCACGATGTCGGTCGGATTGCGGTACTTGGAAACGTCCGGGAAGTCCTTGTGCGTGTGGCACGCCAGGCAGCCACGAGTCTGGAACTGCACCTTGCCTCGGGCGACCTTCTCTTCCGGCGTCCACTCCGAAATGCCTGTTTCACGCGGCAGCGGTTCGTAGATATTCACGAGGGCGGCCACATCGACCGGTGGCTGATTGGCGCCCCGGCGGCTGCTCGCTTCGTCTTGCGAGGGCCACTGCGCGTCGCTCTGAGCGAGCAGGAACTCGATCGTGCCGCGAATTTCGATCGGCTCGCGCGTCGGGGCGACCTTGTCGGTCATTTCCCCCTTGCCATCCTTCAGATGGTCCCACAGGCCGAAGAATCGCGGCATGCGGGTCGTCGGGCGGAAGTGCGTGGGATCGGCGAGCCAGTCGTAAAGGAACTGCCGGTCGGACTTCTTCGCCAGGTAGCGCAGGCTCGGACCGGGACGCCGCTGATTGCCGGGAGCTTCCTGATCCTTGAACCAGCCGGCCATCGCCAAGATGGGGGCGTCGAACGTCGTCCACTGCTGCTGGGCGAGCGGCTTGTCCTCGTTCTCGGCGGCGATGCGGGCATCGTCGTCGAGCATTGTGAGAAGCTCGCGACGAACAATCGTATCTTCTGGGTGAGCCGCGAGCGTGTTCACGAGGCGTGCGGTGCGGCGAACGTCGCCGGCCAAACGCTGCGCTGTCGCGAGGTTGCGCCGTAAAGGGACCAACTGTTCCGCTAGCGGCTTTACTTCCGCGTCCAAAGCAGCAAGCTGATCGTCGAGCGCCTTCGTCCGAGCTTCTTTGTCGGGTGCATCGTCGGGGATTTCCCCCTTTTGCTTTTCGAGTTCAGCTTGTTGCTTGGCTAAGGTAGCCAGCTGTGCCTCGATTGGAGCAATTGCCGCGGAAAGCTCCGCAGCCAGCCCCTCAAAGTGTGCCAGCCGGGCCGGCAAGTAAGGCATGACCGCTTGAGCGGCGGCGAAGTAGTTCGGCTCGTTCCGCAGATCGGGACCGATCCGCTTCGTCGGACCATCGAAGCCGTTGATTTCGTGGCAGCCGAAGCAGCCGTATTTGCGAATCAGCTGATAGCCATGCACGAGCTTCGCAGCCGGCGGATCGGGGAAGCGCTCGCTCGGCTCCAGCTCGACCACTTCGTGGTGGCACTTGAGGCAGGAGCTTTCGGCGAACCGCTCCGGATACATCGGGAAGATCCAGTGGTGGTTGTCGAACCAGCCATATTCCTTCCGCCACTGCTCGGCTTCTTCCTGCGTGTTGGGCGTGTGCGAGGCAAACTTGAACTCGGTGGCACTTCCCTGGCCGTCGTGGCAGACGGTGCAGGCAAACGTCTGCATCGGGTGCGGGCTGTTGTCGCCAACGAACAGATCGAGTCGCGGGTGCGAAATGAACGGATTGGGGAGGCCGCGACGGACCGTGATGCGGAACGGCTTACCGTCCTGAGCCAGTGTCAACAACAAAGCGCCGACGCGAGCAGGGCCGCGATCACCACCTTGGAGCAAGGTACCGTTGATGCCGGTGATCACGTCGCCGACCATCAGGCCGGGAAGCGTCGGAAACTCGGTGTCGGCATGGTCGCTGGCCAGACGAGCGACTTGCTGACGAATGGCCAGGCCCGTTTCCGTGGCGGGGCCAGTTTCGCCAGTGACAATCTGTGCTTTCGCTCCCGGCGACTTTGGCAACACGAGCGAAACCGTCACATCGTCGTAGCGCAGGAGCCCTTCGCCAGCCAGCCGCACGCCCAGGTAGTCTTCGAGCGTGAGCGGGGCGAGTTCGCCGCTGGCTTCGCGGCGCTGTTTGGGGGGCGCGTCCTTCGGCGGCGGAACGACGACCATCACCAGTTCTTTTTCCGGAACGAAGGCGGGGGTCGTTGGCTGGCCGGGAAGCGACTTCTGGATCGAGGCGTGGCACGTGGTGCAGCGATCGAAGCGACGGACCTGCCCGAAGCTGCCGTAAGTTTGCTCCAGATCCGTGGACCAGAGATTCTCAACTTTCCGAGGCGAACCGAAGGCGTCCAGAATCGGGAGGGTGAGAATCTTCTTACCGAAGATGAAC
>CAYLLN010000110.1:0-19450 GCA_964384375.1 uncultured Pirellulaceae bacterium
CGGCCCCAACGTTCGCCATACTGGGGCGAAGCAAGTAGCTCGTCCACAACCGCGGAATACGACTGCTGACCGCGGGCGAACTTCTCCAGTTGCTCCGGCGTCGGCGGCAGGCCGGTCAGATCGAGATAGACACGGCGGAGCAAGAGGTTCGGCGACGCTTCGCCAACCGGTGTGAGCTTGAGTTCCGCATGTTTGGCGGCGATAAAGGCGTCGATCGGATTGGCCGACCACGCGGGATCGGTGGGCTTGGGTACTTCCAGCCGCATCGGCTTCACGAACGACCAGTGCGAAATCTGCGATTCGGCCCCTTCCGCCGGTGGCTGGGCACCGGCATCGATCCAGGCCTTGAGCGTTGCAATCTGCGCCTCGGTCAGCGGCTCCCCCTCGGGCGGCATCTTCAGGTCGCCCTTGCCGAGCACCGCGTCGATCAGCCGGCTCTCGCCGCTCTTGCCCGCGACTACAGCCGGACCAAGATCGCCACCTTTGATGAGCCCAGCAACGCTATCCAGGCGAAAGTTGGATTCCTCTTTGAGTGAGCTGTGACAGCGGAAGCAGCGCTGAGCCAGGATCGGCTTCACATCGCGAAGAAATTCGACCGTCGACTCAGCCGCCATGCAAGCAGCAGGGAAGACGGTAGCAAGAATCCAAGCCAGCGCGTGAAAAATCCGAACCATCAATGCACCCTCGCGAGGTCGAGGTTAATCCATCAAACAGTTCTGATGATAGCTGGCGGCTAGTCGCAGCGGCAACCAGATTCAAGTGCGCAGATTGCTACGCGACCTGGGCCAGCACGTAGGGCCCCTTCGGAATAACCGCGATCTTGGCGGTCGGGCCGTATTCGGCCAGCGAATCGGCAACCGCTTGCTCAATCGACGGAGCCGATTCGACGAACAGGCCGTTGAGTGTGTCGGCGGAGAGGCCGTCAGAGACGATCTTCACCTTCGCTTTGCGGCGAACCTTGGCCAACTCTTCGAGCTGCCACTGGTCCATCACGAAGTAGTCCTTGCCGAGAATTCGCTCGACGAAGACTTCGAGGCTTGGATTTTCGGTGAAGAGCCGCTGGAACTGCGGGCTGCCGATCCCTTCGGTCAGGCTGGCACAGAGGATGATCGTGCCACCCTCCTTCACGATCGGCAGGGCGCCAGTCATTCCCTTCACGGCTTGGTAGAAGGTCGTGTCGAGCGGGTAACCGGCACAACTCGTTACAACGATATCGACCGGCTCGGCGACCGTATCGCGAACGACGCCCCGGACGAACTTCACCCCTTCCTCGAACGCGGCGACCATGTCTCCCGCGACCCACTTGAGCGGCCGGCGCTGCGAATCGATGACGACGTTGACGATGAAGTCGCACCCCGTGTGCCGGCCGATCCAGGTGTTTTCCTCGTGAACCGGGTTGCCGTCGAGAATGCCACAATCGGCTTTGGGATGTTCGAGAAAATCGGGTCCGTGCCAGACCTTCACCGTTTCGAGCGCCGCAATGCCGGGACAGATCAGCTTGCGGCCGCCGGAAAAGCCAGCCATCAGGTGCGGCTCGATCAGGCCGGTGGTGATCTTCAGATCGGCATTCACATAGTGGCTGTCGATCCAGACCGGCACGCCGCGCGGGCTATCGCCCAGGTAGGTGTGCTCCGAGAGTTCCTGTCCGTGATGGTTCTCGATCTGGTAGTTCGCCGCGATGTGTTCGCCGACCATTTCGAAGAGCTCTTCGCCCTCGTTGGGCCGGTGGAGGCCGGTGGCAACTAGGATCGTAATCTTTTCGCGCGGAATGCCGGCTGCTTCGAGGATTTCCAGCATCGGCCGGAGGATCAGCTCGTTTGGGACGGGACGCGTGATGTCGCAAATGACGATGCAGGCGTCTTTGCGCCCCTTGGCGATCTCTGCCAGCGGCGGAGTGCCGATGGGACTGGCCAGCATCGCCCGGAGCGCGCCAGCCGGATCGGAGAGCGGCGCCGCGTCTTTGTACGAGAGCGTCCGCACGATCCGCTCATCGGGCAGGTCGGCGTAAAGTCCCTGGCGACCGTATTCGAGCTTGACTCGCATGAGTGGGTAGAGAGCAGAGGTGAGTGGTTAGTAAGTGAGTGGTCCCGACTCTGTCCTCTGTCGTCTGACCTCTGCCCTGCTATTTCTTCGCCGCTGGCTTGGCAGCACCCGCGGCTGGTTTGGCAGCCCCGGCAGCCGGCTTGGCGGCGCCAGCGGCCGGTGCACCGCCGGCGGCAGGAGCAGCAGCTCCCTCGGCCCCTTCTTCGGCCTTGGCTTTCCTCTTCTTCTTGAGGGCGAGCTTCTGCACCCGCACCTTCGGCAGGCCGAGCACCTCGTCCCCCTCTTTCCAGCGTTCTGCCTCGATCAACTTGCCGATCCGCTCGGCCCGCGTCAGTACATTGCGATTCTTGATCGCTCCCGCCTTTACCTTCAGGCTCTTGTCGATGGTCATTTTCCAGCTACTCCAGGCTCGGCGAGCCAGCTGGCCCGCGTGGTTTGTCGCTTGGGATTGGTCGTACTTTGGCAAACCCCAGAGTATAAGGTCCGAGGCCCAGCCCGACAACGGGCGTGTTCACGCCAAGTCGAACAGCAGGACTTCGGCCGGCTCGGTGGCGGTGATGATGAGCTGCGACTCGTCGCTGACAGCAGCGCCGTCGCTGGTGGCGAGGGGCTGGTCGTTTAGGTTCACCGCGCCGCGCAACACCTGCAGCCAAGCGCGACGACCCGGCGTGAAGTCGTGTGTGAGCTTCGTGCCGGTATCGAGCGTAGCCAGATACAGCCGCGCATCTTGCTGGATCGTGAGCGAGCCGTCTTCTCCGGTAGGCGCAGCGACCAGGCGCAGCCGATTGTGCCGCTCTTCGTCAGAAAATGCCTTTTGCTCGTAGCTCGGCTCAAGTCCGGCAGCGCGAGGAAGGAGCCAGATCTGATAGAGGTGAACTTCGTCGGTCACGGACGGATTGAACTCACTGTGGCGGATGCCGCTGCCGGCGGACATGCGCTGCAGTTCGCCGGGGCGGAGGACTTCGCCATGGCCGAGACTATCCTTGTGCTGCAGGGCGCCGGAGAGGACGTACGTGACGATTTCCATGTCACGATGACCGTGCATGCCGAAGCCTTTACCGGGCGCGACGCGGTCCTCGTTCATCACGCGGAGCGCACGAAAGCTCATGTGCGCGGGATCGTAGTAGTCGCCAAACGAAAACGTGTGATAAGTGTCGAGCCAGCCGTGATTGAGGTGGCCGCGGTCGACAGACTTGCGAAGGGTGATCATGAGATTGCTCCCGGGGTTTGTGCGAAGTTAATTATTGACATATCAACTATCTGATGAAAAAAACACGCCGGCGGTTACAGGCGCCGTTACGGCTCAGAGGTCTCAGCTGTGAGCGGCTCGCGGGCCTTTTCCAGCAAACGCGAGAGGGCTTCGAGTTCGCTCCGGTCCAAGTGGCCGAGCAACTTCATGTGCATCTCCAACAGCGGCTCGTCGATTTCGCCCAAGAGTGCGGTCGCCTTTTCGGAAATGCAAACATAGACGACGCGGCGGTCGTTCTCGCATCGCTTGCGGCAAACGAGGCCGGCCGCTTCGAGCCGGTCGATCAGCCCGGTGATGCCCGGCACGACGGTGATCATCCGCGCGGCAATTTCGAGGATCGGCAGCGGCGCTGCCTCACCGCGAAGGATGCGGAGGATGTTGTACTGCTGCGGCGTCAAGCCGAACCGCCGAAAGAGGCGCGTGAAGCGGATCTGCAGCTGATCGGCCGTGCGCAGCAGGTTAAGCAGCGCCTCCTGCTCGGGCACGTCGAACGGCTTTTTCTTTTTGAGTTCGCGCTGCAGAGAGGTCATGGAACTGAAAACCTAGTTCGCCCTGCGATGCTAATAATTTACACGTCAATCATTAGAATGTCAAAACGGGGGGTGAATCAATCGCAAGCGATCGCCGTAAGTCCATGCTGTAAAAAACCTTGCGACAAGCTGCCGCACTCAAAAGTCCCGCCGGGCGGCGGGACCTGCGGTCAACCCCGGCTCGGCTCGGCCATGTGTTCCAGGCCGTCCCCCTTCGCGATGACAACGATTCCCCCTTCGCTTACGGTCAGGCCGCGGCGGCGGTCGCGTTCCAGGTCGTAGCCGATCTCCATACCCGGCGGCACCTTCACTCCCTTGTCGATGATCGCGCGGCGAATGCGTGCATGGCGACCGACATCGACAGCTTCAAAGAGGATCGAGTCGGCGACGTTCGCATAACTATTTACGCGGACGCGCGGCCCAAGGATGCAGCGCTCGACGAGCCCGCCGGAAACGATTGTCCCCTGGCAGACGATGCTGTCGATCGCCCGGCCACAGCGGTCGGGCTCGCCGCGGCTGCCGAAGACGAACTTGGGCGGCGGCAGATTCGCCTGAAACGTGCGGATCGGCCACTCCTCGTCGTACAGATTGAGCAGCGGGTCGATGCCGATGAGGTCCATGTTAGCCTCGAAATAGGCATCGAGCGTGCCCACGTCGCGCCAGTAGGCGTCGGTCTTGCGGTTCTCGTCGCGGAACGGAAAAGCCATGATCCGATGCGTGTCGATCAGCGAGGGGATAATATCGCGGCCGAAATCGTGCCGGCTGCCGGGCTTGGTCGCATCACGACACAGTTGCTCGAAGAGGAAGCGGGCCGTGAAAACGTAAATCCCCATCGAACCGAGGCAATGTTCAGGATCGCCGGGGATTGTCTTGGGATTTTGCACCTTTTCCTGAAAGCCGACGATCCGCTGGTCCTTGTCGATTTCCATGACGCCGAATTGGCGGGCCTCGATCGGATTCACGCGGAGGGCGCCGATCGTCACGTCGGCGCCGACCTCCTTGTGATACTGCACCATCGCCTTGTAATTCATCTTGTAGATGTGGTCGCCGGCTAGAATGACCACGTGCTCAGGCCGCTCTTTCTCCAGCACGTAGATGTTCTGATAGACGGCGTCGGCAGTCCCCTGATACCACTGCTCGTCGATCCGCTGCTGGGGCGGTACGACGTCGATGAATTCCCCCAGTTCGCGATTGAAATAGTGCCGCCAACCCTGGTTGATGTGGCGGTCGAGGCTCATCGCCTTGTACTGCGTGAGCATGAGGACGCGGCGAATATCGCTGTTGAGGCAGTTGCTGAGCGTGAAGTCGATGATGCGGTAGAGGCCGCCGAAAGGGACGGCCGGCTTGGCCCGGTCGCGGGTGAGCGGCTCCAAACGTGTCCCCTTGCCGCCGGCCAGAATCACCGCCAACGTATTCTTCATGCTGCTCCTCGTGGTCGTTTTCGCGTCGTGCGTGCCAGGTGGGGAGTGGATTTTACCATTGCCTCGATGGACGTGCGACCGCAGTGAACGTGATGACCACGACAGATGATGTTGCAGAAACGTTCTTGCCCGCTGCGGCTGCGCGACGCGCGTTTGTCCGCCGACTGCTCGCCTGGTTCCGCCGCGCGGCGCGCGATTTGCCCTGGCGGAGAACGAGCGATCTGTATGCGATCTGGATCAGCGAGGTGATGTTGCAGCAGACGCAAGTCGCCACCGTCATCCCCTACTACCAGCGATTTCTGCGCCAATTCCCGGATGTTCGCACTCTGGCGGACGCCGACGAGCAAGTGGTCCTGCGGCTGTGGGAGGGACTCGGCTACTATCGGCGCGCGCGGCAACTGCACGCAGCTGCACAGCAGATTGTGTCGCTGCATGGTGGAGAGTTTCCACGCGACTTTGACGCGGTCCGATCGCTGCCGGGAATCGGGCGATACACGGCCGGTGCGATTCTCTCGATCGGAACCGGCGCAAAGCTGCCGATTCTGGAAGCGAATACGATCCGAGTGCTCAGTCGCTTGGCGGCGCTGCGTGACGATCCGGCAAGCAGCTCGGGGCAAAAGCAACTCTGGGCTTTGGCAGAGGCGATCTTGCCCAGCCGCGACGTGGGGCACTTCAACCAGGCACTGATGGAGCTAGGGAGCGAAATCTGCACACCGAAGTCGCCAGCGTGTGACCGCTGCCCCGTGCGGATGCACTGCCGGGCGTTTGCTTCAGGTTCTCAGCACGAGATTCCACTCGCGGCGAAGAAGACGAAATACGAAGACGTGACCGAGGTCGCTGTGGTTGTGCGCCGCGGGCGGCAGGTGCTCGTGCGGCAGTGTTTGCCCGGAGAGCGCTGGGCCGGGCTGTGGGACTTTCCCCGTTTCGTGGCCAATGGCGATGTGACCGCCGGCGTCTTATTGCAGACGGGAGTGGCGATCGAGTCTGTTCAGAAGCTGACGATGCTCAAGCACGGCGTGACACGGTTTCGGATTACGCTGGAAGTGTTCGAGGCTCAAACAACACGAGTTCGGCGGCAGTCAAGCAAAGGCACGGCCGCGATTCGCTGGGTGTCGGTCGAAGAACTGGCCACTTTGCCGCTCAGCGTGACCGGGCGGAAGATCGCACGGCTCTTTAACGAAGATCTCCCGCTCATTCGGCAAACTGACCCATCCGCGGCTGCTCGACGCGCTGATAATCGACGAAAGCGACGCTGATCGAAATCGCGTGGTCACCGGCGTTAAAGTTGATTCGCGGCTGCTCGGCCAGGGCGGCATCGCACCAAGTCGGCAGGTTAAAGAGGCTGCCGAAGGGAGGAATTGAACCGGGAGCCAGGCTGGTCAATTCGGCGACTTCTTCCTTCGTTGCAAATCGCAAGCTCTTGATACCGGCTGACTTGCGTACCAGTTTGCTGGCGAGCTTGCGATCCGCCGGCAGGACGATCATCACGAATTGCTCGTCCGCCTTGCAGATAAGGGCCTTGGCACCGCTGGCGAGCGAAGTCCCCCGAATCGCAGCCGCTTCCTCGCTGGTATAGACAGGTGCATGGCGAAGGACGTCGAACGCAACTCCCACGTCGGAAAGTCCGGCCGTCAGCCGGTCGAAAACGGTCTCCATCGAAGCAATTCTACTGCCGCAGCAGTAGCGAATGGCTGCCAAGTAACCAAATAGACCTAGTGAGCTGTCCGTACCGCCGCACTTCATGCGGGATTTGCCGCAGTTTGCAGCAACCAGTGCAAGTGGAGCTAGCGAACGCAGAGGAGGCATTCGGCTTCGGGAGAGAGGCTGCCACAGCCACTTGGCAGCCGACAGAATTTCAGCAAGTCCTTACTGGGCAAGGATTTGCAGATATTCCAGGCCCGCCAGTCGAACCGGCAACCCGTTCTTGCAATGTTTCGCCAAAACCGTAAGGTGGTGGATTGGCGCGCCACGCGCACTACGCAGGAATCTTTGCTCGCCCCCTCCCCTGAGTGGTGAAGGTGAACGCAGCACGACCAACGGATGCCCGCAGTGGTCCAACCAAACGGTAGTTCAGTGAACCGGTGACGCAGTCAAGGTTGCGACTCCACCGGCTTCCCTCCGGTGATCATCATAGACGTTAGACGCTCATGAGCGAGATTTTATTCCATTACCACAAAGTCGATCCAGCGACCTGGGTCTATCTCTCGTCGCTGCTGCTCATCGGCTTGTTTTTCAAGTTCAATCGGTTTTGGAGCGTCCGCAATCTCGACATCGTCCTGCTGATTCTGTTGGCTCCCGGCCTGCTGATGGTGAACGAGTCCCGTCAGGCTGTCATTGAGAGCGAATCCGTCGCAGCCACCGATGATACCGACAATACCGCAGCCGCTACTGACGCCAAGTCCGCAACCGCCCGCACGTTCGGCATCTCGGACCATGCGCTCGCATATACCGGTTACCTCTGGCTCTTTGCCGTGGCGGGCGTTTGGCTCGTGCGTTTGTTGCTCGATCCAACGATGGTCCGCCGACCGCTCCTCGAGCCAAATCTGACCAACGGCGGCCTCGTCTTCATCAGCGTCGCCCTGTTCCTGTTCCTCATGGCAAACGTGCTCACGAGCAGCCTTTCTGCCTATGATCTGAACGGTCCCAAAGGTGGACAATACCTGATCAACCGCCACGACGCGACGCACGAGAAGGACAAGCCAGAGGACTACCGGCAGTTCGGGCCGGGCTTCTACCTGCTGCACGCGTTGCCGACAATTCCGACCTCCCCGTTCATCCGCCCCGATCGGGCCCAGCCCGAGAAAGCGTATGAAATCTCGGCCCGGATCATGGCGATCGCGTCGCACCTGGCGATCGTCGCGGGACTCGTGACCATCGGTTATTGGCATTTCGAGAACATCCGTATGGGGATCGGCGCCGCGGCGATCTACCTCATGCTCCCGTACACGGCTCAAATGACCGGCTACGTCGATCACGTCCTGCCGGCGGCCCTGCTCCTGTGGGCGGTGGTGCTCTATCGCCGTCCCGCGATGGCGGGCATCTTCCTCGGCCTAGCGATCTCAGTCTTCTACTATCCGCTCTTCCTGCTGCCACTCTGGATCAGTTTCTACTGGCAGCGCGGCCTGGCTCGCTTCCTTTCCGGCACGGGTGCGGCAATCGCCGTGATGATTCTGTCGCTGGTCTTCGTCTCACACGACCTGCCGTCGTTCTGGCTGAAATTCCAGCAGATGTTCGCCCTCTGGATTCCCAAGACGGCCGGCCTGTCGGGCATTTGGGGGCTCGGCTGGGATCCTTGGTACCGCCTGCCGGTCATCGCCGGTTGCGGCGTCTTGGCTGCGGGCCTCGCCATCTGGCCGGCTCACAAGAACCTCGGCACGCTGCTGTCGTGTTCCGCCGCGATGATGGTTGCGGTGCAATTCTGGCACGGCTTCGGCGACGGCGGCGGCATGTACATGGCCTGGTTCCTGCCGCTCGTACTCATGACGGTTTTCCGCCCGAACCTGGAAGATCGCGTCGCCCTGACCGTCCTCGGTGAAGGGTGGTTCACGAAGCGCCGCGCCCGCCTCGCGCAGTTCGACCGGGCGGCATAGTAGGTTCCTGACGCCGTCAGGAACCAGCGTCGGGCAATGCATTAAGAATCGTTGAGTACGATTTGGACACTCCTCCGTACATCGACGTTGATGACTTAAGTCGCGGCCCTGAATTTACCGGGTTGTGGGAAGTCCATTGGCCGAACGGGAGGTTGAAGTGTCGCGGCTACTTTGTCCAGGGCATTGCAGTCGGCCAGCATCTACGGATGTGGGAAGATGGAACGCTGGCTCATGTTTGTTGGTACGACCCTAGCGGAGTTGAACGCGGAACCTCATTGAGCTTCTATCCAGACGGTGATAAGGCGTCAGAGGAAACGTGGGACGACGAACAGCGGCGGCCAGCCACATTTGTCAAACGTTGCCATGACTCGAATGGCAACATCTTCCTCAGTTCAACTTACGTGGAATGCGCTATCACAGAGTCTTGGACGCGACCGAGCGACGAACCTGACGAGGAAACGGACCGAGAAATTGACCGCATCGTCAAGGATGCCATCGCGGAACTCGAAAGAAGGCTGGAGTCGAACGACGACGACTTTGACGACAACTTCGATGATGAGTCAGATGACGAGATCAGTTAATGGTTCAATCACGAAGAAACCAATGCCGATGTATCGAACGCGTCAACTAGTTCCACAATCGCTCGATCGAATCGATCGGCATCGTCCTGGGAACTCAAGCCTTGGCCGCTGATAGCGTCTAATGGTTGCTTGTTGACGATCGGCAGAGAACGAAGATCTGGGTGCCAGTTCTGATACGTTGCAATCGCCGTCCGTATTTCGTCCTCGCCACTCGACGCAAGTGACAGCGGCAGCAGACTCTCTGGCCGCTCGCTCATCACCGCCCAAGCCAGCGACTGCGCTTCGGCTGGCATCGGATTTATCGCTGACGCACCGATCACCTCGCTCGCTCCCAGCGTCACCGCCGCCCCGGATGGCACATAGACGAGCCGAATCGCATCGGCCACGACGCTCCCGTTCGCCGAGTTGTTCAGCTTTACCTGCAGCCACCCCTTCGTCGCGTTCGCGCTGCCGAGGAAGTTCCACTTGCCACCCTCTGCCGTGTGCCCCGCCGCGGCATTCTTTTGATTCACGCGAACAATCGGCGCACTTGGGCCGCCGTAGATGATCTGAAACGGGGCATTGCTTGCATTCGAACTGCCGCCGGTCCAAGTCGCCCAGACGCGATACTCGCCCGCGGGCAGCGCCGTGAACGTCCACGTCGCCTGCTTTGAGCCAGTCCCCTTCGTCGCGACGTGAATGTCGCTTTGATACCCCTTGTTCCCGACCGCGGCCCACGAGCCGACGCGGGCATTACCGGCCGCTCCGTTGTCGATGATCTGCACGGTTGGCCCAGCGCTTCCCGACAGGTTGATCGCGAACGTCGCCTCGTCGCCGTCGTCGCTTGCCAGCACGATCTGCCCGCTGAACGTGCCGGCCGCTGCGGCATCCATCTGCACGACGAATGTCGTCGATTCGCCGGCCAAGAGGACCGTGCTTCCAAGGTTTGACACGAGCGTGAAGCCGGCGGGCATCGTGCCCGGATCGAGCGGCGATAGCGTCAGCGTGCTCGTGCCGGTGTTCTCCACCGTGAAGGTCCGCGTGACGGCGGTGCCGACCGCCGTGCTGCCGAACAATGCCGTTGCTCCGCTCTCAATGCCTACCGCTCCTGTGGCAACACTGACCTCCGGCCCGGCGACTTCGCCAGCCAAGTCGATGACGAAGGGGCTCTCGTCGCCGTCGTTGTTTGTAATCGCCAGTTCGCCGCCGAAGGTTCCCGCATCGACCGCGGCGAGCCGAATCTCGAACGTCGTCGAAGCACCGGACGCGAGCGATGTGCTGCCGAGGTTGCTGACGAGCTCGAATCCTGCCGGCAGATTGGCCGCATTGATCGGCGCGAGCGTCAGGTTGCCTGGTCCCGTGTTGCGGATCGTGAAGACCTGCGAAACCGGAGAGCCCGGCGTCGTCGAACCGAAATCGACCGCGCTCCCCGCGGGGATGTCCTGTCCGCCCACCTCCACGCTGATCTCCGGCTGTGGTGCGGCAGGAACCGTGCCGCTGATCGTGTAGCGCCCCAGGTTGCCGTATCCGCCGGCACTCCGGGCGACAAGGTAGAACGTCCCCGCGCCGATAGTGGTCGAAATCGTCGCTCCCAGCCATGCCGACGGATTGGCGCTGAAGATGACCTGCCCCTGCGAGTTCCAGAGCTGAAACTCCGCATCAAGATTGGCCCCGACGCTAGCCACATTGAGCGCGACGTTGAGCGCCCCGCCGACCGTGGTAAACCGGAACACGTCCACATCGCTGGTCGTGTGAATGAGGCCGCTGGCATTGGCCGAGGTTCCATTCACCTGCAAGACCGAGGAGGTTGCCAACGAGTTGCCGTGGTCGTCGGCTCGCAATCCAAATCCGTTGCTGCTGTTCGTCAGGATCGAGATGTCGTTCTGCTGGCTGTTGCTGCTCGCCGAGGTCGGGCCGTTGTGCCAGGTCGTCCTCGTCGAGTAGTACCCGACCCCCATGATCGGCGCCCAATCTTCATTCCCCGAGTTGTATGGCTCAACGAGCACGGGCCCATTCCACTTGGCCTGGTGATTGAGGCCGAACAGGTGCCCCGCCTCGTGAGACGCTGCCTCAGCGACGTACCGCGCGTTGCCGTTCCCCAGCGCCGCTTCAAACACGTAACCGACGTTCGGGGCACTGTTGTAAAAGCCGCCGATGTACGCGACGCCGCCGGCTTGGGAGCCGTACCAGTCGGACCAGTTGCCGCCGATGGCAATATGCGCGACGACGCCGTTGGCCATGGTGCCGGGAGCGATCGTCGTCACGTCAATGTTGAACGGAGCGAAGTCCTCAGCGACGCGGGCCCACACCTGCTGAATTGTCGCGAGCTCGCCATTGCTGAACGTGCCGGCATTACCGTCTTGATCGAAGACGGGCGTGACCGCATTGCTGAAGCTCCCCCACGTTCCTTGGTTGTGCCCGTTGAAGTCAAGATACAGCTTCGCGCTCGCCGACGGATTGCTCGAAAGCTGCGGCAGGCTCGAAAGCGGATTGCTTTCGGCCGGTCCCGCGGGGCTCTCCTGCACGGTGTGAATCTGATAAAGGCCCAGCCCTGTGCAAACCGGGCAACTGCACACGGCGTCGTGGCCCGAAAGCATCCCTTCGGCATCGGCGCCGGGCGGTGCAATCGCCATCAGCGTGCGAGGCTCGAGCTGCTCGAGGAACAAGTGGCGGCGGCGATGGCGCTCAAGACGTCGTCGGCGCGAGGTTGCAGAATCAGCGGGGTGCGCGTGGGTCATGGGCGGCAAGTCCGAACTGGAGAGTGCGCGCGGTATCTGCGGGCGAGAAGCGGTGGCCCGCATCGAAAACTTAGGTCGCCGCGCGACCAGCGGCTGGCACGTTCATCGCGTGCATGCGGCAGACATGTGCAAAGAAAGCTGGTCGTGCCGACTTTGCCGAGAAAGGGGTTTTTAACCGAGCACGCCGTCGATCGCCTTGGCCGAGCCGGCCACGCCGGTCAGCCGTTCCTGACGGCCGCTCACCTCAAAATAGAGCTGCTCGTGTTCCAGACCCATCGCGGCCAGGATCGTCGCGTGCAGATCTCGGAAGGGGATGGGCCGCTCCGTGGCCATGAGTCCGATTTCATCGGTCGCTCCGATTCGCTGGCCAGGACGCACGCCACCGCCAGCCAGCCAGATCGTGAAGCCGGCCGCGTTGTGCTGCCGCCCCTTGTCTCCTTGCATCATCGGTGTGCGACCGAACTCGCTCGCCCAGATCACGAGCGTCGAGTCGAGGAGGCCGCGCTGCTTCAGATCGGCAAGCAGGGCCGCAATTGGCTGATCGGTCCAGCGGGCTCGCGGCGTGTGGTTGTCGGTCAGCTTGCCGTGGGCGTCCCAGCCGTCCTTATCGGGCATGTCGTAAAGCTGAATGAACCGGACGCCCCGTTCGACGAGCCGGCGCGCGAGCAAGCACTTGCGGGCAAAGCTCTGCGTCCGCTTGTCCTCGTGATCGAGGCCGTAGTATGCATGTGTCGCTGCAGTCTCGCGGCCGAGGTCGCCGACTTCCAGTGCTGCGGCTTGCATCCGGTACGCTAGTTCGTAACTCGCGAGGCGGGCTTCGAGTTCCGAGTTGCCAGCGCGTGACTCAAGGTGCTTCCGGTTGAGCGCGCCGATCAGGTCGAGTGCCGCTCGCTGTCCCCCCGCGAGTTCCTCCGGCGGCACAAGGTCGAGGAGCGGCGTGCCGACATCCCGCAAGCGAGTCGGCTGGAAGGAGGTCGGGAGAAAACCGTTCGAGTAGTTCGCCGCTCCGCCGAGCGGCCCGGCATCGAACAGGGCGACGTATCCGGGCAAGTCCTGGTTCTCGGTCCCCAAGCCATACGTCACCCACGAACCGAGGCTCGCCTTGCCGGGTCGGATATCGCCAGTATGCAGTTGGTAACTCGCCGGCCCGTGGTTGTTCGACTCCGCCTGTAGCGAATGGATGAAGCAGAGGTCATCGACGTGACGGGCCACGTGCGGCATGATCTCGCTGACCCACAAGCCCGACTCGCCGTGCTGGGCGAACTGGTATGGGCTGGCCATCAGCTCTTCTTTGCAGCCGTGAAACACATTGGCGTGCCGGCTGGCGCTCAAGGCCGCTTTGATCGAGTCGGGGACCGGTTTGCCGTCGAGTTTTTGCAGCGTCGGCTTGTAGTCGAACGTATCGACCTGCGACGGTCCGCCGACCATGAACAGGAAGATGACCGACTTGGCCGTCGCTGCCCGATGCGGCGGTCGGGGCGAAAACGGATTGAGCGGGTCGAGCGCGACGGCCGGCGCGGCACGGGCCTCAAGCTGCGCTAGTCCCCCTGCAGCTAGTGCCCCTGCCGCCAGCGAGGCGAATCCGCCGCCGGCCTGGGCCAGAAAATCGCGGCGGGTGCAGTTGCAGGGAATGGCGAACATACGATTATGATGATGGAACGTGATCTCCGATGCTACTGGCAACCTCTCCAAACTCGCCTCGTTCCCACGCTCCGCGTGGGAACGCAAGCCCCGCCGCTCTGCGGCGCATGGTGCTCTACGCACTGATCGCGATCCCCTGTACCGCCATCGCCGACGACGCCGACCAGCACTTTACCGCCAAGATCCAGCCGCTCCTGGCCGGCCGCTGCCTCGCCTGTCACGGCCCGGAGGAACAAGAGGGGGGCCTCCGGCTCGATTCGCGAGCAGCCGCACTGAAAGGGGGCGAGCGCGGCCCAGCGATCATCCCCGCCAAACCAGCCGAGAGCCTGCTCATCCGCGCCGTGAAGCACGAGAAGCACGAATACGCAATGCCGCCGAAAGAGAAGCTGGCGGATGCGGATATCGCTCTCTTGGAACGCTGGATTCGTGACGGCGCTCACTGGCCGGAGAAGTCTTCGCCCAGTCCGATGCCCAGCGCCGCGCCCGGCGAGCGGATCGGCAACGCCTGGACCGATCCGCGGAACCCGATCGTCCATATCTTCCGCGGCGAGCGACTGGACCTGTGGTCGTTCAAACCAATTCGGCGGCCCAATCTGCCGCCACTTCGCAATCCGCAATCTGCAATCCGCAATCCTATCGACACCTTCGCGGCTGAGGTACATGAGCCCCCGCCGCCGTCCGTCCTCATCCGCCGTCTTGCGTTCGACCTGACCGGTCTGCCCCCCACGCCTGACGAAGTCGCGGCATTTCTCGCCGACGAGCGGCCCGATGCCTACGAGCGGCTGGTCGATCGGTTGCTCGCGTCACCGCGGCATGGCGAACATGCCGCCCGGGCGTGGCTCGACGTCGTCCGCTACAGCGACAGCAACGGCTTTGACTGGGACGAATTCCGCCCGCAGGCTTGGCGGTTCCGCGACTACGTCATCCGCTCGCTGAATGCCGACAAGCCGTATGACCAGTTCCTCCGCGAACAGCTCGCGGGCGATGAACTGCTGGCTGGCCCGCCGCAATCGGCCGCGGAACAAGACTCGCTCATTGCGACCGGCTTTTTGCGAATCGGCCCGCAGGACAATTCGTCGGCTCTGTTCAACGAGCAGGCCCGCTCGCGTGCCGAATGGATGAACGATCTGGTGGAAACGACGGGGACGGCCTTCCTCGGCCTTACGTTCAACTGCTGCCGCTGCCACGACCACAAGTACGATCCCGTTTCGCACGCCGACTACTACCGCTTCCGGGCGTGCTTCGAAGCGGTGCAGTACGGCGACGACCTGCCGCTGGATTTGCCAAACGATCGAGCGGCGATCGAGGAGCAGAACGCTGCGATCGACCGCGAGGTTGAGCCGGTGGCCAAGCGTCGCGACGAAATCCTCGTCGCTGCAAAGAATCGCTTGCGCGACGCCAAACGGGCCGAACTCTCGGACGAAGAGCGAGAACTCCTGAGTCGGAATCGCGACGAGCAGGCGGAAGACACGCAGAAGCAAATCGACGACTTGGCCAAGCGGATTGAGCCGAGCGACGACGACGCCCGCAAATCTTTGACCGATGACGAGAAGAATTCCGTTGAATCTGCGGAAGGTGACATCAAGCGGCTCGATGCCCGCCGCCGCAAATTGACGCACGGCCTCTTTGCCACCGACAAGAAAGAGGACGTGCCCGTGACACACGTCCTTTATCAGGGCGATTATCGGGCCGAGCGCGACGTGGTCGTCCCTGGCTTCCTCTCGGCACTCGATCCCAATCCGGCAGCGTTTGCTCCCTCAGCAAATCCAAACACGACGGGCCGGCGGCTGGCGCTGGCGAATTGGATCGCTTCGCCGGAGAACCCGCTCACCTCTCGCGTGCTCGTCAATCGGCTGTGGCAGTCGCACTTTGGAGAAGGGCTGGTGGCGACACCGGGAGATTTCGGTCTGGCTGGAGCGCGGCCGACCAATCCTGAACTGCTCGATTGGCTCGCGAGCGAAGCCGTGCATCGCCAGTGGTCGCAGAAGGACTTGCATCGGCGGATCGTCACGAGCGGCACCTATCGGCAGGCTCGCTTGCCACGGCGACTGTCGGCGGAACAACTGCGAGATTCACTCTTGGCCGTCTCGGGCTTGTTATCCAACAAGTTCGGCGGCTCGCCTGTCTGGCCCGAATTGCCAGCCGACGTGCTGGCGGCGAACCCCGCCTTCCTCGACGACAACGAGACGAAGACCAAAGGTTGGTATCCCTCGCCCAAGCACGAGCAGTTCGCCCGGAGCGTCTTTCAAGTGCAGAAACGGACCGTGAAGGTGCCGTTCATGGAGACGTTCGATCTGCCGGAGAACATGGTGAGCTGTTCGCGGCGGAATGTCTCGACCGTCCCGCCACAGGCACTGTCGCTGCTCAACTCGCCACTCGCCGTCGATGCGGCGAACTCCTTCGCCGAAAGGCTCAAGGTCGAAGCTGGAATTGAACCCGCCGAGCAAGTTCGCCGCGCCTTCCGTCTGGCGTTTTCTCGCGATGCGGCCGACGACGAGTTGGCAGCCTGCGTCGCACTCGTCAATGATCAGGGCCTCGTCCAGTTCTGCCGCGTCGTACTGAACCTCAACGAGTTTGTGTACGTGGATTAACTCGCATGATCCGCTTGGCCTGCATTGCTGTCGTTCTTATCGTAGGCGTCGCTTCGTCTTTGCTTGCTCAAGACGCGGAGAAGAATCATCCCGTCCTCCGTGTCGTCTATTTCACGCCGATCGACCGCAAGCCGGAGCCGGATCGCGTGGAGCGGCTGGACCGCGTGATGAGCGAGGTGCAGCGGTTCTTTCGCGAGGGGATGCAGATGCAGGGCTACGGGCCCCTGACGTTCGAGCTTGACCGCGATGACGCAGACAAGCTGCGCGTGCTCGAGGTGGCCGCGAAAGGGCCGATGCGCGACTACGGCCGCAACGATGCCGGGAAGGTCCGCGATGAGGTGAAAGCGTCGCTCGCCAAATCCGGTATCGACATCGACCGCGAGACGATCATCATTTTTCAGCAGCTTCTCGATTGGAAAGGGAAAGTGGCGACCGAGATCGGGCCGTATGTCGGCGGCGGCGATGCTCACGGCGGCACCGCTTGGGTCTATGACGACGCGAAGCTCGATCCGAAGTTGCTCGCATCGAAAGATCCGGGAGGCTACTACCATCGGCCTTGTTCGATCGGCCAGTTTAACACGCACTACATTGGCGGCGTCGCCCATGAACTGGGGCACGCTCTGGGCCTGCCGCACGAACGCGAGCGACCGGTGGAAACCGAGCGCCTGGGCAACTCGCTCATGGGTGCCGGCAACCACACTTATGGCAACGAACTGCGTGGCGAGGGGAAAGGAACGTTTCTCTCGGCAGCCGGGGCAGCGCCCCTGGCGGTTCATCCGCTGTTCACGGGAAAGAAGCTGCCGCGTGTCGAACTGACGAATCGGCTTGTGGAGTTAAAGCCGACGCTGGAGAAAGGGAAGCTCACGCTGGAAGGCCGGCTGGCCGATGGTCCCAAGATCGCCAGCGTCATTGCCTATAGCGATCCGCAGGAAGTCGGCGGGGACTACGATTCGTTCACCGGCGTCTCGAAGGTCGATGCCGACGGGCGATTTCGCCTGACGATCGAGGATTTGAAGCCCGGAATTTGCGACCTGCGTTTGCGACTATTGGCCGAGAGCGGCGACACACGGTACTTCTCGTTCATTTACGAAATCGACCGCGAGGGAATGCCGCACGCCCTGTCGCTTCTCGAAGCGCCGTGGCTGACCGAGGCATATGCCGCCTATCAGTCGGGGGACAAGCAGCGGATGGCGAAGCTCGTTACCGAGGCCAAGGGAGCCGCGCCAGAGGCGAAGACGCTGCATCGCAAAATTGCCCACTATCAGAAGCTGCAGGCGGCTAAGGAGCCGATTGCTTTAGACAGCCTGCCGGCCGAAACGAAGACCGTTCTGCTGGCTGATGTAAAGTTCTCTGCTGCTGCGACGGGCTGGGGACCGCCTGTGAGGAATCAAGTCTCTGGCAACGGCGACGCGAGTGGGCTTTTGGAAGTGGGGAGCCAGTTCTTCGAATCGGGTTTGTATGCTCATGCTCCCGCCCGGCACGTGTTTGATCTGGGGGGCGGCTGGAAAACGCTCGAGACGAAATTCGGCATGCAGGACCGCCACGCCGGCTCGGTCGTGTTCGTGATCAAAGCCGACGGCAAAGAGCTGTTCCGCTCCGAACCGATCAAGGACCACAAGCTCCGCGAAGCGACCGTGTCCGTGGTCGGCGTGAAGCGACTTGAACTCGTCGTCGAAAACGCCGGGGACGGGAACAGCAGCGACTGGGGCGTCTGGATCGAGCCACAGTTGTCGCGATAGCTTCCCTGACTATTTCTTTACGCCCCGCATTACCGCCCACATCGCCTGTTGCCAGGGACAATCGGCCGTGGCGAAGCCAACGGTGCGGAAGTAGCCAAGCTGCGTCTCGATCGTCTCGTGGCAGTCGTCGCCGGATTTTTTCGGCTCGCCGAAGCGGGTGACGTTCCGGTCGATCCAGGTGTGCAGCGCGGGGTGGAAGATTTCGCCGATCGAGCCATCCACCATGCCGCGACGCATGTGCTCGGCCCAGGCTTGCACCTCGGCAAGGTAGGCCGCGTCATCGGCCGGGCGGACTTCATCGCCGTTCATCAGCACGCCACCGGGCGCGAGCGCTTCGTGGCACTGCCGATAGAGCGTTTGTTTCTCGGCCGGTTCGAGATGGTGAATGGCCGACATGCTCACGAGGGCAATCGGCGCGGCGGGCAAGAGTGCTGGCCAGTCGTCCTGCAAACGCCCTTTGACGCACATTGCCCACTTGCCAAACCGAGCAAGCTTCCGCTCCGCCAGCGCGAGAAACGCCTCCGACTGGTCGAGCACCAGGCCACTGGCATTCGGAAAGCGATCGAGCATCCGCTCCATCAGCCGGCCCGACCCGCCCCCCAGATCGACGACCAAGCCGCCGCTCGCCAGTGACCTGGGCAGACGCTCCAGAATCGCGTCCTGAATCGCCAGGTATTGCGGATGAATCGAGTCGGCCGCGGCATCGTAACCCACGGCGAAATCGGACGTATTCCAGCGGTATTCGGACATCAGGTTCCTTTCCAAGTTTCAAAGCTTCCGACTCCACAGACACACCATCCACGGCAGAATGACGACGCCCACAAAAATAGCGGAATCCCGCAATTCGGTCTTTTATCTGGTTTTGCTAGCGGCTATATTCCCGGCGTGAACAGTTGCCGACCTCGCGCGAGGTCGGCGTCGTTTGGATTGCGTTTGGCGATTCTGCTCCTTGTTTGGCCGACCGTCGGGTTCTCCGCGAGTTTGCGACAGGGTTCCTTGAGGATTAGCCGCACGCCCCGCGTCGCCGCGCAGGGTAACTGCAGCAACTGTAGGTGTTTCGTTTCTGTTTTAAGGACCTGTCGGGATGTCAGCGAAGCGGATCTATGTGGGCAATCTGCCCTGGTCGTATTCAAACTCCGATCTGGAGGCCCTCTTCAAGCCGTACGGCGACGTCGCCGCGGCCGAGGTGATCATGGATCGCGAAACGGGCCGCAGCCGTGGCTTCGGGTTCGTGCAGATGGCGAACGACGCGGACATGGAGCCCGCGATTAACGGACTCAATGGCCAGGACTGCAATGGCCGGCCTCTCGTGGTGAACGAAGCCCGCGAGCGATCGCCTCGTCCCGGC
>CAYLLN010000111.1:0-19438 GCA_964384375.1 uncultured Pirellulaceae bacterium
AAGTGCTGCCCGCTCACCATCAATCAGGCAGCCGTAAACTGTGAACGGCTACCGATGATCCAAGAGCATTCGTCCTTCGCGATACTTTCGGGACTGTATGCAGATTGCAAGCGTGTAGAGAAACAATTCATACAATATGAATTTGTAATTGTCTTCCGAACACTTGAAAAACGATCCTATGTCGGCCGGCCGAGACCGGAAGGGCAAAATACGTTCTAGGAGGATCAACAGGCTGTCCATGAACCAACCCTCATGGACATGTCTGATTCCCGCACTCACGACGTCGACGAAGAGATCACGATGAATGCGTGCCTTTTCGATGTTGTCAGATAGCGTCTGACACCACGTCGATTGCTGGTCGTTTGAATAAACTAGGCGCAAGTCCTCGAGGTTAGCTAGGAATTCCTGGCAAAAATCATCGAAAGCAGCGGAGGGATGGCCCTTTCCCGTACTGACGAAGTCAAGAAAGCGTTTCGCGCGTTGCGCCGATGACACCAAAATGGCACTGTCGTCGAAGATATGCGCAGGCGCAGTCCCTAGTGCCGGCTTAGCTCTAGTTGGACGTTCATAGACGTTCCGGAGAAGCTGGTCGTAAGCCGCTGCATCTGCATCTGAAAAGTCGATGTATTTCCGGCTCTTCAAGAATACAGGTAGGCAGGGACTACCATCGGAACTTCGCTCTCTCAGCACCGGAATGAACTTCTCTTGATCAACCTTGTCGTACACTTCCTTTGATATGATTTGACTTTCAGTTCCAACACCTCCTTTGCGTCCATCTGCCTTTTTTGCGTATGCGCAGTCCGAAACAATGATAACTCGCTTGATTGTTGGATCAGTGACCATCTGCTCCATAAACGTGTTCAAGTCTTGGCCGTCTTTGAGCGACCATTGATCGAGAACGACGTCAATCCCGTCGGCCATCAGACGCTCACCTAGACTAGCGACCCAGTCCACGTGATCGTCAGTCGTCCAACTGTAGGAGACAAAGACTCGGGGATTAGTTGACGTAGTAGCAGGCATTTACGCTCCCGGATGCGTCCACGGCTTGCGATAGGGGCGAGCGAGGAGCTTGTTCGCGTCGGCGTCGCCGATCACTTCGTTCTTGGCCGGGTCCCACGCGAGCGTGCGGCCAAGTTGCATCGCGAGATTGGCCAGGAGGCAGGAGGCCGTGGAGATGTAGCCTTGCTCGATGTCGGCGATCGGTTTGCCGCGGGTGGCGATGGCGGCGAGGAAGTCACGCTGGTGGGCGCGGTTGGCGGTGAGGGCATGCGTCTCTTGCTGATCGCCGGTGAGTTCCCCCTCGGTCTTGTCCTCGGGGAACCTGTCCGGCGGGTCGAAGACGGCCGTGCCGGAGATCGTCGGCTCCCTTTTCCCCTGCGGGATGAACTCGTAGCGGTGGACGTCGAGCTTGAGGGTTCCCTTGTCGCCGTAGATGAAGCCGGCCCAGGGGAACTGCGGATCGGGCGGGTTCCCCCAGGAGCGATGGGTCCAGTTCACCGCCAGGTCGCCGAAGTCGAACGTGGCCGACTGCGTGTCGGGGGAGTTCGATTTCCCTTCCTTCTGCACGAGGATGCCGCCGGTGGAGCTGATCGTCTTCGGCCAGCCGAGATCGAGCTGCCAGCGGATCATGTCGAGCATGTGGATGCACATATCCCCCATGATGCCGTTGCCGTATTCCATGAAGGTCCGCCACCAGCGTTTGTGGGGCAGGCCGTCGTAGGGGCGAAGCGGGGCGGGGCCGGTCCACATTTCGTAGTCGAGGAAGTCGGGGACTTTCTCTTCGGGCGGGTTGCCGTTCGCCCGCATGTGGTAGTAGCAGCAGACCTCGGCATGGGCGATTTTGCCGAGCAGGCCGGCCTTCACGATTTTCTCCTTCGCTTCGACGAGGTGCGGCGTGCTGCGACGCTGCGTGCCGACCTGCACGACGCGGCCGTACTTGCGGGCGGCGGCGAGCATCGCCTGTCCTTCGCGGACATCGACGCTGATCGGCTTCTGGCAATAGACGTCGGCCCCGGCCTCGCAGGCGGCGATCATCGTCAGGGCGTGCCAGTGGTCGGGAGTGCCGATGAGGCAGATGTCGAGATCCTTCTCCTTGAGCATGTCGCGGTAGTCGCCGAAGAGCCGCGGCCGCTCTTTCGACTTCTGCCGCTGGGCGACGATGTCGGCAGCTTTGCTTAAGTGGTTCTTGTCCACATCGCAGAGGGAGACCACCTCGACGGGACCGACCTGAATCAGGCGGAGAAGGTCGTTCTTGCCATACCAGCCGCAACCGATGAGGCCGACCCGCTTGGGCTTCATGTCGGCGACGGCTTGAGCCTGGAGCTTCTGAGTGGTGGCGAGCGTGAGCCCCACGCCGGCTGCGGCGGTGGTGGCAGTGATGAATTGGCGGCGGTCCATGGAGAGGCTCCGGGGAAGTGGCTAGTGCTGGTGGCTAGTGATTGGAAATGGCCGAGTGCGGAGTGCAGAACTCGGAGCGAGGCCGGTATTATGGCACAGCGGACGAGGGGAAGCACGCGGGAGAAGTGGCACTAGTGCGATCCCGTATTTTGGCTTCGTCTTTTTGCGAAGGACAACTTTCCACTGCCGCCCGGATGGTGCCATTGCGCCTCGTGTTGACTACGATGAGAGAGCTATTGCTCTCCCGATGTGCATTTCTGACGAGCCCTTTCCATGCAGTGGAACTGTCCGCAGTGCGGTGCGCGATACACTCTATCGGACGACCTGGCAAGCAAAAAGGTAAAGTGTAAAAAGTGCGGATCGACACACACGGTCACAAGATCTGAGCCTGCACCAGCAACGGTGGGCGCTCCGCCGAGGCCTGATGAGCCGAAAGCCGTCTGGTGGGCTACGATCGACGGCAAACAAGTGGGTCCGCTCAGCACTCAGGTGGTGCAACAGGCGATCGCGAACCGCGAGCTGCGCCCCCGCGATGTGCTGCGGCCCGGCAAAGACTCAGCGCCGCAACCGGCATCGAGCATTGCCGGGTTTTCCTCGGCGCTATCCGCGGCGGTTCAGCCCCCCGAGTCTTCTCTCCAGTTCTTTCGTCGTTGCGCTACGAAATTTGAATATCAGGATCTGGGATGCCTTTCGGCGGTGCTGCTGGTATTCGGCGGGTTGATCGGTCTTCTGATCGGCATGATTACCGTGTTTGGAATGCTGGGATTCAAAGAATCATCGGGCAGCGCCATCCTCGCTGGCTTGGCCTCTATCGTCGCGACGGCCCTGTTGGTCAGCCCCTTTTATTACTGGTGGTTTCGACGGGCTTGCGCAAAGCTGGTCAAGAAAGAAGCCGTCGACAGACGCAATGCGGTATGGAACCGACAAGTCGAGGAGAATCGCGACGCGGCGGCGGAGGCTGACGCGGCACAAAAGGCGCAGCGTGCGGCAAAGTTCGCTCCGCTGGCGGTGAGCTTGAGTCCCCTTCTCGCAGATCTTTATACAAGCGAGATGTGGGAGCTGCTGGACCGCGAGTTGCCCGGCGATGGTGCGCTGTGCCGACGGAATGTGTCCGACGGGCTGGAAGTATCGCTGCCGGAGTCTGCCAATTTGCTGCTGATTGCGGGAGCCGCTTCCAACCCGGAGCTGCTTTTGCACGTGGAGCGGGAGTTCGTCACTCCCAAGCAGCGTTGCTTGAAATCGCTCGGCGAGATACTCAAGGATTCACTCGTTGCGGGGTTTGCTCGCTCGTTTGCGATTCGCAAGTACCAACATGCGTTGCAATCGGGAGAACAGCCCAAGTTCAATCCGAACGATGCCCCGGATGTGCATGTCAACTTTCTGTACGGAATTGCCATCCGCCTGTTTCCCACAGTTGATGGCGATCAGGCGTTGGCTGACCTCCTGGTCAAGGAGCCGCAGAAGCTGACGGATACCATCCACGATCGTCTTCTCAACCCTAAATTTGTCGTTGCTCCCCAGCAGATTTCTAGCCGATTGGCCAACCTGAAAGTGCCCGCCGACTGCTTGGTGTAACCACCGTGGATGGTCCTAGTGCAACCCTATGTCGCGGCGAGTTTGAGCTGTCGAGCCGGTAAAGAATCGCAGAACTCGGAACGGGGACGGATTGAGCCAGGCACTGGGGTACTCAATACAGAGTACCAGGTACGGAGCTTGACCTCTGCTTCCGCCTCCCGAACGCTTCCTACTCCAGTTCCGCCGGGCCGGCGGGACCTACTACGCCGCTTGCTGGTGCGGGGCGGAGGCGTCGTCGTGGGCGGCGACCTTTGCCGTGGTCGGCACGAAGAGGGTGCGGCTGGCGACCGACCACCAGCTCTTTTGATCGAGCGAGCGATAGGGGGAATCGGCGGGCAGACGCTCGACGAGGAAGTAGTGAGCGGCCTTCAGGTTGTGGTAAGGGAGTGTCGGGAAGAGGTGGTGCAGGGCGTGATAGCGGATCGAGAACGGGAAGAAGAGCCAGGTGAAGAAGTCGCGGCCGGTGTAGTTGCACGAATCGCGAATGTGGGCATCGAGTTCGAACTGCTCGCCGTCGGTGACGAAGTGATGGTCGGCCAGTTGGCGGAGTTGGTTCAGAATGAGCGTGCCGACGCCGAGGGCGTACAACAGCGGCAGGCGGGTCCAGGGAGCGACGCCGAGAAGCACGACGCCCGGTATCATCGCCGCGCGGACGAACGTGAGCAGTTCGATCCAGGTGACGGCCCAGCGGTCGAAGTCGTTCATCTTCCGCTCGTAACGCCAGTTCATCGTCAGAGCCGAGGCGCGGCGGAGGGTCCAGTCGCGAAGCTTCGGACTGAGGAACGTGAGCGGGGCGAGGAAGAACCGGAGGAAGACGACGATCGGAAACGCCAGGATCATGCCTACATAGACGACGATGCTGCCGAAGCTGCCGGGCTTGAAGACGTTGACGACGTATTCGGGATCTTGCGGCGTGCCATACATTTTCTGGCTGTGATGGTCGCGGTGATGCCGGGTGAAGAACGGCGAGGGGGTGAGCGTCATCACGCCGACGGTCAGGTTCCAGACGACCTTGAACACCCGCATCTCGCGATGGTTCAGGTGGCACACTTCGTGGACCAGCGAGCCGAGGCGATAGAGCCAGAAGACCGCGACGGGATAGGACACAAGCTGCTGCCACGAGCCGAGCGGCATGACAAGGAAGATCGTTGCCGCGGTATAAGCGATGGTGATGCTGAGGAGGAAGTCTGCCCAATAGCGGAGCGGGCTGACGCGGAAGAAATCGACGTCCGACTGCTGCATTACGCTTTTGACGTTGCTGATCCAGCCGGTCGTCGGCAGGTCGGCGAAGTCGGTGGAGGGGTCGGTCACGGTGGCCATGCGTTGCTCCGATCCTACAGCAGTCAGCGCGTCAGCGGCAAACAGCGCGAGTTGCGAACTGGAACCACGGCCGAGCGCGAATCATGCGCAAGTGCCGGCCGTAACTATCCTTTCGACACCTCCGCCCCCGACGCTAAACAGACTGTCTTGAAGGCAAGCCAGGAAGGCTGCGTTAGCGGGGAAAGCACCCATGCGGCGGAGCCACGATCATAGCAGAGGGGAGAGGGTTGCGGAGTAGGGAAGCAGGTTTTCCCGCGGAAAATCCGTCTAGCCCAAAGCTGCGGGCTTGCTCTTCTTATATCTCAGCCACCTGCCTGCCCGTTAAACTCGGCAGCGCGCCTGCGAAGGTTCCCCAATTTCCCCGGCTTCCCACTCAAAGTCGCCCGTGCTATCAGACGATAGTTAACAGTGCTGACACCTTCCCCAGACTGCCAATTCTTCCCTACCGGCAGTTCTTCCCACCCCACATCATCCACCGCGAGGAGTGCGCGCTACGATGTCGGCTCAACCTCTACACATCCAGGATTTAAGCGACTTACGCCAATATGTTCACCACACGATCTGCAACCAGAATCAGCTTGAGCCCGGTGCGTTTGAAGTAACCGAACGGATTCTCGTCCGCAACGAGCAGCCCTGCGGCATTTTCTTTTGCCTGCATGGGCCGCGCAGCGTGCGGCTGACGGCGATCTGGGAAACCGATCGCAACACGATCCTGTTCTATAGCTCGTCCGGCCAACGGGTATTGAAGACCCAGCTCGTTCACGCCCCCAGCCTGACGCCTGCCTTGGTTTGATGAAGCGGGCTTGTTATCGCAGCGATCCAGAACGCCGCGATCTCCACTCGCCCCAGTAACCGACAGATTGCGATTTTTCAACTTGCCATATCATCCGATCAAATGATCGACACGGAGGTTTTTCATGTTGGTGCTTTCCAGGAGGGAAACCGAGCGGGTCAGGCTCGGCGATTCGATTGTGCTGACGATCGTGCGGGTATCGGGCGACAAGGTGCGCCTCGGGATTGAAGCGCCGCCCAATGTGCTCGTATTGCGCGACGAGTTGCAAGTCCACGACCCGGCAGCGGGACCCGGCGTGGAGATTGAGCTGGATACGGCGAGCGTGCCGCTGCGGAAGGCGGCGTAATTTATCCAGCGCAGCAGCACAGAGTGTTTTCACAGTCGCAGGCGGCGAATGCCTCGCGGGAGCATGGTCCCGCCTGCGGCTGACAACTATTGTGACGGCGACTCTTTTGCTTGCTCGGCGTCGTCCTGCTTCGCAGCATCTTCGGGCTTCGCCACAAAGCGATAGCCCAGATCGCGAATCGTCAGGAAATGCCGCGGATTGGCGGGGTCCGCCTCGAACAGTTTGCGGAGCCGAAGGATGAACTGGTCCGGGGCCCGCGTGCTGATGTGGCCGGGGAGTTGCCAGACCTCTTCCAGAATCTCCTGCCGCGGAATCAGCCTTCCTTCGTTTTCGACAAAGAACGCGAGCAGCTCCCACTCGCGCTTGGTGAGTGAAACACTCTTGCCGGCGATCGAGAGTTCGTATTGAGGGAAGTCGATCTTCGCAGCGGCGAACTCATACGTCGTCAGCTTCGTGGCCGGCTTGGGCGAGCGATGCCCGCGCGGATGGTGCGTCAGCAGATTGCGGACCCGGCTGATGAGCTCGTCGAGGTCGAACGGCTTGGAGAGGTACTGATTGGCCCCGACGTTGAAGCCGCGGGTGCGATCCTCCGAGAGCGTGCGGGCCGAGAGGATCAGGATCGGGATGTCGCTCCCTTCCTCGCGGATTTTCTCGCACACCGCATAGCCGCTCATGCCGGGGAGCATGATGTCGAGGATCATCAGGTCGAAGTTTTCTTCCTCGACGGCCTTGAGTGCGGCAGGTCCATCGGCAACGGTGGTGACGCGATACCCCTCGGCCTCCAGGTTGAACTTGATCCCGACGGCCAAATGCCGCTCGTCTTCGACGACCAGGATGTGATGGGGGCCGGGCATGGGGGATCGCGATGAAAGGAGTTACGTACTTCGCTTGGATCGCGTAGATCTTTTCCTTCTGTTCGTCAGCTTTGCCGGGGGGTGGCTGGCGGTCAAGAACTGTTGGAACGCCAAAAGTCCCGCCGAGCCGGCGGAACCTGCTGGCCGGCGGGACGTACGGGCGTTTGACTTGCAACCGAGCGGCCGATGATTTCTACTAGGAATGGATGGCTGGGGGGCCTGAATGCCAAAGCAGCACAGTTCCCAGTCGTCTCCCGCCTGCTTCCTCCCGCCTGAAAGCATCTACGCATGAGAGTTCGCTCGCTCGTCTTGCTCCTTGCGCTCGCGCTGACTGGCCAGGTCGCCAGCGGCGCCGAACCCGTGGCTGCCAGCGGAGTTGCGTCGCTGGAGCAGGAGCGATTCTTTGAGGAAAAGGTGCGGCCGATTCTGGCGACGAACTGCCTGGAGTGTCACGGGGCGAAGAAGCAGGAATCGGGGCTACGTTTGGACTCGCGGCAGGCGGCACTGAGCGGCGGCGATAGCGGCGAGAAGGCGGTCGTGCCGGGCGAGCCGGATCGCAGCTTGCTCGTGAAGGCGATCAACCACGCGGGCGACATCCACATGCCGCCTGAAAGCAAGCTGAATGCCGAGCAGATCGACGTGCTGACCGACTGGGTTCGCCAGGGGCTGCCGTGGCCGGCGAGCGATGGTTCCTCGCTGCCGGAGCTTTCCGCGGCCGATCGGGCGAAACCGCATCGGGAGTTGCATTGGGCGTATCTGCCGGTGCAAAATCCGCCTCTGCCGGAGCTCCGCAATTCGCAATCTGCAATCCACAATCCAATCGACGCGTTTGTCCTCGCCAGACTCGAATCGGCTGGGCTGACTCCGTCCCCTGCCGCCGATGCCCGCACGCTCATTCGCCGCGTGACGTATGACCTGCTCGGCCTGCCGCCGACGCCGGAAGAAGTTGCGGCATTCGTCGCAGACGCGTCACCCGACGCCTACGAGCGACTCGTTGATCGGTTGCTCGCGTCGCCGCACTTCGGCGAACGTTGGGGCCGACACTGGCTCGACGTCGCCCGCTATGCCGACACGAAGGGGTATGCCTTCGACAAAGACCGGCGGACGCCGTTTTCCTACACGTACCGCGACTACGTGATCCGCGCCTTCAACGCGGACTTGCCCTATGACCAGTTCGTCCTGCAGCAGTTGGCGGCCGACAAGCTGCCGACGGCCGAAGACAAAGCAACGTTGGCGGCACTCGGCTTTCTCACGACGGGCCGCAAATTCAACGACGACAACAACGATCTGGACGACAAGATCGACGCGACGACGCGAGGATTCTTGGGACTGACCGTCTCGTGTGCACGCTGCCACGATCACAAGTACGACGCGATTCCGACCGAGGACTACTACTCGCTGTACGGGGTGTTCGCGAGTTGCTTCGAGCCAGGCGACCTGCCGCTCATCGCTCCACCCGAGCAGTCAGCCGAGTACCAGAAGTTTGAGGAAGAGGTCGGCAAGCTGCGGGCCGATGTGGACAAGTTTCTGACGGAGAAGCACGCCGAGTATCTCGAGCAATCGCGCAAGCAAGCTGCCGATTATCTTGCCCGCGTCGCTGCCGGGACGCAGAATTCGCTGCTCGCCAACCTGCCATTCCTGTCGGTGAATCCGCAAGACTTGCGGCCTCGGGCGGTCGATCGCTGGCAGCGATATTTGAATGAGCGTGCCAAACCGGAGCACGCAACGCTCGGGTTGTGGGCGGAGCTTGTAAAGCTACCAAACGAAAGCTTCGCCGAGCGAGCCAAACCGATCTTGGAGTCGTGGGCTGCTCGTGCCGACGGTGGCGAAACGGGACAGGCCAATCCGCTCGTCAAAGCGGCATTCGCGTCTGACGTGCCGGCGTCACGAGTCGATGTGGCCCGCATCTACGGCAAGCTGCTGGTCGATGCACTGAGCAAGTGGAAAGAGGCCGGAGCCAACGAGGAGGCGCTCGCCAAGCTGCCGATTGAGTCGCGGCAACTGGCCGAGGTGCTCGTCGGTAAGGAATCGCCGACGAATGTGGACAGAACCGATACGCGGACATTTCTGAATCGGGCCGATCGCAACAAGCAGAACGAACTGCAGCGGAAGGTTGATGCCCTGCAGGCGAGTTCTCCCCTCGCGCCGCCGCGAGCGATGGTTGTCGCCGAGCGCGATCGTCCGGTGGAGCCGCGCGTGCTCATCCGCGGCAATCCGGGCCGGCCGGGGAAACAGGTTCCGCGGCAGTTCCTGCTGGTCATGGCCGAAGCCGAGCGACAGCCGTTCCAGCAGGGAAGCGGCCGCTTGGAACTGGCTCAAAAGATCGTCGATCCCGCCAATCCGCTCACGCGGCGCGTCATTGTCAATCGCCTCTGGATGCACCACTTCGGCGAGCCGCTGGTAATTACTCCAAGCGATTTCGGCATCCGTTGCCAGCCGCCATCGCACCCGGAACTGCTTGACTGGCTGGGCGCGAGCCTGCTCGACGACGGCTGGTCGCTCAAATCGCTGCATCGGCAGATCGTGCTCTCGGCGACTTATCAGCAAGCCAGCATCGACCGCCCCGAATGCCGAGCGGTCGACCCGGAGAATCGCTTGCTCTGGCGGGCCAATCGCCGCCGATTGGAGCTGGAGGCGATGCGCGACACGCTTCTGGCCGTTTCCGGCAAGCTCGACGAGTCGCTACACGGCCGCGCGGTCGAACTGACGAAGCCGCCGTTTGCTCCTCGCCGCGCCGTCTATGGATACATCGACCGGCAGGATCTGCCGAACCTGTTCCGCGTGTTCGACATCGCGAGCCCCGATTCGAGTACGCCCCGCCGCCCGCGCACAACCGTCCCGCAGCAGGCTCTGTTCCTGATGAATTCGCCCCTCGTTGTCGAGCAAGCCCGCGCGATTGCCGCCCGCTTGCCGCAGGGGGAATCCACGGACGACGGCCAGCGCCTTACAGCGCTGTACAAGCTAGTTCTGCAGCGCGAGCCGACGACGATCGAAGACTCGATCAGCCGGCAGTTTCTCGCCGACGCACAGGGCGAGACAGATGCGAAGCTCAATCCGTGGGAGCAGCTCACCCAATTGCTGCTGCTCACCAATGAGGTGATGTATGTTGACTAACAACCACGACGGTTGCTCGCTCACCCGCCGCGAACTCCTTCGCCGCTCCGGCATGGGTCTGGGCATGCTCGGCCTGGCCGGCGTTTTGGAAGGCGCTGGTTCGCTCAGTAGCTCTGCCAGCGCCGCCGAATCGGAGACCGGCTATCAGAACCCGCTCGCCGAACGCCAGCCGCATTTTCCCGTGAAGGCCAAGCGGGTCATCCACCTGTTCATGAACGGCGGGCCGAGCCACGTCGATACATTCGACCCCAAGCCATCCCTCGACAAGTACGCCGGCAAAGAGTTGCCGATGGAGAACCTCCGGACCGAGCGGAAGACCGGCGCCGCGTTCCCTTCGCCGTACAAGTTTCAGAAGTACGGCGAGTCGGGCATCGAGGTAAGCGAGATTTTCGCCCACACGGCAAAGCACATCGACGACATCGCCGTGATCCGCTCGATGCACGCCGATGTCCCCAACCACGAGCCGTCGCTGCTTCTCATGAACTGCGGCGAATCGCGGCTCGTGCGGCCGAGCATGGGCTCGTGGCTCACTTACGGCCTGGGGACGGAGAACCTCAATCTTCCCGGCTTCATCGCGATGGTCCCCAACGGCTATCCGATTCAGGAGACGCAGAACTGGCAATCGGCGTTTTTGCCGGGCGTGTATCAGGGGACGTACGTCAACACGCAGTTCGCCGAGATCGACAAGCTGGTCGAAAACGTCCGCAACCAATGGCTCCCACAAGCGGCACAGCGGCGGCAGCTCGATGCACTCGCCCAACTCAACCAGCAGCACAAAGAGGTCCGCGGCTACGACCCGGCTCTTGACGCCCGCATCCACAGCTTCGAGCTCGCCTACCGGATGCAGCGCGAGGCGGCCGAGGCCTTCGACGTGAGCCGCGAGCCAAAGCACGTCCGCGAAGCGTATGGCGACGGCGTACAAGCACGGCAGATTCTGATTGCTCGCCGACTGATCGAGCGAGGCGTTCGCTTCGTGCAGGTCTGGCACGGTCAGGGTCAGCCGTGGGACAACCACGACGACCTCAAGGAAAACCACGCCCGTCTCGCCGGCCAGTGTGACCAGGCGATCGGCGCGCTACTCACCGATTTGAAACGCCTCGGCCTCTTCGAAGAAACGCTCGTCCTCTGGGGTGGCGAATTCGGCCGCACCCCTACCGTCGAACTGCCGCAAGCCGGCGCCAATGCCGGCAAGATCAACGGCCGGGACCACAACCACTGGGGCTTCACCTGCTGGCTCGCCGGCGGCGGCGTGAAAGGTGGCCAAACCTACGGTGCGACCGACGAGTTCGGCTTCAAAGCGGTCGAAAAGCCGGTCCACGTGCACGACCTGCACGCGACGATGCTCCGACTGATGGGCTTCGACCACGAGCGGCTCACTTACCGCTATGCCGGCCGCGACTTCCGCCTGACCGACGTGCATGGTCGGGTGATTCCGGAACTGATTGCCTAAGGACTAAACTGCGAAGTTGTTTATTTGTAGCCTTCAGGCATCAAGCGAGACGGCATGTCTCTCCTCTTCCGCGGCAATGTCGTCCTGCCTGATCAAGTGCTGCAGCGGGACGAAATACACGTTCAGGGCGGACGCATCGCCGCGGTGGGACTGCAAACTACCAAGGCCTCAGAAGTAGCGATCATCGACGCCGGTGAGGGCTTTATCGTCCCCGGCTTTGTCGATCTGCACGTGCATGGCGGAGCTGGCGCTGACTTCATGGACGGCACCGAGGAGGCGTTCGCGACGGCGCTCGCATGCCAGGCTCGCCACGGCACGACCAGCCTCGCTGCCACAACGACGGTCGCTAGGCACGAGCAGATCATGCAGGTGCTAAAAGTCTCGCGCCGCTTTCGCGAGCATCCTGACGCTCCCGGCTCGCGAGTCCTTGGCGTGCATTTCTATGGCCCCTATTTCCGCAAAGAGGCCAAAGGGGCTCACCCCGGCGCGGCGATTCGGCCCCCTGTGCCCGAGGAATACGAGCAGTATCTGGAATATGCCGATTCACTCGTCACTTGCACCGTCGCGCCGGAACTGCCGGGCGCGAAGGAGTTCGCTCTGGCTTGTCGCGACCGCGGCGTGCGGACGAACGTCGGCCATTCCTGGGCTACGTTCGATCAAATGGCCCAGGCGGTCGAGTGGGGCGTGCGCCATGTCGATCACCTCTTCTGTGCCATGTCCGATAAATCGCGCCTACGGCAGTTTCAGATGTATCCGATGCAGGGGGGAGTGCTGGAAGCGACGCTCTTCTTCGACGAACTGACGACCGAGGTGATCGCCGACGGCAAGCATCTCTCGCACGACCTCCTCAAACTCGCACTGAAGATCAAAGGCCCCGATCGGCTCGCCCTCGTCACCGACTGCAGCCGGGCGCTCGACATGCCCGACGGCGAATACTTGATCGGCCCGCTCGACGGTGGCGAACCGATCATCAAGCACGATGGCGTCGGCATGATGCCCGACATGAAAGCCCTCGGTTCCAGCATTCGGGGCATGGACTACATGGTCCGGACGTTCCTGGAACTGACCGGCCGGCCGCTGTGGGAAGTGGTACGGATGGCGACGCTCACCCCCGCCCGCATCGCCGGCTGGGACCGCGAGATCGGCAGCTTGGAAGTGGGCAAGCGAGCCGACATCGTCGTGCTCGATCGCGACTTGCAGGTGCAGCGAGTCTTTCGGGATGGCGTGGAGATCGCGGCTAACTAGTAGAACTCGATTCGCCAACGATTCGTGCGATCGCCGCCTCCAGCCAATCCGTCCGATCCCTTTCGAGCTCGGCGAGTGGTTGCCACTCTCGTCGAATCAAAGGCACATCGATTTGCGGGTAGTTGGCTGAAAGCACTGCGACGATGTCGGCCTGATCCTGCTCACGAAACGCCACCAGTTTAGTAAGAATCAAGCCCTCGGGCGTCGCCACTCGCAAGGAATGCCCTGGAGTCCAAGGAAGTTCATTCGCGTCCGCGAGTGTTCTTGAATAGAGCGGAAGGACGGGCTTCAGCCAGTCCACCCGAATTGATCCGTACCGAATCATCGTGAGGTTCTCGCAAACATATTCACGAATAACGGTCGGAATATCGAGCGTAAATCCGCGGTTTGCCAGATTCTCGAGCAGCCCCGGCAATGCCACTTGTGGCACGTCCAACAAGATATCGACATCTTGTGTAAAGCGTGGACGACCTCGCAAAGTCGTGGCGATGCCGCCAATCAAGGCATAGCGAATCGAGTTTTGCGTAAACGCTTCGGACAGCAGTTCAACTGCCTGAATCAGATCGCCGGACAACGCTCGATCATCGGTTGCCATGTCGCGCGATGAACTCCTGAATGGCGGTCCTGGCGGCAAGCTCCTGCGCTTCGGCGTACTGCTTGAGGAACTCGGCACGCGGGGAGTTCTGAAGCATGAGCTCGCCAGCATCGAGAATTCCGATGATAGCGTGCATTCGTTCCTGGCTCGACAGCGCACGAAAACGAGCGGATTCCTCCGCAATCAGCTCGATGTCGCTGGGAAATTTGACCGGCAGAATCATAGCAGCAGACTACCAAGCGGGCCTATCATCAGTGTACGCCAATTCCATCGGGTTGAAGTACGGCCAAGCGAAAGAATGCGCTCCCATGTCAGACGTCACCCGCATCTTATCGCAAATCGACTCCGGCGATCCAGCCGCGGCCGAGCAGCTTCTCCCGCTGGTCTATGACGAATTGCGGCGTCTGGCGCGGGCGAAGCTCGGGCATGAGAAACCGGGGCAGACGCTGCAGGCGACGGCGCTCGTGCATGAGGCGTATTTGCGGCTCGTCGGAAATCAGGGGGCTCGGGACTCGGGGCTCGGGGCTGGGGGAGATCCCGCCGACAATCACCCCTCAACCCCGAACCCCGAACCCCCAGCCCCAGCCTTCTCCTCCCGTGGTCACTTCTTCGCCGCTGCTGCCGAGGCGATGCGGCGGATTCTCGTCGAGGCAGCGCGACGCAAGAAGCGGCTCAAACGGGGCGGCGACCTGGAGCGTCAGCCGCTGGCAGCGGACGAAATCGCAATGCCGGAGGTGGACGAAGACCTCGAAGAGCTGGATGCGGCGCTCGACCGCCTGGCGGCCAAGGACGCCCGTAAGGCCGAACTGGTGAAGCTCCGCTACTTCGCCGGATTGACGCAGGAGCAAGCAGCCGAGGCCCTGGGGATCGGCGTCTCGACGGCCGACCGAGACTGGAGCTACGCGCGGGCGTGGCTGTTTCGAGAGTTGCGAAAGAGCTGAGCTACGACCCCGGATGCAGTTTGAACGGTTCATAGACGCGCTGGCCAAAGCGTAGCGTGCGACCGGTGCTACAATGCCCAACAGGAAACTGCGGGAGGTTATATGCGCTTCACGATTCGCGAAGTGGTGCTGCTGACCGTCATCGCGGCGATGGGCTTGGGATGGTGGCGAGCACACCGCAATGCAGTGACCTGGAATAATCGTGCGAATGCTGCAGCGCGTGCATTGGCACATGCCAAGCGGCAGGCGACGTGGCAACAGGACGGAGCGGTTGTGCTTAATGAAGAAAACCGAACCGCAACGGTTTACGGCAACATTGGGCAACCGGCGTCACCACGGCCATGACGCGCAGTGCGGGCAATGATCGGCGTGAGATTTGCGGCGTTTGTACACGTTTCGTCGTTGCTGCCGATTTGGCACGAACCGAGCGAGCTTCGCATCCCTTATTTTGCATAACTTGCATAACTGCATAAAACAAGGAACGGCGTTAAGTCCTTGCTGGAAAATGGCTTGAGTCGAAATCCGTCGGCAAGCGACTTCTTCTGGCACGTATGCATAACGTCGGGCTGACGGAGTTGGCCGGAGCGATTGATCTCGCTTTCTTGTCGGTCCTTAAAATTCGTGGGGTGTTTCGCGACCGGACGGCGCATAACCTCATGGAATCGACGGGCAGTGATTCAGAGCCTCCAGCCCAGCCCCTCCCATGAACGAAGAATCCATTTTCGCCGCCGCCTTGGAAAAGCAGACGCCAGCCGATCGCGAGGCGTATCTCGCCGTTGCGTGCGCGGACAATCCGGAGCTCCGCGCACAGGTTGAGGGGCTTCTGCGAGCCAGCGACGACGCCGGGTCGTTTCTGAATCACGCGCCGCTGGGCGCGGATGCTACCGTGGCCGCGACACAAGCCGGCGGGGACACCGAGAAGTCGGCTGTCTGGACCGGGACGCTGCCGTACTTGGAGCCGTGCGACACGCCCGGACGGATCGGGCGGCTGGACCACTACGAGATCATCGAGGTCGTTGGACACGGCGGCATGGGAGCCGTGCTGCGGGCGTTTGACACCAAACTCAGTCGCATCGTCGCCGTGAAGGTGATGGCACCGGAACTGGCGGCTAATCCGATGGCGGTCAAACGATTCGAGCGCGAGGCGAAAGCAGCTGCTTCCGTGCATCACGATCATGTGGTAACCATCCATGGCGTGCATGACGACCACCGTCCGCCCTACCTGGTGATGCAGTTCATCGAGGGGCAAACGCTGGCAAGCAAGATCGAGAAGGAAGGCGCCCTCGACCTCAAGCAGATTCTTCGCATCGGCAGCCAGATTGCCGCGGGCTTGGCCGCCGCCCACAAGCACGGCCTCGTGCATCGGGATGTGAAGCCGGCCAACATCCTGCTGGAAAACGGCGTCGAGCGGGTGAAGATCACCGACTTCGGCCTGGCCCGCGCGGTGGACGACGTGGAGATCACGCAGACGGGACAGATCGCCGGCACACCGCAGTACATGTCCCCCGAGCAGGCCAAGGGGGAGCCGATGGACATGCGGAGCGACCTCTTCAGTCTGGGGAGCGTCCTCTACACGATGTGTACCGGCCGGGCGGCATTTCGGGCCGAAACGACGATGGGAGTGCTCAAACGCGTCTGCGAAGACACTCCGCGACCGATCGGCGAAGTGAATGGCGAGATTCCGGCGTGGCTTGATGCGATCGTGCAGAAACTGATGGCGAAGAACCCAGCCGATCGCTTTCAGTCGGCTCGCGAAGTGGCCGATCTGCTCGGGCAGCATCTGGCGCATGTGCAAAGCCCCGATCTCGTTCCGAAGCCGGCCACGGTAGTAGTGCCGCAGCCGCCGGTCGCGTTGCCTCCGCCGGGATATCCACCTCAGACGCCTTCCGGCAACGGCGCCTCGGCGGCCCTCGTCGTGGTTGCGCTCATCGCACTCTTCACCGTGATCGCGCCGATTGTGCTGATCGGCATTGGGTTGCTTTTGCCGTATTGGGCGATGAAATCATCATCCCCGCCACGACCTCCTATTGTGGTCGGTTCGACGCAGGTTCCTGAAGGTGTTACGACGGCTCATCTCCAGCCCGGTCCACTGCCGCCGTCCGTCGATCTGGTGCAGTGGGGGAAGTTTCTCGATCCTGATGGGCGCTCGCGGATCGAGCGGCGGGCCGAAATGGCAACCTTTACCGTCCCGGGCGACCGGCCCTACGACCTCGTCGCGACCGACCGCGACCGCACGATGAACGCGCCACGTCTGCTGCACGACGCGGAGGGAGACTTCTTGATGCAAGTGTGCGTGCTGCCGTTTGCGAAGGCGTCGGGTAAATCGACTGGTGCCGGAGAAACGCCGAGCTGGCGCAGCGCCGGGCTGGTCCTGCTGGACGGCGAACGAACGATCGTCCGCGTCGAGCGAGCCTCGTGGAGTAAGCAGAAGGACGGCGCCCCCCTGGCCCGCGTCGATTGCTTTCGTGCCGGAGAGCGGAGCCAAGAGCACTACGGCGCCCTATCCGACGACAATCGCTGGACGAAGCTGCAAATGGAGCGGAAAGGGAAGGATCTCATCTGCCGCTGGAGCGACGACGGCGAGCGCTGGGAAGAGCACAAGCTCGAGAATCTCGATCTTCCCGAGCGTGTGCTCGTCGGCCTCGTGGCGGTGCATACGACTGCGACCGAGTTCGATCCGGCTTTCGAGGACTTGCGGTTCCGCGATTCGGCCGGCTCACAATCGATTCTCCCTGAGGAACCGGGCTGGACGAAGCTCTTCAACGGGCAGGATCTCACCGGTTGGAAACCGCATCCGCCGACCGCAAAGGCCTGGTCGGTGAAGGACGGCCTGCTCACGGGAAACGGGGGCATCCAGTACCTCTTTTCTGACCGCGGCGATTACGCCGATTTCCGCCTGCGGGCCGAGGCAAAGATCAACGCCAAGGGAGACGGCGGCATCCTGCTCCGGATGACGTCCCCCAACGCTCCAGCCACCGTGGAAAGCGGTTATGAAGTGCAGCTTGTCGGAGATCCCAACCACGTTTCGCCGACAGCCTCGATTATTCGGCACGGAAGCCCAGTGACGAAGAACGGGGGGGCGACCCGCCGCGATCTGATCCGACCGGATGAATGGTTTGCCATCGAAATCTCGGCAATTGGCGGACAGATAATCGTTTCGATCGACGGCCACGAAGCGGTTAAATTTCGCGACGATCCACCGCGTACGAGCGGACACATCGCTCTGCAATCCTTTGGCGAAGGGACGGAGATCTCGCTGCGGAAGATCGAGGTCAAGGAGTTGCCCCCCCCTGCGCCCGAGTGGGCAAGCCTCTTAAGTGGAACCGATCTCAGCCAGTGGGTGCTGCAAGCGAACTCGCCAGATCGCGAACCCAAGGGCGCTTGGAAAGCCGAAGATGGTGTGCTCTGGGCAGTCGGCGGCGTCGGCAATGGCGGCACGCTTCGCTCCAAGAAGCGATACAAGGACTATACGCTAAAGTTCCAGGTTCGCTACCCGCGGCGGGCTGCCGGAGACACGCAGTTTTTCGGCGATACCGGAATTGTGCTGCATCGGGCGGAGGTGGAATCAACGCCGCCGACCAGTGGTATCAGGCTGGTTTTCGGGCGTAAATGGGATGGTCGAACATTCCCCATCGATGTGCTGGCGAACAATCGGGCTCAGGAGCAGGCATGTCCTCCTCCGACATGGCAACCATCAGGCGAATGGAACGATGTGATTGTCAATTCCAACCAAGGGACGGTGAAGCTCTGGCTGAACGGAGCATTGGCGGCAAGGCTGACAGATTGCCAACCGAGCGAAGGATATCTCGCCTTCGACGCACGCGGGATGCCGCTCGATTTCCGCGATGTTGCAATCGCCGAAATTCAACCGGCAACAGCAGACGCGAATCCAACTCCAACGCGTGCGACCAACGAGAAAACGACCCGCCGGCTAGCTGCAATCGATCCGGCCAAGGACAAGCCAATCTCGGCCGAATACACCGACGCCGGACCCGACGGCTGGAAGTTTTCAACGGCGGACTGGAAGGGCTTTCGCTTGCTCGAACTGCGGCAGCCGGATGTCGAAAACTGCCGGCTGATTGGTCGCTTGCGGATGAAGAGCGAGGGGGCTCGCGAGGCGTATCCGCGTCTCGTGGCTCGTTATCCCGGAGATACGGCCAAGGACACGATCGGGACGCACACGATTGCCGCGAAAGGAGATACGAACTGGACGCTGTATGAGGTTGCGCTCGACCTCAAGCCGGGCGAGCGGCCCGAAGTAGTTGAGTTCGGTTTACACATGGAAGGGCGAGGCACCTCCGATGCCGACAAGGAGCAGAAGAACGAGGTCTGGATCAAGGATGTGGAGTTGGTCACTGCCCCGCTGCCGGAGAATGCGACGGAATTGGACGCGATTCGCGAGATAGTCGCCGCGAAGTTGCGTGCTCGCGATGCCGTGAAGGCCGGCGTCGAAGAGGGGCAGCTGCCACCGAGCAGGCTCTGCCAGGCCGAGGCCGAGTTGATCGAAGCCCGCATTCAACTGGCCGAGGCGGCTCGCCCGCCGGTGAGCATCGAGCCTCTATTGGTCAGCTTACTGACTGTGCTACAGGAAGAACGCGTGTACGTCGAGAAGCAGATCGCGGCAGGAACCGTCAAGGCGTCCGATCTGACCGACATCGATGCTCGCATCGCCGCGGTGAAGGTCCGGCTGTCGAAAGTGTCGCTCGACCATCGACGCTGAACTCCTAAGCCGACGCTGAGGACCAAGCTTCCTCAGCGCGATTGGAATTCACAGTGGGGGGGCGACAACTGATTCAGCGAGCCCCGGC